>CAVXVV010000024.1:0-62891 GCA_963765195.1 uncultured Candidatus Rokubacteria bacterium
CGTCGCCGCCCACATGGAAGTGCCGGTCCGGGAACAACGTCGCCATCTTCCCGAGCAGGCGATCGAGGAAGGTGAAGGTCTCCGGCGCGACCGGTCGGTCGCGACCTAGTCGAGCACGCGCCAGCGGCTCGCCGCGGCCTCGTCCGGATCGGTGTCGAAGCCGAGCTTCGAGGCGTGCGGTGTGGTGGTCAGCGCCGCGGCAATGACGCGAGACTCAGGACGACCCAAATGGCACGCCGTAGAGGCGGGCCGCGTTCCGCCCGAGGATGTCCTCCGCTACCGAGAGGGCTTCGTCGGACCCGAGCGCGCCCTCGCGGACGAGATCCTCCAGGACCGTGCCGAGCGCGCGGCGGCCCCAGCGCGCGGCGAGCCAGTAGAGGTCCGGCACGCCCGAGGCGTCGCTGGAGAACAGGACTCGGCTCGTCGGAGCCAGGCTGAGGGCT
The DNA here is from genome assembly GCA_963765195.1 of uncultured Candidatus Rokubacteria bacterium. Lineage (GTDB taxonomy): Bacteria > Methylomirabilota > Methylomirabilia > Rokubacteriales > DASRDR01 > DASRDR01. Next base: position 444 of record CAVXVV010000024.1, read on the forward strand.
TGCCGGACGATGCCGGGGAGGTCGCTCGCCACGTGCGGGATCGCCAGGCCGAGATCCACGTGGACGTTCGGGTAGAGGGAGGCCAGGTAGCTCAGCTCCCGGACGTAGGGATAGGCGCCGTGGAGCAGGACGAACGGCACGGAGGCGAACCGCCGGTCCTCGAGGAGCGGGCGCAGAAGGAGCGGGTTCGCCTGGAGGAGATCGACGTCGGAGTCCCCGAAGCCGGTGTGGAGCTGGAGGGGCAGCGCCTGCCGCGCGGCCGCGTCGAGCGCCAGCCGCAGGAGGTAGTCGGTGAGCGGCTTGGCAGCGAGGCGGATGCGGCCCGCGCGGCGCGCCTCGGCGCGGAGCGGCCGGAACGCGCGGGCGGCGTCCGCGCGGCGCGGGGTCCCAACGGCGAGGCCGGTGCGGTAGGCGATGATGCTCTTGAGCCCGACGTGGCCGGCTGCCCGCGCGCCCTCCACGGTGCCGACGAAGGCGTCCACGACGGCGTCGAAGCGCTCGTGGCGGAGGATGAGCTCCTGGGCGAGCGTCTCGAGCCGCAGGATCGCGTGGATCCGGCAGGGCAGGCGCGCCCGCAGCTCCTCGAGCGTCGACATCTCGCCGACCTGGTAGCCGAGGTCGACCAGGAGGACCGGAACGTTCGCATCGCGCAGCATCCGGCCGGCCAGGCCGTCGCCGGCGGCGGTGCGCGCCGCCAGGACGGCGTCTACCGTCGGCGCGCAGCCAAGGTACCCGGCCAGTTCCCGGAGCGCCCAGCGGAAAAAGACGGTCGCCGGCACGTCCCGCGCCCGCACGGTCGGGTCGAGGCTCTCGGTGAAGAACTGCTGGAAGGTCGCCGGGGTGAGCGCGCCCGGACGGAGCAGCGTGTGACAGTGGTGGTCAAGGATCGGTATGGTCCCGAGGTCGAGCGGCATCGCGCGGCCCGCCTCAGAACTTCCCGAAGTGATGCCGCACCTCGAAGTCCACGGACTCCTTGCTGAACGCCGCCCACTCGGCGCGCTTGACGGCCAGGAACGACCGCGCGAGCAGCGGCCCCAGCGCGTCCACCAGGACCGGGTCCCGCTCAAGCTGGTCGAGGGCGTCCTTCAACGTCTCGGGATATCGCCGGATGCCTCGCGCCGCCCGCTCCTTCGCGGAGTAATTGCCGGGGTCCTCGAGCGTCGCCTCTCCGGGGGCGAGCCGACGCTTGACGCCGTCCAGCCCCGCGGCCAGCAGGCCGCCGAGGGCGAGGTACGGATTCGCCGCCGGGTCACACGCCTTGAGCTCCGCGTTGGTCGATCCCGCGCGGTCCGACCGGAACGCGGACGGAATCCGCACCGCCGCCTCGCGGTTGTCGGGGCCCCACGCCGTGTAGGCCGAGGCCCAGAAGTGGGGCTGGAGCCGCCGGTACGAGTTGTAGGTGGCGCACGTGAGGGCGAGCAGCGCCGGCAGATGATGGAGGACGCCCGCGATGAAGTGATAGCCGAGCGGGCTCACGCCGTACCGGTCCCGCGGATCGTGCATGAGGGCCCGGCGGCCGCTCCGATCCCACAGGCTGAAGTGGATGTGGCCGCCGTTCCCCGCGCCCTCCGGGAACGGCTTCGGCGCGAGCGAGGCGTGAAGGCCGTGCCGCCAGGCGACGTTCCGCACGGTCTCGCGGTAGTAGACCTGGCGATCGGCTGCCGCGAGGGCGTCGGCGTGCCGGATCGAGAGCTCCTGCTGGCCGTGCCCCAGCTCCGGGTAGTACTGCTCCACCTGGATCCCCTGGGCCTCCAGAGCCGCGACGATGTCGTCGATCACGTGGGCCGCGCTCGTCATCCCCACCGTCGAGAAGCAGAGGCTCTCATCGAGAGGCCGGTAGCTTCCGTCGGCCTCCCGCGTCGCCAGGCTGAACTCGCACTCGAACGCCGCCTGGACGCCGAATCCCTCCGCCGCGCAGGCGGCGATCTGGCGCTTGAGGAACGCCCGCGGGCACGCGCCCCACGGCGTCCCGTCGAGGGCGAGCATGTCCGTCGTCATCGCCGCCGAGTGGGGCGCGTAGGGAAGGACCGTGAACGTCGCGGGGTCGGGCACGAGGCGGATCTCGCCGACGGGCCCCATCCCCTCCACCGGCGTGAGATGGTCCAGCATGTTCATGGCCTGCATGGCGACGGTGAGGCCGATGCCGTCCGCCATCCGCTGGGCGAGGCTCTCGACGTGCGTCGCCTTGCCCCGGGTGACCCCGCCGTTGTCCGTGTAGAGGAAGCGCACGAGCCGCACGCGGGCGGCGCGGGCCGCCGCCACGATCCGGGCGACGGGGGCGGAGCGGGACGCGGGACGCTTGCTCACCATGGGCAGTCCTTTCGCCGTTGGCGCTCGACGATCCGGCTCAGGATCCGGGCTGGGTCGCGCCCGGCGCGTCCTCGCGAGCGCGCGTCGGGACCAGGATCGCCGTCGCGCCGCCCCCACCGACGAGCCGACGAATCACGCGGCCATCCTACTCCGGCGGGCGGGCCGGCGTCATGGTGCGGGCCGGAACGGAGTGGTCACGCTGGGGTCGTGTCCGGTCGCACGTTTCCGGCGATAATGGCCTGCCACCCGGGCAACGATGGCGAAGCGGCAGGTCTCCCGCTCAGTCAGCGACCGCGCCCTCCGCGCCGCGCTCACCGCGCGCGCTCGCCCGCTGCGCCTCGCCCCCGCTCAAGCCGCGGGCGATCAGCCGGCGCGTCTCGCCGCCGCCGTCAGGGACCGGATCGCGCCGGCCGCTGATTCCCCCTTCCCCTCGTCGAGCCCATCTGGAGTTTCTGGCTGGATGCCGCCCACCTCGCACGCCTGACCACACTCCTCGCGGCCCGTCAGATCGACGCGCCCATGCCCGGCTCCTCGAGCATCCCGAAGCTCGACCTCCCGCCGTCCCTCGTCGCGCTCCTGACGACCTGGCTCAACGATCACCAGAGCGGCGCCCGGGCTGCCGCGCGGGCGGCCAACTACCTCGCCCACTACGGCCTCCGCCTTCCCGCCCCCAGCACTCCCGACGCCAATCCCCGCGTGAAGCTGGTCCTTCAGCGATCCGTCACCCGACCCCGGCTCTCCCATTGGGATCGGATCCTCTGGGTCTGGCTGTCCCGCTTGTGGACGGGTTGGCGCCACGATCGACAACCCCCGGATCGCCGACGCCCTCGAGCGCGCCCGGCGGCGCTTCCAGCCTGGCACTTCTCCCCCTCCAGGTGCGATCCGGCAGCGCCAGGGGCTTGACCGGGTGCCGACGTGTGTGATTGCTTCGTTGTCGACAACCAGACAATCGACGCGGGAGGCGGCGACGGGCAACCTCGATCGAGCGCGGAGTGTCGGCGACGGAGACCGAAGCCGCTGACGAAGCTGGATCTCGAGTTCCACGACGGCCTCAGCGCCGCCTCGGGCCATAGCCGGCTCATCCGGCTGCTGACCGACCTGAAGGCGCAGCGGAGAGCCATCATCAGCGCCAAGCGGGCCCACTCCCTCTTCTACCCGAACCTGAAGGACATTCCGGACGCGCACGAGGTCATCGTCAGGGGGTTGCGTGCCCGGGACGGCGAACTGGTGGCCCGGACGACCGGACAGCACGTGATGGAGGGCGCGTGCCGCCTGGTCCGTCTTCTCGAGGTGTGACGACCTGCGCGCCCGCACGGTCACTCAACCCGGCGATGGAGGATCAGCTGCCCTCCGCAAAGCGAGCGCCGTTCACGAACCCAGGGCTTCCAACGTCGGAAGCGTGGAGGAGACAATGAAGGGGACCCGGTTCGCAACGCTCTGCCTCGTGGCGCTCGGCCTCGCGGTGGGGCTCATCCCGGTGTGGCCATCCACGGCGGCCGCTCAGAAAGTCGAAGCGACCCTCGCCTCCGTCAACAGCGCGGCCTACATCAACCCTCGAATGCAGATGCTCTTCATCCAGAAGGTGGCCGAGAAGACGAACGGCCAGCTCGCGATCAAGTGGGTCGGAAGCGGGCAGCTCGGTGGGCTGAAGGAGAACCTCGAGGCGGTCATCGCCGGGAACCTCGAGATGTGCGGGGTGAACAACGCCAACCTCGCCCCGCTCTACCCGAACACCATGCTCTTCGACTTTCCGTTCATCTTCCGTGACTACGACCACATGAAGAAGGTCGTGCGCGGATCGATCGGCCAGCAGGTCTACAGCGACCTCGAGCAGAAGACCGGCATCAAGCTCATCATGACCGGCCTGCCCGACGGCGCGCGCTCGATCTGGAACCGCCGGCGGCCCGTCCTGAGCCCCGACGACGTGAAGGGCCTGAAGCTCCGGGTGATGGAAGCGCCGCTCATGGTCGACACGTTTCGGGCGCTGGGCGCCATCCCGACGCCGATGTCCTCGACCGAGGTCTACATGGCCGCCAAGCAGGGGGTCATCGACGGCGCCGAGTGGGGCCCGCTTGGCATCATCGAGCAGAAGTCGTACGAGACCGCGAAGTACTACACGCTGACCAAGCACTTCAACATGCCCGGATCGGTCGGCATGAGCGCGAAGTGGTTCAACGGACTCAAGCCCGAGTATCAGAAGGCGATCATGGAGGCGGCCGAGGAGGCCCGGGCCTGGTTCGACAAGGAGTTCGACGCCGATGAGGCGCGCGCCCTGGCCGAGGTCAAGAAGCGGGGCATGGAGATCGTCGAGAATCCGGACATCGAGCGCTTCCGGACCGCGGTGAAGCCCGTCTACGACAAGTACGCCGACAAGGTCGGCGGCTGGAAGATGATCCAGGCCGTGCTGGACACGAAATAGGAGCCGACCGACCGGATGCGTCGCCTCCTGACCTGGACGGACACCTTGTTCACCGAGGTGGCCGCCCTCTTCTCCTTCGGGTTCCTCGTCTGCGTGTCCCTGCAGGTGCTCTTCCGCTACGTCCTGGAGGAGCCCCTGCCGTGGTCCGAGGAGCTGGCGCGCTATCTCTTCGTCTGGGCCGCGCTCCTGGCGGCCGCGGTGACCGTCGGCCGCAACGACACGTTCACCATCTCGCTCGTCGCCGAGCGCCTGCCCGCGTCCGGTCGGTGGGGCCTCGACGTTCTCGGCGCGGCGCTCGGCGTCGTGTTCGTGCTCATCATGCTCTGGAAGGGGACGCTGATGAGCTGGCGCATGGGAGGGGCGCTCTCCCCGGTCCTGCAGATCTCGCAGGGTCTCGTCTACGCCGTCATTCCCCTGTCCGCCCTCTACATGCTGGTCCACCTGCTGGTGCGGGTCGTGACCCTCCTGCGGGTCGGACCGAGCGCCGAGGCTCGCTGATGCTGACCCTGACGCTCTTCGGGGTCATGCTCGTGCTGTTCATCGCGAACGTCCCCATCCCCATCAGCCTAGGGCTCGCGGCGACGGCCGCGCTCCTCACCTTGCCCAACGTCACTCTCGAGGTGATCGTTCAGCGGATGTTCTTCGGGCTCGACTCGTTCGTGATCCTGTCGGTTCCCCTGTTCCTGCTGCTTGGCGAGCTGATGGAGCAGTCCAAGATCACCCAGCGCCTCGTCGAGTTCGTCAACGTGCTTGTCGGACGCTTCCGAGGGGGCCTGGGCCACGTCTCCGTCCTGACCGAGATGGTCCTGTCCGGCGTGTCGGGATCCGGCACCGCGGACGCCGCCGCGACGGGCGTCGTCCTGATTCCCACGATGACCCGCTCGGGGTACGGGGCCGCCTTCTCGACCGCGCTCGTGGGTGCCGCGGCAACGCTGGGGCCCATCATTCCCCCGAGCATCATCATGATCATCTACGCGTCGATCGCCAACGTGTCGATCGCGCGCATGTTCATCGGCGGGATCATTCCCGGGGTGCTGGCCGGAATCGGCCTGATGGTGGTCACTGCCGTCATCGCTCGGCGCCGCAACATCCCGGCGGGAGCCCCCGCGAGCGTCCTGGAAATGGTGGTGGCCACGCGCCGCGCCGCGGTCGTCCTGATCATGCCGTTGATCGTGATGGGCGGCATTCTGGGGGGCGTGTTCACGGCGACGGAGTCGGCGGCGGTGGGATGCCTCTACGCGCTGCTGCTGGGGATCGTCGTCTACCGCTCGATCAAGCTCCGAGAGCTGGCGGCCATCGTCCGTCGGGCGGCGCTCGGCACCGGCAAGGTCATGTTCATTCTCGCGACGGCCTCGGCGTTCTCGTGGATCCTCGCCCGGGGGGGCGTGCCCGAGCAGGTCGGCCACCTCCCGTTCTTCAGCGCGACCGCGGGCGTCTGGGTCATCCTGCTGGCGCTGAACATCCTGCTGCTCATCCTCGGATGCCTGATGGAGTCGATCGCGATCCTCCTGATCATCACGCCCATGATCCTGCCCATCGCCACCCGCGCGGGGATCGACCCCATCCACCTCGGCGTGGTCATGTCGTACAACCTCAGCCTGGGCCTGGTCACGCCACCCTTCGGATCGGTCATGTTCGTGGTGTGCGGGATCAGCAGGACCACGATCGTGGACTTCACCAGAGAGGTGCTGCCGTTTCTCGCCATCCTGATCGTGGTGCTCGTGCTGATCACCTACTTTCCGGCATCGGTGACGTGGCTCCCGGACGCCATCATGGGCGTGGACTGAGCCGCCAAAGGCGGAGGAGAGGTCGCATGGTCAACTTCGACGTGAGTGGCCGGATCGCGCTCGTGACCGGCGGCGGCACGGGCATCGGCCTCGGAATCGGACGCGCCCTGGCCGAGTGTGGGGCCCGGGTGATCCTGGCGGGCCGGCGCGAGTCCGTGGTGAAGGAATCGGCCGACCAGCTGAACGCCGCCGGCGGGCAGGCGGAGGCGATCAGTCTGGACGTCGCCCGGCTTGCACAGGTCCGCGAGGTGTTCGAGGACGTGAGGGCGCGGCACGGACGACTCGACATCCTCGTGAACAGCGCCGGCACCAATCGCCGGAAGCCGACGATGGAGTACGACGAGGAGAGCTGGGACATCGTGATGGGCACCAACCTCAAGGGGGCGTTCTTCTGCTCGCAGGCCGCCGCTGCCCTCATGAAGGCGCACGGCTACGGGCGGATCATCAACATCGGCTCCCTGGCCGCGCAGTTCGCCCAGCCGATGCAGACCGGCTACGCCTCCAGCAAGGCGGGCATGCACCAGCTCACCAAGGTCATGGCCATCGAGCTGGCGCCGTTCGGGATCACGGTCAACGCGATCGCGCCGGGACCGTTCCGGACGCCGCTGAGCGAGCACCTGTTCAGCGATGCCGAGTGGATCCGGCGCAACATCTCGCGTATCCCGATGGGTCGCGGCGGCGACGTGAAGGATCTCGGTGGCGTCGCCGTCTTCCTCAGCTCGCCGGCCTCGGAGTACATCACGGGCCAGATCATCAGCGTCGACGGCGGCCTCAGCACGGGGAACTGAAAATGTCCGGCGCGCCGAAGATCCTCGTGACCGTCTACCACTTGACCGCGCGGGAGGCTCCCTACCTCCTGCGACTGGAGCGGGCCGGGTTCGAGGTCGTGCGGAACCCCCTCGGCCGCCACTACACGGAGTCCGAGCTGATCGACGCGCTCCCGGGGGTGTTCGGTACCCTAGCCGGAGGCGAGCCTTACACGGAGCGGGTGTTCTCGGCGGCGCGGGACCTCCGTATCGTCGCCCGGTTCGGTGTCGGGTACGACATGATCGACGTCGGGGCGGCCACCCGCCACGGCGTGGCCATCGCGATGGCCTTCGGGGCGAATCACGAGGCCGTGGCGGACTTCACGCTGGTCCTCATGCTCGGGCTCGCCACGAACCTCGTGGGTCACCATCAGCGCGCCAGAAACGGCGGCTGGGGCTGCGGCTTCCACGCGGCGTTCTGGGGCGCCACGGTGGGCATCGTGGGCCTCGGCCGGATCGGCCGCGCGGTCGCGCGGCGGTGCGAGGGCTTCGGGATGCGCATCCTCGCCTTCGACACCCAGCCCGACGCCGCCTACGCGCGCGAGCACGCGATCGAGCTCGTCCCCCTGGACTCGCTCCTGCGGGAATCCGACTTCGTCACCCTCCACGCGCCCCACATGAAGGAGACCGAGAATCTCATCGGGCGCCGGGAGCTCAGCCAGATGAAGCCCACGGCGTACCTGGTCAACACCGCCCGCGGGGCCCTCGTGGACGAGGAGGCCCTGTACGAGGCACTGGCGGCAGGCCGGATCGCCGGCGCCGGCCTCGACGTGTTCAAGCGGGAGCCGCCGACCGATTCACCGCTCCTGACGCTCGACAACGTCCTGCTGACCCCCCATGCCGCGGGCATGAACGTGACGGCGGAGGCCGCCATGGCCAACCGTTGCATCGACTCGATCCTCGCGCTCGCCAGGGGCGAGCATCCGGGCGAGGCATACGTCCTGAATCCGGCCGCGCTCACGCACCGGCGCCCGAACGTGGCGACCGCTCGGGCCTGACCGACACATCTCGCGGAGGTCCCCATGCGCTGCGGTTACTTCACCATGCCGCTGCACCCCCCCGGGTCGAATCCGTCCCAGACCATGGCTGACGACCTCGAGCAGCTGGTGACTCTGGAGCGGCTCGGCTTCGAGGAGGCCTGGATCGGGGAGCACTTCACGTCGGTCTGGGAGAACATCCCGTGCCCCGATCTGTTCATCGCCCAGGCGCTGGCGGTGACCCGGACGATGAAGCTCGGGACGGGCGTGTCGTGCCTGCCCAACCACCACCCCCTCATGCTGGCGCAGCGGATCGCCCAGCTCGACCACATGGCCCGGGGTCGCCTCTACTGGGGCGTGGGCTCGGGCGGCTTCCCTGGCGACTTCGAGCTGTTCGGCATCGACGCCCAGGGGGGAGAGCAGCGCCGGGTGACCCGCGAGGTGCTCGACGTCGTGCTGGATCTCTGGAACGACCCGAAGCCGGGCATCTACAAGTCCAAGCACTGGGAGTTCCGCGTTCCCGCTCCACAGGACGACATCGGGCTCGCGCTCCATCTGCGCCCGTACCAGCGGCCGCATCCGCCGATCGGCGTGGCCGGCCTGTCCCCCAAGTCCGAGACGCTGGTCATGGCGGGCGAGCGTGGCTACATCCCCATGAGCATCAACATCGTTCCCCCGCGCATCCTCACGTCTCACTGGCAGGTGGTCGAATCGTCGGCAAAGGCGGTCGGTCGCACCGCGGATCGCGGGACCTGGCGCATCGCGCGGGACGTGTACATCGCCGAGACGAGCGCCCGGGCGCGACGCGAGGTTCTGGAAGGCACGCTTGCCAGAGACTGGCGGCAATACTTCCTCCCGCTGCTCCGGAAGACCGGGATGCTCGCGCTCACCAAGGTCGATCCCGAGATGCCCGACGACCGGGTCACGCCCGAGTACCTCCTCGACAACATCTGGATCGTCGGCGACCCCGATCAGGTCACCGACAAGCTCCAGGCGCTCAAGCGCGAGGTTGGCGGCTTCGGAGGGCTCCTGGTCATCGGCCACGAGTGGCAGCCGCGCGAGCCGTGGGTGAACTCGATGACGTTGCTCCGCGATCGGGTGCTGCCGCATCTGTGAGCGCGGCCACCTCCGTCGAACCCCGGACCCGGCCGATGCGCCGGGAGCCTCTCGAGAGGAGCTGCGCGTGACGACGCGAGGTCTGAACCTGAAGCGGCGCCTCCGCGCGGGAGAAGTGACCATCGGCGCCTGGATCTCCTTTGCCGAATCCGCCGTCGCGGAGATCATGGCCGGGACGGGATTCGACTGGATCCTGATCGACACCGAGCACGCGCCGTTCAGCCCCGAGGGGCTGCAGATCGTCCTCACGGCGTTCAACGGCCGGGAGTCCGTGCCGATCGTCCGCGTGCCCTGGAACAACCCGGCCATCATCAAGCAGGCCCTCGATCTCGGGGCGGGCGGAGTGCTCGTGCCCATGGTCAACTCGGTGGACGAGGCGCGTGCCGCGGTCGCGGCATGCCGCTACCCGCCGGAGGGCATCCGCGGGTTCGGGCCACGTCGTGCCTCGGACTACTACCGCAACGTCACGGAGTACGTCGCCTCGGCGAACGACAGCGTGATCATCGCGCTGCAGATCGAGCACATCGAGGCGGTCAAGAGCATCGCGGACATCGCGGCCGTGCCCGGGATCGACGTCCTCTGCCTCGGGCCCAACGACCTGTCCGGCTCGATGGGTCTCCTCGGTCAGATCGAGCATCCCTCCGTGGTCGACGCGATCCACCGCGTCCTCGACGAGGCCGCCCGGCGCGGGATCACCACGTGCCTCGGGATGGCTTTCGCGCCGGCGGTGAACCGGCACTGGGCCTCGCGGGGCGCCCGGTTCATCATCGCGGCCGAGGACCAGTCGGTCCTCCGCACGGGGGCGACCGACGCCTTGCGCCAGAACCGCGCCAGCCTCACGGGCGCCTGACCTCTTCCGCCATGCCAGGGCCAGGCTCACGGTGGTAAGGTTCCGCCCAGTGCGGCGCTAGAGCGCGACATCTTGGAGGGCTGGTTGCCACGCGACAGTGGTTCGCCTAGTATCGGTCGCGACGCAACGCCCTGCTTGACGTCGCTCAGTCGACGTGGAGGGCAGTGACGGCATGACGCCAGGTCGCCCCTCACCATGAAGGAGCACATGCCCGAGCCGGAGTTAAGCCCGGGCCCGCCCCTAGCCCCACCCCGCCGGCACCGCGATTCCTTCGAGCACCCCAACCAGTCAGCGGAGCCCTGTCGGGATGCGGCCCGCGGGCGGCTCGCCTGAGGCGAAGGCCTCGCGCCCCCCGCCGATGGCCTACAACGTGGCGGTGGTGGGGGCCGGCGTGTGGAGCGAGAATCACCTCCTGGGCTGGCGCGCGCAGCCGGACGTGACCATCACATGGGTGGTTCGGTCGACCGGAGACCGGGCGCGCCAGAAGGCCCAGCAGTGGGGGGTCCCCCACTGGAGCGACCGCTACGAGGAGGTTGTCGCGCGCAATGACGTCCACATCGTGGACATCCTGCTGCCGCACGACCTGCACGCCGAGGCCGCCTGCCTCGCACTCGCCCACGGCAAGCACGTCGTCCTGGAGAAGCCGCTGGCACCGACTCTCGCGGAGGCGCGGCGCATCGCCGACGCGGCCCGCCGTCATCGGCGCAGGGTCCTGATCGCCGAAAACTGGATCTACTCCACGATGGTCCAGAAGGCCCACGCCGCGCTGGCGCGAGGCGAGATCGGCACACCGTTTCTGATCCGGAGCACCATGGACCTGGACGTCCGCCCCGGTTTCGTCGGTCTGGACTGGCGCTACAACGCGGCGCGCATGGGCGGCGGTGCCCTGATGGACGCGGGGACCCACAGTGTCTCCGCGTGCCGGTACCTCTTCGGCGAGGTCCGCGAGGTCGCGGCCCAGACGAGCAACCATGGCTTCCGGGAAGTCGCGCCGCTAGAGGACACGTGCCTCCTCCTGCTCCGCTTCGAATCGGGAGCCTCCGGGATCATCGCCGTCAACTCGATCGCGCAGCGCGAGCGCCCCCGCACCGAGTTCACGTTGCTCGGTACCGAGGGGACCATCGAGTTCGACACGCACGCACGGCAGTTCTTCGTGACCCGGAACGCGCGCCGGGCCGAGGAGTTCGTGCTGCAGCCGTCGCGCGGCTTCGTCGAGCAGATAACGCACTTCATGACCTGTGTCCGGGAAGACCGGGACCCGATCACCTCTCCCGAGGAGCAGATCGGCTCCCTTAAGGTCATTCTGGCGGCCTACCGCGCTGCCCACACCGGGCGGTCGACCCTGATCGCAGCGATCGAATAGCGACCGGACGCCCTCCGCTGCACTCCACGAACCACCGCTCAAGGAGGAGGTCACCGTGACAAGACGACATCGTGCGCGATGGAACATACTTGCGATCGGCCTGGCGCTCTCCGCGCTCGCCGGAGCCGGCCACGCCACCGCGGGACCGAAGGTCGAGGCGGCACTGGCCAGCCCCAACAGTCCGGAGATCATTCTCGTCCGGGCGGAAACCCTGTTCATCAAGCGCGTGGCCGAGAAGACGAACGGCGACCTGACGATCAAACTGATGCACAGCGGCCAGCTCGGCGGCATGAAGGAGAACTTCGAGTCCGTCATGGCCGGGAACCTCGAAATCGCGCAGGTGAACAACGCGTTCCTGGCGAACCTCTACCCCGGAACGATGCTGTTCGACCTCCCTTTCCTCTTCCGGGACAACGAGCATATGAAGCGCGTCGTCCGAGGGCCGATCGGTCAGCAAGTCTACGCCGAGCTCGAGCGAAAGACCGGTATCAAGCTCCTGATGACCGGCCTGCCCGACGGGCCACGCTCGGTCTGGAACCGTCGCCGCGCCGTGCGCACTCCCGATGACATGAAGGGCATCAAGCTGCGCGTCATGCAGGGCCCGCTCATGGTCGACACCTTCAGGGCGCTGGGCGCCATCCCCACCCCGATGCCCTTCCCCGAGGTCTACATGGCGGCCAAGCAAGGGGTCATCGACGGCGCGGAGACGCCGCCGTTCGGAGTCGTGGAGATGAAGGCCCACGAGGTCGCCAAGTACTACAGCCTCACGAAGCACTTCGCCATGCCATCCGCCCTCGGGGTCCAGGCGAAGTGGTTCAACGGCCTGCCCAAGGAGTACCAGCAGGCGCTACTAGAGGCGGCCGACGAGGCCCGCGCCTGGTATGACGTGCAGTACGATGCGGAGAATGTCGCGGCGTTCGAGGAGATGAAGCGGCGCGGCATGGAAGTCAACGACGTCGCCAATCCTCAGCAGTTCCGCGATGCCGTCAAGCCCGTCTACGACAAGTACGCAGACCAGGTCGGCGGCTGGAAGCTGATCCAGGCGGTCATCGACACGAAGTAGTCGCCTTCCGGTGGGCGGGGCACGGTCCCCGCCCACCCTTCCTCCCGGGGAGATGTCGGTGCGCCAAGTGTTGAGATGGACGGACGCCCTGCTCTTGAGGACGGCCAGCCTCTTCATGGCCGGCTTCCTAACGACCGTCGTGCTGCAGGTGTTCTTCCGCTACGTGCTCGAATACTCGCTGCCGTGGACCGAGGAGCTGGGCGTGTACCTCTTCGTCTGGTCGGCCTTCATGGCGGCCTCGGTGCTCGTGGGAATGAACGATCATTTCTCGATCTCCCTCGTGGCCGAGTGGCTCGGTCTTAGACAGCAAGCCATGCTGAACGTGGTCATCACGCTCCTGTGCCTGTCCTTCACCTTCATCATGGTGTGGCAGGGGACCACGTGGAGCTGGCGCATGCTGGCCACGTTCTCTCCCGTTCTTCAGCTCCCGCAAGGCGCGGTCTACGCCATCGTTCCACTGTCCGGGGCCTACATGGCGTTGCATCTCGCGCTGCGGCTGATGACCCTGGTCGGCGCTACCCCGGAACCGACCGTGCGGGGGAGGCCGTCATGCTGACGGCCACGCTGTTCGGCTCCATGCTCCTGCTCTTCGCTCTGAGCGTGCCGATCGCGTTTGGTGTGGGTCTGGCGGGGGCGGCGGCCCTCTTGGTGATGCCGAAGGTCTCCTTCGAGGTGATCGTCCAGCGCATGTTTCACGGCCTGGATTCGTTCCTCATCCTGTCCGTCCCGCTCTTTCTGCTGTTTGGCGAGTTGATGGAGAGCGCGAAGATCACGGACCGATTGGTGAACTTCACCCTCACGCTGATCGGGCGTCTTCGTGGTGGCCTGGGTCATGTCACCGTGGCGACCGAATGCGTCCTGTCGGGTGTCACGGGATCGGGGGCGGGCGATGCGGCTGCGCTCGGCAGCGTGCTCGTGCCCGCCATGGTCAACGCCGGCTACAAGACGCCCTATGCGGCGGCGCTGGTAGGTGCCGCGTCCGTCCTCGGTCCCATCATTCCGCCCAGCATCATCATGGTCGTATATGCATCCATCGCCAACGTCTCGGTGGGTCGCATGTTCCTGGGAGGATTCGGACCGGGGATCCTCGCGGCGGCCCTCTTGATGGTCTTGACCTCGGTCATCGCCCGTCAACGGGACATTCCCGCCGGACGGCGGTCGAGTGCCGGAGAGATCATGGGGGCGACGCGCCGGGCGGCCCTTGTCCTCGTCGCGCCGTTCATCGTGATTGCGGGGATCGTGGGCGGCCTGTTCACCGCCACGGAGTCGGCAGGCATTGCCTGCGTGTACGCCCTGGTGCTGGGTCTCGCGATCTACCGGACGCTCTCACTCAAGGATCTGCCGGCCATCTTCGTCCGGACGGTCCTGACCACCGGTCAGGTGATGTTTGTTCTCGCCACCGCGTCCGTGTTCTCCTGGATCCTCGCGCGGGGGGATGTCCCGGCCCAGTTCGCGCGCCTCCCATTCTTCAGCGACCCTTCGAGGCCATGGGTCATCCTGATCGCGCTCAACGTGCTGCTCCTGATCCTGGGATGCCTCATGGATTCGCTGGCCATCCTCCTGATCATCACGCCCATGATCTTGCCGATCGCGACACGCGCAGGCATCGATCCCGTGCACCTCGGTGTCGTCATGGCGGTGAATCTCTCGATTGGGCTGATCACGCCGCCGTTCGGATCGGCCATGTTCGTTCTGATGGGGATCAGCCGCTGCTCCATGGTGGAGTTTGCGCGGGAGGTGTGGCCGTACATCGTCATGCTGGTCCTTGCCCTCATCCTGATGACGTACATCCCTGGCTTGGTTTTGTTTCTCCCGGATCTGCTGATGGGCCGCGGGTAGTCTGGAGTAGCGGATTCGGCATCCGACCCGGCTGGGGTGGGTGCCGGGTCGAGGATCTTCCCGGGCTATGGGGCCTCGGGCCAGCCGGGGCAGCAGGCTCATGGCGCCGAAGAAAAAGGAAGACTCGCAGCACGTAGCTGATCAGGCTAGTCATCTTCACATGACCCTCAGTCGTGCGGGACATACTCGACCTTGCTCAGACGTCTCGATTAGCAACCGCCGCAACTGATAATTGCAGAAGACAAGACTCGGGCGCTTTGGAGACATGTAATGGTGTCGAATGCGAACTGCAGGAGGAGCATGAAATCGACGGGACGAATGCTTGTCCAGAATCCTCGGCTGACGGCATCGGGCCTCTCCCTGGAGCCGGACGGAAACAAACGCTGGGGCGGGATCCGAGACGAGCGGCGCTGTCTAGAGGAAGTGCTTTCACATGTTGTCTAAGTGCTTCAATCCTCTTGGGCAAGACCGTAGGTCGCTCGCGCGACCTGGCACCGAACGCCCTGGGCGAGGCGTTGTCGCAGGGCGGAAATCAGTGCAGGTAGTTCCCCCCGTTCACGCACACGGTTTGACCCGTGATGTAGGAGGCCTGCGGCGAGCAGAGGAACACGACCATGGCGGAGATTTCCTGGGGATAACCGGCGCGGCCGAGCAGGGCGCCATCGTAGTCCTTCGGCGGAAGGTTGGTGAGCAACGTGCTGGTATCGGTGAGACCGGGTGCGACACAGTTGACCCGCACTCCATGCCGGGACACATTCTTGGCGAGCGACTTGGTGAAGCCGACCTCGGCGGCCTTGGACGCCGAGTACGTGATCGGCGGCTCCGGGCCGATACCCCCGTGGATCCCGCTGCCCGACGAGATGTTCACGATGATGCCGTGGCGGCGCTCGATCATCGACGGGAGGACCGCCTGGCAGCAGAAGAATGCCCCTCCGACGTTCACCCGCATCATCCGGTCGAACTCTTCCTCCGTCGTGTTCATGTACACATCGAACCCGTGCTTGACTGTGCTGGCGATGCTGGCGTTGTTGACCAGAATGTCGACGGGGCCCAGGGCCTTCACTGTGGCGGAGTGCAGGCGGCGGATGTCGCTCGGGATGCCGACATCGCCCTGAACGATCTCGGCGCGCCCGCCCGCGGCGCGGATCTCGGCGGCGACCGCGGCCGCCCCGTCCTTCGATTCGAGGTAGTGCACGGCGACGGCGGCGCCCGCGCGCGCCAGGTCGATCGCGATGCACCGACCAATGCCGCGCGAGGCACCGGTCACGAGGGCCACCTGGCCCGCCAACGACTCAGCAGGGTTCCAGCCGGGCATTGCGACCTCCTCCGATCGGTGTACGGCAAGGATTCGTCTGACCTGGAAGCGCGAGTGATGTGCTGCGGCACGCGCAACATCCGGGCCCGCGACCGCGCGGTGCCCTTGTCAGTCGGACCGACCTTGACAGGCCTGGTGGCCACGAATATGGTGCTTTTGCCATGGTAATCGATCACCCCTCGCCGATCCAGGCTCTCTGATTCGCACGCCCCGGACGGAGATGATCGACGCCGGCGTGCCGGGCGATGGCCTCGAAGAAACGCACGCTGTCGGCGAGTTGTTCGCCGCAGCCCCCTCGGTCGCCACGAAGGGAGGCTCCATGTCGTCTTCGGGTCACACGCCGGCCGCCATCGATCACGTCCCCGAGTCGCGGGTGTCGCGCCGCAAGTTCATCGGCCTGGCCGCGGCCGGCGCGTCGCTCGGCGCCGGGCGCTCCGCGATGGCCACACCCGCGCCGGTCAGGGTCGCCCAGGCCACCTCGGTGCCCGGCCGAAAGGTCACGATCCGGGTGCAGGACTGGCACCTGGCCGAGAAGGTGTGGGGCGCCTTCGAGCGCCAGATGGTCGAGGACTTCAAGAAGGCCAACCCGAACGTCGAGGTGGAGCTCGACGCGGTGCCATACGGGGAGACGCTCAACAAGTTCCTGGCCCAGACCAAGGCCGGCCAGCCGGCGGACGTGGTCTACGCGGCCGACGCGCACACCATCCAGTACCTCGAGGCCGGGTACATCCTGGACCTGGCGCCCCACATGAAGGGCGATCGCGACTTCACTGCCGACAAGTTCAACGCGGCGGCGATGAAGAGTGTCACTCGCGGCGACAAGGTCTTCGCGGTGCCCTATGCGGCGACGCCCGTGCTCCTCCACTACAACACGGAGATGTTCCAGAAGGCTGGGCTGGATCCGACCAAGCCTCCCAAGACCTGGGAGGAGTTTCAGGACGCCACGATCAAGCTGACGCGGAAGGACCCCTCCGGGCGGACGGTGCAGTGGGGCTATGCGCCGCACGGCAAGAAGGTCATCGGCAACATGTACCGCCTGATCAATTGGCTCTGGGAGAACGACGCCGACATCCTGACGCCCGATCAGAAGGCGGCCGCGCTGAACTCGCCGCAGGGGGTCGAGGCCTTCACCTTCCTGGTGGAGCTGGGAACGAAGCACAAGGTCTTCCCGCCGCAGGCCACCGACATCGATCCGGGCGGGGCGCGAAGCTTGCTCGCGAAGGAGCAGGTGGCGATGCTCAGCGGCTTCCTCGGCGGGCGGGCGATCCTCATCGGCGAGAACCCGGCAATGAAGACCAAGCAGGCGTTCGCTCCCCTGCCCTCGCGCAAGAAGAAGGTGAACGCCCTCAACACCGAGTACTGGACGGTCTCCTCGCAGAGCAAGAACCCGGAAGCCGCGGTGAGCTTCGTGAAGTTCCTGATGAGTCGGGAGGGCCAGGTCCGGATGTGGAAGGCCGTCGAGTCCATTCCGGGCCGGAATGACGCCGCCGCCGACTCCTCGATCGAGGAGGACACGTTCGCCAAGCTGGCGGTCGCCGAGCTGGCCAACTCGCGCTCCACCCCGCTGATCCCGCAGTGGGCGCAGATCGTCGATGTGACGCTCGACGCGTTCCAGCGTGCGCTCCTCGGTCAGGTCCAGCCGAAGCCCGCGCTGGACCAAGCCGCCCAGCAGATCGACGCCATTCTGAAGCGCTGACCCGGGGGACGTCCGCTCCCGACCGGCCGGACCCGGAAGGAATCCGGGGCGCGCGGCCGGCCGGGCCGGAACGTCACTGGGCGGGTCCAGGCGAATGACGGCGGGAGTGCGGCGAGCAGCCGGCCAGAATGACGCGCACCTGGGCTATCTCTTCGTCCTGCCGGCCGTCGTCACGCTCTTCGTCGTCCTGGTCTTTCCACTCCTCAGCACCTTCTACTGGAGCGTGGTGACCGAGACGCGCAGCGGCGTCACCTTCGCCGGCTTGACCTACTACCGCGAGGCGCTCGCGAGCCCGGCATTCTGGAACGCCTTTCGCAACAGTTTCGTGTTCACCGTCGCCAGCGTGGTGCTCCACCTGGTGACCGCCATGCCGGTGGCCCTCCTCCTGAACGAGCGCATCCCGTGGAAGACCGCGTTCCGCGTCATCGCCCTGATCCCGTGGATGTTTCCCGTGGTCGTCGTCGGCGTGCTGTGGGCATGGCTGTACCACCCGCAGTTCGGACTCTTCAATGACGTGGCGCTGCGTCTCGGGCTGGTCCGGGACACCGTGCCCTGGCTGGCCGATCCGGCCTACGCGATGCCCGCGATCATCCTCGCCAACCTCTGGCGCGGGTATCCCTTCATCATGCTGATCCTGTTGGCCGGCCTGGCCGCGATCCCGGCGGAGCAATACGAGGCCGCGTCAGTCGACGGGGCGGGGACGTGGCAGCGGTTCCGTCACATCACCTTGCCGAACCTTCGCTTCATGATCGTGCTGGCCACCCTGCTCGACACCATCTACATGTTCCGGCACTTCGACCTCATGCAGGTGATGACGGCCGGCGGACCCGCCGGCGCGACCGAGGTCCTCACCACGCTCGTCTACAAGCAATCGTTCCAGTTCTTCCGCAACGAATACGCCTCGGCGATCGCGATTCTGATGTTCCTGGTGATGTTCTGTTTCAGCCTGGGATACGTCAGGATGATCCGCGAGCGGGGCGCCCGGCCCGCATGAGGGGGGCGGGGGCGCCGGCAGCGGCGACGGCGGACGCCGCGGGACGGGGCCGAGGGCACGATGGTCGCCGGTGAGCGCGGGCCGGTCCGACGCGGTCTCCTCATCTACTTCGGGCTGTCGATGCTCGTGGCGTGGGTGCTCGTTCCGTTCGGCTGGATGGTCCTGACGTCAATCAAGCCGATGGAGGACGTGTATCGCGTCCCCCTCGAGTACATCCCGAGGGCACCGACGCTCGTGAACTACACGGAGATCCTGGCGATCTCCTCCTTCCCCCGCCAGTTCATGAACAGCGCCATCGTGTCGATCAGCACGGCGGTGTTCTCCGTGGTGCTCGCCGCCCTCGCCGGGTATGGCCTGTCCCGGTTCAACTTTGCCGGCGCTCGCCTCATGGAGACGTTCATCCTGATGACGCAGATGTTCCCGGGCGTCCTGCTCGTGATCCCGTACTTCATCCTGATCTCGAAGGTGGGTCTCTTCAACACGTATCCGGCGCTGATCATCGCCTACACGTCGTTCGCCCTCCCGTTCTCGACGTGGATGCTCAAGGGGTTCTTCGAGAGCGTCCCGCGCGAACTGGACGAGGCGGCCATGGTCGACGGCTGTTCCCGCCTCCGGGCCTTCACGTCCATCGTGGTGCCGGTATCCCTCCCCGGCATCGTGGCCACCATCATCTTCAGCTTCATCCTCGCGTGGAACGAATTCCTTTTCGCCCTGGTGCTCACCTCCAGCGACTCCATGTACCCGGTGACGGTCGGCATCGCCTCGTTCATCGGCCAGTGGCGCATTGCCTACGAGACGATGATGGCCGCGTCGGTGGTCGCCACCGTCCCGACCATCGTCCTCTACATGTGCCTGGAGAAGCACTTGGTGCAGGGGCTCACTGCAGGCGCGGTGAAGGCGTAGAGCGCTTCCGGGGCTCCTAGCCCCGTGCCGCTCTTGAGCTTCGGCCAGTACTACCCATCGGCTTCCCTCTCCTCCTCGGTAGCCGGCGGGCGAGGGCGTGTGATGCCACGCTATGGTCGCTCGCGGCGGTATCCTGCCGCTGCGAGCGAACCGTACCCGAGCGCCGGCTGACGCCCGGGCATTGCCGCCGGCTGCGCGCGAGGGCATCATGCCCGCGGGATCGCGAGGCGCCAACCGGCGGCCTCGCGAGGGAGGAGCCCATCCCCGCATGCGGATGCTCGTCGCGAATCCGAACTCGACCAGCGCCATCACCGAGGCCTGCGTCGGCTTGGCCCGGCTGGCCGCGTCGACGGGCACCGACGTCGCCGGGTGGACCAACGACGCCGCGCCGCCGGTCGTCGACAGCGTGTATGCGGACTACCTGGCCGGCGCGGCGCTCGTCCGGGGCCTCGTGGCCCTCCGCGCGACGGCGGGTGGGCCAGATGCGGTCGTCCTGGCCGGGTTCGGCAACTATGGGACGGCGGCAGTGAAGGAGGCGCTCGACGTCCCCGTCGTCTCCATGGCGGAGGCCGCCATGGCGCTCGCGACGCTCCTCTGCCACCGGTTCGCGATCGTCACGACGCACCCTCGGATGGTGCCCTACACCGAGGACCTCGTCCGGCTCGCCGGCTTCGACGCTCGCTGCGCGGGGGTGCGCGCGGTCACTCTCCCGCCGGTCGGTGGCCTGGCGCCGGTCGCGGAGGCCGTGGTCGCGGCGCTGGCGGCCGAGATCGCTCGGGCCGAGACCGATCTCGGGGTTGATCTGGTCATCCTCGGAGGGGCGCGCTTGTCCCCGTACGCCGCTCCGCTCCGCGGCCAGGTGCGCCTGCCCGTCCTCGAGCCCGTCGCGTGCGCGGTGCAGATCGCCGAGGCGCTCATCCGGCTCGACCTCCGCCAGAGCAAGACCGGGCGGTTCGCGCGGCCGCCGGCGCTCCGGGTGTAGAATCCTCCCGCGCGGCTGCCGGACGTCCAGCCGTGCGTCCGTGGAGAGTGGAGCGTGATCTATCCCGAGCGGTTCGCCCCGGAGCTGACCGACGCGGTCCGTCGAGGGCTCGATGCACGGAAGCTCCGCGCGGCGCTGAGCCCCGCCCTCGCCGACCTCGTCGGTGACCCCCGCGTCGCGCGAGCCGAGCGGTTCGTGCTGACCGGCTCGGGGGACAGCCTGTTCGCGGCGACGGCCACCCGCCCGGCGCTCCGCCGCTGGACGAAGCGGCCGATCGACGTCCTGACGGCGCTCGAGCTGGGCCGCTACGAGACCCCCCTGCTCGGGCCAGGCGACGTGGTCCTCGGGATCTCCAACTCGGGCGGCTCGACGCGCACCCGCGAGAGCCTGACCCTCGCGCGGGAACGCGGGGCGCTCACGGTCGCGGTCGTCGGGAACCGGAGTGGCCCCCTGGCCGGGCTGGCCGAGCGCGTGGTCCACCGGCCGGTCGGGATACCCGAGGGTCTCGACGGTGCGCGCGGGCGCGTCTACCTGAACCTGATCGAGTACGTCGCCACCCTCGCCACCCTGTACGGGGTCGGCCTCGAGCTGGGCGTCCAGGGGGGCAGGCTTGCCGCCACCGACGCAGCCGCCTGGGTCGACCGGCTCGACGCCGCCATCGACGCGATCGGCGAGGTCGCGCGGCAGGTCGAGCCGGCGGTCACGGTCCTAGCCGGCGAGCTCGCCAGCGCCGACACCATCTGGATCATCGGCGGCGGCCCGAATCGCGGCACGGCCGACTATCTCGCCGCGAAGTTTCACGAGCAGCGGCCGGTGAACGGGATCGCCCAGGATCTCGAAGAGTGGGCGCACCTCCAGTACTTCCTGACTCTCGCCTGGAAGACGCGGTCGGTGGTGCTCGTACTGGCCCCGCCGGGCAACGCCCTCGACCGGGCGGAGGAGCTGGTCGCGGGGATTGCCGCCGCCGGCGGCCGCGCGGTCGTGGTCGGTCACCCCACGCACGGGAGCTTCCCGGGCGCGCACGCCCGGCTCGACGTGGCCGTCGACACGCCCGAGCTCCTCACGCCGGTGCTCTATCATGTCCCCGTACAGCTCCTGGTCCTTCACCTGGCCCGCCGGGCTGGTGTCCCGCTGATCCCGCTCCGTCGCCAGGACGACTACTGGCTGATCCGGGGGGGCGTGGTGCGGTCGACGGCGGCGGGCCTGTCCTGAATGAAAGGGGTCGGACGATGCCACTGACGCTCGATCGGAGAGCCTTTCACCGAATCGTCCTCGGCGCCGGCGCGGCGATGGTGGCCGGCGCCGTGCCCCGGAGCGCCCGCGCGCAGGATCGCGAGCTCATCCTCATCAGCTATGGCGGGCAGCTCCAGGAGCCGCACCGGTGGCTCGCGGATCGCATGGAGAAGCGGCATCCGGGGCTCAAGATCCGCCTGGTGCCGAGCGAGTCGCAGGACATCGTGGCCCAGATCAAGGCGGCGCAGGGGTACAGCCCCTACGACGCGATGCCCAACGGGGAGCCGCCGCATCTGATCGGGATCAAGGACGGCTACATCGACAAGGTCGATCCCGAGAAGATCCCGAACTACGGGAACGTGTACCCGGAGTTCGTCCGGAAGAGCCAGGGATACGGCGTGCCGGCGACCTACTCGCTCATCGGTCTCGCCTACAACACGCAGCTCGTGAAGACTCCGCCCGCGAGCTGGACGGACCTCTGGCGGCCCGAGTACAAGGGGCTCGTCGGCATCCCGCGCGCCTCGTCCAACCTCGGGCTGGGCTACCTCGCGATCACGGCCAAGGTGTTCGGCGGCGCGGAGGATCGCCTCGACCCCGCGTTCGCCAAGACGAAGGAGCTGAAGCCGGTCGTGGGGCGGACGCCGACCGCCCTCGCCCAGCTGATGGAGCGCGCGGAGATCGGGGTGGCGCCGCTCTGGAACAACGACGCGGCAACGCTGGCCGAGAAGGGGATGCCGATCCGGTTCGTGAAGCCCGATCCGGGCCCGGTTGCGATCATCTCGTTCTTCTCGGCGATCAGCCGGACCCGGCATCCGGAGCTGGTCGCCGAGTGGCTGAACGACATCCTGAGTCTCGAGTACCAGGCCCACGCGGCCGATCGGCCCTACTACTTCGGGCCGACGGTCAAGGGCGTCAACGTCTCCGCGGCGGCCCGGCCCTATACTCCGTCGACCCCGGAGGAGGTGCTCCGGCTTCAGACCGTGGACTGGACGAAGATCGTCCCGGTCCGCGGCCAGATCGTCGACCGCTTCGACCGGGAGCTGTCGGCCTGACGCGCGGCGAGAAGGAGGAACGGTGATGCGAGCGACTCACCGGACCATGGCGCCGATCGAGCGAGCGCCATCACCGACCGGGGCGGGGCTCGGCGGCCTCACCCGCCGGGCATTCGCGCGAGGCCTCGCCGGCGGCGCGGCGCTGGTCCTGGCCCGGAGCCGGCCCGCGCGGGCCCAGGACCGCGAGCTGGTCATCATCACCTACGGCGGCAAGCTCCAGGAGCCCCACCGGTGGCTCGCGGATCGCATGGAGAAGCGGCATCCGGGGCTCAAGATCCGGCTGGTGCCGAGCGAGTCGCAGGACGTCGTCGCGCAGATCAAGGCGGCTCAGGGTGCGAGCCCGTACGACGCCATGCCGAACGACGAGCCGCCGCACCTCATCGGGATCAAGGACGGCTACATCCAGAAGGCCCGCCCGGAGCGGTTCCCCAACCTGGGGAGCGTGTACCCGGAGTTCGTCCGCAAGAGCCAGGGATACGGGGTACCGGCGACGTACTCTCTGGTCGGCCTCGCCTACAATTCCCAGCTGATCAAGACGCCGCCGGCCAGCTGGGCGGACCTCTGGCGCCCGGAGTACAAGGGGCTCGTCGGGATCCCGCGCGCCTCGTCCAACCTCGGCCTCGCCTTCCTCGCAATCGTGGCGAAGCTGAACGGCGGGGCCGAGGACCAGCTCGAACCGGCGTTCCGGCGCATCAAGGAGCTCAAGCCGGTCATCGGTCGCAGCCCCAGCATCCTGACGCAGCTCGTGGAGCGGGCGGAGGTCGGGATCGCGCCGCTCTGGAACAACGGCGCCGCCGCCCTCGCCGACAAGGGCATGCCGATCCGGTTCGTGAAGCCCGATCCCGGTCCGGTGGCGGTGATCTCCTTCTTCTCCGAGATCACCGGCACGCGACATCCGGAGCTGGTGCAGGAGTGGCTCAACGACGTCCTGAGCGTCGAGTACCAGGCGCTGGCGGCGGATCGGCCGTACTACTTCGGCCCGACGGTCCGCGGCGTGCCGGTGCCGGAGGCAGCACGGGCGTACACGCCCGCCACGCCCGAGGAAGTGCTCCGCCTCCAGACGATCGACTGGACGAAGATCGCCCCCGTGCGCGGCCAGATCGTCGATCGCTTCGACCGCGAACTCGCGTCGTGACGCCGGGCGCGCCGCGCGACCCGGCGCCGATGCTGGCCGATATCCGGCGCCAGCCCGAGTGCCTCGCGCGGCTCCTCGCCCGGGCGGACGAGTTCGGCGCCATCGGCCGGCGCGCGCTCGTCCCGGGACCCGGGGGATGCCTCTACGCGGTGGCGTCGGGCGACGGGTGGTTCGCCGCGCGGGCGGTGAGCCGGGCAGCGCGCCGCGGGCTCGGCCTCCCCTGGCGCGCCACGAGCGCGCTGCCGTTCCTCGCGTACGACGCGCCGCATCTCACGCCGGCCGACCGCGTCGTCGTCATCTCGATGTCGGGCGACGTCGACCGGACCAACGAGGCCTGGCTGGCCGCGCGGGCGCGCGGCGCGCCGGGCCTCGTGCTCACGAACGGGCGCGGGGGCCGCCTCGCCGAGGCCGCGGCCCTGAGCGTCTCGCTCGACATTCCAGCGCTCGGACCGTTTCTCTGCGGGACCTCGACCTACACGGGAACCGTGCTGGCCCTGACGCTCTTGCTCCTGGGCGCCTCCGCTCGCGATGCCACGGACGCCCGGCCGGTCGACCCGGCGTGGCGGCCGACGCCGGCCGCGATCGGCGCGGCGCTCGGACGGCTGCCCGAACTCCTCGTCGATGCGGATCGCGCCGCGACGGAGATCGCCGAGCGCGCCGCCCGGCCCGGGGCGCCCAGCACGCCCGGCGTCCGGATCCTGGGAGCGGGCCCGCATCTCGCGACCGCCGAGTACGGCGTCGCCAAGCTAGTCGAGCTGACGCGCGTGCCCAGCTGGAGCGACGACGTCGAGGAGTTCGCCCACCGGCAGTTCTGGTCGGCCGACCCCGGGAACCTCATCGTCTACCTCGTGCCGAACGCCGTGCTCGCCGCGCGGACGACGGACGCCGCGGCCGCGCTCGCCGAGATGGGGTTCGAGACCTGGGCCCTCGAGTCGGGCGGTCACCCGGCGCCGACCGCGACCCGGCGGCTCGCGCTTCCCGCGACACCGGAGTGGCTGGCCGCGCTCCTCCTGCCCGTGCCGCTCCAGCTCCTGGCCTACCGGCTGGCGCGCGCGACGGGGCTCGACCCCGACACCCGGACGCACCTCCGCGACGACTGTGCGCGGTTCCGGGTGAGCCGTCTCCTAACCCGACGGGCGCTCGTCGACACCGGCCGGTAGCGAGACGGACGCGGCATCGGGAGACCGGATGGAACGCGGCGGGCAGGTTCCCACGGTCGGCGTGGTGGGCTATCTCTCGCTCGACGAGATCCGCGTCGACGGCGTCGGCCGGGAGGACGTCCCGGGCGGCGCCGCGCTCTATGCCGCGCTCGGGGCGCTGGCCGGCGGGGTCCGGGTGCTGCTCGGGGCGGCCCGCGGGTCCGATTTCCCGGAGGCGATCCTGGAGGCCCTCGCGGCCCGGGGCGTCGATCTGTCCGCCGTCGACCGGCGTGACCACCCGACGCGGCGCGCGCGCCTCGTCTACGGCCGCGCGGGACGGCGCGACTCCGGTCACTACCGTCAGGGCGAGTGGCACGTCGCGACGCGGGCGCTGACGCCGCCGCTTCTGCCCGACGCCGCGACCCCGGCCGTGGTGGTGCTGACGGCAATGCCGGCCGCGGCGCTCGAGCGCCAGATCGCGTGGGCGCGGGCCCGCCGAGCCGGCGTAGTCGTCGACACGAGCGAGGTCTTCGCGACCGGCGAGGGCGAGCGGCTGCTGGAGCTCATCGGGCGCGTCGACCTCTTCGCGCCGAGCCGGGAGGAGACGCGACGTCTCCTGCCGGGGCTCGACGACGACGCGGCCCTGAAGGCGCTCGGGGATCGCTGCCCGCGCGTCGTCCAGAAGCGGGGCGCGGACGGGCTCGCGCTGGTCTCGATCGCCCATCCCTCGGGCCTCAGACGGCCGGCCCTCGCCGCGTCCGTGGTGGACCCGACCGGGGCCGGCGACGCCTGCGTCGGCGCGCTCGGCGCCGGGGTGGCACGCGGGCTCGACGATCCGGCGCTCCTCGCCGTCGGGCTCGAGGTCGCGGCGCGCGCCGTCGCCGGATTCGGGCCCGAGGGGCTCGGGCTCGCGACGCCGGCGCCGGAGGCCGGGCGGTGACCGGGCGCCACGTCCAGCTCCAGGGCCTTCGCAAGGCGTTCGGGGCGCTCCCCGTGCTCCGCGACTGCGACCTGGAGGTCGAGAAGGGCGAAGTGATGACCCTGCTGGGCCCGTCCGGCTGCGGCAAGACGACGCTCCTCCGCACGATCGCGGGCTTCGTCGTCCCGGATGCCGGCTCGGTCTCGATCGGCGGGCGCGACGTGACCTTCCGCCCCCCGAATCGCCGCGCCGTGGGGATGGTCTTCCAGCACTACGCCCTGTTCCCCCACATGACGGTGTTCGGGAACGTGGGATACGGCCTCCGGGTCCGGCGGCTCGGCCGGGGGGAGATCGAGCGCCGCGTGCGGGCGGCCCTC
This sequence comes from uncultured Candidatus Rokubacteria bacterium, assembly GCA_963765195.1. Lineage (GTDB taxonomy): Bacteria > Methylomirabilota > Methylomirabilia > Rokubacteriales > DASRDR01 > DASRDR01. Next base: position 26,719 of record CAVXVV010000024.1, read on the forward strand.
CAGCTGGTCGAGCTGGCCCAGCTGGCCGAGCGCTGGCCCGGCCAGCTCTCCGGCGGCCAGCAACAGCGGGTCGCGCTGGCGCGCGCTCTGGTCCTGGCCCCGGAGGTCCTCCTCCTCGACGAGCCGTTCGGGGCGCTGGACGCCAAGCTGCGCCAGGCCATGCAGGTGGATCTCCGGCAGCTGGTCCGGCGGCTGGGGATCACGACCGTCTTCGTGACCCACGACCAGGACGAGGCGCTGACCCTGTCCGACCGCATCGCGGTGATGCGGGCCGGGGTGATCGAGCAGGTGGGGACGCCGCTCGAGATCTACGACCGCCCCGCAACCACGTACGTGGCGGACTTCGTCGGTCAGTCGAACCTGCTCGCCGGCGAGGCGCAGGCCGGCCGGATCGAGCTGGGGCCGGGCGTCGCCCTGCCGGCCGAGCGGACCGGGCGCGTCACGGTGGTCATCCGGCCCGAGCACCTGGCCGTGCGGCGCGACGCGGCCGGGCCGGGCTGGGTGGGCACGCTCACATTCGTCAAGCACGCCGGCGCCACGACCGAGTACCAGGTCGAGGTGGGCCGGCCGGCGCCCCTGCGCGTCCTCGCGATGCGCGACCCGGGCGGGGACCTCCTGGTCGTGGGCGACCGCGTGCGAGTCGAGCTGCGGGACTCGGCGGCCTGCGTCGTCCTCGGCGAGGGCGCCTGGCCGTGAGTCAGCCGATGTCAACCGTCCACCCGTCGGGCCGCGCCCCGGCCAGCGCCGTCCCTGGGACCGATGCCGCGTGGCTCCGGCGGCTCGCGCACGGCCGGGGAGCCTGGCCCGCCGTGCCGGCCCTCCTCTACGTGTTCGTGATGCTGGCCCTCCCGCTCGCCGTCCTCTTCGCCTTCGGGTTCCTCACGATCGAGCGCGGCCGCGTCATCCCCGGCTCCTTCACGGTGGCGCACTACCAGCGGATCCTGAGCGATTCCCTGTCGTGGCTCCTATTCTGGCGCTCCTTCAAGCTCGGGGTCGCCACGACCCTCCTGTGTCTCGTGCTGGGCTACCCGGTGGCCTACCTCTACACGCTCGCCGGGCCCACGGTCCGGAAGCTGCTCCTGATCGCGGTGATCTCCCCGCTCCTCACGAGCGCGCTGGTCCGCACGTACGCGTGGCTCGTCATCCTCGGCGGCCGGCGGGGGCTCCTGAACGCGGTCCTGCTGGGCCTCGGGATCGTCGACACGCCCATCCGGATCCTGAACACCGACTGGGCGGTGCTGATCGGCCTCACCCAGGTGCACCTCCCCTTCATGATCCTGCCGCTGATCGCCGCCCTCGCCTCGCGCGACCGCTTCCTCGAGGAGGCCTCGGCCAATCTCGGCGCCGGCCGGCTGGAGACCTTCTTCCGGATCGTGGTGCCGCTGTCCCTGCCGGGCATCGCCGCGGGGACGGCCCTGGTCTTCGCGCTCTCATACACGAACTTCATCATTCCCCAGCTGCTCGGGGGTGGGAGCTACTCCACCGTGGCGGTCAAGGTCTACGAGCAGACGATCGTGATCCTCGACTGGGCGACCGGCGCGGTGCTGGCCGCCCTGCTCCTCGGGTCCTGCTTCGCGTTCGTGCTCCTCATCACCTGGACGGCGAACCGGGCCATGGCCTGGCGCGAGCGGGCTCGATGACCGCCGCGCCGGGCCGGGCGCCTCGCCGCCACGCCTGGTCGCCCGGGGACGCGGCCGGGGCCGCGGTCCTGACGGGGCTGGCCGGGCTCGCCCTCGTCGTGCTGGTGGCGCCCTTGCTCGTGGTCGTCCTGATCTCGTTCGACGCGCGCGAGTACATCGGCTTCCCGCCCGAGCGCCTGTCCTTCCGCTGGTACCAGGCGCTCTGGGGGCACGCCCAGCTGATCGACGCGGCGAAGGTCAGCCTGCGGGTGGCGCTCGACGTCACCGTCCTGGGGGTGGGGCTCGCCGTGCCCGCGGCCTACGCGCTCGTCCGCGGCACGTTCCCCGGGCGGGCGGTGGCGGGGGCGTTCCTGGTGGCGCCGCAGATGATGCCCGGGCTGGTGATCGGCGTCGCCGTCCTGTTCTTCGGCGCCTACTTCGCGTTCCGCGCGTCCCACCTGATGCTGGTCCTGAGCCTCACGGTCTTCTGCCTGCCCTTCGTGATCCGGATCGCCATGGCGCGCCTGGCCGGCCTCGATCCGGCGCTGGAGGAGGCCTCGGCGGCGCTCGGCGCGGGCCGCGTCCAGACGTTCCTCCGGGTCACGCTGCCCCAGGTCTCGGGGGCCGTGCTCGGCGCGGCGGCGGTCGTCTTCATCGAGGCCTTCGACAACGTGACCGTGGCGCTGTTCACGGCGTCGGCCCGGGCGCGGCCGCTGGCCGTGGAGCTCTACTACCTCGTCCAGTACGACTCGAGCCCGCTGGTGGCCGCGGTGTCCGCGTTCGAGATCCTGCTCGCGTTCCTGGTGGTGGCGGTGGCGTCCCGCACGATCGGCCTCGAGCGCATCGGCCGGTAGCCCGATGCCCGACCTCCTGGTGCTGGGCCAGGTCACCGTGGACCACGCCGTGCCCGCGACGCCGGGTCCCTGGCGGGAGTCGCTCGGCGGGAACGCCCTCTACGCGGCGGCCGGGGCCCGGCTCTTCTGCGACCCCGGCCGGGTCGGGGTCGTGACGCGCCTCGGACGCGGTCTCGGGGAGGACGTGCGGGCGATGCTGGGCCGGGCGGGGCTGCCGGCCGGCGGGCTCACGGAGGTCGACGTCGAGCCCCTCGTCGAGTGGCATCTCTACGAGCGGGACGGGAGCCGGCGGAGCGTCCCCCGGAACGCGGCGCTCCGCGATCCCGCCGCCGACGTGGCGACGCTCCGCCAGCGCTACCTCGCCCACCTCGAGCGCCTCAGCCCGACGGCCGGGGACATCCCGCGCGCGTGGCTGCCGGCGCGCGCCGCGCACGTCGCGCCGCAGGTCGCCGCCCGCCACGGCGCGACCGTCCCGTGGCTCGCGGGAGCGCGCGGACTGGGTCGGCGTCGACCCGTCGCCGCACTACGCCCGGCAGCTGAAGGAAGGCGAGCTCGCGGACATGCTTGGCAGGGCCCGCGCCTTCCTGCCGAGCCGCGCCGAGGTCGAGCACCTCGCGCCCGACCGGGACTGGAGGGGGCTCGTCGGGCGGCTGCGAGAGGCGGGCTTCGCGGAGGTGGTCGTCAAGCTGGGGGACGCCGGCTGTCTCGTGGCCGGGCCCGGCTTCGACGCCGCCGTGCGCGATCCCCGCGGCGCCCGCGACCGTCGTCGACCTGACCGGCGCCGGCGATGCGTTCTGCGGCGCCTATGCCGCGGCACGCCTCAGCGGGCTCGACCCGGTGGCGGCCGCGCGGCGCGGGGCGATCGCCGCGGCGATGGTGGTCGAGTGCCCCGGCGCCGCCGCCGCGCTCGCCCTGTCGGGCGACGAGGCCGAGCGTCGGCTGGCTGCGTGGCGCGAGGGCGGCCGAGCGGTGACCGGACCGGTACGCCAGCGAGACTTCCGGGGGTACGGGGGCGCGCCACCCGACCCGCGCTGGCCGGGTCAGGCGCGGATCGCGGTGTCGCTCGTCCTCAACGTCGAGGAGGGCGCCGAGCTCTCGCGCTCGATGGGCGACGAGCGGAACGAGGGCCGCTACGAGGTGGTCGACGAGGTGGTCGGCGCCGTCGACCCCTGCATGGAGTCCCACTTCGAGTACGGCACGCGGGCCGGGTACTGGCGGCTCATGGCGTTGCTCGAGGGGTTCGGCGTGCCGGCCACCGTGAGCGCGTGCGCCCGCGCGCTGGAGCTGTCGCCCTGGCTCGCGCGCGACACGCTCGGCCGCGGCCACGAGATCGCCTGCCACGGCTACCGCTGGGAGACCCACGCCGCGATGCCGGAGGACGTGGAACGGGGCGTGATCGCGCGGTCCGTGGAAACGATCACCCGCGTGGCGGGCGTGCGCCCCGTCGGCTGGCACACCCGCTCGGCCTCCAGCGTGAACACGCGGCGCCTGCTCGTCGAGGAAGGCGGGTTCCTCTACGACTCCGACGCCTACGACGACGACCTCCCTTACCTGGTCGAGGTCGGCGGCCGGCCGCACGTGGTGCTGCCGTACAGCTTCGACACGAACGACATGCGGTTCCAGGCGGGCGGCGGGTTCACGCTGGCCCGGGACTTCGCCACCTACGTGACGGACGCCTTCGACTGGCTGTGGCGCGAGGGCGCGGCCGCGCCGAAGATGCTGTCCATCGGCCTGCACCTCAGGATCATGGGCCGGCCGGGGCGGATCGCCGGCCTCGAGCAGGTGCTGGCGCACATCACCGGGCGCGAGGGCGTCTGGATCGCCCGGCGCGCCGACATCGCGCGCCACTGGCGGGCGCTCCACGGGCTCGGCCCGCTCGGCCCGTGACCGCGTACCCGCGCGACCTGGTCGGCTACGGCCCGGACCCGCCCGACCCCCGCTGGCCCGGCGGCGCCCGGCTGGCGCTCCAGATCGTCATGAACTACGAGGAGGGCGGCGAGCGGTCGATCCTCCACGGCGACGCCCACGCCGAGGCCTTTCTGGGCGAGGTGGTGGGTACCGAGCCGCTCGCCGGCGTGCGCAACGTCCAGATGGAGTCCGTCTACGAGTACGGGAGCCGCGTCGGCCTCTGGCGGCTCCTGGGCCTGTTCGCCGAGCGGGGGGTCCCGATCAGCGTGTTCGCGGTGGCGATGGCGCTCGAGCGCCATCCGGCCGCGGCGCGGGCGATCGTCGAGGCCGGCCACGAGATCGTCAGCCACGGGTGGCGGTGGATCGACTACCAGTTCGTCGACGACGCGGTCGAGCGGGAGCACATCCGGCTGGCGGTGGCCGCGCTGACGCGGCTCACCGGCGAGCGCCCGCTCGGCTGGTACACGGGCCGGCTGGGCCCCAACACGCGCCGCCTCGTGGTCGAGGAGGGCGGCTTCCTCTACGACGCCGACGCGTACAACGACGACCTCCCGTACTGGGTCCACGTGGCGGGCCGCACCCACCTCGTGGTGCCGTACACGCTCGACAACAACGACATGAAGTTCGGCGGCTACCAGGGATTCAGCACCGGCGATGAGTTCTTCGCCTACCTCCGCGACGCCTTCGACGTGCTTTACCGGGAGGGGGCGGAGCGGCCCCGCATGATGTCGGTCGGCCTCCACATGCGGCTGATCGGCCGGCCCGGGAGGTTCGCCGCGCTCCAGCGCTTCCTCGACCACGTCCAGCAGCATGCCGGCGTCTGGATCTGCCGGCGGATCGACATCGCACGTCACTGGATCGCGCACCACCCCCCGGCGGCTCGCTAGCTCGCCCCATCGATCCGATCAATCGGGTCGTCTCCGTTGGCCTCGACAGCTAGAGTCCGAGTTGGCGTGGCTGCGCCCCTCCGGACCGGCGCTGGGACGGCCGCCGCGCGACTTCGCCGACTACGTGCGACGCACGGCGCCCAGCGGCGTGTGGAACGCAGGCCTGGACACCCATGCGAACGTCGTGATGGATTCGTCGAAGGCCGGATAGTCTGGAGAGCTCATCCGAAAGATGAGCCGTCAGGCAATCGTGACTCGAGGGTCGTGGACGCGCAACACGGGCGCGATAGCCTCGACGCTGCGGAGGGATCGACATGACAGCCGCAGTGAGATGGGAGATGCCCGACATCAAGCGCGTCGCCTTGGTCGCCCACGACAACAAGAAACTGGATCTGCTGGACTGGGCGGCGTTCAACCGCGACCTGCTCGGAAGGCACGCCCTTCACGCGACCGGGAACACCGGGCGTCTCCTCGGGGACAAGCTGGGTCTCCCCGTAACGACCTTCCGCAGCGGTCCCCTCGGCGGGGATCAGCAGATCGGCGCCAGGATCGTCGATCGCGCGATCGACATCCTGATCTTTTTCTGGGATCCGCTCGAGCCGCAGCCTCACGACCCAGACGTGAAGGCGCTGCTCCGCATCACGGTCGTCTGGAACATCCCGGTGGCGTGCAACCGCGCCACGGCCGATTTCCTCGTGTCGTCGCCGCTCATGGAGACCGAGTACGAGCGACTGCTGCCTGACTACGAGGGCGTGGCCGACCTAGGCGCTAGCATGGAGGCTGGCGACTCAGATCGGGCGTCTGGCGCACACTGATCGGGCGGGTTCCCGCGTCAGTTGGAACACCCGAGCCGTGCGGCGCTGTGGCCCGGCACGGTAGGGTGGGTGAACGGTAATCGCGTCTGGGATCACGACAACTCGTGCCCCGACGCCACCGGCGTGATCTCGAGGAGGGACAGTCCGAACATCGGTAGGGAAAACTCGAGCTGGAGCGATCCGTCTGGTCCGAGCGTCTCCCGGGTCGGCGCCGTGAGGAGCGCCAGACGCCCGCTCTCATGGAGCCTCGCCAGCTGGGCGGGTCCGGGGTCCTCGGGCCGCCCTTGGCGGTGCCACTCGGCGTAGGTATTGGAATGATGACCGTCGAGGCGCAGGTGGCGCACGACGACGGGGCCCGGAAAGGGTAGCCGCTCGAGCACGAGCGCGACGCGCGCGCATCCTTCAGCCCACCAGGCATCGGCCCGGTGCCACACCAGCACGGTGACCCTTCCGGGGCTCTCGGCGGCGAGGGCGTCGACCTCGGCCTCCTCGACGGGCCCATCGACGTCCAGGTGGTCCCGCCGACCGGTCGACTCGACGCCAAGGCGGGTCTCCCCGAGGCGGCTCAGGAGCCGAAGCCCGTTCATGATCGGCTTCTCGAGGTTGTCGTTGGTGACGAGCGTGCGGTTGCCCTCGAAGAACCGCTTGCCTTCCATGTAGAACGCCCAGGAGGTGATGAAGGCGATCCGGTCGCCGAAGGCGCGGTCGAGATCGAGCACGCGCCGCACCAGGGCACAGAGGAACGCCGGATAGTACTCGGTGTTGGTCACCACGAAGTTGGGGTTGTCGTGGACGCCGTAGATGGTCCCGACAGCCGGGTCGCACTCGTCCACGACCACCGGGCGCTCCCGGAGCTCGGGGAAGCCGCCGATCGTCTCGAGCCCGACTTCGACATCGCGCAGCATGCGGGCGGTGGACGGCGCCTCGCGCTCGATGGGGTGCTGCCAGTTGTAGATGCGCCGGGGCCGGTAGTGGGCACCCTTCGTGTGGATCGAGATGAAATCGAGTCGCGTCCCGGTCCTCCCGGTCGCCCAGTTCCGGCCCGAGATGCAGTGGGCGAGAAACCGGCGCAGGAACTCGTTGGCCGAGGGCTCGGTCGGGTCGCGCGAGCCCCGGCCCGCCGATCCGCGCCGCCGGCAGGGCCCGGGTGACACCCGCCGCCGAGTGGTCGTACAGGCGGCAGTAATCGTCGAAGCTGCCCTTCCAGTAGTTTGGGATGTTGGGCTCGTTCCAGACCTCGAAGTGCCACTGCGCCACGGTCTCGCGACCGAACCGCCCCACGAGGTGGTCGACGAACCGTGCGCACAGCTCCTCCCAGCGCGCGTAGTCGCGGGGGGATGCTTCCACAGGCCGTCCATCTCGTAGCTCTCGTGTCCGACGTCGCGGCTCCAGCTCGCGGCCTGGGCCTCGGTGGGCACCAGGTCCCGCGGGAGGAAGCCCAGCTCGATCACGGGGCGGAAGCCAGCCCCGGCGATCGTGTCGTAGACCCGGTCGACGAGCGTCCAGTCGTACACGGGAGTCCCATCGGGGGCTTCCTGGTAGACGTTCGTCGAGCCGCGAGCCGGCTCCGAGAGGCCGTTGCCGCTCGTGAACGCGTTGTGATTCCGGACGTGGTAGGGTACCTCGGCCAGGTCGCGGAGGGTGCGGTAGAGGGCCTTGCCGCGCGCCGTGTACGTCCAGTTGATCTCGTCGTAGCCAATGCTCGCCCAGATGCGCCGGAGCGGGCCCCGGCGGTCCCGGCAGCCCACTCGGATCCGCGCGTTCATGGATTCCATCGCGACCGGATCGTACTATACTCGCCCTTGCCGCGCGCGTTTCCACGCGCGGTCGTAACACATCCGATCTCGAGCGCGACGCGGGCCCCCGGCCGCCGCGTGACCGATGGGAGGCCCGATGCGGAGGCTGGCCGCCGAATGGCTGGACCGCCGCGCCCCGTACGTCCTGATCGCCCCCACCGTGCTTGGCATCCTGCTGGTGGACCTCTACCCGCTGCTCTTCAATGCCCTGATCAGCCTGCAGGAGCGCAAGATCAGCACGCGGGACCCCGTGTTCATCGGGTTGCGCAACTACGCGGCGGTGGTCCGTGACCCCGAGGTGCTCCACTCGCTCAAGGTCTCCCTGATCTTCACAGTTGTCTCGGTCGCCCTCTCCTATGTCATCGGGCTGGTCCTCGCCCTCCTGCTGAACCGGCGACTCCGATGGCGCGGCGTGCTGCGCGCGGTCTTCATCGTGCCCTGGGCCATCCCGGCCTTCGTCGCGGCGCTGATCTGGGGCTGGATGTACAACGATCAGTTCGGGATCATCCCCGCCGTCGCCAAGAGCCTCGGGATCTCCAGTCCGCCGATCTTCCTGAGCGCGCCCTACGCGCTGGGGTCCCTGATCACGGTCATGGTGTGGAAGAGCTTCCCGTTCCAGTTCGTCGTCCTCCTCGCCGGCCTGTCCGCCATCGACGAGGAGATCCTCCGGGCCGCGGAGGTCGACGGCGCCGGCCCGTGGCAGCGGTTCTGGCAGATCACGTTCCCCCTGCTGAAGCCGGTGTCGATGGTCGCCATCCTCCTGGCGGCCATCAACGCCTTCCAGTACTTCCCGATCCCGTGGCTCCTGACGCAGGGCGGCCCCGCGAACGCCACGAACGTCGTCCCCATCGCCGTGTACAACACGGCCTTCCTGGGCGGCGACTTCGGCACCTCGGCCGCGATGGCGATGCTCATGTTCCTCTTCATCGTCGTCATGGGAGCGCTGTACGTGCGGCACTACGTCCGGGAGGTCGAGCAGCATGGCTGAAGCGGGACGGTCGGCAGCGCGGGTGCGTCTCGCGGACGGGGGCAGCTACCTGCTCGTCGGCCTGTTCGTCCTGGTCGCCCTGTTCCCCTTCTACTGGATGCTCCGGACCGCGTTCACGCCTCGCGCGGCTGCCTTCTCCCTCCACCCGAGAGTGTGGCCGGAAGCCCTGACGCTCGACAGCTTCGTCCGGGCCGTGACGTCGCCGACACTCCCGTTTCTGCTGTACTTCCGGAACAGCCTCATCGTGTCACTGTCGACCGCGCTCCTAGTGGTGGTGGCCGGGTCCGGTGGCGCATACGCGCTCGCCCGCATGAGCTTCCGCGGCAAGAACGTGTTCGGCATCTCGCTCCTGCTTGTGCAGATGTTTCCCCCGGTCGTGCTGGTCATCCCCCTCTTCGTGGTGATCGCCAAGCTCCGGCTGGTGGACACGCACTTCGGCCTGGTGCTCGCCCTCGTCACGTTCAACCTGCCGTTCGTCACCTGGCTCCTGCGGGGCTACTTCCTCGGCCTTCCGCGGGAGATCGAGGACGCGGCCCGCATCGACGGCTGCGGGCGCTTCGGGGTCCTGTTCCGGATCGCCTTGCCGCTCAGCGCACCGGGCGTCGCCGCGGCGGCCACGCTGGCGATGGTCAACTCCTGGAACGACTTCCTGTTCGCCTTCGTGCTGATCAACGACGACGCGAAGCGGGTTCTGGCCACCGGGGTCGCCGCCTACGCGCAGTCCAACAACGACTACACGACCCTGTTCGCCATGGCGACCTTGACCACGGTGCCGATCGTCCTGCTGTTCATGCTGTTCCAGCGGTACCTCGTGGGAGGGCTGGCGGCCGGCTCCGTGAAGAGCTGACACTCCGCTACCATCGAAGGGGAGGATGAGGTCATGAGCAGATCGACGCTGTCACGGCGTGCATTCGTCCGGTCGGGCCTCGCGGGCGTCACGGGAGGCGCGTGGATCGGCACCGCGCTGCGCGAGGCGGTCCACGCGCGGGTCGCCCGGGCGGCCGACCCGGTCAAGGGGCCGATCACGTTCTGGAGCCGCGAGACGTTCAACAACGGCGCCCGCCAGCCGCTCCTCAAGGAGCTGGCGGCCGCGTTCGACAAGCGCAATCCCGGCGCCACCACCACGGTCCAGTTCATGCCGTTCCAGGAATCGATCGCGAAGACCCAGGCGGCGCTCGCGGCCGGCACCCCACCCGACCTCGGCCAGCAAGGCCCGGACGTCGGGACGCAGTTCGCGGCCGCCGGCAACCTCCTGGACCTCACGGCGGTGGCCGCGGAGCTCAAGGGCGATCTGGTGCCTCTCCAGCGCGACGCCTACGTCACCTGGCAGGGAAAGACGTACGCCATCCCCTGGTGGAGCGAGACGCGGGTGCTCTTCTACCACAAGGACCTCCTGGACAAGGCAGGGGTGAAGCCCCCGACGACCTGGACGGAGTGGGTCGAGGTGGCGAAGAAGCTGACGAGCGGCGAGCAGTACGGCTTCGCCTTCACTACCGACGGCACCTTCCCCGGACAGCTGTGGGTGCCGCTCGGGATCTCGAACGGCGGGCGGATCATCGACAAGGCGGGCATGGTCGTGTCGGACTCGGCGCCGATGCGTGAAGCTCTTCAGTTCGTCACCGATTTCTACACGAAGCACAAGACGATGCCGGCGGCCACGACGACATACAAGCGCACGGACGTCCACCAGCTGTTCATCCTGAAGAAGATCGCCATGATGGTCGACAACGGCGAGGTGCTCCAGACGATCGAGCAGCAGAACCCGGCGCTGCTCAAGACGATCGGGGCGGTCACCGTCCCGGTCAACAAGGCGGGCGACGTCAGCCGCTCGTTCCTGGGCGGGTTCGGCCTGTTCGTGTTCGCCAAGTCGGCGAACCAGGCGGGCGCGCTCGCCCTCCTCCGGGCGCTCTACGAGAAGGAGTGGTACACCCGGTACCTCGTCAACACGAACGGGGCCTCCCTCCCGGTCGTCCAGGCCACGGCGAGCGCGGAGCACTACCGGACCAACGAGCACCTCCGGACGATGGTCACCCAGCTGTCGACGGCCGTCCGCTACGGAGGCCCGGACTACGGCAACACGCCGTGGACGGGCGAGGCGGAGGGGAAGCTCCTCTTCAGCCTGCCCGCCGTGGAAGTGGTCAACGGCAAGAAGCCCGTCGAGCAGGCCCTGGGCGACATGACGGCCGCTCTCAAGACGCTCGCCAAGCAGTAGGCCGAGTGGCCGCCGGGGGCTCGGGCAGGCGTGGCAGGCCGCCTGCTTGCCCGAGCTCCTCGAGGCATCTCGGTGATCGCCATGTCGGCCCGACGGCGATCACCAGCGAGTCCACCGCGAATCATCGCAGGAGGAGCCCGTGAGCGACGCTCGTGTGACGGTCGACTTCGGCCGCCGCCTCGGGCCCTTGCGGCCGATCTGGCGGGCCATCGGGTACGACGAGATCAACTGGACCTACACGCCGCGCGGCCGCGCGCTTCACGCGACCCTGAAGGAGATCTTCCGCGGCCCGCTGGCGGTGCGGAACCACAACGCCTTCACGAGCGGGAACGGGCTCAGCTGGCCGGCATGGGGCTCGACGAATCTCTACCACGAGCGAGTCGACGGCAGCATGGCGCTCGACTGGCGGTGGGCGGACCGCATCTACGACGTCTTCGCCGAGCACGGCTGGGAGCCGGTCGTCGAGCTGGGCTTCATGCCCCGCGACCTGTCGGCGAAGCCCTCCGGCATCGCCGGCCCGGGGCCGGGCCAGCGAGTGGGCCCCGAGCCGTACGAGGACGGCGCGTGGCGCTACCCGCCAAAGAGCTACGCCCGATGGAGCGAGCTCTGCCAGGCGTTCGTCGCCCACCTCGTCGAGCGCTACGGCGTCGCCCGGGTCGAGCGCTGGCGGTTCGAGGTGTGGAACGAGCCGGACATCCCCTACTACTGGCGGGGCTCGCTGGACGAGTACTGCCAGCTCTACGAGGCGTCGCGGACCGGAGTCCGGATGGCGCTCCCCGGCGCGCAGGTCGGCGGGCCGGCGACGACGGAGGCGGGCACCGAGTTCCTCCGCCGGATGCTCGAGCGGGTCAGCCAGCCGGACTTCGTCTCGTTTCACACCAAGGGGGCGTACTACTCCCCGCGGCGGCACTACAACCCGTTCGTCCCCGGACCTCGCGAGGCGCCGTCTCTGGGAAAGATGATCGAGGACGTGCGCCGCAACGTGGCGATCATTCGCGAGCACTACCCCGACGTGCCGATCCTGGTCGACGAATGCGATCCGGCCGTGGGGACCCCGTACGGCGTCTTCGACACGCCGAACTTCGTCGTGGTCAACACCACGCACTACCCGACCATGGTCTGCGCCCTCGCCAAGGAGCTTCTCGAGTACCCCACGGTGGAGCGGTTCACCTCCTGGGCGTTTTACATGGAGGGGAAGCGCTGGTTCGAAGGCAATCGCGCGCTGGTCACCAACGAAAACGTCGAGCTACCGGTCCTCGATGGATTCCGCATGCTTGAGCGGCTGGGGGTCCATCGGGTCGACGCTCACGCCGAGGGCGTGGGCGCGCTGGCCGGAGATCGGGCGGTCATCATCTATCACCATGCCGATGCCTGGTGGGTGGACGGGACACTGCCCGTCCTCCTCCGCTGCGAGGGAGCCGCTCGCGCGGTGCGCTTCTGGCGGCTCGGCAGCAGCCATGCGAGGTGGCTCGAGATGAGCGCGCCGGACGACCCCTCCCCTGAGCAGGTCGCTCAGCTCCGCCAGGCCAGCGGCCTCAAGGAGCTCGAGACCATCGCCACCGAGGGCGGCCGGCTCCTCCGCCGCCTCGACGTGCCGGTTCACACGGCGATCCTGTGCGAGGTCCTCGGCTGACCTAGCGCAGCACCACGCCCTGTAGCGAGTCGATGCGCTTGCCCGCGAACCCACGGACGCCGGCGATGTCGGGCCCCGGACTTGCGGTCACCCCGGTCACGTTCCCGCCGGGCCGGGCGAAGCTCGCCACGAGCCCGTTCGCGACCGGGTCCTGGCCCCCGATAAAGACGATCGGGATCGTGGCCGTCGCCGCCTTGGCGGCTTGGGCGCTCCTCGTGTTCGCGGCCACGAGGACCTCGACCTGGAGCGCGACCAGGTCGGCCGCGAGGGCGGGGAGCCGATCGACCTTCGCGTCCGCGAACCGACCTTCGATGACAAAGGTCCGCCCCTCGACGTAGCCTAGTTCGAACAGGCTCTGTCGAAAGGCCCCCAGGTTGGTCCGGGGGTTAGGCGGCCCGAAGTCTGGGGGCCGGCCGGTGTGCAGCCACCCGATGCGGTAGACCTTCCCCGCCGGCTGCGCCTCGGCGGCGAGCGGCGCGGCGAGGAGGACCAGGGTGCCAGCGACGAAGGCTCGCCTCTCCATCTACTCGAATGATCTCATCCGCCCGCGCCAGCACCGCCGGCGGGATCGTGAGGCCGAGGGCCTTGGCGGTCTTCAGTAGGGTCGAGGACTGGCGCAAAGCTCCGTAGGCTCCCCTTGGCTGTATCCGCCGTTTCCAGCTTCGTGCCCGTGTAGGTTCGCCGTAAGCCGTTTCCAGCCCCCGCCACCTCGAACCCGGCGTGCCGATTTCCGGCACCGGGCTCTCCTGGGCGCTTCGTGTCATGGGTTATGAGACCTATCGGCCGGGAGCGCTTTCAGGCACGCCCCTGATGCCGCACTCGGTAGTCTCCGAACAGCCCGAGCGTGGTGTGGAGCCATGCCGTACTCCACCTCTTCCAGCCGAAGCCCCGACGATTCCTCGCCCGCATCAGATGGCGCCGTACCTTCCGCTCGACCCACCGCCTCACAATGGCAAAGCACCGGCTCGCGTGCCCGATCCGGAAGTAGTTGACCCAGCCCCGCAGCTTCGGGTTGATCTCGGCGATCAACTCCTCCACCGGCTGGGACCGGGAGCGCCGGAACACCGCCTTGAGCTTCTGCAGCAACGCCGTGCGCTTCTTCGGCTTCGGCGTGTACTGCGGCCGCCAGCGCCCCCGGAGTGACCGGACGCGCCGGAAGTCAAAGCCCAAGAATCCGAAGCTCTCCCCCCGGCTCAGGTCCACGATCCGGCTCTTCTCCTCGTTCAGCCGTAGATCGAGTTTCGCCAGCTCCTCTCGGAGTCGTTGGCGTACCGCCTCCACCAGCCAGTCCTGCCGACGATCGTTGTTCACGAGGATCACCAGTAGAGTAGGACGCTGGCGCGGTGGCGTTCAGGGCGTGCGAGGCCAGGCCGTTTCTCCCCTTTCGGGTGAGTGTCCCCCTCGAGCGGCCCATCGCTCCGTCTCCAACGCCCCCTCATCAAACCGGACGTGACCATTTCGGTCATCCGGCTTTCCGACCGCGTTCATCCGGCGGCATGCGGAAGACCCGCACAACGCGGCGCCTCCTTGGCCGCCCGATACAGCTTCCTCTGGAGTACTCGCACCTGGTCATGCGTGTGTTGAGCCTTCTCGGCAATCACGCAGTGCGTCCTCCCAGAGAAAGCGTCGCGAAAGCAGGGGCCCTTTGCTCCGGGCGCGTTACCGCCCTTCGTCGCTCATATGGCCCCCTCCGACTCCCCACCCAGGCGCCCCTCGGAATTTCGGCTTCCGGCCTTATATCCTCGGTCCCCACCGCACGAGCCGGTGGACCTGGCGGGGTCTCACGCCTTACCCCTCTGTTCTGTCCCTGCATGCTGCCGCCTTCACCCCGGGAGTCTCGACGGGTTCGTCCCCCCGACTCATCCCCCGCCGATACCAGCCTTCGCCTGACGACTGGAGGCTCGGCGACTCCACTCCCAGCTCTCGCAGCTATCGCCGCTGGGTCTACGCTGACGGGGCTCATCGGTCGTTCACGGTTGTTGCGGCCTGCAGGTTTGTCTCCGTCCCTGGGCTGCGTACGACCCCACCTCGCGGTGGAGCCTTCGAGGACGTTGTGTCGGTCCTGCTTCGACGGGGCCGGTTGCCCGGCCACGCCTGGACCCAGACTACTCGGGCGCATCGGGGCCTTCCCGAGGCGGGCTCCTTTCATCCCGCTAGAACAGAGGCTTCGGCCTCGCTCGGTCGTCGGCATAGCGCGCGTACTCGACGTACGTGTGCGTGCCGTTGGCCGTGACCGCCTTGGCCCGCTCCAGCATCGCGTCCACCTCGGTGAGGTAGATGTTGCTGAGGAGGGGGGAGATCACGCCGCCCTGAGGAACCCCGCGCTTCCCAGAGGCCTTCAGCATCAGCTTCAGCAAGTGCAAGATGTCTCGGTCGTTCACCCGGCGGGCCACCTTCGCGAGCAGCCGATCATGCCGCACGCTGTCGAAGTACGCCGCCAAGTCGACGTCGATCACCCGCGTCTTGTTCCGCACGATGGCTTCGGCTACCCGGTCGACCGCCTGCTGGGCTGTCCGCTTCGGGCGATATCCGTACGACCCCGCACAAAAGTCGGCTTCGAAGATCGGCTCCAGGATGTGTGTGAGCGCCCCTTGGACCACCCGGTCCCGAATCGGCGGAATGCCCAGGACGCGAACTCGTCCGTCGCCCTTGGGTATCTCGACGCGCCGGTTCCGCAATGGCCGATAGGTGCGTGCGACCAGTTCGTCCCGTAGCTGGGCTAGAAACGGTTCCACCCCGGCCGCTTCGATGGCCTCGAACGTCACTCCGTCGATACCCGGAGCGCCGTCATTCTGCTTGGCCACCACGTACGCCGCGCGGAGCGTCTCCAGCTTGCCCACATGGACATACAGGCCCCAGAACCGCCAGTCCTTCTCGGCCTTCGCCTTGACGTAGAGCCTCCGCTGCAGGTCTTGCAGACTGATGGGCGCCGCTGTCATGGCGCCCCTGCCTCCCGTATGGGCGGAGACACTGCGCACCAGTAGGGCCCCTTCGCTCCACGGGCATTACCCCGCTTCGTCGCTACTCCGGACCCATCCGCCACCCTCTCGCCGTCCGCCCACTTCCCAGGGTCCCTGGTTATAGCTTGGACATGGCTCCGCCGCTTTCGCGGTGGGGCGAGGAGGGCTTCTCCAGTCGCTCGACGTGTCCTCGTCACCGTGCCGTCGCTCTCACCCCGCCGGAGCGTCCCGTCGCATCAGCCAGGTGCGACGTGCCATGCTGCCTTCGCCTCTCAACCGTGAGGCTCGGCCTCCGGGGCTTAAGTATTTCGGGGCCACCTGTGCGTTCACTTCCGTTACGGCCCGGCGACTCACTCACCCTCCTTCCGAGGGCTTGGTCGGTGGGCTTCAGAGTCTTGGTTTCCCGCCACCCTGCCACCCGAGTTACGGGGCTCTGGCTCTTACCCCGGCGGGGCTGGCTCCCGCTGAACACGTCAGCTTTCTCTGGACGCACGGTTGATGACCAGCTCGAACTTCGTGGGTTGCTCGACCGGCAGGTCGGCCGGGCTTGGCGCCTTTGAGGATCTTGTCGACGTAGACGGCCGCGCGCCGGTACATGTCGATGAGGTCCGGCGCCGTAGGACATGAGGCCCGCCGGCCTCGACATACGCCCGGAGCTGCATACATGGGCGGGAGCCGACTCTTGGCGCGCCAACTCCGCGATTCGCTGGGCGTCGGGTGAAGAGGATACCGGCCGCGTACACGAGGAGCGCGCTCCGCGCGCGCGCCGGTCGCCGCCTGTGAAGGCCCGCTCGAAGTCACCAGCGTTCTTGGATCTCGAGCGAGAGCAGCGTCCATCCTCGCTCCTCGGGCGGCCGCTTCGGCCGCCTGCCATCGCTGAGACTCGGTCGGATCCCAGAGGACCGCGACCGTTAGCCGCTCCTGGAACGAGCTCCTTGAGGAGCTCCAGTCGCTTGGCCTGAGTCTCCGTCGACTGAAGGCTCAGCCCCGTGACAGTTCCCGCCGGGTCGCCCAGACTCGGGACGAAGCCGGAGGCCGACCGGATCGCCGGCGACTGCCATGACGACCGGAATCGTCGAGGTGGCCTGTTTGAGCGCCGGCAGTCGCTGAATCCCGCGGCGACAATCACGTCCACGTGGAGAGCGAACCAGTTCGGCAGCGAGACGCGGCAGGCGCTCCGGCTCGCCCTGCGCCCCGCGAAACTCGGTGACGAAATGTTCTCCCTCGGCGTAGCCGAGCTCGCGGAGACCCTGAGTGCCCCACGAATGCGGGGCCGAGGGGTTCGGTCCGCCCCCTCGGCCGCCAGGGCACTAGAGGATCCCGACGCGGTAGACCTTCTGCGCTAGTTGCGCAGGCGGCGAGCGGCACGGAAAGGGTGCCGAGCGACGCGGCGAGGAAGGCGCGCCTGTCCACTACTGAATCACCTCGTCCGCCCGCGCCAGCACCGCCGGCGGGATCGTGAGGCCGAGGGCCTTGGCGGTCTTGAGGTTGATGACGAGCTCGAACGTCGTCGCACGCTCAATCGGAAGGTCGGCGGGCTTGGCGCCCTTGAGGATTCGAACGACGTAGCTCGCCATGCCCCGGTGCATCTGGGTGATGCTCGGGCCGTAGGACATGAGCCCCCCGTCCTGTACGTAGTCCTTGAACTCGAACATCGCAGGCAGGCGGAGCTTCGCAATGTGCTCGATCAACTGCCCGCGGTGCGCGTTGAAGAATGGAGAGGGCAGCACGTGGATGGCCTCCGCGCGCTCCCTCCGCATGGCGGTGAAGGCGCTCTCGAACTCGACTCCCCCACTTGCCTTGACCGCTCGCGCCGTGAGACCGAGCTTCCGTGCCGCGGTGTCCGCCTCGCTCAAGACAGTAGGCGCGATCTCAGCATGGTGGAGAAGCGCGACTCGCGAGACCTTCGGCACGATCTCCTTCAGCAGTTGAAGCTGCTTGGTGATCAGCTCCTCAAACTGGGAAGCCACTCCAGTCATGTTTCCGCCGGGGCGTGCGAGGTTCGCGATTACGCCCAGGGTGACCGGGTCAGCCAGCGAGACGAAGACGATGGGAATCGTGCTGGTCGCTCGCCACCCGGCGCGGATCGCCGGTGTACCAGACAGCACAATGACATCGACCTTGGCCTGGACGAGCTCGGCGGCTAAACCTGGGAGCCGATCGGGGTTCCCTTCCGCCCAGCGATACTCGATAGTGACGCTCTGGCCCTCGATCCAGCCCAACTCACGCAGCCCTTGTCGAAACGCCTCGTGTGTCCGGCGCCCTGTCGTGGGATCCCCGTTCCCGAGGTACCCGATCCGCGGAATCTTGGTCGCCTGCGCCTCAACGGCGAGCGGCGCGGCGAGGAGGGCCAGGACGAGGAGGGCGACCATCGAAACGCGCGTCATGGATCACCTCCGGCCGCCGACGCCTCCGCCTTCTCCAGCCAGAAGCGCATATCCATCTCGCGGTACATCGTCGCCGCGGTGGTTAGGTGCTCGGAAGCCTTCGCGTGGTCGCCAGTACGGCGGTACACCGTGCCGAGGCCGAGGTGGCAGTGGGCGACGAGGGGGCGCATCTCCAGTTCGGATGCCAGCGCCATCGCCTCTCGATAGCGGGTCTCGGCGACCTCACCGCGTCTCGTAGAGGAACTCGGCGGCCTGGAGATGCTCCAGCCGCGCGCGTATCACCTCGTCACCCTCGTCCGTGACCGCCTGGAGCAAGGTGTAGGCGAAGTCCTTGCCGATCACGGCGGCCGTCTCGAGCAGTCGCTTCTCCTCGGGGCGCAAGCGGTCGATGCGGGCGGCCAGGATGCTCTGGACCGTCGTGGGTACCTGCAGGGTGTCGATGGGCTGCGCCAGCCGGTAGGCGCCCCGCTCACCGACCAGCGCGTGCAGCTCGACGAGCGTCCGGACGCTCTCCTCGAGGAAGAGCGGATTCCCGCCGGTGCTCGCGGCAAGCCGTGTCTTGAGCGACTGCAGAGAGGCGTCGGTGCCCAGCAGGCCGTCGAGCAGCTCATCGGCGCTCTCGGGCGGCAGCGGATCCAGGCGCAGCTGGAGGTAGTAGGTCTTCTGGCCCCAGCCATGGCTGTATTCCGGGCGATAGCTGACCAGCAGGAGCGCGCGCGCGGTGGGCAGGCTCTCGACGAGGCTGTCCAGCAGGGCCTGGGTCTCGGCGTCCACCCAGTGCAGATCCTCGAAGACCAGGAGGAGCGGCTGCGCCTCCGCCTCGCGCAGGAGCAGTCGCTTGACGGCATCCAGCGTCCGCTGTCGACGCTGGAATGAGTCGAGGGTCGACCACTCAGGCTCTTCGATGGGCACGTCGAGCAGACTCAGGAGCGCCGGAAGGACCGGCTCCAGCCCGCGATCGAGGGTCAGAATCTTCCCGGTCACCTTCTCGCGGATGTCCCGGTAGGTGTCGCGGTCGCCGATTCTGAAGTAGGCCTTGAGGAGATCGATGACCGGTAGATAGCTCGTGGCCTTGCCGTACGAGACCGAACCCGCCTCGAGCACCAGCCATCCGTCCACGCGATGGGAATGGGTCAGCTCGAAAGCGAGGCGCGACTTGCCGACCCCCGGCTCGCCGACGACGGAGACCACCTGCCCGCGCCCGTGGCGGGCCTGCTCCAACGCGCGACGGAACTGCTCGATCTCAGCGTCCCGGCCGACGAAGCGCGAGAGCCCGCGAGCCGCGGCGGCCTGCAGTCGGGATCGCACCGCGCTGACCCCAATCAGCTCGTATACGTCGACGGGAGCCGGGACACCCTTCAGGGCCATCGGACAGAGGCTGCGGAAAAACCGAGGATCGATCGATGCGGCATGCCAGTCTCAAGAGTAACGAGGAGGTGGGCATGCGCGGCGACGAATCGACCCCGGATGACATGTTCAGCTACGTCCGGCCGGAGCAGCGGGTCCCGGCGGACCACCCCTTGCGCCGATCCGGACGCTGGTGGACGAGGTGCTGCGGGCGCTGTCGCCCCGCTTCACGCGGCTGTACGCGAAGACTGGGCGGCCATCCATCCCGCCCGAGAAGCTCCTCCGCGCCCTGTTGCTCCAGACGCTGTACTCGATCCGGAGCGAGCGGCAGCTCATGGAGCAGCTGGACTTCAACATCCTCTATCGGTGGTTCGTGGGACTGAGCCTGGATGCCCCCGTGTGGGATGTCACGGTGTTCACGAAGAACCGGGAGCGGCTGCTGGCCGGGGACATTGCCCACGCCTTCTTCGGGGCGGTCGTGAAGCAAGCGCAAGCCCGGCAGTTGCTCTCGCCGGAGCATTTCACGGTCGACGGGACGCTGATCGAAGCCTGGGCGGGGCTCAAGAGCTTCACGCGGCGCGACACGGTCAACCCCACGCCAGACGATCCCGGCAACCCCACGGTGGACTTCCACGGGGAGCGCCGCTCGAATGCCACCCATGTCTCGACGACCGATCCTGACGCGCGGCTGATGCGCAAAGGCCGGGGGCGGGAAGCCAAGCTCAGCGACCACGGGCATGTCCTGATGGAGAACCGGCATGGGCTGGCGGTCGGCGCGCGCGTGACAGTGGCGACGGGCACGGCGGAGCGTGAGGCGGCGGTCGCGATGGCCGGGCGCTTGCGGCGGGGTGTGACACTCGGGGCCGACAAAGGCTACGACGCCCGTGACTTCGTCGCCGAGCTCCGCGCGGAGGGCGTCACCCCGCACGTCGCCCAGAACGTCACGCACCGCCGCCGTGCCATCGACGGCCGCACCACCCGCCATCCGGGCTACGCGGTCAGCCAGCAGAAGCGCAAGCTCGTGGAGGAGATCTTCGGCTGGCTCAAGACGGTGGCGCTGCTGCGGAAGACCCGCCATCGGGGTGTCCGGCGAGTCGGGTGGATGTTCACCTTTGCGGCCGCCGTTTACAACCTGGTGCGGATCCGGAACCTGACCTGGGCGGAAGCCGGCACGTGACCACTCCGGATCTGCAGATCCGTGTTCGGTGGAGCGGGCGGCGCCAAGTACAGCCTCCCATCCAGCCAAGCCACCTCGCGTCGGGAACCGCTGATTCAATGCTCGCGCCTCGATTTTCCGCAGCCTGCTAGAGCGGTCACTCGCACGAAACCCTCCGCGGGCGCGAGTGTGTCCGGAGTCAGGAGGATCGAGCCGGGATCCGCCAGTTGCTCCATCCGGGCCGCCAGATGCGTCGTCTGCCCCACGGCGGTGTAGTCCATGCGCAGATCGGACCCGATCGCCCGAACGACCACCTCGCCGGAGTTCAGGCCCACACGGATACGGATGGTGAGGCCGTGTTCCCGACGGATGCCCTCGGCGTAGCGTTTGACCGATTCCTGCATGCGGAGCGCTGCGTAGCAGGCTCGGACCGCGTGGTCTTCGTGGGCGACCGGCGCGCCGAAGAGCGCCATAATCCCGTCGCCCATGACCTGGTTCACGGTGCCCTCGTAGCGGTGGACCGCTTCCATCATCTGCTCGAGGACGGGTCCAGGAGCTTCCGCGCCTCCTCGGGGTCGCGATCGGCGAGGAGCTCCATGGACCCCTTCAGGTCGGCGAAGAGGACGGTGACCTGCTTGCGCTCGCCCTCGTGAGGGTTGTAACCAGGACTGTAGCGACGCGGACTTTCGACGTGGTTGCCACCGGCGGCTGCCACGGTGTCTTAGAGTGGCACCGGCTCGTGCCGCCGCAACCACCCTGTAGCGAGGCATCATCCCCTTCCGGATGCCAACGGCGATGACAGTCGGCGTGGCCACACCGAACGGAGTCAGGCTGGTCGCCGAGTCTTCGTGCGACCTGTCCGTTTGGTCTTGCTCCGCGCACTCGCAAGCCATCCCTCGAGGACCGCTCTCGCCAACGTAGTATGTCCCACGCCGCGCTTCGCGGCGAGAGAGCGGAGGACCTGGAGGTCCTCCTTCTGAAGACGTAGCGCGATCTGCTCCGTGCGCGGTGGACGGATCTCGACGTCGAGATCCACCAAGTCCCTTGCGAACTCCTCCAGGCTATGACGCGCCCAGAACGCACGCTCTTCTTGGTCGCTTCGGAAGGTTGGAATCCTACCCTTGCTTGCAGCAACCGTCCCCACTAGCTCCCTCCCTTACCTCCTCGCCACCGGCGGTAGCTCCTTGCCTCGTCCTCGTCCGCCACTCGAGGAGAGAGGGCATCGACGCATCGAACTTGCGGAGGTTGTTGGCGTCCTGTACGAGACGACGAACGGCCTCCGAGTCCAGATCCAGCGGCCGCGCTGCCCGAAATACGCACGTCAGGAGTTCGCCGCTCTCCAGCGGCGCGACCACGAACCAGCGCTCCCGGCCGCCGCGACCTCCGCGGCGTACCCGTACGGGTCCGTGCCGACCGTACACCGCGCCTGTAACATCCGCCACCTCGACATTGCGTTCTGCCAGGTGCTCCAGACTGGCCGCCGTGAAGACCAGCGTCCAGTACGCGCTGGCACCTCGCATACCACAATGGTATGCATTCCTCACTCTGCGGTCAAGAGGATCCGAGCATTGGCGACCCAGTTCCCGTCCGTTCGGGCACGAGCCGCTCTGGCTGACGCTCCGGGAAAAAGGAGTGGCGCTCCGCTCGTTGGCCGCGATCCACGCCAGGCGGCCAAAGCGATATACTCCGACCTGGGATGCGCGATCAGCAGGAGCGCCCCGGCGGTCCTCGAAAGCCGGTCATCACGCTCGACCGGCGTGGTGCAGCCACCACGGGCGTACGAACCGCGAAGGCGGGCGATCAGAGGTCTCATGAGGACGCGTCGACCGACTCAAGCCAAGGCCGCTTCCACCACACGGATCACCCTCTCCGGCAAGTGGCGCATCACGGACATGTCCCGTTGGGACCGAGAAGCGATCGACCTCCTTGGGCCGGCCTTCATCGAGTTCAGAGGGAACGAAGGCCAGTTCCGATTCATCGCGATCGACGGGTGGATGGACTGCCGACACGGACGGCGGAACGGCCAACCGTCCGTCGACTTCACCTGGGACGGCAACGACGAGGGTGATCCCGTCAGTGGTCGAGGCTGGGTGCTTCTCCGGCAGGATGGCTCCCTGACCGGCCACATCTACTTCCACCGGGGCGACGATTCGGCCCTCACGGCCATGCCCCTCGAGGACGACGCGCGGCCCACCGCCAGATCGAGCCTGAAGCGCAAACAGCGCCTCCGATGAAGGAGCCGCCGGGCCAGGAAGAGGCAGACGGAGCGCCGGATCCAGAGGCACGTGCGCCAGGACGCTTCCTGTCCCGAGCGGCTGAGGCCGGAGAAGAGAACCGAGATCCGCTGTCGAGACCACGAGGGATCACGATGAACCTGACGACCTTAAAAGACACGCCACCGTGGGAGTGGCCCGAGGGGACCGCGGCGACGCTGCTCGGCATCCTACGGGATGACCGAGCCTCGACGTCCGATCTCCTTCTCGCCGCTGAGCTTGCCGGCGACGTCGCGGTCATCAACACCGAGCTGGTCGACGTGCTGCTCTCCCTCCTGCACCGCGGCGACACGCCCGAGGCGGTACGCGGCCAGGCGGCGATCTCCCTGGGACCCGTACTCGAGTACGTAGATACCGGCAGCTTCGACGATGCCGACGACCTCCCGATTCCAGAGCGTTCGTTCCGCCAGATCCAGGAGTCCCTGCACGAGCTCTACCTGGACGCCAACGTCCCCCAAGACGTTCGGCGAAGGATCCTGGAGGCCTCCGTCCGTGCCCCCCAGGGCTGGCACCGGGATGCGATCCGCGCCGCCTATGGGAGGCGCGACGAGGCTTGGAGGCTCACCGCGGTCTTCTGCATGCGCTTCGTCCGCGGATTCGACGAAGAGATTCTCGAGGCGCTGGCCAGCCCGAACCCCGATATCCAATACGAGGCCGTCATTGCGGCCGGTAATTGGGGAGTGGACGCCGCCTGGCCGCCCATCGCCGTCCTCGTCACCTCGCGGAAGACTCCGAAACATCTGCTCCTGGCGGCGATCGAGGCGGCCGCCGGCATCCGGCCGCACGAAGCGCTCGAGCTCCTCGATGACCTCGCGGACTCCGATGACGAGGACATCGCCGACGCGGTCCACGAGGCCATGGCCATGGCGGAGGGCCAGTCGGGCGATCACGACGAACTCGACGATGACGACGACTCGCGCTCGAGATCAGGGTGAATGGCCATGAAGAAAGGGGGAGCCGAACCGGACCATGCACGCGTGGGTCGACGCGCGACAGCGCCATCGCCGGTCGCACGCTGAGGTCCAGACGGTGTGCTAGGTGGGTCTGATCCAATCTCGTGAACGTTCGGCTCTCAGGAGGAGGCGCAGCGGCTTGGGCAGATTCTCCGGCCACAGTGGGATGGGTGCGTGGCTCATGTCTTCACCCTGGTCTCTTGCGACACCTGCGAGGAGGAGTTCGCCCATCACCGCAAGCTTTTCTTGACCGGACAGGGTTACTCCCACCAGGTGCGATTGGTCGATCGGATCTGAGGCGAGCAGCGATTGCGCTATGTCGAGAGAGTGCCCAGGACGATGAAGGCCGGCGGCCACAAGTGGACATTCACGGCGCGGTTCCGGCGCCACGCCTTCGGTTGGAGGTCGCAGCCCGCGATCCAGCGCGTGAAGCAGGCCGTGAGCGAGATCAAGACGGTCGCTCGCGGCGACCCGGTGCTTGCCGCCGACGGCGCGGTGATCCTGCTTGAGCGCCTCTCGCCGGCGCTCGAGCACGTCGACAGCTCCTCGGGTGCGATCGGAATCGCGGTCAACAGAGCGATCGTCGAGCTTGTTCCGATCATCGGCGGCGCGCCCGCCGATCCCGAGAGGCGCGAGACTTGGCTCCAGCGCCTGTGGGAAGCGCACGAAGCAGACGAGATGCCCTACATCGAGAGGCTCGCCGACCACTGGGGCGGGCTCTGCGCTTCGAAGGTCGTCGCCTCGGCGTGGGCGGACCGCCTGGTCGGCATCACGCGCATGGCGTTGAGCCCGGACAAGACCCTGCGCGGTCACTTCCACGGTACCGCCGCGTGCCTCAGCGCGCTCTACCGCGCGGAGCGTTACACAGAGATTGTCGATATCCTCCAGGTCGACACCATCTGGCCCTACAAGCGCTGGGCGGTGAAGGCGCTCGCCGCCCTCGGGAAGAAGGCCGAGGCGATCCGGTATGCAGAGTCGTGCCGCGGGCCTTGGACCCCGGATCGCGATGTCGACGCCCTCTGCGAGGAGATCCTTCTCTCTTCCGGCCTCATCGAAGAAGCGTACGCGCACTACGGGGTGCGGGTGAGCCGCGGTGGCACCTACCTCGCGACCTTCCGTGCGGTCGCAAAACAGTACCCACACAAGTCCGCGGGCCAGATCCTCGCCGATCTGGTGAAGACCACGCCGGGCGACGAGGGCAAGTGGTTTGCCGCGGCCAAGGAGGCGGGGCTCTACGACGAAGCGCTCGCGCTCGCGAGCCGGACTCCCTGCGATCCCAAGACGCTCACTCGCGCCGCGCGCGATTTCGCCGACAAGGAGACGGCCTTTGCCCTCGGCGCCGGCTTGCTCGCCCTCCGCTGGCTCGTTCAGGGCTACGGCTACGAGATCACTGGCGCCGACGTCTGGACGGCATACTTGAGCACGATGAAGGCTGCGGAGAAGACCGGGAACGTCGCCGAGATCCGAGAGCGTGTGAAAGGGCTCGTCGCCTCCGAGGCACCCGGAGGCTTCGTCACGAGGATCCTGGGAAGGGAGCTCGGGTAGTGACGCCGCCGAAGCGGAGCGCGGTGAGCGTCACAATTGAGAGCCGGGACCTCGTCCCGCGCGAAGAGACGGTCAAAGGGTACGAGACCGCTAAGGACGAGTACGTGCGCTTCGAGCCAGAAGAGCTGAAGGCCCTCGAACAGACGTCCTCCTCGGCGCTCGTCATTGACTCGTTCGTCCCGGAGGGGGCGATCGACCCCGTGTACTTCGAGGACACGTACTACCTCGGCGCCGGCAAGAACGGCGAGCGGGGCTATCGGGTGCTCACCGAGGCGCTTGGGAAGACGCACCGGGTCGCCGTCGGCACATTCACCTGGCGCGGCAAGACGACACCGATCGCGATCCGCCGGCACCAAAGCGGCCTCCTCCTCCAGCGGCTTTACTTCGCTGACGAGGTATACAACGCAGCCGAGATCGACCGGGGCGCTGATCCGAAGATCCGTGACCAGGAGCGCACACTCGCCGAACGCCTGATCACCGAGCTCTCCGCGACCGAGATTATTTCCGAGAACTACGAGGACGAGTACCGGAAGCGCGTCCTCAAGGCGATCGAGCAAAAGATCGCAGGCCTGGAGATCGAGACGCGTCGAGGTCGAGGCCCGGCCGCCAACTACCGATCTGGTCGCAATGCTCAAGGTGAGTCTCGGACGGAAGGAACTGGCGAAGGCGCCGGCGACGAAGTCAGTGCGGGAGGCCGCGCCGGAAAAGCGGCCGGCCATGCGGCGCCTGGGTGTCGTAGTTGGCAAACCAGCCGTCCAGCTGCGTGAGCACGGCTTCCGCGTCGCGGGACCCCGCCCCACCGACGTAGTCCCGCTTGAAGGTCTTCACGAGGGCTTCGGCGACGGCGTTACTTTCGGGACTGTACGCGGGGGGGGATCGGCACGAGCCCGAGTTCGTGCGCGTCCAGGTTGTTCCGCCACCACGGGGAGTGGCTCTCGAAGCTGAGCGCCTCGGTCGAGCGACGGATCCGTATCGTGTCGAATACTTGTGAGAGTTATCAGGGCCGGTTCTTGGACGGCCCGTCACGCACTAGGTCGAATGCCTCCAGAAGGAGGCCCACTGGCCGCTGGCGGCCGACGACCGCGCGCAAGAACTGCGGGCCCCAGAGCTCGACCGCTTCGCCCGGGGCGGCGCCCCGGACACCGACGACGAGGTGGGAGAGCCCGAAGGTGCCGCGCAAGTCGCCATGCCCGCCCACGACGCGGAGTGCCCGCACCGCCGCCTCGGTGAGCTGCCACGCCGTCTCGTCCATGGCCGTGACCACGACGATTGTCCCCGGCCCGAGGTTCTCAAGGTGCCGCGCGAAGCCTTCAGACTCGCCCACGCTCCGATGCGTGTCGAACTTCTCGACACTGAGCACGCGGCCGTCGGTCGGAGCCAGGGCCGCGACCCAGTACCCGCGCCGTGGGGCCGGCACGAACTCGTGCCCGTTCACCCGGATCGAGGCCATGTCGCCAAACGCCTTCCCAGCGCTCTGGACCTCGATGTCAACCGGCGAATGCACCGTCGTGCGTCCGATGCGGTAGCCGTCGCCGCGCGCGACGGCCGTCCGCACGTCGTAGACGTGCCGAAAGACGAGTTCGTTCCGGTCGGCGCGCGGGAACGGAGGTGCGAGGGGCGCGCGCGTGCGCGCCGGACCTTCATGCGTGGACAGAAGCCGGCCGTTGAAGTGCACCGTCACACGTCGATGGATCTCCGGGTCCTCGCCGCTGAGCCGCAGGGTGTACGCCGCCACGGGAAGCCGCCGGACGAGATCCGAGGCAAAGTAGCGGCGGATCTCAGTGCCGACCTCGGGTGTCGCCATGACCTCGTACACCTCGTCGGGCCCGAAGGTCTGGATGTGGCGGAGCGGCGCCACCGCCCCTTGCTGCATGAGTTGCCACACCGGGAACCAGACGGGTCCCAGGAGGTGCGGGTGGGTGACGACGTAGCGCACGGGGTAAATGCTCTGGATCGAGCTCGCCACACGCTCCGGATCGCGTGACTGGGCGGCCGTCACCAGCTCGTTCCAGGTGGCCAAGGCGAAGCCGCCGTGGCCGTTCACCACGCGCTTGCCGTGATGGAGCGCCCACAGCATCGCCCAGGCGTCGGACGCCCGTTCGTAGAGCGGCACCTGGAGGATGGCGAAGTCCCCCGGCTCGTTCTTGAGCCAGTCGTACACCGCCGGAATGTCCGGCAGCCGTACCCATGGCACGGGGACGATTACATACTCCAGCAGAAGGCCCGCGAGGAGGACACCTGGTACGATGCGCGCCCAGCGCCCCGCGAGGCGGTCGGCGACCGCCCGGGCTCCGAGCGCCACCAGGATCGCGAGTGGCAGCACGAAGACGAGGCTCCACCGCCCCGGAGCACGGAACGCGCTGCCGCCTGGAAGGGTGACGTGCACCCAGTGGAAGAGGCTCGTTCCCCAGGGTTTGCCGCCCACGCGGAGCGTGGGGGCGAGGCAGAGGAGATAGGTCAGGCAGGTCAAGAAGAGCGCGGCCATCGTCCATTCGCGCAGGGTCAACGTCCCGCGCCGCCGCCGCCCCTCGAGCGCGATCCAGGCCAGGGCGAGTCCCGGCAGGAGAGCCAGCGCGAGCGTCAGCTTCCGCAGTCGCAGCAGGGTGATGCCACCGAGCGAGAGGGTGAGCTCGCCGACGCTGAGGGCGAGGCCGACCGCCCCCAGGGCTGCCAGGGCTCCGGCCCCCACCAGGCGTCGGACCAGCCGGGCCCAGGTCGGCAGCGCGGCTCGTTCCGGATCGAGGAGTGCGTGAAGGACGCCCGCCGCGGCAAGCGCGAGCGCCACGAACCCCGGAAACAATCCCCCCTCGGACCGGTGGAGGGACACGAGGCGGTCTCGGTAGAACCGGCTGAACTCACCGGGATCGAGGATGGACAGGAGGTCCATCCCAAAGTGCTCGGCCTCATGGAGCGTCCGCTGAAAGCCCAGTTCGCGATTGACTGCCACGTACGGAAGGACGAAGGGAAGGAGCGCCAGCGCCAGGACGAGGCCGGCCGTGGCTGCCTGGGCCGCGGAACGCCAGGTCAGGCATTCAGGGCGGAGCAGGAGGATCGCGGCGGTCAGCGCGACGAGGAGGAGCCCGAGAGCATACCCGTTGTAGAGGGACGAGAGCATCTGGGCCCACATGCCGATCGTGGCCAGCGCGAGGCTCCGCCAGGAGCCCTGCAGGAGGAACCGGCAGACCGCCCAGACGATGAGCGGGAAGAGGAACGCCTGCTGAAAGGTGAACTGGCCGATGTGATCCATCCGGTTCGGGTAGAACGCGAACACGACACCGGCCAGGAGGCTCGGCTCCACCCGCCGGGTGATCGAATAGGCCAGGAGATAGGTCAGCGCCCCGCTCGCCACAAGCTCGGCGAGCAGAACGAAGTTGACGGCGAGGACCGGCTCCGCTCCGAGGCCGAGGAGCGGGGCGGCCAGTAGCCCGGTGAAGAAGGCGGACTGCTGGTAGGCGACGCCATTGCCGTAGGGGTAGTAGAACGGAACATGGAACAGGCGACCCGGGTCACGGAACGTCTGTCGGGCGTTCCAGACGACCATGCTGGCCTCAGTGGGGAAGTCGCCGAGTCCGACCAGGAGCTGATGCCCGGGATCGAGGATCAAGGGGAAGGTGTAGAAGACGGTCGCGGCGAGGAAGAAGAGGACCACCAGGACTGCGTGGCGGGCGGCGACGGGCGCGCTCACGCCTCAGCCGCCGCGTAAGCGGAGCGGGGACTTGCCCGCCCGAGGCCAGGGCAGCTGCTGCCACTGGGCTCGGTGCTCCGGTGCAGTGAGGGCCCGCCACTCCGTTACCCGGCCCTCGACGTAGGGGTCCACGCCGCGGAGGGTCGGATCGGGGCGCCCGGGATGGACGATCCACTCGACGACGCCCTCCTTGGGGAGGCTCGTCAGGTGCGCCACCCACGGGAAGCCGCCAGCTCCGGCGGGAAGGGGGCGCCCGAAGGCTGTGTCGTTGGTCCAGAGCCCGTGAGCCGCGAAGATCGGCTTCGCCCGTCGACCCAGCCAGTGGATCACCCTTCGCTGGAAGCGCTCCCCGGGGACCAGCCTCCACACGCCCGTCGGCTCGGTGCTCACGCGTGTGATCGGGGGGAGCACCCCCTCTTGCGAGAGCTCCGCTACGACCTCGCGTACCAGCGGCAGCTCGTGCACGTGGTGGTGGCCGTCGAAGTGCACCGCTGGCCGCCGCGCCAGACGCTGCAGGCGCTCCACCTGGGCAGCGATCTCGTCACGCAGCGCCGCGCGTGACACCCGTCGGGCCAGGCAGCTGAGCAGGAGGCCGGCGACGTCGCCGAAGCGTCCGTCTCGCCCGACGAAGCCCGACGCGCGCGTTGCGACCAACGGACGGAAGCGGCCGGTCAGCCCGATGTGGAGCCCGAGCTCGAGACCTGGCACCTCGTCCAGCAGGGGCAACGAGGCCTCGCACGCGTCCGTGACCACGAGCGCACTGGTAGCCGTTACCGGGCCGTCGCGTGCGGTGTCCACGATGCCGCGGCTGGTTTCCAGCCCGATGCCGAAATCGTCGGCCGTCACGACCAGGAGGCGCGCCGGTCCGCGGGACGGATTGGCGCTCACACCGGCTCGGACTGCGGCACGGAGCGGGCTTGCCGCCAGAGCGCACGGCGGAGCCGGAGGACGGCGAAGAGCATCCGCCACCCGTGGCGCGCCATCACGACCGTGGTGGGATCGACGTACCGGAAGGAAACGGGGGCCTCGACCACACACATTCCCGCCTGGCTGGCCCGCACGAGCAACTCGGCGTCGAATGCGAAGTCGTCCACGGTGAGCGTCGGTCTGAGCTGCGTCCACGCCACCAAGGTGATGGCCTTGAGGCCGGCCTGAATGTCCCCCACCGTGATCGGAAGTATCGCTCGCGCCCATGCATTGTAGATGCGGCTCAGGACGTGCCGCCGGTAGAGGGACTGGAAGTCTCGGGGGCTGACCCAGTGGCGCGAGTCCGGGCTGGCCCGGTTCGCCACGGCGATATCGGCGCCGTTCTGCAGCAAGGCGACGAGACGGCAGGCGTCCTCCAGGTCATAGGCCAGGTCGACGTCGGTGAAGGCGAGGTAGGGCGTCGTCGCCGCGTCGAAGCCGGCGCGCACCGCATGCCCCTTCCCGTGGTTCGTCTGGTGCACGCGGACGCCGAAGCCCGGCACCTCCCGGCAGACCTCGACGAGGAGGGCCGGTGTGGCGTCGGTGCAGCCGTCGCAGACGAAGAGCACCTGCCAGTCGGGATGGGCCTCGACGAAGCTTCGGAGTCGGGCGACCGTGTCCGCGATGAAGGCAGCTGCGTTGTACGTGGGGAGGACGAGCGTCGCCATGGAATCGGACGCTGGGACCTGCGAGCCTCGACTCATTCGTCTGAATCTAGCATGGGACGGGACCCCTCCGGCATCGCCGCCGGACGTGCCAACCGTCGGGGTCGCCCGGCCGCGCGACGAACGCGGGACGCTCGGACCGCCCCCAACTTGGCGTCGGCTGCGACTTGTCATACGATTCAAGCGTGCAGGACCGCGCTAGTTCAGGCCGGGTCCGACGGCCCGACCGGCCGCCCTTCGTTGACCGACCTTCCGGGGGGCCAGGATCCTGAAGCGGGCCGCGCTCAACGCACTTCTCGTCGCGGCCGGTTTGCTGGCCGCGGTGGCCCTCGGCGAGATCGTGAGTCGGTTCTTCCTGCCTGCCCCGTCCCGGGTGATCTACAGGACGACCTCCAACAAGCCCGCCACCGCCGGAGACCGGAACCTCTTCATGATTCCGACCGACCGGGGATTCCGCCACAGCCCCAACAGCGAGGTCGCCGTCACGCACCCCGTGTCCCCCCAGACGCCGACGATCTACAGGACCAATTCCCTGGGATACCGGAATCGCGAAATCGGTCCCAAGCATGGCGAGCGGATCTTGTTCCTTGGCGATTCCATCACCTTGGGACTGGCCTTGAGCGAAGAGGACACCTTCGTGCGCCGCGTCGAGAAGCTCGCCCGGGCCGAGGGCGCCAACTGGGAGACGGTCAACGCGGGCGTCAATGGGCTTGGGACGAACGGCGAGCTGGCGGTGTTGAACGAGACCGGGCTCTCGGTGGCGCCGGGCGTGGTGGTGTTGGGGTTCTATCTGAACGACTTCCTCGAATCGCCGGGGATCTACCTGACGAGGTTGCCCGGGTTGCTCGACCGGAGCTGGTTGGCGCACCACCTCGTGAATGTTGTGTCCGGGGCTCTGCCCCGTTCCTCGTCGGAGCGAAAGGCGCGCGTCTCACCTCCCATGCTGAAGCCGCCCGACGAGATCCTGGCCTGGCGGGATGAATTCCGCACGAGTGCGGTGCTGAAGAATCGGTCCGCGGATCCGGCGACGACGAGCTTCTACGAGGATGTGGTCCGCCACTTCGAGGACTGGGGCGGTGCGTTCAGCCCCCATGTCTGGGACAGCCTGGAGCGCCTGCTGGCGGAGCTGGCCCGGCTCGCTCGAACGCACCGGTTCCGGTTGATGATCGTCGCCTTTCCGGTCCGCCAGCAGGTCGAAACCGCCCTCCTCCTCGACTACCCCCAGGAGCGCCTGAGACAGATCAGCCATTCCCTCAACGTGTCCTTCCTCGATCTGCTGCCCCTCCTCCGCGAGGAGTACGGGAAGAGTAAGCCGGCTGGTCGGCCGATGTTTTTCGATCACTGCCACCTCACCCCCTACGGGAGCGGGATCGTGGCCGCGGCGATCTACGAATTTCTCAAGCAGGCGCAGGACACGAATCGACGACCGGGTGGGCTCCGCTGACCCATCTGACGGTGGCCTTTCGAGGGGCGGTCGGCGCAGAGCGTGTGCTTAGAAAGTGACGAGCGCTGAGTAACGCGCGCGCTTTTGCCGCCGGCGCTTGTCTGGCGGGGTTCGACCGTGAAGGCTTCGATGCACGACATAGGCTCTGCGGCTACTTCACCTCCGACCTCGTCGCAAAGCGGTGCCCTCGGGTAGGGAACCAGCAGGATCAGTTGTGCTCAAGACCCACACTGGGTCCTCCTGCGAGTCCACAAGCGGAAGAGGGTTAGAGGTATTGGCGCTCTCAAGGCTGAAACACGGGTTCGAGTCGCGCCCTGTGCCTTCTACTTATTGCGTCTGCCTCGTCAACATTGAACGGTCGGCCGGCCTGATCGATGATGGCCGGCATGATCACCCTGATCCTTACAGGCCTCCTCCGTGGTGTCACGACCCAGCGCTCCCTCGTGCTCGAGAACCTTGCGTTGCGGCACCAACTGGTCGTCCTCCAGCGCACCGTGCCGCGTCCACGGCTGTGAACCGCCGACCGCCTGTTCTGGGTCCTGCTGTCCCGCCTGTGGGCCGGCTGGACGGATGCCATCTCCGGCGTGCAACCCGCCACGGTGATCCGGTGGCAGCGGTCCGCCTTCAAGCTCTTCTGGACCTGGAAGAGCCGCCGGACCGGGCCAGGCCGTCCGGCCGTCGCGCCGGAGGTCCGAGCGCTCATCCGACACATGTCTCGCGCCAACCCCCTGTGGGGCGCGCCGCGGATTCACGGGGAGCTCCAGAAGCTGGGCCTCGAGATCTCACAGGCGGTGGTATCCAAGTATCTGGGCCACCGGAGCAAGCCCCCGTCGCAGACCTGGCGCACGTTTCTCGACAACCACCTCCGAGGCCTGGTCTCCGTGGACTTCTTCACCGTGCCCACGGTGACGTTCAAGGTGTTGTTCGTCTTCGTGGTCCTGGCGCACCACAGGAGACGCGTCGTGCATGTCAACGTGACCGACGCGCCCACGGCCCAGTGGACGGCCCAGCAGCTCGTCGAGGCGTTCCCCTGGGAGACCGCCCCGCGATACGTGCTGCGCGATCGTGATGCGGTCTACGGGGTCGCGTTCTCGAGCCGAGTCCAGGCCCTCGGGATCCTCGAAGTCCAGACGGCGCCTCGGTCGCCGTGGCAGAATCCGTACGTGGAACGGCTCATCGGCACCCTTCGCCGCGAGTGTCTGGACCACGTGGTGGTGCTCAACGCGACCCACCTGCGTCGCCTACTGCGCGATTACCTCTCTATTACCACAGCGCCCGAACACACCTCTCCCTGGACAAGGACGCCCCGGAGCCCAGAGCGGTGGAGCGCCTCGATCAAGGCCGGATCGTGGAGACGCCTCTGGTCGGCGGGCTCCATCACCGGTACAGCCGCCGGGCCGCTTAGGCCCCGGCCGACGGGTGCAGCCGGCCTCACCGACCTCACCGGCGAGGGGGTTCCCCTCCCGGCCAAGGCGTCTCTTCCCTCTCGCCAGCCCGATGTTCGGACCCACGGTCTTTGGCCACGTTCTGCTCGGAATCAGTGTCCTCGTTCGACGAGGGGCGGTGCGCCCGACCGCCAACCGCCCACCGTCCCTCGAGGCCTGAGAGCACCCAGGATGGTTAAACGGAAGGGACAGGCGGTCTCCAAGTACGTGGTCCGCCATCGGGCGCCGCCATCGCAGACCTGGCGCACCTTATACTCAGTCCGGTCCGAGTAGCAGAGAAGAGAGTCACCCTCTCCTGAGCAGGGAAGGGTCTGGGTGTCGGTGATGGGAGGTCACGTGTGAAGGCCGAGGAGCTTGCTGACTAGAGGACCGTGGCGCGCCGAGCCCCCGGAGGCTCCGAGAAAGACTGTCCCGGTCGGCAAGAGAACGGCGTCAGAGGTTCAAGAGAAAGTGGTCCCCCGGAGGACCGGTATAAGGCCAACCCGCCGTTCCCGCTCCGCGGCCGCGCGGCCAGAAGAAAGAGGAGGGCCAGTGCGCTACTACCTCGGAGTCGACTGGGCGGATCAGACGCATGCGGTCTGGGTCGTGGAGGAGCACGGGACCAAGATCACCGCGCGCACGGTGCCGCACACGGCGGACGGTTTGAGCGAGTGGGGCCGGGAGCTGGACGAGTGGCGGGCGCAGGGGATCGAGCGGTGGGCGGCCATTGAGCGGCCCGACGGCCGCGTGGTGGATTTCCTGCTCGACCATGGCGTGGTGGTCTATCCGGTGAACCCCAAGGCGCTCGACGGGGCCCGGGATCGGTTTCGGCAGAGTGGGGCGAAGAGTGATCCGTTTGACGCCCGGGTGCTGGCCGATTTCCTCCGCACGGATCACGCGCACCTCCGGGCCCTCCAGCCGAGCTCGGAGGCGGCCCAGGAGCTCAAGCTGCTCACGGAGGACTATCAGCGGCAGGTCCGGCAGCAGACGCGCCTGGTCAACCAGCTGACGGCGACGCTGAAGGCGTACTATCCGCGGGCCCTGGAAGGGGCCGAGTTCACGACGGTCCTGGCGCGGGAGTTCCTGCAGGCCTATCCGACGCCGGACGCCGTGGCCGCCCTTACGGCACGCCAGTGGCAGCGGTGGGCGCGCGCCCATCGGCTGAGCGAGGCGCGGACCCGAGCTCGGGCCATCCTCCAGCCGCCGCAGCTGCCCGTGCCGGCCCACGTGGTGCGGGCCAAGGCCCGGCTGATGCGGACCCTGGTGATCCAGCTGGGGCCGGTGGTGGCGGCGGTCGAGGACTACCGGAAGGCGGTCGAGGATTTTTTCGCGAGCCTGCCGGCGGCGCAGTGGGCCCGAACGCTCCCGATCGGTGACCACGGGATCACCGCGCCCACGCTCGGTCCCTCTCTCTCTCTCTCTCTCTCTCTCTCTCTCTCTCTCTCTCTCTCTCTCTCTCTCTCTCTCTCTCTCTCTCTCTCTCTCTCTCTCTCTCTCTCTCTCTCTCTCTCTCTCTCTGGGGGACGCCCCTGAGCGGTGGGCGTCGTTTCAGCATCTGCAGGCGCACGCCGGCGCCGTGCCCGTGACGAAGCGGAGCGGCAAGCAGCAGCGGGTCGTCCACTTCCGCTTCGCCTGCGACACAGCGTTCCGGTACGTGGTCGATCAGGTGGCGTTCCTCTCACTGCGCTCGAGTGAGTGGGCCCGGGCGTACGACGACCAGCAGCGGGCGCGGGGCAACTCGCATCACCAGGCACTCCGGGCCTTAGGCGCGAAGTGGTTGAAGATCATCTTCGTCCTGTGGGAACGTCAGGTCCCCTATGACGAGCAGTACCACCTGGCGACGATGACGCGGCAACAGCTGCGGCAGCAGCGTCAGAAAAAAATCGCTTGACGTGAACCAGAGAAAGTCTTTCTCGACAACCACCTGGGGAACCTCGTCTCCGTGGACTTCTTCGTCGTCCCCACCGTGCTGTTCAAGGTCTTGTTCGTCTTCGTGGTCCTGGCGCACGAGCGGCGCCGTGTCGTCCAGATCAACGTCACCGACGCCCCCACCGCACAGTGGACAGCCCAGCAGCTCGTGGAGGCGTTCCCCTGGGAGACCGCGCCGCGCTACCTCCTGCGCGACCGCGATGCGGTCTACGGGGTCGCGTTCTCGGCCGCGCCCAGACCATGGGGATCCATGAAATCAAGACGGCGCCTCGGTCGCCTTGGCAGAATCCCTACGTGGAACGTCTCATCGGCACCCTCCGCCGCGAGTGCCTCGACCACGTGGTGGTGCTGAACGAAACCCATCTGCGCCGCCTGCTGAGCGCGTACCTCATCTACTACCACGGGGCCCGCACACACCTCTCCCTGGAGAAGGACGCCCCGGAGCCACGACCGGTGGAGCGCCTAGACGAAGGCCGAATCGTCGAGATGCCGATGGTCGCGGGCTCCATCATCGCTACAGTCGGCGAGCGGCGTAAGCTCCTGGCTGCGGGCTGTCCCGGCTACGTTGACATCGCCGGTCCGTGCGTGTGTCTGTGCGCTGAACCCACTCCTCGGTGGCTCCGGGCGGAGCCAAGGTGGTCCCACGCTGGGTGTCCGTCGTATCAGAGGCCCACGACCAAGGGCCGCAGCCGGTCCCAAGGTACCTGGATCGACTAAATGGAAGGGA
>CAVXVV010000025.1:0-48961 GCA_963765195.1 uncultured Candidatus Rokubacteria bacterium
TGATGAGAGGGCGGACGGGCCCGAGGTAGCGAGGAGGCGGGGTAATGCCCGCGGAGCGAAGGGGCCCTGCTGTTCGGCAATGCCTCCGGCAACATGGAAGGCAGGGGCGGCCTGATAATGGCGTCCATCAGTCTGCAAGACCTGAGGCGGAGGCTCTACGTCAAGGCGAAGGCCGATAAGGACTGGCGGTTTACGCCGCCGGGGCTTCGGCTGGAAGCGGTGGAGTACGGCGTGGACTATACGGCCCTTGGGGTCTTCAAGGACTACCGGGTGCAATACCAGGTCCGTGTCTGAACGCGCGCCCAGCCCGATAGGTCGCATAACTCTTGGCACGAAGCCGGCAGGAGAGCGGCGTACGGGAAATCCGTATGCGCCGTTGTGCGTCCAGAAGCAACTAGTGAAGGCTGGCGTGCTCAGTGGGAGGTAGACCCACCGAGGCAAGAGTCAGGAGCCTCGTAGCGTGGATGGCAGGGTGGCGGGAGACCAAGACCCTGAAGCCCATCGGCAAACCCATCGTGAGGGTGGGGAGCGAGTCATCGGGCCGTAACGAAGTGAACGCAAATTGACCTCGAAAATACGGAGCCCCAGAGGCCGAGCCCACAACGGCGGGGCGAAGGCAGCATGGGTCGCGGCAATCCTGACCGACGCGGCGAGCCACTCTGGCGGGGTGGAAGCGACGGCACGACGACAAGGGCGCGTTGAGCAACTGGAGAAGCCCTCCTCGTCCCGGCGCGAAAGCGGCGGAGCAAGGTACGCCCTATAACCATTACACGTGGGAAAGGGGCGGAAGGCGAGAGGGTGGCGGAGGGGTCCGGAGTAGCGAGGAAGGTGGGTAACACCACTGGAGCGATGGGGCCCCGCTGCTTGGCAGTGCCTCCGACAACATGGAAGGCAGGAGCGACCGGGTCATGGCGCTCGTCAGTCTGCAGGACCTGAGGCGGAGGCTTTACGGCATGGCGAAGGCTGACAAGACGAAGCGGTTTGGCGACCTGTACGCTCACGTGAGCGAGTTAGAGACGTTACGCGCCGGCTATGATCTTGCCAAGCGCAACAACGGGGCGCCGGGGATTGACGGCGTCACGTTCGAGGCGATCGAGGCGGCCGGAGTGGACGCGTTTCTGGCGCGACTGCGGGACGAGCTGGTCGCCCGCACCTACTGGCCGCTGCGAAACCGGCGGGTCAAGATTCCGAAGGACGACGGGACGAATGTCCGCGTGTTAGGGATCCCGGCCATACGAGATCGCGTGGTTCAGGGGGCGCTCAAGTGCATCGTGGAGCCGATCTTCGAGGCGGATTTTCACGACGGTTCGTACGGGTATCGCCCTCAGCGGTCGGCGCAGGGGGCGGTAGCGAGGGTGGCCGAGGCCATCGTGAAGAACAGGACGCGGGTGATCGACCTGGACCTGGCGAACTATTTTGGGACCGTACGGCATGACCTGCTGCTCGGGAAGGTAGCGCGCCGGGTCCGGGATGCGGAGATCCTGCACCTGCTCAAGCTGATGGTCAAAGCATCCGGGAAACGAGGGGTGCCGCAGGGCGGGGTGATTTCTCCCTTGCTCAGCAACATCTATCTGAACGAGGTGGATGCGATGCTGGAAAAGGCTCAGGAGGTCACACGCAATGGTCGGTTCACGTACGTGGAGTATGCACGCTACGCCGACGATCTGGTGATCCTCGTGGATGGCTACCGTCGTCATGACTGGTTGCTGAAGGCGGTGGACCGGCGGCTGCGGGAGGAGTTCGCCAAGCTTGATCTGCGACTGAACGAGGCGAAGAGCCAAATCGTGGACCTGACGAAGGGAGAGGCGTTTGGCTTCCTAGGCTTCGACTTCCGGTTGGTCCGCTCGTTGCGGGGCGTCTGGAGGCCGCAGTACACGCCGCAGCAGAGAAGGCGGCGGGCGCTGGTGCAGAAGCTCAAGGAGGTGTTCCGGCGCCATCAGTCTCAGCCGATCGGGCGGATGATCGAGGAGATCAATCCGATTGTGAGAGGCTGGGTCAATTACTTCCGGATCGGGCACGCGGCGCGGTGCTTTCGCTTCGTAAAGGACTGGGTTGAGCGGAAGGTCCGGCGCCACATGATGCGGGCGAGGAAACGCTCCGGCTTCGGCTGGAAACGGTGGAGTACGGCGTGGATCTACGAGACCCTGCGTCTGTTCGCAGACTATGCGGTGAGGCGTTTGGTCCGCGTTTGAAAGCACGCCCAGTCGATAAGTCACATAACCCATGGCGCGAAGCGAGCAGGAAAGCCCGGTGCTGGAAATCAGCACGCCGGGTTTGACGAGGCGGGGGCTGGGAACGGGTCTATGGCGAACCTAAACGGGCACGGAGCTGGAAACGGCGGACACAGCCAAGGGGAGCCTATCGATACCGCACCAGTCCTCGACCCTACCGAACGGGCGGGGGCTGGAGACGGGTGCTTTGCATACCGCGCCAGCCCTCGACCCTACCCGCAGACGTGGGCGCGGCGCGGTGAGTTGGAGGACGGCCAACTGATGGCGCAGCGCGAGGTTCTCGAGCACAAGAGCGTGCTGGGTCCGGACCCCGCGGAGGAGGCCGGTGAGGATGAGGGTGAGCATGGCGGCCATCATCCATCGGGCCCGCTGGAACTTCAATGTTGACGAGGCGGACAGATGGAAAAGAAGGGACAGGTAGTCAGGCGCGCGGGCGGTGGCCCGCCTCCCTCCCAGCGGCCATGGGAGGGCTGGTCAGCGTGTACCGAAGGTGATCTGACGGTGGCCGTGGAATTGTCTCGTGGGTCGATGCCATGGAGACATCAAAACCTGCGGCTCTTTAATTCGACCGCGGCATGATCAGAGCCGATCGATCAACCACTTGCCTACTGTCCCTTCGGTTTATCCATCCCGGCTGCTCCTGAGAGGGAAAATGGGTGGTTGGCGGTCGGGCGGTCGCCCTTTACCCGGCGAGGACACTGATCGCGAGCAGAATGTTGCCAAGGACCGTGAGCCCGACACCCGGCTGGCAGGAGGGGAGGGAGACGCTGGTCGGGAGGGGAACCCGGTCGCCATCGACGTCAGCATCGCTGGGGCCGCCACCGGCCGGAGACGATGCGGCCAGGCGGGTGTACCGATGATGGAGGCCGCCGACCCTGGGCGTCGCGACGATGCGGCCCCGGTCGGGACGCTCCACCGATCTGGGCTCCGGGGCGTCCTTGCCGAGGGACCGGGGAGTCCGGGCCTCGTGGTCGTACGCGAGATCGGCGCGCAACACGCGGCGCAGGTGGGCGTGGCGCAGCACCACCACGTGGTCGAGGCATTCGCGGCGGAGGGTTCCGCTGAAACGTTCCCCGTAGGGATTCTGCCATGGGGACCTCGGGGCGATCGTGACCTCCTGAATCCCCAGGCATCGAAGCGGGCGTGAGAACACCGCCCCGTACACCGCATCGCGTTCGCGGAGCACGTATCGGGGTGCGGTGTCCCACGGGAAGGCCTCGAGGAGCGGCTGGGCCGTCCACTGGGCCGTCGGGGTCTCAGTGACGGTGACATGAACCACGCGCCGCCGATGGTGCGCCATGACGACGAAGACGAATACGACCGTGAAGAGCAGCGTGGGCACGGGGAAGAAGTCCGTGGAGACGAGTGTCCCCACGTGGTTGGCGAGAAACGTTCGCCAGGTCTGCGAGGGCGGCATCCGTCGGCGGACCAGGTACTTGGAGACCGTGGCCGGCGAGATCGCGAGGCCCAATGTCAGGAGTTCGCCGTGAATCCGCGGCGCGCCCCACCGGGGGTTGGTCTGAGCCATGCGGCGGATGAGCGCGCGGACCTCCGGAGCGACCGCCGGGCGGCCGGGCCCGTGCCGCCGGCTCTTCCAGGGCCAGACGAGCCGGAAGCCGGCGCGCTGCCAGCGGATGACGGTCTCGGGTTGGACGATGGCGACGACCTCCGCCCAGCCGTGCCACAGGCGGGCGAGCAGGACCCAGAACACTCGGTCGGAGCGCGCAGGCGTGGGCGTGGCGCGGTGCGTTGGAGCACGCCCAGTTGATGGCGCAAGGCGAGGTTCTCGAGCACCAGGGCGCGATGCGTTCGGACTCCGCGGAGGAGGCCGGTGAGGACGAGGATGAGCATGGCCGCCATCATCCCAGGAGCCCGGCCGGACGGGCAATGGTACGCGGCGGAGGGAGTAAGTGGAAGGGACAGCGACCGACTGCCTGTCCGAGACCCGGGGATCATGCTGCCGACAGACTGGCCCGGCGAAACAGGGAGCCGATCATCGGATCCGGCCGCTAGACTATGACCGAGGGCTGAGGCCGGGGGCGGCGTGTCCGACGCACCAGAACCGGCCCGTAGCCGGCCAGCTCGATCTGCCGGTCCAGAACGACTGACGAGCCGCCGGCCCGGCGAACTACGGCCGCTCCCCGAGCACAGCCTGCGCGGTGCGGTCCTCCCCGTCGCGGAGATAGACCACCAGGACGCGGTCGCCCGGCCGCCGGACCTGGAGCGCGGCCCTGAGCTCCTCGAAGCTCTGCACGGGCGCCTCGCCGAGGCGGACGATGATGTCGCCCTCGCGCATCCCGGCCCGGGCGGCGGCCCCGTCGGGCACGACCGCTCCGAGCCGCACGCCGTCCGAGAGCCCGGCGCGCGCCGGGGACACGCCGAGGAAGGCCACGCCGCGCGGGGTGGGAGCGCCCGACGAGCGGGGCGGCGGGGCGGGCACAGCTACGTAGGTCGGCCGCGGGCGGTCGGCTACGTGCTCGATCACGCGCGCGGCGACGGCTGCCACCCGCGCCAGCCCGTCGGCGTCGATCTTGTCGGCGGTATCGGTCGGACGGTGGTAGTCGGCATGCACGCCCGTGTGAAAGAAGAGCACGGGCACTCCCGCGCCGTAGAAGGGCGCGTGATCGGAGGCGCCGCCCGGCGCCTCGCGGTCGGCGAGGGCGAGACCCAGCTGCCGGCCCACGTCGTCCACCACGGCCTTGAGCCCGCCTCCGGTCGCCACGCCCCCGACGCCCAGCGGCCGGTCCCCGAGGCGCCCGACCATGTCGAAGTTGATCATGGCCACAGTTCGCTGGATGGGGACGGCGGGGTTCCGGACGTAGTGGCGGGAGCCCAGGAGCCCGATCTCCTCGCCCGAGAACAGGACGAACACCAGCGTGCGCGCCGTCCCGCCGGCCGCCGCGAACACTCGGGCCAGCTCCAGCACGACGGCGGTGCCGGAGGCGTTGTCATCCGCTCCCGAGTACACGGTGGTGCCCGAGCGTCCAAGGTGGTCGTAGTGCGCCCCCATCACGATGGCCTCCGAGGCCCGCGTCGGATCGTGGCCGGAGACGACGCCAATCACGTTCGTCGTCCGAACCTCCTCGGCCTGGAGATCGACGCGGAGCTCCACCTCGACGCCGGTGGTCAGCGATGCGGGGGGCCGCGACGCCGCCACGTGCCGCGCGAGCGCGGCTCGCGTCAGCCCGCTCGGGGCAAGCAGGGCATCGGTGGTGGCCGCGGTCAGCGTGCCCGAGACCAGGTTGACCGGCGCGCTGGTCGCCTCCAGCGTCGGCAGTCCATCGCCCGCGATGAGCAAGGCGACCGCGCCCCGCCGGCGGGCCGCGATGAGCTTGTCGAGACGCGACGGGGACGGGCCCGACCAGTGCGGCGGGTTGTCATCGAGGACCAGGACGACCCGCCCGGTCACCTCCAGCCCCGCATAGTCGTCGTGTCCCGACGCTGAGTTACCGGACCCTGCGAACACGAGCTCGCCCTTCACTGTTCCGCGCCGCGACCCGCCGTGCGGCATCCAATCCCGCCCGGCCTCGAAGCGGGCCGGACCCGTCCCAAGCCGCGTGAGCGCGCTGCCGGGCCCGAGACGGACCGCCGAGCCGATGACGAAGCCCTGCAGGAACCCCCCGCGCTCGCCCCCGGGGCTGAGACCGGCCGCGAGGAAGTGGTCGACGATGTAGCGCGCCGCCCGCTCCGCCCCGACGGTACCGGCCGCGCGGCCCTCCATCTCGGGCGCGGTGAGGGCGAACACATGGGCGGCGAGGACGGATGAGCTTTGTGGAGCGGCACGGAAACCGACTGCCACGCTCGTGGTCGCGACGAGCAGGACCCCGGTGAGGAAGACGAGGCGTCGAGTCACGCCTGTATTCTACGGCGCGCGTCGAGGGAACTTGCGACGCCTCAGGGTAGTGGAGCCCACACCCTCCGCAGGTCCGTAGCGGTCCCTGCGTCGCGGTCTCCCCGCGGGTCGTGACCGATGGTCTCAAGCGCGTCCTCGTCGAGGTACACATTGCATCCATCAGCCTTCATGAGCGAGTGTTGTGCCTGCCGGCGTGCCCCCCGTGCTCCGTTTCGGTTAAGGACCGAAGCCCCTGCTCGACCTGCGGGGCCGGCGGTCGCCCCGCGGGTTTGAGCATGGATGGTCCGCCGCGTGGAGCACTCGCGCAAAGGCACCTGCGGCTGCGCTTGAACTGGACGATCCGCCGAGCGTACCGTGGCCTGGGAGGCTGAACAACATGTCCAAGGCCAGAGAGCAATTTCAGGAGTTCTACCAAGCCGTTCACGCCACCGATCTCCTGAGCTCACGGGAGAAGATGTTCATCGGCTTGGCGGTCACACTCACGCGGACCTGCGAACCCTGAAGCTATTCACGCCTCGCGGGGGCGAGGCAGGCGGGGGTGTCGCAGGAGACCCTGGATGCGGTCGTGGCCAACGGGGGAGCCGTCAACGCGGGGGTCTGTCAGGCCGTAGCGGGCCGAGGCTACAAGCAGCCCGACTATCCGAGGGAGATAGACAGGGATGCGCATCCCGGTCGGTAGCCGTTGACACGAGCTGCGGTCGGCGATCTCGCCGTCGCTGGTCGTAGGAAGACAGGCTTTTCGCTTCCGCGGTTGTCGGCCGCAAGTGTGCCGAAGAGTCGTGAACAAGGCAAGCGAGGTGACGCGCTGGCAGAGGAGCTCGGCGGGGGCGCGCTCCTCGTCCTGGTGGGGGCGTTCGCCGTGTACCTGGCCGTCAAGATTGTGCGACGGCAAGGGTTTCTG
This sequence comes from uncultured Candidatus Rokubacteria bacterium, assembly GCA_963765195.1. GTDB lineage: Bacteria > Methylomirabilota > Methylomirabilia > Rokubacteriales > DASRDR01 > DASRDR01. Next base: position 6,986 of record CAVXVV010000025.1, read on the forward strand.
CGGCACCTGCGAATCGCCCGGATCACGCCCGACGAGCTGAAGGCCAAACTGGACCAGGGTGAAGCGATGTTCGTCGTCGACCTCCGGCACCGAATCGATGTGCAGGCGGAGCCGACGGGGATTCCCGAGGCCGTGCACCTGGAGCCCAGCGAGCTCGAGCCGGCGGCGGCGACGATCCCGCGGGATCGAGACGTCGTGCTGTACTGTACGTGACCGAATGAGGCCACGAGCGCTCGGGTGGAGCTCCTTCTGAGGAAGCAGGGGGGGACGCGGATCCGGCCGCTCGCTGGCGGCTACCAGATCTGGACGGCGCGCGGGTTCCCTGTCGAGGCGCTCGGCGGCCAGCGCGAGTGTCCTCCCCAGACGTCGTGCCGCGCGTGAAGCGTCTCGCCGAAGATCGAGACCGGCAGACGAAGATCGTCGCCACGATTGGCCCCGCCACCTCCACCGAGGAGGCCTTGAGGGCGCTTCTCCAGGCGGGGATGGACGTGGCCCGGCTCAACTTCTCGCACGGGACCCCGGAGGAGCACCTGGAGACCATTCAGCGGCTCCGGCGCCTCGCCGAGACGTTGGCGGTCCCGGTCGCGATCCTCCAGGATCTCTCCGGCCCCAAGGTCCGGATCGGCGCGTTCGCGGACGGGACGGCGGAGCTCCGCGCCGGGGCGCCATTCACCCTGACGACTCGAGCGATCCAGGGCAGCTCCGAGGCGGTGTCCGTGTCGTATGCCGGCCTGCCGGAGGCGGTCGCCCCCGAGGACCGGCTCCTCCTGGCCGACGGCACCGTCGAGCTCCGCGTCCGGGAGATCGAGGGGTCCGAGATCCGGTGCACGGTAGTCACCGGGGGTACACTCTCGTCGCGCAAGGGGGTGAACGTCCCGTCGGGCCTCCCCGGCCTCCCGATTCTTGGCGAGAAGGATCTCCGGGATCTCGGATTTGGACTGCAGCACGGGGTGGACTACGTGGGGCTGTCGTTTGTCCGGACCGCCGAGGACGTCCGGACGGCCAAGCACGCGATGGCGGGGCTCGGCGGCGGCGCGCCGGTCATCGCCAAGATCGAGACCCGGGCGGCGCTGGACCATCTCGACGAGATCCTCGACGAGGCCGATGGGGTCATGGTGGCCCGCGGCGACCTCAGCATCGAGACCGCCTTCACGCACGTGCCGATCGTCCAGAAGGCCGTGATCGCCGAAGCCAACCGGCGGGCCAAGCCGGTCATCACTGCGACGCAGATGCTCTACTCGATGGTCGGGTCCCCGACGCCCACGCGCGCCGAGGTGGCGGATGTGGCCAACGCGATCGTGGACGGTAGCGACGCCGTCATGCTCTCAGAGGAGACGGCGGTGGGGCGCCACGCCGTGCGCGCCGTCCAGACGATGGCGGCGATCGCGGCGGACACCGACCGTGCCGGGCTCCGGAGGGCCAGCGGGTCGGACGACGCCACGGGCCCCCCTCGGAACGAGCACGAGGCCGTGGTGGAGGCCGCGTGCCGGCTGGCGGCGCGCTTGGACGTGGACGTGATCGCCACGATCACCCGCGACGGGGAGACCGCGCGCTTGGCGGCGAAGTACCGGCCGCGGCAGCCGATCCTCGCCGTCACGCCACGACCCGAGACGTACCGCCAGCTGGCGCTCGTCCGGGGGGTGGTGCCGGTGCTGCTCCCGTTGAGCGGGGAGACGCCCGAGGCGATGGTGGCCGCGGCGCGGGCCGTCGCCCACGAGCACGGATGGGGGGGGCGGCCCGGGATCTTCGTCGCCCGAGACCTCGTGCGATGCGTGACGGTCTAAGGACAGGCGGGAGTCGAGCGACGGAACGCTCAGGCGGTGAGCGCTCCGGCCGCAGCCCCGAGCGTACACTATACGGCGGCGCAGGAGGATGGCGATGGGCCAGCAGGAGCGCGTGCTGATCGGGACGAGCGAAGGGTTTCACGAGTTGGGGGCACTGCATCGGAGTGATCTGGCTGGTTCCGAGGTGACCGCCCTCGCGACCGCGGCCGGCCACTGGTGGGCGATCGTCGACGGGCAGACGATCGTCCACCGTGACGCCGATGGGCCGTGGGACGAGGTCGCCGCGGTCCCCGAGCCCCCGCCACCTGCCTCGCGCCGACGGCGGCGGGGCTCTTGGTCGGGACGACCGGCGCCCACCTCTTCCGGGTCGAGGCGGGCGCGCTCGTCCGGTTCGACGCCTTCGAGACAGTGGAGGGTCGCGAGGCGTGGTACACGCCGTGGGGGGACCCGCCCGACGCCCGCTCGATGGCCGCAGACCTCTCGGGCGCGATCTACGTGAACGTCCATGTCGGGGGCGTGGTGCGTTCGACCGACGGCGGCCGCTCGTGGCGCCCGACGCTCGACATCGAGACCGACGTCCACCAGGTTCTGGCTCACCCCACCGTCTCGGGCCGCGTATTCGCGGCGAGCGCAGTCGGGCTGGCGATAAGCGCCGACAGCGGCGAGAGCTGGCGGATTCTGACCGACGGCCTCCACGCGCGCTACCTGCGGGCGGTTGCCGTCGCCGGCGAGGTCGTCCTGGTCTCGGCCTCCACCGGGCCTGGTGGCCGGCGAGCCGCCCTCTACCGCACCCGGGCCGACGGCCAGGGCGAGTTCGAGCGCTGCCGCCAGGGACTCCCCGAGTGGCTCGGCGACAACGTCGACACGCACTGCCTGGCCGCCCGAGGGGCGACCGTGGTGGTCGGCACCGGAGACGGCCGCGTGTACGCGTCCCCCGACGGCGGGGCGAGCTTCACGCTCCTGACCAAGGGTCTCCCGACCGTCCGATGCGTGGCCCTCGGCTGATCAGGTGACTGATCGACTGGTTGGGCGCGTCCGTCTCGCCCGCGTGAACCTCTGGAGCGCCGGTGCCGACCTGACCGCCTCGCAGGGGGCGTCGAGTCTACCATCCGTGCCGTCGAGGCTCGTGTGGGAGGCGCAACGGCACCCGAGGGAGGCGTTGTGTGTACCCGACCATGCGCCAGAACATGTGAGTGCGGGTGTGCCTTCTATTTACTCCATCCGCCTCGCCAAGATTGAACTTCCGCTCAGCCTGCTGGATGATGGCCGCCATGCTTACCCTCATCCTCACCGGGCTCCTCTGTGGGATCAGGCCCCACCGCGCCTTGGTGCTCGAGAACGTCGCGTTGCGGCATCAGCTGGCCGTCCTCCAACGCACCGCGCCGCGCCCACGCCTACGCCCCTCCGACCGCCTGTTCTGGGTCCTGCTCTCCCGCCTGTGGCGCGGCTGGGCGGAGGTCGTCGCCATCGTCCAGCCCGAGACGGTCCTCCGCTGGCATCGGGCTGGCTTCAAGCTCCTCTGGACCTGGAAGAGCCGGCGGCGCGGGCCCGGCCGCCCGGCGGTTGCCTCGGACGTCCGAGCTCTCATTCACCGGATGTCCGAGGCGAACCCCCTGTGGGGCGCGCCGCGGATTCACGGGGAACTGCAGAAGTTGGGCATCGAGATTTCGCAGGCGACAGTGTCCAAGTACGTGATGCGCCCGCGGAAGCCCCCGTCGCAGACCTGGCGTACCTTCCTCGACCAATCACGTCCAGACCCTCGTCTCCGTCGACTTCTTCACCGTGCCCACGATGACGTTCAAGGTCTTGTTCGTCTTCGTGGTCCTGGCGCATCATCGGCGACGCGTCGTCCATTTCAATGTGACCGACGCCCCCACGGCCCAGTGGACAGGCCAGCAGCTCGTGGAGGCGTTCCCCTGGGAGCCTGCGCCAAGCTACCTGCTGCGCGACCGCGATGCGGTCTACGGGGTGGTGTTCTCTCGCCGAGTCCAGGCCCTGGGGATCCGCGAAGTCAAGACGGCGCCGCGGTCGCCTTGGCAGAATCCCTACGTGGAACGGCTCATCGGCACCCTCCGCCGCGAGTGCCTCGACCACGGTGTGCCACGAATGCCGAACCGAGAAGGGAGGCAATGCTGCGGAAGAGATGAGGGCCGGCCCCTCGGAGTCGGGGTGCAGGACCAGGCTCCAAACCCCCTCACGCTGCGTTGGTCAAGAGCCAGCGTGGTGAACGGTGAGGAAAAGGCGCGCTAGAGCGCGTCAGGTATGGGTCAGGAAGACGAACGCGAGTGAACCGCTGATGACGTGTCGAAAAGCACATCGACGACACCGAAACCGGGATCCGTGGTTAGCCCGGGAGGAGCCCAGGCGGGGCCCTGCTGACGACCTGGGTGGTGTCCGGCATGAAGGCGGCGTGAGCCTGACTCTGGCTCTTCTGCGGAACGTGGGAACCTGTCGTCCCGATGCAAAGGGAACCCCTCAAGGGAGTGGACCTTTCGAGAGGGGACGTACCGAGGCGGGGCACAGGGGCGGAGTGCCTCGTAGTAGCGAGGAAGCCGACGAAAGTCGGTGGAGCGAAGGGGGCACGTCAACCAGCACCGGACGCTGGCCAACTGGCAGCAGGAGGAGCCGGTGGTACGGGGCAAAGCCGTATGCCTCGGGGTGAGGCCGACGGTTGGTTGATGGGAGCCGTATGAGCCGAGAGGCTCACGTACGGTTCTGGGAGAGCGCGGGGGTGCAACTCCCCCGCGCTACTCACCTCGTGGTGCTGAACGAAACCCATCTGCGCCGCCTGCTGAGCGCGTACCTCATCTACTACCACGGGGCCCGGACCCACCTCTCACTGGAGAAGGACTCCCCGGAGCCGAGACTGACGGAGCGCCTCGACCAAGGCAGGATCGTCGAGACGCCCATGGTCGGCGGCCTCCATCATCGCTACACTCGCCAGGCGGCGTAAGATCCTTCCGGCCTGCGGGGTGTACCCGCCACGCTCAAGTCGCCGGTCGGCCGGTCAGTGCGGTTCGCCTCGATCTTCCTCGGCCTTGCGTTTGAAACTCCACACGGAACACGTTGGTCCACGCGGGGTGTCCTTCGGAGCCAAGGACGAACGGCCGCAGCCAGTCCTCCCGACACCTGGATGGGTTAAGCGGAAGGGACAAGCCTGTTTCGACGCGGTTTCCGCCTCGGAAGACGGGTTGGCAAGGTGTCCGAGGTACCGCCCATCACTCTTGAACTGAGCGGAATGTACGGACAGGCTTCTTTGCTTGCTGAGGTGGGCAAGCGCCGGGTTGCTTATCGCCATCACTGGTATCCTCAGCATTGCGACAGTCGCAGCTCAGTCCGGGCAGCACCCTCGCCCGAACCGGCTCGGGTAACGGCTCACTCCCTCCACCACCGAGTTGGCGTAGCGATCTACTTGGTCGATCCGATGAAGCGAACCGCAGTTGCCATGTCCCGCATGGCGGGAGACGGCGCTAATTACAGTCACGGCCCTTGGCCTAGCGGCACCGGGGACCGCTCTACGGGGAAGCGGGGGTTTACTGCGTGGCTGGCAGGAGGGGTCAATATGGTATTGCTGGGTAGGCATCGGCGTCGCGCTATACTTGCTCGTCGGGCTCTTGCTGCTGTCGTGGATCGACTACGACTAACGAACTGTTCCATTTCATCGCCGAGTGCCCCGTCCAGGACCCTGGAGCTTGTCCTGCTGTTTGGCTGGCCGGTGCTCCTTTCAGTCTATTGCTGGCGTCGCAGTCAAAGCCGCGCCGATATCGGGGTAGCTCACATCGGAACCCTCCCGTGCGACAGCACACGCACGGCCGCATACCACAAGAGCAGAAGGAGCCCGAACACGCACGCGACCGTGGCCCCGGTGGGTAGGTCAAGCAGGGCCGAGGCGAGCATGCCCGACCAGGCTCACGGCGGTGCCAAAGGCCCACCCAACCAGGAGGCGAGTCGAGCACGGTGCCGCCCACCGCGATCCCCGCCAGGGCCGGACGATGAGGTACGAGAAGACCAGAAGAACGCCGGCGACGCGGACGGAGCTGGCCACAACCACGCCGAACGAGGCGTAGAAGAGAAAGTCCCACAAGCGGACCCGCCAGCCCTCGCGGTAGGCGGCGGCCGGGGTCGAACGAGATCAGGAAGAAGGGACGGCGGCACAGCCAGTGGAAGAGGCCCACGGCCGCGTAGAGCGCCGCGACCCTGACCACGTCGGGCCACCGGACCGCCAGGATGCTGCCGACCAGCATCGTCCGGAGATGCTCGGCGCCGTGGGGGGAGCGATCGGCGAGCAGCACGGCGGCCGCCGACGAGACCGCGTACACGACGCCAATCACCGCCTCCTGGGACACATGGCGCTTCCGGCTCCGCGTCAGGGCCAGGACGAGCGCCCCGAGGATGGTCGCGGCGAGGCCGAACCAGTACGATCCCGGGTCGTCGGGCTCGAAGCCGACCAGGAACGCGGCGGCCGCACCCAGGGCGGCGATCTGGGCGAGCGCGATATCGACGAACACGACCTCCCGGGCGATGACGTGGATCCCGAGGTACGCGTGGATGCCGGTCAGGACCAGACACATCAGGAAGGGCGCCCACATCAGCGCAACAGGTCGCTGGCCATGGTGGACGGCGCTCCGCTACCGGAGGGCCTGGGCCAGGGTGTGCACGTTGTAGGCCATCCAGTCGAGATACGTCTCGGTGCCCTTCACCGCGCCAGGCGCCGGGGCGAGGATCACAACCCGGCGCCCCCGTCTCGGTGGCCAGACGTCTCGGCGAGTTTGCGGTCGCCCCAGGGCTCGAGGATCAGGGCTTTGACCCCGTCCGCCTTCATCTGAGCCGCGAGCCGGACCAGGTGAGCCGGGCGTAGGCGGAATGCCCGGCCGTTCTTCGACGGTGCCGGCCAGCACGAGTCCATAGCGGGCAAAGAAATAGCTCCAGAGGCTGTGGTCCACGACGACCTTGGCGCCCCTTGAACGGCGCGAGGATCCGGGCCCACTCCGCCATGGCGGGCTCTAGCTGGCGAGGAATACCTGCCGGCCCTGTTCGAAGACCGCCCGCTGCTCCGGCGCGGCCCGCGCGAGCCCTTCCACGATGTTGCCGGTGATGACGGCGGCCATCCCCGGGTCGAGGGTGTAGTGCGGGTTGCCGGCCGGATGGACGTCGCCCATGGAACGATCGACCTTGCCCGTCGGGACCTCGAGCACCGGGATGCCGACGGACGCATCGACGCGCCCGGGTGCACCGGGGATGAGCCGAGGATTGTTGGCGCCCTGGATCGACACCTCGGCCCAGCCGTCGAGCTCGAGGCCATTCAGCACCACGAGATCCGCGCGCCGGAGCTTGACCATCTGCGCCGGGCGGATCTCCAGATCGTGGGGGTTCTGGTTGCCGCGGGCGAGCGAGTCCACCTCCACGCGATCGCCCCCGACGGCTTCCGTCAGCGCCTTGAGGTCAGTCGTCGAGGTCACGACCCGGATCCGGACGGCGCCCGCCGCCGGGAGGGCAGCGGAGCCGGTCGTCGAGGCGAGGACGAGTCCGACACAGACCAGGGCGAGAGCCCAGCGTCGAGCCAGTCCAGGGATGCGTCGTCGCATGGCCAGTCTCCCTAAAAGAGGTCGGCGGGGTGAGCGCCCAGGATGAACGTCGCCTGGAACAGGAGCTCGTCGATCGAGCTGGGCGATCCGAAGCCGGACCGATCGGTATGCTTGTAGCCCAGTCGAAAGCGCAGGAACTCCGTCGTGAAGAAGCTCAGGTAGGGGCCGATCGCCCATTCATGGCCGGCCATCGTCGGGTCCTCAGTCCAGTCGTAGCGAACCCCCAACACCCATCGCTGCCAGGGTTGGACCTCAGTCCAGACATAGAAGCCGTAGGCGTCCCGCTCCTCGAACTCCGTCGCTGCCGGCTCCGTCGGTTCTTGGCGCAGGCGTCTCCGCATGAGCGCCGCAGCCACCCCGCCGTCGTCCGTCGAGGCCGACGTCGCGGGGTTGTTCCGGTGAGCGAAGAAGATCTCACCGCCCCCCGTGAGTAGCGGATGGCGCCAGCTCTCGGGCGTGTACTTGAACTTGGCGTCGATTCCACCGTAGCTGGCGTGCTTGTCCTCAGTGGTCAACCCCGTCATCCCCGAGACCCCCAACTGAATGGCGAGCGTGTCTGTCAGCTCGAAGAAGGTCCGCAGCCGGCCGGTGACGAGCGGATCCCGCAGGGTCCCGCCGCCGAAGGCGACGTCGTTGTCGCCGTCGAAAATGCCGGCGATGGCCTGGAGGTAAACGGGCGTCGGCGCGACCCAGGCGAGCTCGGCGCCGTTCTCGACGAGCCCCTCCTCCCCGAAGAAGCGAACGTAGACGTTCGGATTGTCGATGAATGGGCGGTCGTGCTGGTGGAACTCGTTGAGGTAGCCCCAGCGGAGCCGCATCCGCCCGCCTTTCGGCTGGAAGCCCCACGGGATGGCCATCAGGGTCAAGTTGGCCTCGGCGAGCGAGAGATTCAGCGAGCGGCTCCCGTCCTCCTCGAGCTCGTCGCCGGCCTCGACTCGAACCTCGGCGCGCGCATAGGGGTCGATCTGGCCGAAGAAGCTCACCTCGATTTCCCGGGGGAAGACGCGGTTCTCCTCACCCCGAAGCGAACCGACCCGCGCTTGCTCGACCCGCTTGGAGGTGAGGCTGCCGGCGAAGTCCCCGGTCACGCCCATGTCGAAGAGGAGCTGGCCCGACCCCCGCCGTTCGTACAGCGCGAACGGCTCCCGTGGGCGAGCCAGATCCAGGGCGGAGATCTGAGAGGAGGGGCGCGGTCCCGTCGCCGGCGCGCTGGTGGCGACCGGGGCCGGAACGGCCGGCGCGCCGGCCGCCGGTGACAGGGGCGGGACCGCCGGTTGCGCTTCGAGACGCTGGAGCCGGTCAGTCATGTCCTGAATCGTCTTCTGGTACTGCTGCTGCATCAGCTGGAGCTGCTGTTTGAGCTGCTCAAGCTCCTGGCGGAGGGCCTCCGCCTCCTGCGCCAACGCCGGACTGGCGACAAGCCCCAGACCCAGGACGAGGCAGATCATCACGAACACGCGCATGGCGACGCTCCCTGTTCATGAGAGGGAACCGGCTTCGTGACCCGGGAGGGTCACGCCACGCCGGCACTCGCGGTCAGTGCGCGAGAATAGGGGAGAGCGTTGGAAGCGGGGGCGCGCGGGGATCGAACGACGCGAGGCTGGCTGGAGCGGGGCCGGTGACGACGAATACGGAGACGGGGTCAGGGACGCCCGCCGGGGGGCCCACGGTCGGCACCGAGGTGACCGGGGCACCGGGTCTCGGCAATGCCAGCCATACGAGCGGACATTCCTCGTCGTAGAGACCCGGACCCTGGTGGGCGTGCACCGCCGGCACACCGCCCGCCAGGAGGAGAACGACCAGCAACCCGAACAGTCCGCGGGCCCACCACGCAGGGCAGCGCCGTCGGCCCCCTCGAGGGGTGCGGCAATCGGCCTGCAGGCGCATCGCCATCATGTCACGTGACCGTTGGCATCGGCTGAAGTGGCGCACCTCATGCTGCACAAGATCCATGTGCACCACTTGCAACTGATTTGCAGCCTAGATCGATCCGCGGGATCGGTCAAGCCGCACAGGAACAGCGCTACAGGAACAGCCGCCTACAGGAACAGCCGCCTACAGGAACGTCTCGAGCTGTGCCCACGCCGCCCGAATCGCCGCCAGGTGGCGCGCCGCTCGTCGTCCGGGGAGGTCTGCTGGATCGATCGTGAGCGCGCGCTCGGCCTGCGTCAGGTCGAAGAGGACCGCGCGTAGGACATCGTAGGCGGCAGCTTCCGGCCCCGACTGCCGCTGAGGCTCCATGGCCGGGAGGGGGTGCGGTAGGGTCGGGCGGGTCGAATCGCGCCCTAGGCGGCCCGCCGGTACACTGCGCCGCGGATCGGCAGAGCGGTGCAAGGGTGGCGAATCCCGTTGATGGGATGAAAGCGCTGCGCCTCCGCCCGCGGTGAGGATACCGTGGGCGTTGGGAACACTCGGCGGCGTCAGCCGCGAGAGGAGGCGCAGCAGATGGAGTATATCGCGTTCGATGCGCACAAGCGCTACACCCTGGCCTCGGTGGCCCGGCCGGACGGCGGGCTCGTCCGGGAACAACGGATCCCGCATGAGCGCGGGGCGCTCCAGCAGTTTCTCGAGCGGTGTGAGCACGGGTTCCCCGGTCGCGGTGGAGACGATCGGCAACTGGTACTGGATCGTCGACGAGATCGAGGCGGCGGGCTGCGTGCCCAAGCTCGTGCATGCCCGCAAGGCGAAGCTGATGATGGGGGAGATCAATAAGACGGACAAGCTCGACGCCCGAGGGTTCAACCGACTGCAGCGCGCGGGCACGCTGCCCACGGTCTGGATTCCGCCCGGCGAGCTCCGGGACCAGCGCGACCTGCCTCGGACCCGGATGGTGCTGGTTCGGCAGCGCACGCAGCTCAAGAATCGGATTCACGCCACCTTGGCGAAGTACGCGCTCCACGACCTGGAGGTGAGCGATCTTTTCGGCGTGCGCGGCCGCGCGCTCCTGCGGCAGCGCCTCGATCGGTCTGCCGCCCCACACGGCGTACGCGACCCAGCAACTGCTCGAGCAGGTCGAGGGCTGGACCGTCAGGTGCGCGGGTTCGAGCAACGGATCCAGGCCGTGTTCAAACCGACCCCGGCGATTCAATTCTGCTGACCCTGCCGGGGGTGGGGCTGACGCTCGCGGTCGTGATCGCCCTCGAGGTGGGCGACGTCACGCGGTTTGCCACGGCCGAGAAGCTGGCCGGCTATGCGGGCACGCCGCCGCGCGTCCACGCCAGCGGCGGGAAGACCCGCTTCGGGCCGGCCCGCCCGGACGTCAATCGCTACCTGAAGTGGGCATTCGTCGAGGCCGCGAACGCGATCTGCCTCACGCGCGGGCGCGCGCCGCACCGCCACGTCAGTCGCCTCTACGAGCGGCTCGCCCGGCGCAAGGGTCACGCGAAGGCCATCGGGGCGGTGGCCCGGCATCTGGCCGAAGCGACGTACTGGATCTTGAGCAAAGGGGAGGGCTATCGCGAACCGAAGGCGTCGGGCCGTTTCGTCCACGGGGGATAAGCGCGAAGGCTCCATGAGCTCCCGGAAGCTCGACCGTTGATTGCGACATCCCCCGAGATAACCATCATGCCGCGCAGACGGCGAAGATATGGCTCCGACGAAACGGGACGATGCGGGGAACGGGAGGATGTCCGGCGACGGCTGGGCGTGTTCCAGGGCCGAAGCGGTGGGAGAGCTGGCGGCGCCTGAAGGCGGACCCGGTCCCGACACGGAGTGGTGAGTCCCCACGGGTCAGCATCAAGGAAGAGTGCGAGGGGAAAGGTCGACCAAGATAGCGCTTGGCTGCGCAGCGCTTTCAGATATGGAGCCACCACCGATCTCGCGCTTGCGCCGATGAATCCTGGGTTTTGCGAGCGTGAGGCGCGAAGCGGATCGGGCAGATGTCACGGCCTTGACTGGTCCAGGCATCCGGCATTCAGAGGCATTCGGAGGCATTCAGAGGCGTTCTCCGTGTCCGCGAGCCCCGGAGGTCCGTCGCAGATGCGCTCCGAATGGCAACCACATGGCAACCGCTGGGACTGCCTGGAGAGGAGCAAGCGTGATTCGGGCTGGCTCGGTCAAATCAGCCCGCTGCAAACCGGTGGGACCTTAATGTGGAGAAGGACAGCGTGCCCTCGATCCTCGTCCGGGGCCTCCATCCCAGAACTGTCCAGCGTCTGAAAGCGCACCGTGCCGCCGGCGGTGAGGCCCTCGAACGTGTTCGGGGTCATCCGGTTGTCGATGGGGTTGATGTAGGGCTGGTCGACCAGCTGCCGGTAGCCCTTCACGAGCAGGTAATCCTGGTACCGGACTGCGGCGAAGGCCTCGCCGATGACGGAGTCCCCTTCCTGTCCCGGCTTGAGGAGGAGCGTCCCATCCTTGTCGTCCGGCGCGTAGAGCGGCGCCGAGCCGTAGAAGGTGGCCCCGATCCCGAACACGTCGAAGAGCCAGCCGGACTTGTAGCTGATCCACCCGCCGAACGCCCAGGCCTCGTTCTCGGGGCCTTTGTGTTCGAGGCGCTGGCGCGACGAGTGCCTTCGGAGCGGAACCCGCTTCTTTTGGGATTTTCGTTGGGCAATGGCAACGTGCTAAAGCCCAAAGGCCCCCCACAGACCGAATCGATGGGCTACGGCCGACAAGAAACCAGCGCCGATCCCAATTCTTAGCAATAGGGTTGCGTAGCTTGCGAATGTCGAACCCGTTACTGCAATCGTGCGCACGTATTTCCTCCTGAATTGTTGGTTTACGTTGCTGGTATCACCAGCGGAGCGCCTTTCTTGTGAATCATGAACACAAGGAATTTTGCTGACTCTGTACTACTTGCGTTCCGGCTCACGACGTGAATATCGTCGGGACCTTCATAAAAGCTCTCGCCTGGCCGCAGCGTGACTTCTTTTCCCCCTCTCACCTGCATCACGACGGAGCCCTCCAGCACGTAAACAGACACCTGCGCATTGTGGCGGTGGACAGGGCTCGAAAAGCCCGGCGGAAAATCTACGGTGTACATCAGAACTTCCTTGCCGGGATCCCCTGCAAGATCTTTCGTCATGAGCTCCGTGATAGTCTCCTTCGCCGTCGGCTGCGTGGCAGCCTTCTGCGCCATCAGGGTGCTGGCTATGATCAGGGTGCTGGTCATCAGAAATGCCAGCACCAACATTGGTTTTGACCTCGTCATAGGTTGTTCGCTAATGACGACGACGCCCGTTGGCTCGCCCAGCGCCTCCACCGTTCGTTCGGCAGCTCGGTCGATTTGAACCCGAGGTTCCGCGGGTAGTTGCTGCTCGTTATAGGTGCCGGGCCCGTAGAACTGTCCATAGCGCAGCACGACGCCGCCCTCGGCGAGAACGGAACGCTCCAGTTCTGCGACAGCCCGGGCATCGGGCCCATCAGGCAATTGCCAGGCGACGCTTTGAGCCAGGATTCTCGGCGCGCGGGCGACCCGCTCTGCCGCGCGGCCTCGATCAGATTCTGGTTTCCCTCGGTTCGGATGCGAGCGTTCAGACTTGCGTGCTCGCCGATCTTCGCCACATCATCCGGCAGATCGGTCAGCTCGTTCAGGATGACGTCCGGTTTGAAGTCGCGAACCGCCTGGACGAGTGCCTTGCGGTCGAAGACATCACAAAGAATCGGTTCGGCACCGAGTTGGCTGAGTAACTCCGTCTTGCCGGGCGAGCGCGTCATACCGCCGACGACGTGCCCGGCCTGAACCAACCGGGGAATCAGCCGCTGCCCAATCACGCCGGAGGCGCCGGCAAGAAATACTCTCATATCATTCTCCTGGGCCTCGCCTCGTGACGATGGCCTCAAAGTTTGTGTCCGGTCCGGTGCGAATCGGATCCATTCCGCCATCGACGAACAACTCGATACCCGTGACGTAGCTGCTGTCATCCGACGCCAGGAACGGCACCTCTATATCCGACCCGTCGGCAAGGGGCCAATCGTGAGCGCACATCATGCGTACCGGAAGAGCAAGATCGCTGCCAGCGGAGTCGCTCGGGCCAAGTCCCCGGAGTTTCGTGCGGGTGGGCGTCCCCAGACAGGGGCGGGACGGGATATCTCGCGCCACGCGCGACATATCGCGTTCGGCCACCAGCTGTCGTCTTCCGCCTCGTCGCTGGCCGATACGCTGTTGATCTGGGTTCCTGAGAGGGCCGCGCGGGCTCGGGGTATGCGCGCTGTGCCGGGGCGAGGGCAGAGGGGCTGGGAACGACGGTTCCGTCAACTGGGCCTTTTTCGACGGGAGAGCAACTCATCCACGCTGAATCGGAAGCTTTCGCAATGTGCGAGAAGAAAGGCCCCTCCTATCCCCGTGAGGACGGCAAAATTCAGGGGCGCCTTGACTCCCAATGCAAGCGCCATTGCCACCCCGAACGTCAGTAGAAGAAGTCCACTTAACAGCGCGGCGGCGCGTGTGTGCCAGCCGACGAGGAGAAGAAGACCGAAGAGAATTTCAGTGCCCGTGGCGATGACCCCCAGCGGCGGAATCATTCCCGCCGGCAAATACCAATTGAGGGTGTGGGTGTATTCCAAGAACCGTGAGAAGTTTCCCCATTCGACATTCGGCTGCCCGAACTCTCCCCACAGACCGAGTCGGTCGGCTACGGCCGACAAGAAACCAACGCCGAGTCCAATTCTTAGCAACAGGGTCGCGTAGCCCGGGAATTTCGAAGCCGTCACTGTGATCGTGCTCATATATGTTCCCTAGATTGAGTTGTTGCGCGCATAGAACTGCTCGCAATTGTTGGTTTACTTTGCTGGTATCACCAGCTGAGCGCCTTTCTTGTTGATCAGGAACACAATGAATTTTGCTGAGTCTGTACTACTTGCGTTCCGGCTCACGACGTGAATATCGTTAGGATCTTCATAAAAGCTCTGGCCTGGCCGCAGTGTGAGTTCTTTCCCTCCTCTCACCTGCATCACGACGGAGCCCTCCAGCACGTAAACACACACTTGCGCATTGTGCCGGTGGATAGGGCTCGAAAAGCCCGGAGGAAAGTCTACGGTGTACATGAGAAGTTGCTGGCCGGGGTATCCTGCTAGATCTTTCGTTAAGAGCGGTGTGATAGTCTCCTGGGCCATCGGCGGCGTGACAGCCGTCTGCGCCATCAGCGTGCTGGTTGGGATCAGGGTGCTGGTTATGAGAAATGCCAGCGCCAACATTGGTGTTGAGCTTGTCCTAAGTTGTGCTTCCAGTCTTGCTTGCATTGTTTTTCTCCTTGCAATCAAGAGGGTAGTCGACAGAAAGCCCCTTTTCGGTCGGAGCCCAAGGGGGCGCAGGGCCAATCGTGAGCACACATCATGCGTACCGGAAGAGCAAGTTCGCTGCCAGCGGAGTCGCTCGGCCAAGCCCTGGATTTTCGTGCGGGTGGGCGTCCCCAGACAGGGGCGGGACGGGATATTTCGCGTCACGCGCGACATATCGCGTTCGGCCACCAGCTGTCGTCTTCCGCCTCGTCGCTGTCCGATACGCTGAAGGCTCATGCCGCGGCTCGCGGACGTCGTTTCGGATCGACAGAGGCCGTTACGTTCGTTCCCTCGGTTGCGGGGCGAGGGAGGGTGGGGTGGGGAACGAGCGTTCGGCCTTTGGAGACAGCTAGGCAATGACAACAAGACCGGTATCCATGCTCGTGATGAGCATTCGTTGTGGCAGGCGTGTGAGAAGCGCGCTCAGAACGGAGTCGTAGGGCTCGCGGCGCTGGAGGAGGGCCGGTTGGTGGACTACCGTAGCGTGAAGGACGTCATGCATGTCCTCGCGCTCTCCTCGGGCCTCAAGGTCCGGCGCGCGCGTTGGTAGTCGTGGGGGTTGCCTCCTACATCGGCGCCTTCATCGACTGGTGTGACCGGGCGCGAGAACTCATCCCGAGTACATGCTTCTGCCTTCCGTGTCGAGTAGGCTACTAGAGTCCCCGAGAGGGTGGGATGATGATTCAGTTGCGTACGCGTGACGCGGCGTTACAGCCGTCACCCATGGTCGATCAGGCCACCGTGGCTGTGGCCTACCAATATCTGGCTTGGCGACGGTCTGGCTTCTTGTCGGGACCGTGGCAGAGACCTATATTGGCGCCGCCCGGTACCACCCGACGCCACGCCTGATCTCCTATGTCAGATCGAAGAGGATCAGCTAGTCGTCGAAAACGACGACGCCCGTTGGCTCGCCCAGCGCCTCCACCGTTCGTTCGGCAGCTCGGTCGATGTGAACTCGAGGTTCCTCGGGTGGCTGTTGCTCGTTATAGGTGCCGTGCCCGTAGAGCTGTCCATACCGCAGCACAACGCCGCCCTCGGCGAGAACGGAACGCTCCAGTTCTGCGACAGCTTGGGCATCGGGCCCATCAGGTAATTGCCAGGCGACGCTTTGAGCCAGGATCTTCGGCGAGCCGCTCCGCTGCGCGGCCTCGATCAGATTCCGGGTTCGGGTTCCCTCGGTTCGGATGCGAGCGTTCAGATTTGCGAGTTCACTGATCTGCGCCGCATCATCCGGCAGATCGGTCAGCTCATTCAGCACGACGTCCGGTTTGAAGTCACGAACCGCCTGGGTAAGTGCCTTCCGGTCGAAGACATCACAAGGAATCGGTTCGGCGCCAAGGTGGCTCAGTAACTCCGTTTTGCTGGACGAGCGCGTCAGGCCGCCGACTACGTGCCCGGCCTGAACCAATCGGGGAATCAGCCGCTGCCCAATCGCGCTGGAGGCGCCGGCAAGAAATATTCTCATACCATCAATCCACAAGGCGTCCTAGCGAGTCTCCATCGCGGGCGACATTGGACTTTGGTCGTACGCACCATCGTCCAGCGTGACGCCAGGCGCTAGGCAGCAACCTAGGCCCCGCCGGGCACAAGGCCCCGGCCGGGCGAGTACCTGGGCATGCCGTGACGATATTAGCGGCGATGACGTGTCGCCTGGCATACGTCTGCACACAACGACGAGTGGCCTGTGTCGCTGACTGCCAGTTTGGTAGTCTGGCAGTCCCATCAAAGGGGCTACGGCTTGCGCCGTAACTTTTCGATGTCTATTGGAGTGGGCGACCGAATCGAAACCGGTGGCGTCCAGCTTGGGAAACTGGCGTCTCCAGAACCGATAGATCCGAAGGACTTACTCGCGTTCGGGTATCCTCGCCTGGACCGGTCGGACCTTCCGGGCGTTCAACCTAGGAAGTGGTTTGCGCGGGTCTCGACGATTCGGTACCCTTCGCTCGAATAGGGCGGGGTACGAGCCGATTGACGTCCGCCTCATAGCACATGGTCGGACTCAGATATGGGAGGACAATTGCAGGCCCCCCAGTGAAGAGTCTACCGCGGCGGTCAGCGTTCTGAACAGGAAGGCGGCAGGGCCATGATGTCCGAACTACCCGGTTCCAGACTGAGTGAGCCGTTAGCAGTGCTTCGGCAGATTACCGCCCAAATGACCGTGAGTCGCGATGTCGGCGAGGTGCTGACGGCGATCACGGGCGCCCTCGTTACCACCGCCGAGGTCGCGCTGGCCCGCATCTGGCTGCATGAGAGTGCGGGCCGTTGCGTCACGTGTCTCCGCCGTGGCGCCGGTGGTGAGTCCACCCCACGGGACTTCTCGCTTCATCTCGCCGCGAGCGCGGGGCTCTCCACACGCCTCGACGGCGGCCACCATCGCATGGAGGTTGGTACGCTCAAGATCGGGGAGATTGCCCAAACGCGTCGGGCACTCTGGACCGATGACGTAGCGTCTGACCCTCGGGTCGAGAACAAGTCGTGGGTGCGCGACGAGCGACTGCAGTCATTCGCGGGATACCCGCTGGTCTTCCGTGATGAGCTCGTCGGGGTCCTCGGCGTCTTCAGCCGGCTGCGCTTCACCACCGAGGCATTTCAATTGCTTGAGGTGTTCGCGAGTCAAGCGTCGACAGCGATCAAGACCGCCCGGCTCTTTTCCGACGTGGATCGTGTGACGGGTCGCCTCGCTATCGAGAATGACTACCTCCAGGAGGAGATCCGCACCGAACGGGGATTCGATGAGATTGTGGGAGAGAGCTCGGCAATTCAGAGGGTTCTTCAAGATGTTCGACAGGTAGGACCGACTGACTCAACCGTGCTCCTCCTTGGCGAGACGGGCACGGGTAAGGAGCGGATCGCGGACGCGCTGCACGCGCTTAGCTCCCGACGACAGCGCCCCATGATCCGCCTGAGCTGCGGGGCGATTCCCGCCCACCTCATCGAAAGCGAGCTCTTCGGCCACGAGCGAGGAGCATTCACGGGCGCGCAGGCACGGCGGATCGGGCGCTTCGAGTTGGCCGACAAGAGCACCCTGTTCCTCGACGAGGTCGGCGAGCTGACGTCGGATGCGCAGGTTGCCTTGCTTCGCGTATTGCAGGAGCAGGAGTTCGAACGGGTCGGTGGGGCTGAGGTGATCCACGTTGACGTTCGGGTGGTCGCCGCCACCAACCGTGACCTTGCCCAGGCTGTCGCCTCGGGCCGGTTCCGTCAAGATCTCTTCTATCGCCTGAACGTCTTTCCCATTCGCGTCCCACCGCTTCGCGAGCGACAGGAGGATGTACCGCTGCTCGTGGCGCATTTCCTCCGCCACTTCGCGGGCAAACTCGCGAAGCCCCTCCGCGCGGTGTCCGACGATTCCATGGAGCGGCTGCGGCGCTATTCCTGGCCGGGCAATGTCCGGGAACTGCAGAATGTGCTCGAACGTGCGTGCGTCCTCGCGCGGAGCCCCGTGGTGGACATCAACGATACTGTCGAGCAGATGGCCTCGGCCGGGCCGGCAACACTCGAACAAGAAGTCCTGACCCTCAAGGATGCGGAGCGCGCAGCGATTCGTCGGGCACTGGAGGCGACCAGCTGGCGTATTGGCGGCCCCGCGGGGGCGGCCGTGCGGCTTGCCGTCAATCCGAGCACGCTCCGTTCTCGCATGGCGCAACTAGGGATTCAGAAGCCAACGGGCTGACGCTCCCGGTCGCGGTGGGGCAGCAGCTCGACCTCCCGAGATTGAGTTCGAGCCATTTCGTCGAGGGCCCCCGGGCTCTAGGTGTCTTCAGCAGCGTAGGGATATTTCGCGGATCCGCGAAATGCCGCTCCTCCCGCAACCGGAAGCGGCCACCCCACGAGACTGGATCGTCGCCCAAAGCCTTGCGCCTCCAGCACTTCGCCGTCGCATCTCGACGGAATCTCCTTTGGCTTTCAGTTTGCACTACACCAACGAGAGATGTGAACCGGCCTGAAGGGATCGCCGCCGCTACCACCAGTGCGGCGGATCAGATCATCAAAGCGCGAAAGGAACTGATCATGGAGCAGCGCCTGAACTACCCGAGGCTGGCCCCGGAGGCGACCAGGGCGATGACTGCCCAGGGCTCTTACCTTGCGACGTGCGGGCTGGAACACTCCCTCCTTGAATTGGTCAAGATCCGGGCCTCGCAGATGAACGGATGCAGCTTCTGCATCGACATGCACACGAAGGGCGCCCGTGCGGGCGGCGAGACTGAGCAGCGGATCTATGCCCTGAACGCTTGGCGGGAGACGCCTTTCTTCAGCGATCGCGAGCGAGCGGCCCTCGCTTGGGTGGAAGCGCTCACCGACATCGGAAATGGGGTGCCCGACGACCTCTACGCGGAGACGAGGAAGGAGTTCCCCGAGAAGGAACTGGTCGACCTGACTTGGGCGGCGGCCGCGATCAACGTCTGGAATCGGGTCTCCATTAGCATGCGCACCGTACCCGGGTCGTATCAACCAAAGGGACAGCATGCTTGAGCGCCTGGGGACGAAACCAGTCTCACTAGCATGCCGGAGCCACTACTCGAACGACGACGGAGAGAGCCGATGGCGAAGATGAAAGCCGTGCAGGTGCCGAAGGCGGGCGCGGGCTTTGGGATCGTGGAGCGGGAGATTCCACAGCCGGGCACGGGCCAGGTGCGAATTCGCGTCGAGGCGTGTGGCGTGTGCTACAGCGATATGCTCACCAAGGAAAGCGGCCCGCCCGGCATCGCCTATCCGCGCGTGCCTGGCCACGAGGTAACAGGCGTCATCGACGACGTCGGCGCCGGTGTGACGCAATGGAACAAGGGCGCGAGGCCTACGTCCGCATGATGAGCGGCAAGGCCGAGTTCCGCGGTGGTGCTGACGATATGAGTGGTCTGCCCTTGGGGGCCATGAGCGGTGGTCTCGGCTCCGGGCGCGGCCGGTGTCTGAGTCCGGTACGAAATGTCAGGTGGATGGGGTCCAAGCAGCGGCGCTCGCCGCCGGAGGGTGTTCATGTTGCCTAGTGGCACGCGGGTCCGGTCATGCGACGCGAGTCCGGGCGTCGGCCGAACGAGGGGATCGCCGTCTCGTGAGAGCGACGTTGTGCCGAAGGAGGCAATCGAGCCTTGGGGCCGGGAAGAGGGGCTGGAAACAGCGTTGAATCGCCTAGGTTCTCGACAAGAATCACGCCCTACGCCGGGTAGGCGCATCCTCCCCGTTATTTCACGACGGTCGTGGGCGCTCGCAAGCGTCGTCGTGCTCATGATCATATGGGGTAGCACGTTCGTCGTCACCAAGGACGCTGTCCGCGAGATCCCGCCGCTTACCCTCTGCGCACTGCGCTTTTTCATCGCGGCGTGCGTGCTGGTGCCCGCGGCGGCCGCGCGCGGGGGTCTAGGGCTGCTCCCGCAGCCGCTTCCGCTGGCGGCGATTGCGCTGATGAGCCTCACGGGGGTTGTGATTTTCCAGGTCGGCTTCAACTACGCGATGGTCTACGGTTCGGCTTCGCAGGGCGCGCTCGTTTTCGCGCTGGTACCTGCTGCCGTCGCAGTCGCCGCCGTGGCGGGTCTCAGGGAAACGCCATCGCGACGGCGCATCGCCGGAATCCTGCTGTCGGTCTGCGGGGTGGCGCTCGTCGTGGCCACCGGGAAAAGCGATGTGGCGTCACCCGATCCGCTGCTGGGCGCCTTCTGCATGCTGGCGACCGTCGTCGCATGGGCCGTCTACACCGTGGTGGCAAAGCGGCTGGCCGGCGCGGACCAGGTCGTCGTTATCGCCTGCGTGTCGGTGGCGGGGACGGCCGTGCTGATCCCGCTCGCGGCGCTGGAGCTGTGGCATGTCCCCTGGCCGTCCCCCTCGCCGGAAGCGTGGCTTGGCACGCTGTTTCTCGGCGTCGTGGCGTCCGCCGTCGCCTATATACTCTACAGTGGCGCCCTGCGCCAGCTCGACGCGAGCCTCGTGGGCGCCTACCTCAATCTCGACCCGATCGTCGGAGTGCTCAGCGCGGTCGTGTTTCTCGGGGAAACCCTCGGGAACTGGCAGATAGCGGGCGGCATCGTCGCGCTCGCCGGCATATGGCTGGCATCCACGGAGGCATCGCGCGAACGCAGCATGACCCCCACCACCTGTCCCGCCTTTTTCTTCTGCACCGCTTACCGCCGAGGTCGCGCTGGCGGAGCCTGAGGATGCCCCAGTGTCGCCCGAGGACCTCAAAGCACGCCTATCTGCGCCCTAAGGCCGTAGGATAGGTGGCGCCGATCGGGTGCCTCGTGAGTGACCCTGTGGGTCTCTCGCGCCAATGAGCGCCAAAGGAGGAGCGAATGACCCAAGACAACGAGAAGCTGGTCCGTGCTTTCTATGAAGCTACGGTCCCGGGACATCGGGAGAGACTGCGGGTTCTCCAAGCGCCACACGTCGTCTACGATATGCCCGAAGGCATGCCCGTCGGTTCCGGCCATTTTGAGGGCCTCCAAGACATACTCGAGCGCTTCCTCACGAGCTTCTATGGGGCTCTTGACGTTCATTTCGTCACCGAAGAGTTCATTGCCGAGGGCGAGCATGTCGTCGCGATCGGTCGTATCGAAGGAACGACGCGAAGAGGCCACGTGTCGGTCGATGTAGCCTTCGTCCACGTCTGGACAGTTCGCGAGCGACGTCTCCAACGACTCCGAGCCTTCACTGACACAGCAGCGCTGGCCCATGCGCTGGCGAAGGACTGAACTGTCGATGTCGAGGGTGAGAACGCCGTCCGGGGTCAGGGATCTGGCTCGATGTCGAGGGCATCCCGGACGCCACGACCACATCCGGCCTGCCCCCGCCGGCCGCGGGGACCCCTTCCGCGGTTGTCGCCAACCTCGCGCTGACCTCGGCCATCGTTGCCGCAGCAACCGCGCCCAGAGAGATTTGCTCGACAAACGTTCACCTTGAGATGTCGGAGTGAACGAAGCACACGGCACACCTCCTCGTTTGGTGGTAAGTGTCGCTCGCGATGTCGGCCAAGGTGTGCCGCAGATCGTCGGAGTCGGGCGACGCGTTTGGCAGCAGACGAGACAAGTGGTCGCGTAGTTGACGATCGCGGTCCTCACACGGCACCAGCGAAGTCGGCGTTGGGGGCGCCAGAGCCTAACGACAAGAGGTGCCGGTTGCCGCGGCTCGGCCGAACGGTGGCCGTGGCGGCCCACGACGACGCGATATCTCACGTCACGCACGAAATGTCGTGGCCCGGGTGCATGTCTCCGTTGCCAGTCGCGGGAGATGCGCGGACGCCGCGGGCTGGGGCGCTTCACGGGAGCGGTCGCTGGACCCGCGGGGGAGTCGGCGTCGGCAGCGTAACCCACACCCCGAGCCGCTGCGGTGAAACGCCGAGAATCGCAGCGAATCCGACGGTTCGCGCCTCTGGCGCTGGTTGCTCGAGGCGCTTCGCGATAGCTCGAGGGGAGCCCCGGCGTAGAAGATGGATTCATGCGCGAGTCCCGAGGGATTCACGCGGACGCACATGTCGCGACGGGGCATCCGATGGCCCCCGAGTTGCACGAATTCTCCGAGCGGGAGGGTTGGATGCACCCTCTGGCGGCGCGCCACCCCTTCGCTAGAGGTCATTGTCTTGCGATCACCGGCTTGCAATCTGCTAGCGGGTGCGCGGTGAATGTACGAAAGGAGCTGGCAATGGGGAAACATCAATCAACACGATGGCCTGTCGCGTCGCGTCGCGACATCCTGATCGGTACTGCCGGCATCGCTGCCGCCGCAGTAGCGATTCAGGCGACGGGACTTGCCGCCAGGGCCCAGTCTGTGGTTCCGCTATCCCCGAACCGAAGCCAAGGAGACACTCCATGAGCACGATCACGACAAAGGACGGTGCGCAGATCTTCTATAAGGACTGGGGCCGCGGGCAGCCTATCGTGTTCAGCCACGGCTGGCCACTCAGCGCGGACGACTGGGATGCCCAGATGATCTTCTTCGCGTCACGCGGGTTTCGCTGCATCGCCCACGATCGGCGCGGGCACGGCCGATCAACCCAGACATGGGACGGCAATGAAATGGACACGTATGCCGACGACCTCCTCGCGCTCACCGAGGCGCTCGGCCTCCAGAACGCGATTCACGTCGGGCACTCGACGGGCGGAGGAGAGGTGGCGCGGTACGTCGGCCGCCATGGCGCCGGCCGGGCCAAGGGCCGCATCGCCAAGGCCGTCCTCGTTGGCGATGTGACCCCGCTCATGGTCAAGACGGCCGCCAACCCCGGTGGGCTGCCGCTCGAGGTCTTCGACGGCCTTCGCGCCGCCGTCCTGGCCGATCGGGCGCAGTTCTTCCGGGACGTCCCGACGGGGCCGTTCTATGGCTTCAACCGGCCAGGCGCGAAGGTGTCCCAGGGCATCATCGATAACTGGTGGCGGCAGGGGATGATGTGCGGGGTCAAGGCCGCCTACGACTGCATCAAGGCCTTCAGCGAGACCGATTTCACGGAGGACCTCAAACGGATCGACGTTCCGACGCTCATCATGCACGGGGACGACGACCAGATCGTCCCCATCGCCGACAGCGCGATGCTCTCGAGCAAGCTGATCAGGGGCGCTCAGCTCAAGGTGTACAACGGCTTCCCGCACGGGATGGCCACGACGCACCACGAATTGATCAACGCCGACCTGCTGGCGTTTTTCAAGGCATGAGCGAACACACGGCGCCATGTGAATCCCAGTTCGTATGGCGCCGTGAAAGGGGAGTAGCTGTATGATACGTACCTCATCAATCACCTGCGGAGTCCGGACGACGTGGCGAACAGCGAGGGAGTGACTTATCTCGAAGCGGCCGAGGCGACGGTCGCTCCTTACGGCGGCAGTGGGTTGCCCTCGGGCCCGGCGATGTGATCCAGGGCGCCTGGCCCGGGTCGGCCGTGCTGATGGAGCTTCCCAGCTGCGACCTCGCGACGGCTCGGTACACTCGCCCGAAGATCAGGCGATCCTGCCCCACCAGAACACGATCTCGGACCTGATTTTGGTGACGAGCTCCCCGAGGGCTTCACCGTCTAGGGCTGCGCCGCTGTGGTCGAACGAGCGGTTCTCCCGGCAGGGCACGCGGATGTGCTTGATCGGAGTGTGGCAACCCGTCCGCGAGCCGGGCGGAGGGCGGGTCGCACAGAGGCCGGCGTCGGCGGACCGTGCGAAAACGTCGAGTTTTTTGAGAAATGTGTAGTCGTACGTGCCCCTTTTAGCCCTACGGGGTCGAGGGTTTGGATGGCTTGAGTAACAAACCACTCCAACTTAAAGACGTCATGGCAACCGCCGGTGGCAACCGCGGCCTAATTCCGCGCCGCTACAGACCTGTCACAACCCTCTCAAGGCCAAAACGCGGGTTCGAATCACGCCTGGAGCCACCACCGTCTCGCGCTAGTGCCGATGAATCCTGGGTGTTGCGCGCGTGAGGGGCGAAGCGGATCGGGAACATGTCACGGCCTTGACCGGTCAAGGCGACACGGCATTTAGAGGCATTCCGAGGCGTTCTCGGAGTCCGCGAGTCCCGAAGCCCGTCGCAGATGCGCTCCGAACGCCTGGACTCAACTGTGAAGCGCGAAGCATGATTCGGGCTGCCTCGGTTAAGTCTGCCCGCTGCAAACGGGTGGGATCTTAGTGAGGAGAAGGACCGCGTGCCCTCGATCCTTGTGCGGGGCGTCGACCCCAGAACTGTCCAGCGTCTGAAAGAGCGCGCTCGCGTCAACGGACGCTCGCTGCAGCAGGAGATGAGGGAGATTCTTTAGCGCGCGGCGAGCGTGCTCACCATGCGCGAGGTGCGACGGCTATAGGCGCCCGCGCGCCAGCTACGGCCGCGACCCCGTTGGCGCCTAACAACCGGTTGCAGCGGACGATCCGCTGCGCGGTCCGCCGTCCCCGGCACGTTCGACGAAGGGGAGGGAAGTCACATGGCCGATAACGGACCGATCCTCGTAACGGGGGCAGCCGGTCAACTCGGGGCGGTCGGCCGAACCGTGACCGGTCTGCTCCTCGAGCGCGGGCTTCCGGTTCGGGCCATGGTCCGCCGCGAGGACGACCGGGCGGCGGCCTTGCGGACCGCTGGCGCCGAGGTGGTGGTCGGAGACCTGCTCGAGCCGGCCGACGTCTATCGGGTCGTCCGCGGTTGTCGGCGGGTCTACTTCGGAATGTCCGTGTCCGTCGGGTACCTGGAGGCGAGCGTGACGATGGCGGCGGTCGCGCGGGAAGTCGGGGTGAACGCCCTGGTCAACATGTCCCAGATGACCGTCTCCCAAATGAGCATCCAGAACACCACCCCGAGTCCTCAGCAGCGGCAGCACTGGCTCAGCGAGCAGGCGTTCGCGTGGTCCGGCCTGCCGGTCGTCACGATCCGGCCGACAGTCTTTCTGGAGGGCTTCTTCCTCCCCCTCACCGGTCCGAGCGTCCGCGACCGAGGTCGCATCGAACTGCCGTTCGGGCGGGGGAAGACGAATCCGGTGGCCTCGGCAGATGTCGCCCGAGTCGTCGCGGCCGTCCTCGCCGACCCGGGGCCGCACCGGGGCCGGATCTACGAGCTCACCGGCCCGCGATCGCAGGACATGCAGGGGGTCGCCCGGGAGTACTCGGACGCGCTGAACCGTGAGGTTACGTACTCGGACATCGCCCCCGAGGATTGGGCACGGGAACTGAAAAGGGTGGGGTTGCCAGAGCACCTGACCAAGCATCTGGTGACGATGGCCGAGTTGAACCGGGCGGGACGGTATGACCGACTGACGGAAGGGGTGGAGCGCGTGACCGGCCGGCCGGCGATGAGCGTCCGGGAATTTGTGTCGCTTCACGCGGATGAGTTCGGCGGTCGTCGCTCATGACCGAGCACGCCGTGCGGTGCAGTGTTTCCTCGTCGCGAAGCTACCACGACTATGTCGAAGCGGTGGCCGCGCTGCTAGCTGGGCAGGAACGGCGAGATGTCCATGGATTTCGACAGCGACCCTGCGTGCCCCAGAAATCACTTCGAAGGTGCCACGTCGATCTTGGGCACGAAGCCCTCGCGATTCTAAGGCGAGGTGGCAACCGCCGGTGGCAACCGCGCCGTAAGTCCACGTCACCACAGACCGCGCTCCAGCCCTCTCAAGGCTGAAACACGGGTTCGAATCCCGTTGGAGCCACCACCGACCTCGCGCGCGTGC
Source organism: uncultured Candidatus Rokubacteria bacterium (assembly GCA_963765195.1). Classification (GTDB taxonomy): domain Bacteria; phylum Methylomirabilota; class Methylomirabilia; order Rokubacteriales; family DASRDR01; genus DASRDR01. The sequence goes on from CAVXVV010000025.1 coordinate 32,689, forward strand.
CAATGAATGCAGGGTTTTTACGATCGCGAGACACGACGCGGATCGGGCACGCGACACGGCCCTGGCGAATCATGTAACAGGGGCATTCGGACGCATTCTGAGGCATTCCGAGGCGTTCTGCGTCTCCCAGAGCCGCGAAGCCCCTCGCAAATGTGCCCCGAGTGGCAACCAAATGGCAACCATCTTTGCGTCGACCAGAGTGATCCGGAGATGTTCAAAGAAATGCCTGTGGAGGGTACCGGATGGGTTCGATCCTCGTGCGGGGCCTTGATCAGAAGACAGTAGAGCGTCTGAAGGAACGCGCCCGCCTCAATGGGCGCTCGCTGCAGCAGGAGGTCAAGGCGCTCCTGGAGCGCGCGGCGGAGACCCTCACCATGCATGAGGCACGATGGGTGTCGGAGCGGTGGAGGCACTGGCTCGGTGGACGGTCGCTTTCCGACAGCGCGCAATTGATCCGAGAGGATCGCGATTCACGATGAGCGTTGCGACTTCCACTTCCCCGCCGGACCCGAGCAAGCCTCCTAGGATCGGTTTCTTCCGAACGCACGCCGCAAGTGAGGAGCTTCTCGACGGATTCTGGCTAGGAGCTCCATGCCCAAGCGGGCAGTGGATTCGGCGCAAGTGTTCGCGACCATGCCGACCAGGATAAGGTTCAGGATCCCACGCTATTTTGAGCTGCGTCGAAATCGGTGACCATCTCTAGTCTCACGAGTCGGGGCCAGGCCCTTCTCAGATTCGCTGCTGCGGATAAAGGCGAGCTGCATGTCCCCCTGCGCCTAGGGACACCTGCGTCCGGGCGAAGGCGATGCCGACCGGTTCCGTCCTTGACACCTGCGGAGGCCGCCGCCATGGTATAGCAGTAACGTGAGGCAGCGTTGCCTTCGTCCGCCAGAGCCTGCGGAGAGCGACCGAGAAGCCCTTCGGACTGATGTTCACATGCCAGGAATGAGCGGACTTGAATCTTGCCCGGCTGCTCACGGCCGGCTGCCCGTACTCATGGTCACCGCACGTTCCGACTTGAGTATCGACACTCATGCGGCGGCGAGCGGCGCAATTTGTCTACTCCGGAAACCGTTCGAATCCGACACGTTGATCGACTGTGCTAGCAAGCCGCGCAATTTTGGGCACCTCCAGGACAGACTAGCTTGTCACCTCTCCATCCCTCCGGCATTCTGACAAAATTCGAGGATTCGACACCGGGAACGCACCTTGGCTCCAACGACGGAAAGCGTGGATGCAACACTGGCACCGGTCTCGCTCGAGCCGGAGGCCCTTGCGAACATTTCCCCAACTCCCGGTCAGCGCCGCATGGCGCATGCTTTCCTGCTGGCCCTGCTCATCTTCCTTTTCGTCACATGGCCGTTTGCGACCATCAAACTGCCCGAACTCGACGCGTTCGTACCGACCCTCGCCGCCGCCCTGTTCGTTAGCGACTGTGTGACCGCCGCGCTTCTCGTCGCTCAGTTCTTCGTCTTGCGTCAGTGGGCACTTCTGGTGATTGCGAGCGGCTACCTGTTCAGCGCCCTCATCGTGGTTGCACATGCGCTGACGTTCCCGGGAGCGTTCACGCCCACCGGCGTCTTGGGCGCGAGCTTGCAATCCGCCGTTTGGCTCTACTGGTTCTGGCACTCAGGGCTGCCCCTCGCCATCATCGGCTACGCTCTGCTCAAAGACACGGATCGCCTCGCCGATGTCCGCTCAACGCGACTTGCCATCAGCTTGAGCGTCGTGGGCGTTGTTGTGCTGGTCATTGGATTGTTCTGGTTCGTTACTCAGCATGCGGATCTGCTGCCGATAACCTTTACAGACGTTCGTCCCCTCAGCCTATTTCGTCGGATCATCGGAGGGATAGTGGTCCTGGCGCTGGGGGGCATCGCTCTGTGGTTGCTGTGGCGGCGCCAGCGCTCCTTGCTCGACCAGTGGCTCGTCGTCGCGTTGTGCGCGCTTTTGCTCGAAGTGACCTTGGCCTCGGTACTGAGCGCGGGCCGTTTTAATCTTGCATGGTATGCGGGCCGCCTCTATCAGCTCGTGACAGCCACCGTCGTGATGGTGGTGTTGCTTGCCGAGATGACACGGCTGTATGCGAGCCTTGCCCGCTCGAACTCCATGCTGCAACGTGAACGCGTGATGCTGCAGCGCGCGATTGATGCGCAGCGCCGCGAACGTGACGCGCGACTGATGACCGGCGACACTGTTGCCGCCATGATTGCCCATGAAATCAATCAGCCGCTCGGCGCGGTGGTCAATAACGCCAGCGCCTGCCTGCGCTGGCTCGCGGCGCAGAACCTGGAGGAAGTGCGGCAGTCCGCGGCCCGCGTGATTGCCGACGGGCACCGCGCGAGCGAGATCATCGGGCGGATTCGCGCGCTAGCCAAGAGGGCGCCGCCTCGGCAGGACTGGGTTGATGTCAATGACACGCTCCGCGAGGTGCTCGCCCTGGCGCAGAGCGAGGTGCAGGGGCATCGCGTGTCCCTGTACACGCGACTGGCCGAGGGTTTGCCCGGGGTGCGAGGAGACCGGATCCAGTTGCAGCAGGTAACGCTCAATCTGCTGACGAACGCCATCGAGGCGGTGAGTGGGGTGGAGGGACCGCGAGATCTCTGGGTGGAGACGGCCCGAGGGGAGTCGTCGGAGGTCGTGGTGATCACCGTGCGCGATTCGGGTCCAGGGTTCGATCCACAGCACTTTGACCGGCTGTTCGACGCCTCTACACGACGAAGCCGGACGGCCTGGGGATGGGGCTCGCGATCAGCCGCCTGATCGTGGAGAGCCACGGCGGCGGACTGTGGGCGACGGCGAATGTGCCCACGGGCGCAACGTTTCAATTCACGTTGCCAGTGGGGAGCGAAGGGACGGTCTGACGGACACCGAGGCCATGGTCGGCGTCCCCGCGGTGGTGGGTTGCTCGCCGGTCGCGTCGGCTGTGCGTGGTGCGTCCGGGCACCACTCGGTCGCTTAGCCTAGTACCTGGCGGGTAGTAAGGGACCACCGTCTCCGGGAACGTGGCGAACTGCACCCCCTGGTGGCCGAGTTCGCAGATCCTCCGCACGACCTTGTCAACCGTTGCCTCGCGGCTATAGAGCACGGGGCTCAGTTGAACCGCCGCGGCTCTGACGGCTCATCGACGTCTCCGTTACTGATGCAAAGCCGGGTGACCTCTAGTCTTGCGTCTGCCGAAGAGCGGCACCAATGGCATCGAATAGATGCTCGTCGCGACATGGCTTGTAGAGGAAGGCCACCGCGCCGGCTTCGAGTGCCTGCGCTCGAGCGTCGTCATCGGCATGCGAGGTGATGAAGATGATCGGCACGCGCCAATTCCTCGTGATCATCTGACGCTGGAGGTCGAGTCCGTTCATTCTAGGCATGCGCACATCGAGGATGAGACAGGCCACATCGTGCGCCTGCTTCCAATTCAAGAACGCTTCAGCCGAGGGAAACCCTTGCGCCCGAAATCCAAACGACCGGATCAGGTTCTCGAGCGAGCTCCTCAATGAATCATCATCGTCAACAATCGAAATCATCGGAACTGTGGGCATGTCGGCGGCTGTCTCCTCTCGTCTCCTCTCCCGTGAGAACAGGCCTGCTTCGCCAAGCATGGTCTGCTGTCTGCCGAGATTCTGGGTTGGATCGCCGATTGGGGCACACGAATCATGCAATATCGGCGGAGAGCCTGCTACTCGACTTTAGTAAAGGCTCCTACGCCTTTCGGCTAGAAACGCCCACTGTGTCAGCCATCCGAACCAGGACGGCCAGAGACCCGGCTTGCATCTTCTCCATCACGTGCTGGCGATGGACCTTGACCGAGGCTTCGCTCGTGCCAAGCTCTCCCGCGATCTGCTTGTTGAGGAGGCCGGTCACCACGAGTGCCATCACCTCTCGTTCGCGGGGCGTCAGCAGGCGATACCGGGCGCGCAACTGTTCGACCTCCGCCCGCTGTTCACGCGCTTTGTGGTCCCGCTCAAGCGCCTGCTGAATCGCATCGAGCAAGTCCTGATCGCGAAACGGCTTCGTCAGAAACTCCACCGCCCCGGCCTTCATTGCCCGTACCGTCATGGGGATGTCACCGTGGCCACTGATGAACACGATCGGAATCTGCCCCTCGGCCTCCGCCATTTGCTTCTGCAGATCAAGTCCGCTGAGACCCGGTAACCGCACATCGAGCACCAGGCAAGCGGGCACGTCGGGGCGCTGGCTGCGCAGGAAGTCCCGGGCCGACGCGAACACCTCGACTTGGAGTCCAACCGAGCGAATGAGATTCTTTAGAGACTCGCGTGTGCTCGCATCATCATCGACGACGAAGACCAGGCCGTCCGCGGACGTCACGCTCTACCCTCGCGTCGAATCGGCCATGTGAACTGAGACGTCGTACTCGCGGCCAGCGCGGCCAAGGGCTCCGAGCCCGAGCCTCTCGCGTAGCCCACGCTTGAGGTGCGTGGTACGAGTCCTCAACCACGCCACCCCGTCATCGCGATCTCCCCCAACCGCTCCCTCGTCCCCAAAGGCGTACGCTGCCCACGGAAGTGGGTCAAGCCCCCCTCGTGGGTCGACATCCGCTTGCTAAAGTCGTAGCCGCCTTGACCAAAGACTACTGGACGTCCCACATCCGACGGCCCTAGCCTGCAGTTGGCAGGGGCGATCATGTCGGAATTCCAGAGTCGATCGTGGCGACTCACACAGTTCTCAGCGTACTGTACGCTCGCAAACGGCCTTGAGTTCAAGTCACGGGCCTGGTAACGCGCACCCAATTCCCGACGCGCGGGACGCTGGCGCGAACGACTGCGAGTCGGGCTCCGTTCGGGAGGCAACCATGAGCCACAGCAATTCCATCGTCTTCGTTGTGGACGACGACCGGTCGATCCGGGATAGTCTGAGCAACCTTCTCCGCTCCGCAGGACTGAACGTGCGAACCTTTTCCTCGGCGCAAGAGTTCCTCGCCGGATACCGACCGAAAGACCCGTGCTGTCTCGTGCTCGACGTCCTGCTCCCAGGACGGAGTGGCCTTGAGCTTCAACAGGAACTGGCCAAGGGCGACAGCCATCTTCCCATAGTGTTCATTACCGGCCATGGCGACATCCCAATGTCGGTCCGTGCCATGAAGGCGGGCGCCACCGAATTCCTCACGAAGCCGTTCCGGGACGTGGACCTGCTGAATGCCGTCGAGCAGGCCCTGCACCGAAGCCGCCAACTCGCGCCCCTGGCGCACACGCTGTCCGGCCCGCAATCGCTCTGGCCTCGCGCGCCCGAGTACGACACCTCCTTCTCGGAGATCGTCGGGCGGAGTGCAGTCCTCCGTCGCGTCCTCCACGAGGTCGGGACGGTGGCGCCTACCGATTCGACCGTGCTCATTCATGGCGAGACTGGGACCGGCAAAGAGCTCGTCGCACGCGCCATTCATAACGCGAGCCGTCGCCGCGCACATCCGTTCGTCAAGTTCAACTGTGCGGCGATCCCGGCCGATCTGCTGCAGAGCGAGCTCTTCGGTCACGAGAAGGGCGCATTTACCGGCGCCGTGGGCCGCCGCATCGGACGCTTCGAGCTCGCGCACCGCGGCACGGTGCTTCTCGATGAGATCGGGGATCTTCCTCTGGATCTTCAGCCGAAGCTGCTGCGCGTTCTCCAGGAGCGGGAGTTCGAGCGCGTCGGCAGCAATCAGCCGACCCCCGTGGACGTGCGGGTCCTGGCTGCGACGAACCGGGACCTCGGGGAGGCCGTCGCGGCAGGCTCGTTTCGGGCGGATCTCTTCTATCGGTTGAGTGTCTTTCCGATCGAGGTGCCGCCGCTGCGGGAGCACCCGGAGGACATTCCGGCCCTCGTTGAGTGCTTCGTGGCACGCTATGCGAAGAAGGCAGGGAAACGGATCGGCAGGATCGACCCGTGGGCCACGGAGCGGCTCCAGGCGCACGGCTGGCCTGGCAACGTCCGTGAGCTGCAGAACGTTATCGAGCGGGCCGTGGTGCTGTGCGAGGGGGAGACGCTGTCTGTGCACGAGGAGTGGTTGACTCGTGCGATCCCTCCCGAATCGCCTCGACGGAGCTCGGGGGATCGGCCGCTGGCCCGATTGCACCCCGAGCGGGAGCGGGAACTCATCGAGGCGGTGCTCGCCGAGAGCCGGGGCCGCGTCTCTGGTCCATCGGGCGCGGCGGCCAAGCTCGGAATCCCCCGGCAGACGCTCGAGTCGAAGATCGGGAGCCTTGGCATCAACAAGCATCGCTTCCGCGCAGCATCGCCCGCTGCGGCGGACTCCTTCCTGCGAACGAGGAGTTGAGTCACTACGCTCGGGGGCACCCAATTGGCGCGGAAGTTGGCACCGAAGACCCATCACCTCACGCTCCCGGAGGCTGTTGGCGTGACCCCGCGAGGTGCGCCTGTGGGGTGCACCAGTCACATCGAGCTCGACATTCCCTCGGCAGGGTCTAGCGTCCACCAGGCCTCGCTTCTGAGCCGCGCCGCCCCGCAGCCGGGCAGAGCGCCCGATGCTACCAGCCATTCCTTAGCGGAATGAGGAGGATCCCCACCGACATCAGTATCGACGCGATGTAGCCAATCACGATCCCGGTCAGGGGATCGGAGCCACTGGACCCGGTCGCCGCGTGCCTCTACCCACGCCAGCGGCGCCCGCCACGTCGCCGGATCGAACCGACGATCTCGCCATGGTCCGCCCATCGGTCTCCTCCCTACCGCGAAGGACTTGGTCCATCCAACCTCTCCCAGTGATGGAGCAACCGGAATGCCAGGCTGATCCGAAGGGGAGGAGCCGAAGCCAGCGTCCTCGACCTCTACAGCTGCGGCGGCCCAGTGGGCCATTGAGGAATCACCAACAGACCGCGTCTGTCGGGAAGGTCAGTCCGACGTCACGGCCCTGGTATCCAGCGACCGATCGACGCGTGCTGGTGATCAGGGCTGACGAGCGCGTGCCGAAACTCGGCAAACGCCGAATTCCGGCATGGCGCCGCAGGCGTTGGACCTGAGTGGATTCAGTGACTTCACTGCTGGCATCCCAGTTGCTCTCATGTAACGGCCATGAGCGTTCGTGATGCAAAGCCTAGCCCGGATTATGCGTGACGGATGAAACAAAAGAGCCACCGAGCCTCTCGACGGTGCTATAGAAGCGGTATCCAGACGCTCTACAGCCCGATTGCGAGGAGGCTCGATGGCTACAGACTGTATAGCGCAGGTGACCTTCGAGTTCAAAGGGCTTCGGCAGCCGGTCGTCGCGCAATTCGACCAGGCCCACGCGAGCTCGGATGGCGGGGCGGTGTTGCTCAAGGCCGTCGACGTCCGCCTCGGCGTGACGGAGCGGCTGGCAGCCAGCCTCACCGAGACCCGGCAGCCCGGCAAGGTGCAGCACGACCTGCACGAGTTGGTACGGCAGCGGGTCTACGGGATCGCCTGTGGCTACGCCGACTGCAACGACGTGGCGCGCGTCGCCGCGGACCCGATTCACAAGCTGCTGCTCGACCGGGATCCCCTCGACGGCCGGGCGCTGGCCTCGCAGGCGACCCTGTCCCGCTTCGAGAACGCGGTGGGCCGGGAGGCGCTGTACCTGGCGAGCGTGGGGTTGGCCGACCTGGTGATCGAGCAGCATCGCGCGCGACTCGGGGGCCGCGCCCGCCGCATCACGATCGACCTCGATCCGACCGACGATCCCACCCACGGGCAGCAGGAGTTCACCTTCTTCAATGGGCACTACGATACCTGGTGCTACCTGCCGCTGGTCGCGACGCTGACGTTCAATGCCGAGCCGACGCAGTACGTGGTCGCCGCGGTACTGCGCCCGGGCAACAGCCCGGCCAAGCACGGCGCGATCGGGCTGCTGCGGCGCCTGTGTGCCCGGCTCCGGGCCGCCTTCCCGCGGCGATCCTCCGGATCCGGCTGGACGGCGGGTTTGCCAGCCCCGAGGTCTTCGAGTTCCTGGAGGCCGAGGGCGTCGAGTACGTCGTGGCGATGGCCAGCAATGTGCGCCTCGTCAAGCGGAGCCGCCGGCTGATGGGACGGGCCCGCATGCGCTCGAAGGCGAGCGGGCAGACGGAACACCTCTATGGCGAGACGCGGTACGCCACGCGCACATGGAAGCGCAAGCGGCGGGTGATTATCAAGGCCGAGGTCGTCCGGCATCCCGGGCGCGCGCCCAAGAACAACCCGCGCTTCGTGGTCACCAATCTCCCCGACCGGCCGGAGGCGGTCTACCAGATCTACTGTGGGCGGGGCGACATGGAGAACCGGCTCAAGGAGTTGCATCACGGCCTGGCGCTGGACCGGACGAGTTGCCACCGATTTCTGGCCAATCAGTTCCGCGTGCTCCTGACCGTCGCCGCGTACATCCTGTTCCAGAGCCTGCAGGCCCACGCGCCGGGCACGGCCTGTGCCGACGCGCAGGTCAGCACGGTGCGCGAGCGGCTGTTCAAGCTCGCGGCCTGGGTCCAGCGCTCGGCGCGGCGCATCGTGTTGCACCTGCCCCGCACGTATGCGTGGCTCACCGCCTGGCGGCAGCTCGCGCTCCGCGTCGGCGCAGCCCCCGCGTAAGTCCGCGCAAGTCTGCATGCGCCATGGCCCCGGGGAGACGTGTCTCCCCGCGACCCTGCGAGACCCGAAATGAGCGGCTCCCGGTGCCTTGTCGGTCGCATCGGTGGAATTCCTCGCCGCCCAAACACTCGGAAGTCCCTCATTCGCGCCCTACAAGGCGGCGAGGGCCGTGCACACCAGGCAAAACGCCGGTTCATGCACCGGTTCACGCATAATCCGGGCTAGAGGAGCTGAACACGCCACCCGGCACGCACGGAATCTGGGGTCACGCCGCACCCACGGCCGGGGAGTCGGAGTCGGGCTTGCTATCAGGCGCCGCGCAGGCGGGCCGAGCGAGCGCACCACACCCTCGTTGACCTAAAAGGAGCAGACCATGGCCGCACCCACTGCTATCCAGCAAGCCCGCGAGCAGGCAGCCGACAAGACCGCCGTTCGTCCGTTCCGGTGCCGACGGTACCGGAAGCCGAGCTCGGCGAGCTGCGCCGGCGCATCGACGGCGACCCGGTTCCCCGATCGGGAGACCGTCACCGACGCGACCCAGGGCGTGCAGCTCGCGACGATCCAGAAGCTCGCGCGCTACTGGGCGACGGAGTACGACTGGCGCAAGTGCGAGGCGCAACTCAAGGCGCTGCCGCACTTCATCACCGAGATCGACGGGCTGGACATCCACTTCATCCACGTCCGCTCGAAGCACCAGGACGCCCTGCCGATGATCGTCACCCACGGCTGGCCGGGCTCGATCGTCGAGCAGCTGAAGATCATCGGCCCGCTGACCGAACCCGACGGCCCACGGCGGGAACGCGGCGGACGCCTTCGACGTGGTGATCCCGTCGATGCCGGGCTACGGCTACTCCGGCAAGCCGACCACGACGGGCTGGGGCCCCGCCGCATCGCCCGCGCCTGGATCGTGCTGATGAAGCGCCTCGGCTACAAGAGATTCGTCGCGCAGGGCGGCGACTGGGGCGCGGTCGTCGTCGACCTGATGGCGCGTGCAGGCGCCGCCGGAATTGCTCGCCATTCACACCAACATGCCCGGCGTCTTTCCGGCCGACATCGACGAGGCGGCGTTCTCCGGCGCGCCGGCGCCGTCGGGTCTCTCCGCCGACGAGAAGCTCGCTTACGAGCGGCTGCAGTTCGTCTATCAAAAGGGAATCGCCTACGGGTTCCAGATGGGGCTGCGGCCGCAGACGCTGTACGGAATCGCGGACTCGCCGATCGGCCTGGCGGCCTATTTCCTCGATCACGACGCGCGCAGCTACGAGCTGATCGCGCGCGTCTTCGACGGGCAGTCCGAGGGCCTGACGCGCGACGACGTCCTCGACAACATCACGATCACCTGGTTGACGAACACGGCGTTTCCGGCGCCCGTCTCTACTGGGAGTACTGGGGCAAGGCGTATCTTCAATGTCAAAGGCGTCTCCATCCCGGTTGCCGTGAGCGTCTTCCCCGACGAGCTCTATCCGGCCCCGCGGAGCTGGGCGGAGCGAGGCGTATCCCAAACTCGATCTACTACAAGCAGGCACGACAAGGGCGGCCACTTCGCGGCCTGGGAGCAGCCGCGAGCTGTTCTGTTCCGAAGACGTTCGCGCGGGCTTCCGATCGCTTCGTTAGTCCGAGACGGGAAGGCGGCGGGCGCGTGCTCGCCGTCTTCCCTCAGGTGGCAGGGTTGTCGAGAGCTGTGAGCACGACCAGCCCGATCAGGATTCTCGGGATCCGGCGACTCCTCGAGGCGCTCGTGGCCTGGACCCGGCGCCTTGGCAAGGGGGGCTGAGTTCCGGGAGGACGGTCAGGGACAGGGGAAGAATGATCCAAGACAACGAGAAGCTAGTTCGAGCGTTCTACGAAGCGACCGCCCCGGGGCATCGGGCGAGACTGCGGGCTCTCCAGTCGCCCATGTCGTTTACGACATGCCCGAAGGCATGCCCATCGGAGCCGGCCACTTCGAGGGTCTCCAGGAGATACTCGAGCGCTTCCTCACCAGCTTCTATGGAGCTCTTGACGTTCATTTCGTCGCCGAAGAGTTCATCGCCGGGAGCGAGCATGTCGTCGCGATCGGGCGGATCGAAGGAGCGACGCGAAAGGCTCGCGTCCCGATCGACATAGCCTTCGTCCACGTCTGGACCGTCGGCGACGGACGTCTCCAGCGATTGCGGGCGTTCACCGACACCGCACTATTGGGCCGTGCCCTGGCAAAGGACTGAACTCGCTAGTCGTCGGTCGGCCACCAGTTCGTGGGCCACTCTCCAGACCGGCCGAATCGTAGTGGGGTCGTCGTGATTAGGCCTGGCGAGCGCGCGTGCCGACACTCGGCAAATGCCGAATTCCGGCATGGCGCCTGAGGAGTCGGACCTCAGTTGATTCAGTGACTTGCTGCTGGCATTCGAGTTGCTCCCACGTAACGGCCATGAGCGTCCGTGATGCAGAGACGAAGGACCTGAACACGCCACCCGGCGCGCACGGTATCTGGGGGCACGCGGCACCCACGGCCGCGGAGCCAGGAGTCGGCCTCGCTATCAGGCGACCCGCAGCCGGGTCACAGAGATCGACGGGCTGGACATTCACTACATTCACGTTCGTTCGAAACATGCGAATGCGTTGCCGCTCATCGTCACGCACGGGTGGCCCGGCTCGGTCATCGAGCAGCTGAAAATTGTCGAGCCACTTGCCAATCCTACGGCCCATGGAGCGAGCGCATTGGACGCTTTCCATCTCGTGATTCCGTCGATGCCGGGCTACGGGTTTTCAGGCAAGCCAACCACTACCGGCTGGGACCCCGCCCACATCGCGCGTGCCTGGGTAGAACTGATGAAACGCCTTGGATACACGGGGTTTGTGGCGTCAGGTGGGGATTGGGGTGCAATGGTCTCGGATGTGATGGGTGCGCAGGCGCCTCCAGAACTGCTCGGCATTCACATCACCTGGCCCTTTATGGTTCCACCAGAGATCGATAAGGCGATCCAGACTGGCAGCCCGCTGCCATCCGATCTCTCAGCCGACGAACGGCACGCGTGCGAGCGGCTGGACTCCTTATATAAGCACGGCCTGGGCTACGCCCAGGAGATGTCGACCCGCCCGCAGACGATGTACGCGATTGCGGATTCACCTGTTGGCCTGGCCGCCTGGATGCTCGACCACGACGCACGCAGTTACGCGCTTATTGCACGCGTCTTCCAGGGTCAGTCCGAAGGTCTCACGCGAGACGATGTCCTCGACAACATCACGCTCTTCTGGTTGACGAACACTGCGGTCTCCTCGGCCCGTATCTATTGGGAAAACAAGTTCGCCTTCTTTGCCCCGAAACACGTCGCCATCCCGGCCGCCTTTAGTGCCTTTCCGGACGAGGTCTTTCAAGCCCCTCGAAGCTGGGCAGAGCAGGCCTATTCCAAACTCGTCTATTACAAGAAGCACGACAAGGGCGGGCACTTTGCGGCTTGGGAGCAGCCTGAGCTTTATTCGGAGGATGTTCGGGCGGGCTTCAGACCACTGCGCAAGTAGGGCGGCGCATCAATACTTCAAGGTGGCCTGAGCCGGACCGACAAACAACGAGGGGAGTGGAGATGAAAAGCAAATCGATCCCTGCGGTTGTGATTCTTATGGGCTCGCTCGCTATCTTGGTGCTCGCCGTCTTGGGCGTCCGGACCATCACCGCGCAGGACACCTCGGACGACAAGTACGCCGTGCAGGTGCCGGGTGGGCTCGCGTTCTCCGAGTTCCGGGGATACGAGCGTTGGCAGGTCGTCTCCATCAGTCACACCGGCGAACAGGTGATGGCTGCGATCTTGGCGAATCCCCTGATGATCGACGCGTACAAGGCCGGCATTCCCGGCAACGGCCAGCCATTCCCCGACGGCTCCCAGATGGCAAAGGTCCATTGGGTCCCGAAAAAGCTGGACACGTTCCCGACGGCGACAGTGCCGGGGTCGCTGCATGACGTTGACTTCATGGTGAAGGATAGCAAGAGATTCGCGGACAGCGGCGGATGGGGCTGGGGCGCGTTCAAGTACGACGCCGCGTCCGGCAAGTTCACGCCTGCCGACATGACCGACATGCCGCCGCAGGGGAACGACGCCAAGTGCGGGCTCGGGTGCCACACGATCGTGAAGGGGAGAGACTACGTCTTCACGGAATACGGGAAGAGGTAAAAGGGGAATCGTCTCACCGCGGTGAATCCAAAGGAGAGAATGCGGTGACCACGTTCATCACAACGCTTGCCGCAGTCGGGGTTGGCGCCGTGCTCACCACCAGCGCCTTCGCCCCGAGGTGGGCCCGGCGGGCTTATCGCAACCTGGTCTACTTCCACGAGGTCGACAAGGGCGGGCACTTCGCGGCCTGGGAAGAGCCGGAGCTCTTCGCGGCTGAGCTTCGGGCGGCGTTCCGGTCGCTGCGCTAGTACCCAGCCGACCATCGAACGCACAACGGGGTGGGCCCGCAAAAAACCAGGGAGGGGACGATGGTCACCTTGACCATCAACGGCCAGCCGCGTCAGGTCGATGTGCCGCCGGACATGCCCCTGCTGTGGGTCTTGCGCGACGTGATCGGGCTCACCGGCACCAAGTTCGGCTGCGGCATGGCGCTCTGCGGCGCATGCACGGTCCACGTCGACGGCCAGCCGATCCGCTCCTGCATCACGCCCGTGACCGCCGCGACCGACAAGCGCATCACGACCATCGAGGCCATCGGCGAGACGCCGACGGGCCAGCGGGTGCAGGCGGTCTGGCTCGACCTGGAGGTCGTCGCAGTGTGGCTACTGCCAGTCCGGGCAGATCATGTCGGCCGCCGCGCTCCTCGCGAACAATCCCGCACCCAGCGACGCGGACATCGACGCGGCCATGGCCGGCAACATCTGTCGCTGCGGCACCTATCCGCGCATCCGGGCCGCGATCAAGCAGGCGGCCGGGAAGGGAGCCTGACCATGGCCAAGGTTCGGTCTCCCGGCGCACATTCCTGAAGGTGAGCGCGGCGGCCGGTGGTGGCCTCCTGTGAGCTTCGCCCTGCCCGCCAAGATGCGGGGAGCGAGACCGCGGCGCCGCCGCGGCGGCCCCGTTCACGCCCAACGCCTTCATCCGCATCGACCGTGACGGCCGCGTGACCTTGATCATGCATCAGGTGGAGATGGGCCAGGGCACCTACACGTCCATGCCGATGCTCATCGCCGAAGAACTGGAGGTCGACCTGAGCCAGGTCCACCTCGAGCACGCCCCGCCCGACGACGCGCGGTACGCGAACCCGCTGATCGGGTTCCAGGTGACCGGCGGCTCGACGTCGGTCCGGGCCGCCTGGACGCCGCTTCGCCGGGCCGGCGCCACCGCGCGCACCATGCTGGTGTCGGCCGCCGCGCAGGCCTGGCAGGTCGACCCGACGACCTGCCGGGCGGAGAAGGGCACGGTGACCCACGTGCCGACGGGCCGCACGCTCAGGTACGGGGCGCTGGTCGACGCAGCGGCAACCCTGCCGGTGCCGGCCACGGTAGCGCTCAAGGGGCCGGCGGAGTTCAAGCTGATCGGCAGCCCCGCCAAGCGCCTCGACACCCCCGCCAAGGTGAACGGCAGGGCGCAGTACAGCATCGACGTCAGGCTGCCCGGCATGCGCATCGCCACGGTCGCGACCTGTCCGGTGTTCGGCGGCACGCTCGCGGGCGTCGACGACCGGAAGGCGAGGGCGATCAAGGGCGTGCGCCAGGTGGTGCGCCTCGACAACGCGGTGGCCGTGATCGGGGACCACATGTGGGCGGCCAAGCAGGGCCTCGCGCGCGCTCAGCATCCAGTGGAACGAGGGCCCGTACGCCCGGCTCAGCACGGCCGACATCGTCCCGGCAGCTCGAGGGCGCGTCCCAGACCGCCGGCGTGGTCGCGCGCAAGAACCGGCGATGTCGCGGGCGCCATGGCGAGCGCCGCCACGAAGGTCGAGGCGGTGTACCAGTTGCCGTTCCTCGCGCACGCCACCATGGAGCCGGTGAACTGCACGGTGCACGTGCGCCCCGACGGCTGCGACATCTGGGTGGGGACGCAGGTTGCTCAGCCGGGCGCAGGCGGTTGCCGCCGGGTCGACCGGCCTTCCGCTGGAGAAGGTCCGGGTGCACAACCACCTGCTGGGCGGCGGTTTCGGCCGGCGGCTCGAGGTGGACTTCGTCGCCCAGGCGGTGCGCGATCGCGAAGCAAGTGGACGGCCCGGTCAAGGTCGTGTGGACCCGCGAGGAGGACATCCAGCACGACATGTACCGGCCCGCCTACTACGACCGCCTCACCGCGGGCCTCGACGGGCAGGGCCGGCCGATCGCCCGGAGCCATCGCGTGACGGGATCCTCGATCGTCGCCCGGTTCGTGCCCCCGGCGTTCAAGAACGGGCTCGATTTCGATGCGGTGGAGGGAGCCGCGGACCGCCTGTCCCTTCCATTTAGTCGATCCAGGTACCTTGGGACCGGCTGCGGCCCTTGGTCGTGGGCCTCTGATACGACGGACACCCAGCGTGGACCACCTTGGCTCCGCCCGGAGCCACCGAGGAGTGGGTTCAGCGCACCGACACACGCACCGACCGGCGATGTCAACGTAGCCGGGACAGCCCGCAGACAGGAGCTTACGCCGCTCGTCGACTGTAGCGATGATGGAGGCCGCCGACCATGGGCGTCTCGACGATTCGGCCTTCGTCGAGGCGCTCCACCGGTCTTGGCTCCGGGGCGTCCTTCTCCAGGGAGAGGTGGGTGCGGGCCCCGTGGTAGTAGATGAGGTACTCGCGCAGCAGGCGGCGCAGATGGGTTTCGTTCAGCACCACGACGTGGTCGAGGCACTCGCGGCGGAGGGTGCCGATGAGACGTTCCACGTAGGGATTCTGCCAAGGCGACCGAGGCGCCGTCTTGACTTCGTGGATCCCCATGGTCTGGGCTCGGCTCGAGAACGCGACCCCGTAGACCGCATCGCGATCGCGCAGGAGATATCGCGGGGCGGTCTCCCAGGGGAACGCCTCCACGAGTTGCTGGGCCGTCCACTGGGCGGTGGGGGCGTCGGTGACGTTGATGTGGACGACGCGTCGCCGCTCGTGCGCCAGGACCACGAAGACGAACAAGACCTTGAACATCACGGTGGGCACGACGAAGAAGTCGACGGCGACGAGGTTCCCCAGGTGGTTGTCGAGAAAGGTCCTCCAAGTCTGCGATGGCGGCCTCCGATGGCGCACAAGGTACTTGGATACCGCCGCTTGCGAGATCTCGACCCCCAGTTTCTGGAGTTCCCCGTGAATCCGCGGCGCGCCCCAGAGGGGGTTGGCCTTGGACATCCGTCGGATGAGCGCTCGGACCTCCGGGGCGACGGCCGGGCGGCCTGGTCCATTCCGGCGGCTCTTCCAGGTCCAGAAGAGCTTGAAGCCGGTCCGCTGCCATCGGATCACGGTCGCGGGTTGGACGATGGAGACGGCATCCGTCCAGCCGTTCCAGAGGCGGGACAGCAGGACCCAGAACAGCCGGTCGGCCGTCCGCAGGCGTGGACGCGGCGCGGTGCGCTGCAGGACGGCCAGTTGGTGCCGTAACGCGAGGTTCTCAAGCACCAGGGAGCGCTGGGTCCTGACACCACGGAGGAGGCCGGTGAGGATGAGGGTGATCATGCCGGCCATCATCGATCAGGCCGGCCGAAAGTCAACGTTGACAAGGCGGACGGAATAAGTAGAAGGCAAGGGATGCGGAGCGACCAGGAAATAGTCGTCGCAGGGACCGTGGCCTTCACCGCGGGCCGGGTCATGCAGAAGGCGTAGAGCGCGCCGC
>CAVXVV010000026.1:0-22269 GCA_963765195.1 uncultured Candidatus Rokubacteria bacterium
CTAAGCGCGGTACCAGTCGGCCAGGGTCCCCAGCGTGGAATCATAGGGCGACACGTCGACACCCTGCAGGGACCGGGACAGCGCGTGCACGGTGCTCCGGTACACGACCGTGATGACGGCAGCGTCCTCCACGACCAGGTCGTTCATCCGGATGAAGAGCGCTGCGCGCCGGACCGCATCCAGCTCTCCCCGACTGGCCGTCCAGAGTCGGTCGTATTCATCGCTGCGCCAGCGCATGCTGTTGCCCCCGACCCACCGATTCGCCTTGGTAGGGATTCGCCAGGAGGTGAACCGGCCCATGCCGCGCTGGGGATCGACACCGAAGCCATTCTGCCGCATCTGCAGGTCCGCCTGAAAGCGAGCGACCGTGTCGGGGTTCGCGGGATCGCCGGAGAAGAACACCGACGCGACCACGCTCTTCAGCTCCAGTTCGATGCCTGCACGGGCGCACGCCTGCTTGATGATGGCCTGGGTCTTCTGCCGGAGCGGGTTAGCCGTCGTCTGGAAGAGCATCCGGAGCCGGCGACCGCCCCGCGCGCGGACCCCATCGTCGCCGCGGGCCCAGCCGGCGGCGTCGAGGACCGCGTTGGCCCGCTCCAGGCTGAACTCCCAGCGGGTGTTGGGCGACCGGAAGCGGGCTGGCGCATCGAGGTAGTTGGCGGTTGTGCGCGCGAGCCGCCCGTAGAGCTCGGTCTGGATCGCCGCACGGTCAACGAGGAGCTTGAGGGCGGCCCGGACCGCGGGGTCCGTGAGGAGCGGATGGGGCGCCTTGACGCTCGATCGCTCCCCGTCCACGTCCGTCCAGGGGTCGCTCCGGTTCAACTCGATGTGCTCCGGCCCGTCGTCCGGGACGACGAGCACGCGCCCTTTGCCGATTCGTTCGAGCCGGTGCAGGACTTCCTCGTCCACCGCCGTGTCGTACGCAAAGTCGTACTCGCCGGTTTGCAGCACCGCGCGCGCGGCCGAGACGGGATCGCCACCGCCCTTCAGCTCGAGCGTGTCGAAGAAGGGGCGGCCGGGTACGTGATAGTGGGGGTTCGCTTCCGCCCGGAGCACGTCCCCCGGCTTGAATTCGAGGAGCCGATAAGGGCCGCTCCCCACCGGGCGGAAGTTGGCGGCCGCCTCCCGCGCCCGGCTGCCCCGGTAGGCGTCGAAGACGTGGCGCGGGATGAGCCCCGGCCCGTTCAGGGCGTAGAACCAGACTGGCGTCGGGGCCCGGAAGACCACCTTCACTGCGTGGTCCGACAGCCGCTCCACGCGCTCGACCTCCTCGTACAGGCCCGCGCTCGGCGACGTAACGGCCACGTCAGTGGCGTACTCCCAGTTGAAGACGAGGTCGTCGGCCGTGAGAGGGCGGCCGTCGTGCCAGACGACGTCTGGCTTCAGCCGCCAGACCACCCAGGTGCCGTCCCGAGCGAGCCCCCCGTTCTCGATGGTCGGTACGGCGGCCGCCAGGACCGGCGTGAGCGTGGCGTCGGGCATGAAGCGGACGAGGGGCTCGTAGAAGATCCGCGCGGCGATGTGGTCCTTGCCGCCCACGGCCAGGTGGGGGTTCAAAATCGTCGGTGCCTGCCAGCTCAGGATGCGGAGCGGCCCACTTCCACCTCGCCGCCGTTGCGCCGGAGGGGTCGAATCCGTTTGGGCCCGGGCGATCGACGCGCCACCAAGCAGCGGAGGCACCATCGGCGCGGTGAGGCCAAGCCCGAGCATGCGCTGGAAGAACCGCCGCCGATCGAGGCGGCCGGCTCGTACGTCGCGGATTGCCTCACGGAGTGCCGGCTCGTCCATGGATCAAATCCCTTCCCGCGGCTTCCGCCGCGTCGACCCAGGGTGCCAAGCCCATCGCGCCCAACATGCCATCGGCAGCCTTCAGGTGCCGCTCGGCCTCCGCCGGCTGTCCCGTCCGGCGGGCCAGCAGGCCTAGACGCAGGTGGGCGCGGGCGGCGGTGGGCCGGAACCCGCGCCGCTCGGCATCCGCCAGCGCCTCGTCATAGCAGCGATGGGCGTCGGCCAGGGGTGGAGGATCGAGTTCCTCCAGGACCTCGCCGAGGAACAGGAGCGCCTTCGCGGTGTGACGCCCGGCGCCCTGTTGGTGGGCGATGGCGACGGCCCGTTGCGCACACTCGAGCGCCTCGGCGACGCGGCCCGCCGTCAGGTACCCCACGCCCAGCCGTCGCAGCGCGACGATGCTCCCCGCATCACAGTGTGGGTCTCCTCGGCAACCGCGGCCTCCAGGAGCGGCAGGCCCTCCGCCACACGCCCCATCAGCGCGTACGCATGCCCGAGCGCCGTGGCCGCGTCTGTCCCCCAGTCGACGATCTCCCATTGCCGAGAGAGCCCGAGCGCGCGCTCGAAGTAAGGGATCGCCCCGCGTAGGTCCCCCGTGGCGAAACGGGCCTCGCCGAGCTGTACACAGGCCGCGATGAGGAGAACCGGGTGGCCCTCCGCCTCCGCCAGCCGGGCGCCCGCCTCGGCGTGCGCGGTCGCTTCCCCGAATCGGCCGAGATCCATGTGAGTGCTGGCCAGCATGCTTCGGACGAAGACCGGGTGGACCTCGATGCGACGGACCCGCGCCGGGTCGGCCTCGAGGCCCCGGAGCACCCGCTCGAAACGCGCCAGGGCACGCGGGTGCTCGCCGGCATACCAGTAGGCGGCGCCCAGGTTGTACTCGACCCGGAGCTCCAGGTCCTCGTCCTGCAGCTCGTGAGCGAGCGCGAGCGCCCGCTTGCCGGCGTAGATGGCCTCCTCGTGGCTGCCGATCGTTCTCACCATCCCATGCGCGGTCGCGAGGACCGTGCCAAGCCGTCGGCGGTCTCCGATCCTGATTGCGAGAGCCTCGGCCTCCCGCATGCGCTCGAGCAGGTGACCGAACCGCGAGAGCGATCCCAGCGCCGGCCTGAGGTCGAGCCGCAGGTCGATGGCCTGCTCGAGCGTCTCCCGCGTCTGGGGCAGTTGCGCGAGCGCGTCCAGCGCCTCCTCGAAGCATGCCGCCGCCTCCCGATTCGCCCAGCGGGCGAGCGCCAGGACGCCCGCGCGACCCAGGTAGGTCACGGCCTTGTCCCACACGCCGGCTGCATGGAAGTGGCGGCCGAGCGTCGAGGCGTGCGGATCGAGGTCGGAGTTATGCATCGCCTCGATCGCCTCGCCGGTCTGCCGGTGGAGCACCGCCTGGCGTGCCGGGAGAAGCATGCTCGCGGCCACCTGGCGAATGCGATCGTGGGTGAAGTCGAAGCCTTCGCCCGTGTCCTGCAGGACGCGGCGGCGCACCAGCTCCTCCAGTGCCTCGGCGGAGACGGCCTCGGCGAGCCCGGCCGCGCGGGCGATGAGCGGGAACTCGAACGCGCGGCCGATGACGGCGGCCACCGCCAGAAGCTGGCGGGCCGGGTCGCCGAGGCAGTCCAGGCGCCGAGCAATGAGGGTCTGCACGCCCGCAGGGAGCCCGAGCCCGGGCGTCCCGCGAGATCCGTCCTCGTCGAGGGCGCGACACATCTCGACAACGACGAACGGGTTGCCGCTGCTGGTCGCCCAGCTCTGGGCGGCGAGCCGCGCCAGGGCCGCTGAGTCAAAGCGAGTTCCCGCGAGCTGGCGGACGAGCGTGTGAGTCTCGGGCTCGGAGAGCGGCCCCAACCGCAGCTGTTGGCTGTGGCCGCCGGCGACGAGGTCGTCGAGCGTCCGCCGGGCGCTGGGCGCGTCGATGAGCTCCTCTTCGCGCGCGGTCGCGACGACCAGGAGCCGCCAGGCGTGGAGGCGGCGGGCGACGAACGCGAGGAGCCGGACGCTCATGTCGTCGGCCCAGTGGAGGTCCTCCAGGAGGAGGACGAGCGGCTGCCGCTCGGCGAGGCGAGCGAGGAGGGCCCCGACGGCCTCGAAAAGGGTCCGGTGGTCCGTGGAGTCGACCGGCGGCGCCGCGCTCGAGATCTCGGGAATGAGCCGGGTCAACTCGCCGCGCCAGCGCGGGAGGAGTCCCTCGAGAACCGGCAGGTCGTCGGGGACGCGCCCGCTCCGGAAGGCGTCCACCCATGGCGCGAAGGGCAGGACCTGCTCGGGCTCCCAGGCGCGGCCGACGAGCACCCGATCGCCGTCTCGTTCGGCCACGGCCGCCACTTCGGCGAGGAGCCGGGTCTTTCCCACGCCGGCTTCGCCGACCACGGTGAACAGGCGTCCGTGGCCCGCGCGGACGTCGGCGAGCGCCGCCGCGAGGCACGCCAGCTCGGGCGCGCGGCCGATCAGCGGGAGCGCCGCCGGCAGATCGGAGAGCGGGGTCGCGATAGAGTGTCCGGCGAGCATCCGAGGCTCCAGGCCGGTCGGCCCACGATCGAGCTGCGGTGTCGCGCCGGGCTCCGCGGCCGCCCGGCGGGCTACCCGACGGCGCAGGATCGCCTGGTAGAGCCGCCGCGTCCGCGGCTCGGGATCGAGCCCGAGCTCCCGCTGCAGCACATCCAAGCACACGTTGTATTGCCGGAGTGCGGCGCCGCGTCGGCGAAGCCGGACGTAGAGGCGCATCACGGCCCGGTGCACTGCCTCCTGGAGCGGATCCAGCGCCAGCAGACGCAGCGCCGTCCGGAGCGCCAGGTCGGTATGACCCTCCCGCCGCTGGTGGACGAGGAGACGCGCCAGCGTCTCGACGGCCAGCTCGCGGAGCCGCTCACGCTCGACGAGGAGCCAGGCCTCGAACGGTTCGGATTGGACGCGCAGGCCGTCCAGGAGCTCTCCCCGGTAGAGCCTGACGGCTCGCTCGAGAGACGGCCGATCAACCGCCCCCGCGGCTGCCTCGAACGCGGCGACGTCCACGTCGACAGCACCGGGGTCAAGGGTGGCGGTATCGCCGTGGAGCCGAAGCGGCGGCGGTGAGACGGGCGCGAGCGCTCGCCGGAGTACCAGCAGCGATTGACGGAGGCTCGTGCGCGCCAGTTCGGCCCGCAGGTCCCCGCCGAGGAGCGTGGCCAGCTTCTCGCGGGCATGCGGCCGGCCCGACGGGAGGGCGAGGTAGGCGAGCAAGGCCTGGGCCTTACGGCTCGAGACGGTCACCAAAGGGCCGGCGTCGAGCCGCGCCTGGAATCCGCCCAGGAAAGTCAACAGAAGCCGGGGCATGGGTTCAGTCCCAGAATGTCGCGCCACCATAGCACACCCGGCGTCGACACGCATCCCTCCGGCCGCTCGAGGTTCGCGACTCGGCGGTTGAACGATTCTTGAACGCCCGCCCCCGTAGAGGAAGCGCAGGCGCACCGCCGCAGCCGGTAGGCGGCGAGCGGGGCGCCCGAAGCGCGCGATGACGCCACTGCCAGGGTCAGTCACGTTCGTGGTTCGCGTGTCGGCGGACGCCGCCGGCCGGCTCCGCGGTGTGGTCGAGCGAGTCCGCACGGGGGAGAGGGCGGCTTTCAAGGGCCGGGTCGCCCTCGGCGCCGTCATTGCGCGGATGGTGGCGGCCGGCCGCGCGCCGCCCCGTAAACCAGCCGGGGGAGCCCGATGCAGCGCATCGGACGTCCGGCCGCGGGAGCGGTCGGACCAGGCCAACCCGTAACCGCCTTCTACCCAGTGAAGGAGGACAGCATGGGAACCAGGTCGTCCCGGTTCATCGATCGAAGCGCGACATCCCCGTCGCCCGCTGCCGACACGAGCCCGTGGCGTCGTTGTTTCGTAGCGATGGCGCGCTCGCCATGTCGCGCTCTCCTGGTGGTGCCGGCCCCCGCGCGGGCCGATGTCGTGACGGACTGGCAACAGACGGCGCTTGCCGTTCAGGGTCCTGCGAACATCCGCACGCTTGCGATGGTCCACATCGCGATGTTCGATGCGCTGAACTCCGTGACACCGCTGTACCACCCGTATGCGGTGAGCCTGCCCGGGGCCGGCGGTGCGTCGCCCGAGGCCGCCGCCGCGGCCGCAGCCTACGGAGTGCTCTTCGGCTTCTCCCGGCGAAGCAGGTCGATCTCGACGCGGCGCTGGCCCTCTCGCTGGCCACGATCCCGGACGGCCCCGCCAAGGCCCAGGGCCTGGCGATCGGAGACGCCGTGGCCGACGCGATCTACATGCTGCGCCTCGACGACGGCATCCTCACCCCCGGTCCCCCGTACGTCCCAGGCGGGGCGCCGGGCGACTATCAGCTCACTCCCCCGAACTTCATGGCTCCCGTCAACACCGGGGCAGGCAGCCAGACGCCATTCGCCATGACGGGCGCGTCCCAGTTTCGGCCGAACGGTCCACCCCGTCTGGGTTCGCCCCGCTACGCCAGGGAACTGGAGGAGGTCCGCCTCCTCGGCACCGCCGACCTGACGATGCGGACCAAGGAACAGGACCTTATCGCCGACTGGCACCGCGAGCAATTCCGCCGAACCGGATTGCGCGCGCCGCGGTGGCCGAGATCGGGTTCGATCTGCTGACGAGCGCTCGCTTGTTCGCGCTCTTGAACATTGCGATGGCGGACGCGGTCATCAGCGTGTTCGAGGCCAAGTACGTCTACGACTTCTGGCGGCCCATCACCGCGATCCGGGCCGCGGACCTCGACGGCAATCGCGCCACGGCCGCTGACCCGACCTGGGCCCCGTACTTCGTCATCACGCCCCCGCACCCCGAGTACCCTTCCGCCCACGCCGTCGTGGTCGGCGCCGCGGCCACCGTGCTCGAGCGATTCTTGGGCCACCACTACAGCTTCACCACCACATCAGCGACCGCGCCGGGTGTCGAGCGGTTCTTCGAGGATCTGGCCTCGTACGTGGAGGACGGCAAGCTAGGCCGCATCTACGGCGGGATCCACTTCCGCACCGCGGTCGAGGAGGGCGCCAAGCAGGGCAACAAGGTCGGGAAGTGGGTGTTGAAGACGCAGCTCCGCCGCCTTCGCTGAGGGGACGGTATACGAGATCCGGTCCGCGTAGCGTCAGGTAGGGCGGTGGGGCGGCGATTCGGACTGAAGGAAGGCTTGTGACGCCGACCTGGACCGGATCGCCGCCCCCGGGCCAGGGGCAGGTAGCCTTAGGCCTTGATCTCTTGCTTCTTGAAGCGCGAGCCCTCCAGGGACACGTCGGCCATGAGCCCCTTCCCACCGAAGATGAACGACACGATATCCGACTTCAGATTCGTCGTGTCCAGCGTGCCACCCGCGCCCACCTTGGCCACCGCCACGGACGCATCGGCACCGACCTCCCACTCCCGGGTGCCGGTGGTGAACTTCTTGAGCGCCTCGGCGCTGTTGAACACCAGAATCATCGAGTAGGACTGCACGCCCGCCAGCAGCCCCGCCTTGACCGCGCTGGTGCTGTAATAGAGAGGCTTCGCGCTACCCGACGTCAGCACGCAGTTGCCTCCCTCGACCCCGACGATCAAGCCCCCCTTGGTGATCTTCGGACACACCAGGGTGCCCTTGGCATTGGCGAACACCGCGTCGGAGCCCTTGGTGTCTGCCTTGAACTTGGCCAATGTGGCCTTCGCCTGGGCGTTGAGGTCGGTCGCCTCCTTCGCGGTGATGTCGGCCATGGCTTGACACGCCAGGGTCACAGCAAACGTCAGGACCGCGGTCATCAGGCCGGCACGAATCCGTCGAGTCAACATCGTCTTGCTCCTTTTGGGCTAGAGGCGTGATGCATGGACCCCAAGACCGACTCCCCGTGTCGCGTCGGTGTGCTGGCTCACGGTCCTCGTCCGTTTGCCTCGCTGCCCCTCTTCCGGCCAGCACGTCCCGGGACTGGGGCCGTCAGGTCCGGGACGCACCGAGGCACCGTCCTCGGGCCGACAGAGGCGGAGCGACCGGCGCGATATGGCCCCTGGCTTCTATATTAGCTCTCGCCGGAGTCCCGGGGGTTTCGAGAGGCGCCCTTCGGCCGGGGCCTCGGTGGCGCGGAGTTGGCCCACGACGATCCCGCCAGTCAGGCCGGCGAGGGGAGGGGCAGCCGCGCGCCAGAACCGTGTCAGAAACCCGCCGTGCCCGAAACTCACGAGAGCGCCAACGGGGGGCACCACTGAGAGAGAGGTGAAATGATTTGGAAAGCCCCGCTGCCAAGTGCGCCAGGCACCTTCCCCGGCCCTTAGCCGGGCCGTTACCCCCGAGCAGTACGGTGTTCGGTCTCTATGCCGCGCGAACCGGAAGCGTCCCGCCAAGCGGACCCGTGTCATACCGGGCAGTTGCCTCCGGCGGCACCAATTCGCACGCGGGGTTAGCACGCGGCGTTTCCGCTCCGTCCGGCCCCGAATGTCGCTCAACTGTCGCTTACGGGGACGGCTCACCGCGTCGGCCGTCCGCGCGGCGCTCCGTGCCGTGGCCGACCGGCGATCCTCGGGCGCGACGATGTGAGCTCCCGCGGTTCGGATCCGCGACACAGAAACGCCGGAGAGCCCGGCGAGCGCGCTCTCCGGCGTGGACTGGTCAGCCTGTGCCTGTGCCGGAATCGATCTGGTCGCCTACAGCCTCACCACGACGTCTCACGCCGACCCGTCCATCGAGGTTGTGATCACGGCTGGGTCTGGTTCTGCCGCCCGCGCACCCGGATCTCGCCCGCGTCATTGTCCCACGCGGCGATCTCCTTCCAGTCCTTGTCGAACACCCCCACCTTCGCGGTGTAGTCGCCGGGCGGCAGGTTGTTGGGGGCCTTCCAGGTCCACTCGTAGGTCCGGGTCTGTCCGGCGTCAAACCGCTGATCCGAGAAGATTCGCTGGGCCACCTTGTTGTTGTTCTGGTCC
The DNA here is from genome assembly GCA_963765195.1 of uncultured Candidatus Rokubacteria bacterium. GTDB lineage: Bacteria > Methylomirabilota > Methylomirabilia > Rokubacteriales > DASRDR01 > DASRDR01. Next base: position 8,668 of record CAVXVV010000026.1, read on the forward strand.
TTGATCTCGAGGTCTACGTGGACCGCGTCGGCCGCGTCCCGGGCCTTGACCTTGGTCTCGACACGGACGTTCTGGCCGGCCTTCACGCGGCCCGGGGCAATCTTGGTGTCCTGGATGTCGAACTTGTCGCTGCTCGCGCTGCTGGACGCGCTCGTCGCACTGGCCATAAACAAAGCCCGCTAGCAGTTCGATGCGAAGTGATCTACGCGGCCCCGCGGAACGAAGCCGGATCTAACATCCGTCGGGCAATACTGGAGAGTTCCAGCGCTCGCTGGAGCCGCAGCTTCTGCGGAAGGAGCCGATTTAGCAGGCGCGGATCCACTTGTTTCGGGTGGTGGCGCATCCGGTCCACGGTGGCCGCGCCTACATGGAGCTCTTGGGCGGACTGGCGCACCGGATGGCCCACCTCCACGCGCCGCGAGGTTATCGGGGACGCGGATCGGGCCGATTTTCGTCCGCCGGCGGCGCGTGGCTCGCGCCAGGTCCGCTTCGTGTTCCGAAGGGGCGCGACGGCCATCGTGCGGGAGGGCCTTTCATCGCGCCCCAGAACAGGTGGGTCCTGAACGCCCGAGGGATTATACTAGGGGCGCCTTCCACGGGTCGCCGAGAGGCGCATCGGGTGTCCGGCTCCCTGGCATCTGGCTCCGCTACGACACTCCCCAGAACGCGAGCTCCAGTGGTCGGGGTGCGTGCGGAGGCCCAGGTCATGTCCAATGAGGTGGAAGTCCGCGCCCAGGCACGACTCGCGTTGACCAGCAAGAAAATCCCGCGCCGCGACCCGGATCGCACCTGGGGCGGCCCGGGGGCCGACATGCCCTGCACGATTTGCGCGAAACGCGTCACGGTCAGCCAGATGGAGTACGAGCTGCAATTCCGACATGACGGCGCGACTCCTGGCCTGGACCGGTACCATCTGCACCTCCGGTGCTTCGCGGCGTGGGAGATGGAGCGCACCAAGCTCGAGGACGGCAGATGATTGCCCGGCGACTCCTGGGGTGGATCGGTTGGCGGTAAGGCGAATGGCGAAGCCGCCCGCCGCCGATTCCGGGTCAGAACATCTCCTGCTCCCGTTCGCCTTCGCCGGCCATGTCACCGTCTGGGAGCCGCTCGGCCGGCACCTGGAAATCGGCCCGCGCGCCTTTGCGCTGGCGCTGAGCGTTTCGGTGACCGGTCTGGCGTCCGGCGTCCACGTGACGGTCGGGGGATACGTGGAGCGGCCGGCCGACTCCGGCGCCCGCTGGATAGTGACGCGGCTCCTGCTCGGCTGACGGAGTGTTCCAAGGACTCCTCCAGGCGGACACGGACTGGCCGCACTGAGATTCGGGGCAGGGGATCGGACGGCTTTCCTGCGGGACACAGTTGCCCCAGGATCGCGCCGGTCGTTGAGACGGCGGTACGGGGGCCGGCGGCGCCGAAACGAGGCGCACCGCAAGGCGGCCCTCGGTGAGCCGAAGATCGAGGTCTTCCTCATCAAAACCCATAGCCAAGCTGTCACATTTCGGTTGAGGTTCCGCCACTCGTCTACCCGTTTCATGGTGCAACCCTGCGGTTGATACGCAGGTGCTGACGTGCTGTACTTGCCGCCCCCGTAGCGTCGAAGGTGTGGTCGGGATCAAACACTAGGCACGAGGAGGATGGGAGAGCATGTCTACCCGCCGAAACCTGGTCGCTCTGTGCGGTGCGGCCGTCTTGACATTACTAGCGACCGGAAGTGAAACCCATGCTGCAAAAGGGGCCGCCGCGAGGCTGAAGCCGAGCGTCCCGATCGTCCTGGATGCGTTTGACGATAGCGAGCCTGCGACAGGAGGTCAAGGGCGATCTCGCCATGCAGATTCGTACCCCAAGCGCTCACGTCCTACGGCGGCCTGGAGTTGCTCCGCCGGTATCTGCGGCGCGTCGACCTTGGTCGAGCGCTTGCCGTCAGGCGTTCATAGGGCTGCCGAGCGATTACGGGAGCTGCGCGAGTCGCCTTGGTGCTCCTGGCCCTGTTCTACGCCGGGGCCCGCCGGCAGGAACATCTGCACTTCCTGAGCGGCGACAGGCTGATCATGCGCTTCTGCGGCCAGGCCCAGCTGCCGACGCGCAGCACCAAGGCGAACTGGCTCCGGCAGATCACGCAGGAGACCCTGGCCCCCCTCGTGGCGCTCAACAGTGATCTCGTGACCGAGGCCCTCGCCCGCCTGGGCCTGCCTCGGGTCACGATCGACGTGGACGGCTCGGTGATCCGGACCGCGGCCACCGTCGGCTGGGCCTTCCGCGGGTTCAACCCGCATCATCGGAAAGATCCCAGCCTACTACCCGCTCTTGGCCCACGTCGCGCAGACCGGCCACATCCTCCGGCTGAAGAACCGCCCGGGCAATGTCCACGACACCAAGCAGGCGGTCCCGTTCCTGAGGGAGGTCATCGACGACCTCCGTCGCCAGCTCGGCCGACGCGTGGCGCTGGAGTTCCGCATGGACGCCGCCTCTCTTACAGCGCTGGGGATTCTCGCCCTGCTCGCCGCCCAGGACTGCGCCTATGCGATCAAGGTCGGGTACTGGAGTTGGCTGCCGCTCAAGGCGATCGCGGCGGCGTGCCTCCGGTGGGTGCCCATCGCGCCAGGCGTCACCGAGCACGAGACGGAGCTGGTCGTCTCGCAGTGGAACGATATGCGACTCCGCGTGGTTCTCGTATCGGAAGAACGTCGCCCACGAGACGCACCGGAACTTCCAGCTGGATCTGTTCACGCCCTGACGACGGCCATTACGAGTACACCGCCGTCGACACGAACCTGGCGCTCGGGCCCGCGGCCTTGTGGGCCTTCGCCTGCGGCCGAGGCGCCGAGGAGAAGACCATCGCCGAACTCAAGGGCGAGGTACGCGCTCGACGTCATCCCGACGAAGCACTACGAAGCCAACAGTGCGTGGCAGCAACTCGGCATCCGCGCGCACAACCTGATCCGAAGCTTCCAGTTGGACAGCGTGGCGGATTTGCGAAAGCTGCGGTAACGCAAGCGGACGTACACCTATGTGTTCCGCAGCCTGCGCACGCTGCGATTCCTTCTCATCGCCCGGGCGGGGCGCCTGACCCGCCTCGGGGACCGGAACGTACTCCGCCTGAGCGAGAACCCAGCGACGGAGGCGCAGTATGGGGAGGTTGCTCACCGCCTGGCCGCCTAGTTTATTTGCCGTTTGGTATTAGTGGCGGCGTGGGGACGGCGCTCGTGAGAACGCCTCACGCGTCGCCCAAGAAACCGCATACGGTGCGGCAGCTATCACGCCACTGAGTTTGCACGCGTCGTCCGGCCTTCGGCGCACCGCCGCGGTGTCGTACGGTCTGCGGATGCCAAAGGCGCCCCGGGCATTCCAACCCTCAGGCCGACCATTCGACGCGGAAGTCGAGGACCGGCCGGTCTGGTAGGGACTGCGGAGGGCTGGGACGAGTTGGAAGACAACGGAGGCCGCGCGTCGCGGTATCGGTCTAGGTCGGTCGGTCCGGGTCGTTGCCCGGAGCCGTGCTCGTGCAAGTCGTCGGCCTGGGCAACTCTTTCCTCGGTTGGCGGGCGCCGAGCTGGCGCCCGCCAACCGAGCAGTTTCCTGGCTGCTTGGGACTACTGGCTGGCGATGTTCCCGCAGAACACGTAGGTGTTGGCTTCCTGGGCCGACTTGTGGCCGTTGATGGCGTAGCCCTTCCGGAGGTCGCCGATCGGCACGTCAATCGTCGTCTCCGACTTCCCATCGGTCAGCGTCGTAAGCCCGAAGGCCGGCTTGGGATCGATTTGCGCGCACGTCCCCTTATGGACGTGCAGCGGTTGACCGACTCCCGCCGGCGCGCCCTTGATGTCGACGACGACCTTCGTCTTCGGCCCCATGTCGCTGAGCACCGCGGTTCCCGACTCTCCCGAGTTGTTCAGCGGCCCCAACTGGACCGTGATGGGCTCCGCCGCGTCGGCCGCTCCCGCTCCAACGAGCGCCAAGAAGCCGATCGCGACCAGTGTCAGCCCGAATGATGCACGCATCGTCACCCTCCTTGTGTTGTTTCGACGAAACTCTGAATTCCACGGGCACTGGCGATGATGCACCCGGCGTGTCGCGCCCGCAAGGCCCATGCTTCCTGACCGGTGAACATCCGGGGGCGTGAACTTCGATCGTCGTCTGCGTCATTGGCTAGGCGCGCCGACGAAAGCTCCCTCCCGACGGTCGTCCGCTATCGTGCCCTAGCCGAGGCTTGTGCGAGTAGTAAGTGACCGAGGCGTGGTCCTGACCCGACACGACCACGTGATATTCTGTCGCGGCGGGCATGTGCGATTTTGCGCTCGCGGTGAGGGCGCGTGACGGTGAGGGTGGGACGGATGCCGGTGGCGCGGGCGACGCGCAGCTCCCCATGAAGGCGGCCCGCTGGCACGGTCGGCGCGATGTGCGGGTCGAGGACATCGCGATCCCGACGCCAGGGCGCGGCGAGATCCTGCTCCGTGTCCGCCTCTGCGGGATCTGCGGCACCGACCTCGAGGAGTACCGCCACGGCCCGCTGGTCATTCCGACCGGCCGGCCGCACCCGCTGACGGGCCGCCAGGCCCCGCTCACGATGGGCCACGAGTTCCTGGGCGTGGTCGAGGCCCTCGGTCCCGACGTGAGCGGCCTCCGCGAGGGCGACCGGGTGGCGCCGGACATCTGCCTCTTCTGCAACGCGTGCGTGTTCTGCCGGCGGCATCAGTACGCCCTCTGCGAGAAGTGGGTGACCATCGGCCTCCACACCGACGGCGGGCTCGCCGAGTTCGTGACGGTGCCCGCGTCCGCCTGCCTCCGGCTGCCCGACTCGCTCTCGGACCGGGAGGGTGCCCTGATCGAGCCGACCGAGGTCGCCGTGCGCGCGGTGAACAAGGCGCCGCCGCGCCTGGGCGATGTCGTCGCCGTGCTGGGTGGCGGGACGATCGGGCTCCTGACCCTCCAGGTCAGCCGGGCCGCCGGCGCGGGGGAGGTCGTCGTCATCGAGCCGCGGCCGGCGCGGCGCGCGCTTGCCCTCGAGCTGGGGGCCGCCGCCGCGCTCGATCCCGGGGACCCGGGGTGGAAGGACGAGCTGCGCCGGCGCGCGGGCGGCCTCGGCCCCGACGTCGTGTTCGAGTGCGCGGGCCGGCCCGACAGCGCCAGCGTGGCGATCCGCATGGCGCGGAAGGGCGGCCGGATCGTGCTCGTGGGCATCACCGGGGGCGAGGTGCCCGTCGACACCCTCGACCTCCTGATCGGCGAGAAGACCGTCATCGGGACGATCCAGCACCACTACGACGAGGACCTCCCGGCCGCGGTGCGCCTGCTGGCCGACGGGCGCGTCCGGGGTCTCCCGCTGGTGACCGCGGAGATCCCGCTCGCCGACGTCGTGCAGGGCGGCTTCGAGGCGCTGACGTCCCCCGGGCAGGAGCACCTCAAGGTCCTCGTCAACCCGCGCGCCTGATCGCCGACGCCACGCGGCCCGCCCCGCCGGGGCGGGCGCGGGATGGTAGGATGCACGCGGCGCGTAGACCGGAACGCCGCGAGGAGGGGGTCATGGGACAGCCAGCCCGCATCGTGCACTACGTGAACCAGTTCTTCGGCGGGATCGGTGGCGAGGACAAGGCCGACACGCCGCTCCAGGTGCGCGAGGGGCCCGTCGGCCCGGGGCGCGCGATCCAGCAGATCGTGGGCGCCCAGGGCACGGTCGTGGCGACGCTCATCGGCGGCGACGACTACGTCGCGGAGCGCGAAGACGAGGCGGGCGCGGCCATTCGCGAGGCGCTGGAGCGCCACCGCCCGGATCTCGTGCTGGCCGGCCCGGCGTTCGACTCCGGCCGCTATGGTCTCGGATGCGCCCTGACCTGCCGGGTGGCCCAGTCGCTGGGCATCGCCGCGGTCACCGGCATGTATCCGGACAACGCGGCGATCATCACGCACCGTCGCGAGCTTCTGGCCGTGCCCACCGGCCTCGATCCGACGGAGATGAAGGCGATCCTCACGCGGATGGTCGGCCTCGGCCTCCGGCGGGTCCACGGCGAGCCACTCGGCTCGGCCGCGGAGGAGGGCTACATCCCCCGCGGGATCCGCCGGCTCGTCACGAAGGACAAGGTGGGATACGAGCGCGCCGTGGACATGCTCCTCGCGCAGGTCGCGGGCCGGCCCGTGGCCTCGGAGATCCAGGTGCAGCAGTACGATCGGGTGCCGCCGGCCCCGCCCGTCGGGGACCTCTCGCGCTCGATCATCGGGATCGTCGTCAGCACGGGGATCGTCCCGCGCGGCAACCCGGACCACCTGCCCGGCGCCCGCGCGCTCGCGGCGGGGCGCTACTCGATCGACGGGCTTGGCTCGCTCGACGTCGCCCGGTGGGAGTCGGCGCACGGCGGGTTCAACACGAAGATCCTGAACACGCGAAGCCCCGACTACGCCCTGCCGCTCGGCACGCTGCGCGCGCTGGAGGCGGAGGGCGCGATCGGGGGCATCTATCCCTGGTTCTACAGCACGGTCGGCAACCAGACGGCCGTCGGCCCGGCGCGGGCCATCGGCCGCCGCGTCGCCGAGGAGTTCCGCGACGCGGGGGTCGCGGCGGCGCTCCAGGTGTCTGGGTGAGGTAGCTGCCATCGTTGCGGCGCAACGATAGCCAAGGAGCTCGAGCGAGTCGGCATCCCCACCGTGCTGATCGGCGCCTTGCCCGCCATCGCGCTGGCCGCCAACGCGAACCGGGTCGTCCGCGGCGTGCAGGTCCAGCATCCCTGCGGTGATCCGAAGCTGCCGGCGGAGGCGGACCGCGACCTGAGCCTCCGGATCGTCCTGGCGGCGCTGTCGGCGCTCCAGACGCCGGTCACCGAGCCCACCCTCTTCGACCCGCCGGCCGCGGCCCCGGAGCGCGTCAGTGCGTCTTGAGCTGGCCGCCTATCCGGTGCGGGACGTCCGCTTCGGCGCGGAGACCCGCTGGCGGGACGAGGTGCTGGACATCGATCGGGACGAGATCCTGGACCTCGTGCGCCGGGACCCGCTGGTCGCGCGCGCGGGGCTCGAGGTCGTCCGCCCGGGCGAGTCCGCGCGGATCGTGACCATCCAGGACATCATCGAGCCGCGTGTGAAGGCGGCAGGGAAGGGCGTCGCCTACCCGGGCCTCGTGGGCCGCGCGGTGGAGACGGTGGGCGCGGGGCGAACGAACCGGCTCGCCGGCTTCACGCTGATGCCGTGCACGCCGCCCCAGGACGTCCAGCGCTACGGGCTCATCTCCTCGTTCCGCCCCGGCACCGCGTACGGCGACTTCCTCGACATGTCGGGGCCGGGCGCGATCAGCCCCTGGGCGGCCACCGTCAACCTCTGCCTCCTGATCGAGCCGGACCCGGGGCTCGCGCCCGACCCGGCCAACCGCGTCATCCAGCAGGCGACGATGGCCGTCCAGGACCGCCTCGCCGCCGCGACGCTCGGCGAGGCCCCGGCCGACGTCGAGGTGCTGGACCTCACGCCCCGGCCCGGTCTGCCCGGCTTCGTCTACGTCCACAGCATCGTGTCGCCCGAGCCCATCTACCTGAACCCCGACTCGACGCTCTCGACCGCGGTCTACGGCATCACGCGGCTCACCCAGCCGTGGCTGCTCCACCCGACCGAGGTCCTCGACGGGGCGGTCTGCGGGAGCTTCTTCAGCGGCGACTTCTACCGGTGGTTCACGTGGCCGCTGACGAACAGCATCGTGCTCCACATGGCCCGCCGGCACGGGATCGACTTCAACTTCCTCGGCTGCATCATGGTGCGGACGATGTGGGAGGAGCAGCGCCAGAAGGAGCTGATGGCGAACCGCGCCGCCCTGATGGCGACCACCCTCGGCGCGACCGGCGCCATCGTCACGCCGACCCTCCGCGGGCAGCGGATGCTCGACACGATGGCCGTCGTCCGGGCCCTCGACGCCGCCGGCGTCAAGACCGTCCTGATCACCGAGGAGGAGGACGACGAGGACGGCGCGGCGCCGCCCCTGCTGGTGACCGCGCCGGAGGGAGTGGGTGTCGTCAGCACCGGGGACGGCAGCGCGCCCGGGCCGTTCCCGCCGGTCGAGCGCGTCGTCGGCGCCGGGCCGATCGCGCCGGCGTGGTACGCGGAGCAGCCGCCGCCTCTCGGCCGCTACGGCACGAGCCACCTCAACGACGTCTGGGGGTTCTCCCGCCTCGCCTGCGTGGACTACTGAGGTCGGCCGCGGGCCGGGCCGTCGTGGGCGACACGGCGCCGGCTATCCCTTGATGGTCCCGAACGTCAGCCCCTTGATCAGGTGGCGCTGCATCACCCCGATGAACAGCACGATCGGGGCGAGGATGCCGACTGCGCCGGCCGCGGACCAGGACCAGTACTCGATCTTCTCGGCGCCGTACTGGGCGATGGCCACCGAGAGCGGCTTGGCGTTGTTGCCCGTGAGGATCAGGCAGTAGAGGAACTCGTTGTAGGCGAAGAGGAACGTGAAGAGCGCCGCGGTGAACACTCCCGGGCGCACGACCGGCAGCACCACCCGCACGAAGGCCCCCAGCGAGCTGCAGCCGTCGATCATCGCCGCCTCGGGGAGCTCCCGCGGCACGTCGAGGAAGAACCCGCGCATCAGCCAGATCGCGAACGGCTGGTTGAAGGCCACGATGATCAGGATGATGAGGATGTGCGTGTCGTAGAGCTCCGCGGCCCGGGCCAGCAGGAAGAACGGCACCAGCAGGAGGATCCGCGGGAACGCGCGGACGGCCAGGAGCGTGAAGAGGAGGACCTGGATCGGCCGGCTCCGGTACCGGGCGAGGTAGTACGCCGCCATGCAGCCGAGCGGGATCGAGAGCAGCACCGCCCCCGTCGTGATGATGAGCGTGTTGACCAGGTAGCGCGGGAACGGCGTCTCCAGCCAGATGTAGCGGTGGTGCTCGAGCGTCGGCGTGAACACCCACGTCGGCGGGATGGTGAAGGCCTCACGGGTGAGCTTGAGCGACGTCGTGAGCGCGAAGTAGATCGGGAACAGCGACACCGCCACCACGACCAGGAGCGCCAGGTAGAGCAGGGCCCGGGCGACGACCACCTGCGGCCCGGTCCCTCGCCGCCGGCTCACCATTCGCCCTTCTCCCGCCGGTACAGCAGGTAGATCCAGAACCCGATGACCACCGACAGGATGAGGAGCGTGACCACGCCCAGGGCGGAGGCGCGTCCCATCCGGAGCATCCGGAAGGCCATGACGTAGTTGTAGAAGGTGATGGTCTGCGTCGTCGTGCCCGGCCCGCCGCCCGTCATCACGAACACCTGGTCGAAGATGCGGAAGGCGTCCATCGAGCGGATGATCAGCACGAAGAGCACGAGGGGGCGCAGGAACGGGAAGATGACGTGGACGAGGGTCTGCGTCCGGGTCGCCCCGTCCACCATCGCCGCCTCGAGCGGCTCCTCGGGAATGCTCTGGAGGCCGGCGTAGACCACGAGGATGACGAAGGGCGTGTTCTGCCACACGTCCGCGAGGATGACCGACCACAGCGCCCACGCGGGATCGCCGGTCCACCCCGGCCCCTGGACGCCCACGAGCGAGAGGAAGTAGTTCACCATCCCCCAGTTGCTCTCGAACATCCAGCGCATGAGGAGCCCGGCGACCGCCGGCGTGATGGTCATGGGCAGGAGCACGACGGTGCTGACGAAGCGCCGGCACGGGATGCGGGCGTCGAGGAGCAGGGCGACGGCGACGCCCACGACCAGCTCGATGGCGACGGCGCTGCCCGTGAACCGCGCGGTGACGCGGAGCGCGTCCCAGAACGCGTCGTCGCCGCAGATGTACCGGAAGTTGTCGAGGCCGACGAAGGTCTTCCGTGGCACCGGCAGGTAGTAGTTGTAGAAGCTCAGCCCGACGCTGTAGAGGAGCGGGTAGAAGAGGATGACCGCGAGGAAGGTCATGCTCGGGACGAGGAAGATCAGGCGGTCGCGACGCTGCTGCCGGCTCATCGTCGTGGCCCGGGGGCGGAGGAGCGAGCGCCCCGGCCAACGTCCGGCGGCGGCGAGCGGACCGAGAGGCATCGGCGCGGCGCGCGTGCGAGTCGGGCGGCCGGGCGGCTCACCGAGGGGTGGAGGCTGCCCGGCCGCGCCGACGAGACGGCGTTACTTCTTGTAGTAGCCCTTCTCGGTCATGAGGTCCGCCATCACCTTCTGGGCGCGCTTGAGCGCCTCGGGGATGGTCAGCTCGCCGGTCAGGCCCTTCTGGAGGGTCTGGGTGGTCTGGACCATCGCCTCGGAGAACTCTGGGTTGTTGGGGACGAGCCGGGCACCCGCCTGGACGTTCTCGGCAGCCGCCTTGATGAACCGGAACTTCTGCGTGACTTCCGGATCCTTGGTGACCGACAGCCGGGTCGGCGTGGCCAGCCCGGCTCCCTCCCGCATGTTCGCCTTGTTGAGCGTCTTGGCGACGACCTGGAAGACGAGCTCAGGATCGTTCTTGGTGTACGCGCTGATCGAGTAGCAGCCGACCGAGAGGCGCGCCTGGCTCTTCCCGCCCTTGGTCGCGGCCGGGGGGACGGCGAACTGGACCTTGCCCACGACCTGGGAGACCTGGGCGTTGTCCATGGCCAGGGCCCGCGACTGCCAGAGGAGCCCCATGGCCGTGAGGCCCTGCTGCATCGCCACGGTCGACTCGTCGTTGTGGAACCCGAGCACGTTGGGCGGCGCGTACTTCATCAGCTCTTTCATGGTCGTCAGCGCCTTCAGGCCCGCCTCGGTGTCGATCGTGACCTTCCAGTCCTTGTCGTACCAGTCGCCCCCGTAGGTGCGGAGGAAGTACGTGAAGTCGTTCTGGAAGCCGTCCCCGGCCTTCAGGGTCATCGTCGTCCCGTACTGCTTCTTGTCCGGCTTGGTCAGCGCCTTGGCCGCGGCGATCCACTCGTCCATGGTCGTGGGCGGCTGGAGCCCCGCCGCGTCGAGGAGGTCCTTCCGGTAGAAGAAGAACATCGAGATGGCCAGGTTGGGCACGCCGTAGACCTTGCCCTTGTACGAGCAGACGTCACGGACCAGGATCGGGTCGATGTCGTCCCACTCCACCGCCTGGCGGTACTTCGCGATCATCGGGTCGAGCGGCATGAGCCAGCCGCGCTCCGCGAAGGTCGCGAGGAAGGCGTCGGTCGCCATGATGTCGTACGTCGGCGCCCCCTGCGAAAGATGGATCTGCATCTTCTCGAGCGCCTGGTCGAACGGGATCAGCTCCGCTTCGAACTTGATCCCCGGGTACTCGCCCATCTTCTTGGCCCACAGCTCGAGCATCGGGAACCGATGACTGATGTAGCGGATCGTGGGATCGGCGGCCCATGCCACCGGCCCGAGCCCCTGCCAGACCGCCACGGCGCCGGTCAGCAGGATCAGCGGAAGCACGAAGAGCCGGCCACGCCGCCCTCGCAATCGCTCAATCATCCCCGAGCCGCCTTTCTGCCCGCCGTTGTCGCACGGCGGACCGAACGAGACGTGACACGAGCCTGCACTGGCGAGAAAGTGGCCACCCCCGCCGAATCGGGGCCAGGCGCGACATCATGATTGACGGCCCGCAAGATTCCTGTCAAGGCGGCGAGGTGAGGTCCCGGGCGAGGTGCGGCGGGGCCGCGCTTCTTCCTCTCTCCGTACGCAGCCGGGTGTCCAACCTACCGGGCTCGGCGTGTTTTTGGTTCTGCCGCCCCGGCTCATTTGCCGGCTTGAGGACGGAGGCTGTCCGCGGGTAGCCTGCGGTGGTTGCGGGCCTCGCTTCCCGGTGGGGGAGGCTCGGAGCCAGAACAGTAGACGTGGCGGCGCGCGCGCCCGCCGAAGGAGCTTCTCGCGATGACCCGTCCCCTGCGAGTCGGCATCGTCGGGCTCGGTCGTATCTTCGACCTGAACTGCCTCGGCTACCTCGACAACCCGGACGCCGAGGTCGTCGCGCTGTGCGACAGCCGTCAGGATTTGCTCGACCGGCGAGCCGCGCTCTTCCCGGAGGCGCAGCTGGTGCGAGGCTTCGACGAGCTCCTGCGCCTCGAGCCGGACCTCGTCGACGTCCTGACGCCCCACCCCCTCCACGCCGAGATGGCGGTGGCCGCCATGCGGGCGGGCGCGCACGTGAGCGTGCAGAAGCCGATGTCGATGACGGTGGCGGAGGCCGATGGCATGCTCGCCGCGGCGGGGGAGACAGGCCGCCATCTCAAGTGTTTCGAGAACTTCGTCTTCTATGCGCCGCTGGTCCGCGCCAAGGCGCTCCTCGATTCGGGCGCGATCGGCCGGCCGTTGCACTTCCGCATGAAGATCGTGTCAGGGGACCGGCAGTACGCCTGGCCCGTGCCGGCCGAGACGACGGCCTGGAGACAGGCGCTCGGCCGCGCGGGGCTCGGGGGCCCGCTGCTCTTCGACCATGGCCACCACCTGCTCGCCGTCGCGTGCTGGCTGTTCGGAGACGTGCGGGACGTCTTTGCCCGCATCGAGGAGACGACCCTCCCGAACGGCAGCGTCGTCGACGCGCCGGCCTCGCTGATGTGGCGCCACTGGGACCCGCCGATCCATGGGATCTGGGACGTCACAGCTGCGCCGCGAATGCGCATCCGGACCGACTACTATCCCGGCCACGAGCAGTTCGAGATCCAGGGCGAGACGGGCATCATCACCGTCACGCGGTGCAGTGACCGTCTGCTCGACGAGCCCGCCCTCACGCTCTATGCCGACGGGGAGGTGCGGGCCTTCCACAACCTCGAGACCGACTGGGGCGTCAGTTTCCGGCTCTCCACGGAGCACTTCATCCGGTTCCTGCGCGGCCAGGAGTCCCGCGCGATCCTCACCGGAATGGAAGGCCGTCGGGTGCTCGCGTTCGCGCACGCCCTCATGCAATCCTCGCGAGAGGAACGGCCCCTGTCGCTCCCGCGGGGGAGTTCCTGAATGTGGCCGCGGCTGAACCGGTGGCTCGAGGCCAGCCAGGGGTGCTGGTGGTCGGCGAACGCGCTGTAGTACGCGAGGGGCTCGTAGAGAAGGCCGGGCCCGTTCTGGTGATTGGCGCCGATGGCGTATGGATTCCACAGCTCGTAGTCGACCCACCGGCCTTCGCGGCCTCCCCATACCACGATGAGAGTGCGGTTCCGGGCCACGGCCCTGGGAGGAGTCTGGGCCGAGGCGAGTGTGGGGGACAAGATCGCGGCGCCGGCCGCGAGGCCGGCGGCCCGCAGAAGCTGCCGTCTACTCGGCCGACGCACGCGGACCTCAGCAGGATGGAGTGCGGCGTCGTCCTCTTCGCGTGGCGTCTCTCTCACGGTCGGATTCATGGTCAGTATGGTATCAGCGAAGTCCCGCGCGACCCCGGGCGACGCGCCGCGGCGGGTGTCGACATGCAGGTCTTCGCGCGGCCGGCTCCTCATCGGGTCGTCGACACGGTGGGTGACAGCTCGGAGGGGCGCCACTCGACGGCGCCGAACCGCGTGCGGCCGAGGAAGTTGTACGACAGCGTGACCGTCTGTACCGACTGGTGCCGGTCCCCAAACCCGGGACGTGGGCCTCGCGCGCGGAGATCAGGTTCCCCACGCTGAGGGCGTGGGGCCCGTAGATGCGCCCGGTCAGGCCCACGCTGGCGCGGTTGATCAGCTCGTGGTCGTACGGCGGGGCGCCTTCCGAGGCGCCGGTGCCGAGGCCGACGATCAG
>CAVXVV010000027.1:0-16520 GCA_963765195.1 uncultured Candidatus Rokubacteria bacterium
CCCGGGGGCACCAATTCTCGCGGCGATAAAGCTTGGTCGGGCAAGCTCTTACGCGACACCGTCTAAATTTGACCGGTGGCCGAGTGGGGGCCGAATAGGGGCGTTGTGGCTTAGTACTCTGGCACGCAATTTCGGTGACGTATTTCATCGGGCTCATGCGGCGAGGCGGCGAGGTGTGCGGGCGAGCCTCGCCAGGAGGACGGCCAGGTCGCGCCGGGTGAATGTCCACTGGAACGGGGTGGCCGCCTGCGCGTAGTGAGCCTGAAACCGGAGAAGGCGATCCTTGACCGCGGTAAGGCTGGGGAAGTCGTTGGGCGTGAGGACTTGGCGTTGGACGATCGAGAAGTAGATCTCGATCTGGTTGAGCCAACTCGCGTGGACGGGGGTGTGCACGAGGACGAGCCGGGGCCACTCGGCCTGGAGGCGTCTCTGCGCACGGTCTCCGCGATGCGACGACCCGTTGTCCACGATCCAGAACACCCGGGTGGCCGAGCGGTAGGGCTCCTGGCGCATGACCTGGGCCACCAGGCGGCGAAAGGGCCCGATGCCGGTCGTGCGCTCACATCGCCCGAAGACCTGGGCCCGATGGACATCCCACGCCGCGAGGTAGGCCCACGCGCCGGCTCGGGTGTACTCATGCTCGATCCGCATCGGGCGCCCGGCCGCGGGCGGCTGCGAGGGGTGTCGGCGCCGACGCGCCTGGATGCTCGTCTTCTCGTCCGCGCAGAGGACGTACTCCCGGGGGCCCAGGAGCCGGCCCTGCCAGCGACTCGCATACAGATCCAGGATGGGCCCGGCCTTGGCGGCAAATGCCGGGTCCCGCGGGAAGATCCAGTTCCGATAGCGCCAGGGGCGAATGGCATCCTGGCTCAACCACCGCCAAATCGTCGTGCCACTGATCTCGGCCACCAGGCCCTGCGCCAAGACCGCCCGGCGCAGCGCCGTCCGCGACCAACGGGACAGCGGCACGCCGCAGCGGTGCGGCAACTCACACGCCAGCGCCTTCACGGCGACGACGACGCCGGGGGGAAAAGCGGGCGGGGCGCCCGCCGCGGGGCTGCTCGGCGAGCCCCGGGAGGCGCCAGAGGCAGAAGCGCTTGCGCCACTTGCTGACGATCTGCCGGGGCGTATCGAGGCGCCCCGCGATGACGTCATTGGCCCAGCCCCGCGCCGCCAGCAGGACGATCTTGGCGCGGATCACGTCTCGATACGGTGACGTGTACTTTCGGGCGCGGGCTTCGAGGAGCCGCCGCTCTGTGACACTCAACTCGACCGATACGGGCTGGTTCGTGGCATCGTCCCAGGGTCCTCCCTGGCTACCCAGTCTGCCAGAACTCATCCCGATTCGGAATCGTCTATACGTCATCGTACTTATGTCACAGAGTACTAAGTTAAGCCACACGGTAAGCCACACGGAGTCCCCGGGATTATGGCTACCGGGTGCATCTACCCGGGGGCCGCAGGGCCCGATGTCGCCCGAGCACTACCGGCCGCGCGAACTCGGTCGGTTGCCACGACGAGCCGCTGCGAGCCCGCGTATCCGCACTTGTAACAACCACCTCGGTCGCGAGGTGGATGACGTCTTAGCCCCAATCCGAAAATAACTTAGGCGGCCAGACGTTGAGCGATGTGCGCATAGAGCCTCTCCGTGGCGGGGTTCTCCGCCAGACGGAGCACCTGGCGCCCGCCGATTCGGGTCAGCCGACCGGCCCGGGCGATGAGCAGGAAGCGGAGCGTCCGCATGCTGCGGAACAGGTAGGCATACGTGCGCTTCCGCGAGCGCGGTTTAGGCTCCGCAAGGGTGTCGAGTTGGAAGCTCCGGGCCACGTTGTGGGCGAGGATGCTGAGCTGCTGCCAGGCGCTGTTCGCCGTGTAGTCCTTGGTCGGCACGACGTCGAGGGCGAACTCCCCCTTCAGCTCGGCGATCGTCTTCTCCTGCGCGCCCCGGCCGGCGATGAAGGCAAAGAGCGCCGGCAGGCTGAGGGTCAGGTTCGTGGCGACGGCGTGGTACTCGAAATGGCCATCATCCGGGGTGAAGAGATCGAGTTGGAAATTGCGGGGGCTCCGGTGCTGGACGTGGCGGCGATAGAGCATCACCCGGAGCCGCAGGTTCCATTGATGGACGTCCAGCATCGTCTCGCAGGCGGTGACGTCCGGGGCGACCGGCACCCAGTGGCGCGTCTCGGCCGCCAGGCGCTTGAGCGGCAGCCAGCTCCAGTAGCCGACCTTGATGGCATACCCACAGCCGCGGCCCGCGAGCAGGCGGAACACATTCCGCTGGAAAAATGCGGCGTCCATGCGGAACTCCAGGACGACACGGCGGCCCAGCCGAGCGCGGAGATCCGTGATCAGCTCGCGCAGGAAGGCGACCGCCTGGGTCGAGTCGTGGACGTTTCCGGGCCGGTTCTTCAGCCGGAGGATGTGGCCCGTCTGGGCGAGATGGGCCAGCAGCGGATAGTAGCTCGGGTCCTTCCGATGATGGGGGTTAAAGCCCCGGAAGGCCCAGCCGACGGTCGCGCCGGTGCAGACCACCGTGCCATCGACATCGATCGTCAGGCGCGGCAGCTCGAGCCGCGTGATCGCGTCGGTCACGAGGTCGTGATTCAGCTGGCTCAGTGCGGTCAGCGTTGTCCGGGTGAACTGCCGGAGCCAGTTGCCGACGGTGCGCGCCGTCGGGACGCGCGCCAATCCGCAGAAGCGACGGACCAGCGGATCGCCGGCGACGTACCGCAGATGCTCGGGCGGCGCCCGCCGACGTAGAGCAGCGCCAGGACCAGCAGGCTGAGCCGGCCGCTGCCGTAATCGCTCCAGCCCGCTCAGCGCCCGGCGCAGCCGACCTGGCAGATCGACGCGCTGCAGATACCGACGCAGGAGTTCCAGCCCACCGTACGACGTGAGCGCTTGTGGGACGAACTCGATGGGCAGATCCCGCTTGACCACCCGGCGCAGGCTCGCTACGCTCAACCGCATCAGAGGGGCCTCCAGTGTGTAGGGATGAACGTTGGCCCGTTCTCCCTTAAGAGCGCACTGGATGTCCCTCTGATTCATTTCCGCCGCCTCAACATGCTCCGGCTATTTTCGGATTGGGGTTAGTTCAGACATGTTCGGCGGGCGATGGCACTCACTCGGGTCACGGTGACCACGCGGTGAACGGCGGCCGGAAATCCGCGCCGGAACAGGGCGGCGGGCCGGGGTGAACGACTAATGATCGTCAGGTGAGTGCCCCCACGTACCCGTCCTTGCCTGAGACGGGGAGGGTTGTGGCGAAGTTTACCCCGTAGCGTCGGGCGCAGCGGTCGTGTATCGGCCCTCTCAAGGCTGAAACACGGGTTCGAATCCGTGCGTCCAGTGAAGGCTGACACGTTCAGCGGGAGTCAGTCCCGCCGAGGCAAGAGCCAGACGCCTCGTAACTCGGATGGCAGGGCGGAGGGAGACTGACGCTCTGAAGCCCATCGACCAAGCCACCGATGGGGGTGGTGAGTGAGTCACCGGGCCGTAACGCAAGTGAACGCAGAGGTGGCCCCGAAAGACCCAATCCCGGAGGCCGAGCCCGCGGATTCGGGGCGAAGGCAACAGGGTCCGTCGCAGGCTGGCTGGCGCGGGGGGTTCCTCCGGCGGGGTGGGAGCGACAGCACGGTGACCAGGACGCGTCGAGCAACTGGAGAAACCCTCCTCGTCCCGTCGCGAAATCGGCGGAGACAGGTAGGCCGTATAACCGGCGCACCCGGGAAGTCGGCCGAAGACGAGAGTGCGCGCATCGGTCCATCGTGAACGCCCAGATCGGCCGAACGTGAACACCGGGATCGGCATGGTGAACGCCAAGATCGGGATCGTGAACACGTAGATCGGTCATCGTGAACACGTAGATCGGTCATCGTGAACAGGCGACCCTCTCCTCGGGGAGTGGCCGCCTGAGGCAGGGCGACGCTGGGTAGTCCGGCGGCCCGGCCGCTCCGGAAAGGAGCGGCCTTGGCAACGGAGCGACTATCCATGCGCAAGATTCGCGAGATTCTCCGTCAGAAGTGGGCTCTGGGTCGGACCCATCGGGAAGTGGCCCAGAGCCTGCGCATCGGGCTGGGGACGGTGTCCGGGGTCGAGCGACGGGCCCGGGCTGCCGGCCTCCGCTGGACCGACGTCGAGGGGCTGGCTGACGAGGCTCTCGAGAGCCGGCTGTACCCCCCGGGGCCCACGGGCAAGGGACCCCGGCCTTGGCCCGACTGCGCCTACCTCCACGCCGAGCGGCGCAAGCCCAGCGTCACGCTGGAACTGCTCCACCTCGAGTACCTCGAGCAGCACCCCAACGGATACCGCTACACCCAGTTCTGTGAAATCTACCGGCGCTGGCTCAAGCGGCGCGGCCTGTCGATGCGCCAGGTCCACCGCGCCGGCGAGAAGTGCTTCGTCGACTACGCCGGGCAGAAGCCGCGACTCATCGATCCCGCGACCGGCGAGGTGATCGAGGTCGAGCTCTTCGTCGCCGTCCTGGGCGCGTCGAACTACACCTACGCCGAGGCGACCCGCACCCAGCAGGTGCCGGATTGGATCGCCAGTCACCAGCGGGCCTTCGCGTTCTTTGGGGGCGTCACCGGCGCCCTCGTGTGCGATCAGCTCAAGAGCGGGGTCACCGTGCCCTGTCGCTACGAACCCGGCCTCCAGCGCACCTACGAGGAGTTTGCCGAGCATGTCGGCACCGTGATCCTGCCGGCCCGGCCCGGGAAGGCTCGGGACAAAGCGAAAGTCGAGGCGGCGGTGTTGGTGGCCGAGCGCTGGATCCTCGCCCGGCTCCGCCACGAGACCTTCTTCGCCGTGGCCGCCCTCAATGCGCGGATCCGGGAGC
Source organism: uncultured Candidatus Rokubacteria bacterium (assembly GCA_963765195.1). GTDB lineage: Bacteria > Methylomirabilota > Methylomirabilia > Rokubacteriales > DASRDR01 > DASRDR01. The sequence continues at coordinate 4,838 of CAVXVV010000027.1, forward strand.
TCCTCGCGGCCCTCAATGGCCGGGTGATGCGGCAGTATCAGGCGAGCCGGCGCGAGCTGTTCGAGCGGCTGGATCGTCCCGTGCTGCGGCCGCTGCCGGCCGAGCCCTTCGTCTACGGCGAGTGGAAGACGGCGCGCGTCAACATCGACTACCACGTCGAGCTCCACCGGCACTACTACTCCGTCCCCTTCGCGCTCGTGCACGAGGTCGTCGACGCCCGGCTCACGGCCACCACCGTCGAGTGCTTCCACCGGGGGCAGCGGGTCGCCACGCATGCCCGCGACGACACGCCCGGCCGTCACACGACCCATCCGGTGCACATGCCCAAGGCGCACCAACACCACCTGGAGTGGACCCCGTCGCGCCTGACGGACTGGGCGGGCCGGATCGGCGCCCAGACACGCGCGCTGGTGGCCGCGATCCTGGCCGACCGCCCGCACCCCGAGCAGGGCTACCGCTCCTGTCTCGGGCTCCTGCGGCTCGGCCGCCGCTACGGCGAGGCCCGCCTGGAGGCCGCCTGTGCCCGAGCGCTGGCCGTCGGGGCCCGCTCCTACCGGCATGTGGACTCAATCCTCAAGCACGGCCTGGAGCGGCTGCCGCTGCCCGAGCCGACGGCGCCGAGCCGGCCCGCGCCCGTCCACGAGCATCTCCGGGGCCCCGCCTACTACCAGGACCCGGAGGCCGCAGCCGCAACTGGGGGCGTCCCGGCCCGATGATTTCCTCGCCGTAGGGGGATACCACAGGATGGCCGGCCCCGACGAACGCGCTCCTGGAGGCGCCCAGGCCCTCGCTCTCACGACACCGCCCTACGGAACAGGCCCGGCGCGCCGTGCGCGCGGGCCCCCGGTCCGGCGGGGGGCCCGCGGAGCGCGTGCAGCGGCCGCCGCGAGCGCGCCGTGATCTCGAACCGGTCCCAGACGATGGAGGTGATGATGCTCAACGCCCAAACGCTCGAACAACTCCAGGCTCTCAAGCTCACCGCCTTAGCCGCGGCCTGGTCCACTCAACCAGCGAACGCGGAGCTCGCCGCGCTCAGCTTCGATGAGCGCTTCGCCCTACTCGTCGACGCCGAGTGGCGCGCCCGCGAGAACAAGCGCCTGAGTCGGGCGCTCCGCGACGCCAAGCTCAAGCTGCCGCAGGCCAGCATCGAGGCGATCGACTATCCCGCCCGCCGGGAACTCGACAAGGCCGTCATCCGCCAGCTCGCCACCTGCCGCTGGGTCGATGAACACCAGCAGGTCCTCATCAGCGGTGCCACCGGCGTCGGCAAGACCTTCCTCGCCTGCGCCCTCGGGAACCAGGCCTGTCGCAAAGGCTATCGGGCGCGCTACTGGCGGGCCTCCCGCCTCTACCACGCCTGCGCCCTCGCCCGGGCCGACGGCACCTACGGCCGCTTCCTCGGCCAACTCGCCCGCGTCGACGTCTTGGTGCTGGACGACTGGGCCCTGACCCCGCTCCAGGATCCCGAGCGCCGCGACATCCTCGAAATCCTCGAGGATCGCTCCGGCACCCGCGCGACCGTCGTCACGAGCCAGCTCCCGCCGAAGCGGTGGCACGACTACGTGGCGGACCCGACCCTGGCCGACGCCATCTGCGACCGGCTCCTCCACAACGCCCACCGAATCGTGCTACAAGGACCCTCACGGAGAAGGGAGGAGAAGCTCGACAGCTAGCCGCCAACGCCCCGCGTCGCTCCGCTCCGATCACGATCCCCGATCGGCGCGTTCACCATGGAGCGATCTGGCTGTTCACGATGACCGGAATGCGCAGACGAGAGGGTGGAGGACGGGTCCATAGTAGCGCCGAGACGGGGTAACGCCCGTGGAGCGAAGTTGCAGCCCATAACAGCACTTTCCCAGCGGATGCAAGTTCCGTCGCAGCAAGAGTCCAGACAGCTGCGTAGTGATACCCGACTTCGCCGTGGGGTGACCTGCGGTGAGGAAAGCTCGGGTGAAAGCCTCCGGGAAGCGAGGGGTTCCTCAGGGCGGCGTAATCTCCCCCCTCCTCAGCAACATCTACCTCATCGAGGTGGATGCGATGCTGGAGCGGGCCAAGGCGGTCACGCGCAATGGCGAGCACACGTACGTCGAGTACGTGCGCTACGCCGACGACCTGGTGATCCTCGTGCACAACGATCGTCGGCAAGACTGGCTGGTGAAGGCGGTAGACCGGCGGCTGCGAGAGGAGTTGGCGAAACTCGACGTCCGCCTGAACGAGGAGAAGAGCCGGATCGTGGACCTGAGCCGGGGGGAGAGTTTTGGATTCTTGGGCTTCGACTTCCGGCGCGTCCGCTCGCTGCGGGGGCGCTGGCGGCCGCAGTACACGCCGACGCGGAAGGCACGGACGGCGGTGCTGCGGAAGCTCAAGGAGGTGTTCCAGCAATACGACTCGCAGCCGGTGGGACGGGTGATCGCGAAGATCAATCCGATTCTGCGGGGGTGGGTCAACTACTTCCGGATCGGGCAGGCGGCCCGGTGCTTTGCCGCGGTGAGGTACTGGGTCGAGCAGAAGGTACGGCGGCACTTGATGCGGGCGAGGCATCGTCAGGGCTTCGGCTGGAAGAGGTGGAGTCGGGCGTGGCTCCATGAGGCGCTCGGATTGTTTGAGGACTACCGGGTGCGGTACATGCCCGCGCCTGACAGCGCTCCCGGTCGATAGGTCACATAACCCTTGACGCGAAGCGGGCAGGGAAGCGGCGTACGGGAAATCCGTTCGCGCCGTTGTGCGTCCAGAAGCAACTAGTGAAGGCTGGCGTGCTCAGTGGGAGGTAGACCCACCGAGGCAAGAGTCAGGAGCCTCGTAGCGTGGATGGCAGGGTGGCGGGAGACCAAGACCCTGAAGCCCATCGGCAAACCCATCGTGAGGGTGGGGAGCGAGTCATCGGGCCGTAACGAAGTGAACGCAAATTGACCTCGAAAATACGGAGCCCCAGAGGCCGAGCCCACAACGGCGGGGCGAAGGCAGCATGGGTCGCGGCAATCCTGACCGACGCGGCGAGCCACTCTGGCGGGGTGGAAGCGACGGCACGACGACCAGGGCGCGTTGAGCAACTGGAGAAGCCCTCCTCGTCCCGGCGCGAAAGCGGCGGAGCAAGGTACGCCCTATAACCATGACACGTGGGAAAGGGGCGGAAGGCGAGAGGGTGGCGGAGGGGTCCGGAGTAGCGAGGAAGGTGGGTAACACCACTGGAGCGATGGGGCCCCGCTGCTTGGCAGTGCCTCCGACAAAATGGAAGGCAGGAGCGACCGGGTAATGGCGCTCGTCAGTCTGCAGGACCTGAGGCGGAGGCTTTACGGCATGGCGAAGGCTGACAAGACGAAGCGGTTTGGCGACCTGTACGTCCACGTGAGCGAGTTAGGCATTGTCAGGAAATAAGTGAACGAACGCGCCACGAGCGGGTCGGGTGGAGCGTATAGTTCCAGTCGCCATGAAAGGTATGCGGGACGAGCTTGAGCGTGGCCATCTGGGCGTCGGTGACGTCTTGCCCCTTGGGATAGGCCCCCCGGTCCAGCTCACACCGCACCCGCAGCCCGGCGGCGGTGCGCGTGGCGCCAATCAGGTTGACGATCACGACCAGACTCACGAGGGGCTGCCCGCGCCAGTTGGTGCTGATGTAGGAGAACAGGCGGTGCTCGATCTTGTTCCACTTGCTCGTGCCCGGCGGGAAGTGGCAGACGGTAATCGCCAGACCGGTCCGGTTGGCCAGCTGCTGCAGTTCCCACTTCCACAAGCGCACCCGCGGGCCATTGCTGCCGCCCGCATCCGCGGTGATGAGTAGCGATCGGGCGCGCCCATAGCGAGGGCGGCCCATCTTCTCCCACCAGCGCCGGATCGTCCGCGCCGCGAAGCTCGCCGTGTCGTGGTCAATCCCGACGCTGATCCACCCGGCGTTCCGCGTGAGATCGTAGACGCCGTACGGAATGGCCTTGCCCTGCGCCGGAATGATGAAGTCATGCACCCGGACCGGCTCGGGTTGCCCTTTCGGGCGCCACTGGGCGCCCGGGGCCTTGAAATCCCCCACCAGTTCCTTCTTCTTCGTATCGACGGAAATGACGGGCGCGGCCCTTGCTTGGAACCGGCGGACCTGCCGGTTTATGTAGCGGAACTGGGCATCGCGGTCCGGATGCGTGGTGCCCTCGCGGGTCTTGCGGTTGGCTTGCAGGCTGTACCCCGCCGCGGCCAACAGTTCGGCCACCAGTTGCCGGCTGACGGCATGGCCCATCCGCTGCAGGGCTCCGGCCAACTGGCGCACGCTCTTCGAGGTCCAGCGCAAGGGCGATGCCGGATCGCCCGACGCGGTGGGCTCCACCAACCCTTCGAGATCCGCGAGCAGCGTGGGATCTTTGTCGAGGGTGCGCTTCCGCCCACCGCCTGGGCGCCGCACGCGCCCCGAAGCGGCGCTCGCCCCCGACGCCAACTCCTGCAGCCCGCGCCTGATGGTCGAATAGGCGATCCCCGTCGCGCGGGCCACCGCGCTGATCCCTCCCCGCCCGGCCGCCCGAGCCTCCGTGGCGGCCCAGATCCGACGCCCCCGCTCCGTCAAGACCGGACTCAGCGCCCTGTACTTCGCCTTCCAGAGCCGGAGGTTCACCCATCCAGTGTATCCGCTAAGCCATCATATTCGTTCAGTTATTATCTGACAATGCCTTAGAGACGTTACGCGCCGGCTATGATCTTGCCAAGCGCAACAACGGGGCGCCGGGGATTGACGGCGTCACGTTCGAGGCGATCGAGGCGGCCGGAGTGGACGCGTTTCTGGCGCGACTGCGGGACGAGCTGGTCGCCCGCACCTACTGGCCGCTGCGAAACCGGCGGGTCAAGATTCCGAAGGACGACGGGACGAATGTCCGCGTGTTAGGGATCCCGGCCATACGAGATCGCGTGGTTCAGGGGGCGCTCAAGTGCATCGTGGAGCCGATCTTCGAGGCGGATTTTCACGACGGTTCGTACGGGTATCGCCCTCAGCGGTCGGCGCAGGGGGCGGTCGCGAGGGTGGCCGAGGCCATCGTGAAGAACAGGACGCGGGTGATCGACCTGGACCTGGCGAACTATTTTGGGACCGTGCGGCATGACCTGCTGCTCGGGAAGGTAGCGCGCCGGGTCCGGGATGCGGAGATCCTGCACCTGCTCAAGCTGATGGTCAAAGCATCCGGGAAACGAGGGGTGCCGCAGGGCGGGGTGATGACTCCTCCCACGCAATCGCAAACTTTGCCTGGGACCGAGCCGTCCCCTACCAGAGGCTGGTGTACCAAAAACCTTGACGGGAATGACATAGGCCATAGTACGTTCATGACACATGAACGATCGGCGGCGCGCCCGAGTGGCCCAGTACGCCGAGCGCGTGAATCGAGCGCTCAGCCTGGTAGGGCGGGTTTCGCCCCCGGCGGTTCTGCGGATGCTGGCCCGCCGATATCGCGTCTCTCCGCGCCAGGCCCGGCGGTATGTGGAAGCGGCAGCGCAGCATCCCCAGGGATTACCCGTGCCGGAGCCGACGGTGGTGTTCACGGTGAAGCTGCCGGTCAGTCTGGCGCGCCGACTACGGGCACTGGCCCGGAGCACTGGAGAGAGCCTCAGTTCACTCGTCACGCGTGGGCTCGAAGACTGGCTGCATCGGGGGCGGCCTGGACCAGGCGGTGGAGGATAGGCGCGTCGAGCACGACTACGTGTTTGACCGCCTGGGCGATGAGCGGTTGATCCAGGCGTATCGGCTCTTAGTGTGGGAACGACGGCGCACCGTGCGGCCCACTCGGCCGCGGGGCCGTGCCGACCCGAGAGGAGGGGCTTCTCGTGAAGACCGCGGCGATCTACGCTCGGGTCTCGTCGGACCGGCAGAAGGAAGAGCAGACGATCGCCAGTCAGACCAGCGCCCTGCGCGCGTACGCCGGCGAGCACGGCTACCTGGTTCCTGATGGCTGGGTGTACGAGGATGAGGGCTGGAGTGGCGCGACGCTCGTCCGGCCGGGCTTGGAGCGCGTGCGCGACTTGGCGGCCCAGGGACAAGTCGATAGCGTCCTCGTGTACAGCCCCGATCGGCTCAGCCGCAAGTATGCCTATCAGGTCCTGCTGCTCGAGGAGTTCGCCCGCGCCGGCGTCGACGTGGTGTTCGTGCGAGCGCCGCGGGTCGAGACCCCCGAAGAGGTCCTCGTGGTGCAGTTCCAGGGCATGATTGCCGAATACGAGAAAGCCCAGATCAGCGAGCGGACGCGCCGGGGCAAGCGGCACCGGGCCCGGTGTGGCGTGGTGAATGTGCTGTCGGGCGCTCCCTACGGGTATCGGTACGTCCGCAAGGCGGATGCGGAGCTGGCGCGCTACGAGATCCTCGAACCGGAGGCGGCGGTGGTGCGGGAAGTGTTCCGCCGCTACACGGAGGAGACGTCGCCGATTGGCGCCATTACCCGCTGGCTCACAGACCGCGGCATCCCGACGCGAACGGGGAAGTCGCAGTGGGAGCGCAGCACGATCTGGGGCATGCTCCGCAACCCGGCGTATCAGGGGACGGCCTGCTTTCAGAAGACCGCGACCACGCCGCGCGAGCACGTCCGGGTGACCCGGCGGCTACGCCAGCGGAGCGGCGTGCCGGTCCACCCGGGCTCGCTGCGTGATCGCCCGCGCGAGGAGTGGATCGAGATTGCCGTGCCGGCGCTGGTCACCCCGACCCAGTACGCGCTGGCCCAGGCGCGACTCGCCGAGAATCGTCGCTTCGCGGCGCGCCACACCAAGGTTCCGACCCTGCTGCAAGGGCTGTTGGTCTGTCGATCGTGCGGCTACGCGTACTATCGGACTTCGACGCGGACATCGCGGCGGAAGCTCTTCTACTACCGCTGCCTGGGGTCGGATGACTACCGATATCCCGAGGGGCGCCGCTGTACAAACCGCCCGGTACGGCAGGATGCGTTGGACGCGCTGGTCTGGGACGAGGTCATCCGCTTGTTGGAGAATCCCTCGCTCGTACGCCAGGAAATCGATCGCCGGCTGGCGGCAGTGCGTACCGAGCATCCCATCACCGTGAAACGCGAGAGCGTGGTCAAGACGGTGGGCCGAATCCGTGGAGCGATCGCGCGGCTCATCGAGGCGTACCAAGAAGAGCTTCTCTCGCTGGAGGAGCTGCGCCAGCGCATGCCGCCTCTGCGACAGCGGGAAGCGACGGCCCAAGCGCAGTTGGCCGCCTTCGAGGCGGAACTGATGGACGCCGAGACATACGTGACGTTGGCCCAGAGCCTTGAAGGCTTTCTCGCCAAGCTCCACGAGGCCGCCCAAACCCTGGCGCTTGCCGATCGCCAGCGGGTCGTCAGGCTCATCCTGAAGGAAGTCCAGGTCGGTCCCGACACCCTCGTACTCAGGCATTCGATCCCGGTTCCCGGGAACCATCCCGATCCGAGTTATCTATTGCGTGGGAGGAGTCATTTCTCCCTTGCTCAGCAACATCTATCTGAACGAGGTGGATGCGACGCTGGAAAGGGCTCAGGAGGTCACACGCAACGGTCGGTTCACGTACGTGGAGTATGCACGCTACGCCGACGATCTGGTGATCCTCGTGGATGGCTACCGTCGTCATGACTGGTTGCTGAAGGCGGTGGACCGGCGGCTGCGGGAGGAGTTCGCCAAGCTTGATCTGCGACTGAACGAGGCGAAGAGCCAAATCGTGGACCTGACGAAGGGAGAGGCGTTTGGCTTCCTAGGCTTCGACTTCCGGTTGGTCCGCTCGTTGCGGGGCGTCTGGAGGCCGCAGTACACGCCGCAGCAGAGAAGGCGGCGGGCGCTGGTGCAGAAGCTCAAGGAGGTGTTCCGGCGCCATCAGTCTCAGCCGATCGGGCGGATGATCGAGGAGATCAATCCGATTGTGAGAGGCTGGGTCAATTACTTCCGGATCGGGCACGCGGCGCGGTGCTTTCGCTTCGTAAAGGACTGGGTTGAGCGGAAGGTCCGGCGCCACATGATGCGGGCGAGGAAACGCTCCGGCTTCGGCTGGAAACGGTGGAGTACGGCGTGGATCTACGCGACCCTGCGTCTGTTCGCAGACTATGGGGTGAGGCGCTTGGTCCGCGTTTGAAAGCACGCCCAGTCGATAAGTCACATAACCCATGGCGCGAAGCGAGCAGGAAAGCCCGGTGCTGGAAATCAGCACGCCGGGTTTGACGAGGCGGGGGCTGGGAACGGGTCCATGGCGAACCTACACGGGCACGGAGCTGGAAACGGCGGACACAGCCAAGGGGAGCCTACCGGTACCGCGCCAGTCCTCGACCCTACGACGGGCGGGGGCTGGAGACGGGCAGGCAAACTACAGGGCACGAAGCTGGAAACGGCGGAGACAGCCAAGGGGAGCCTACGGAGTGCCGCGCCAGTCCTCGACCCTACCGTTGGAGCCACCACCGCTTTAGGTTGACCGTCCCGCTCCGGGGACAGGTGCGGGCGGCATAGCGCACTCCACGGTATCGGGCCGCTGCGGCGGCCCGCGGCGGAACCTCGGCGCGGTGAGCGAGTTCCACGCGGTGCGCCGGCTCCTCACGGCGCTGGCGCGCGGTGGCGAGGACTCTACCGGGCGGCGCGACGCCAGTAGGCCCTCCAGAACCAGATCATCACGGACGCCTCTCGCAGCGAGGACGAGCGCCGCCGGGCTCGGCAGCTCCGGGCAGAGGCAGAGGCCCAGCTCGAGCTCCTGACTGAGGCGGAGAGCGCGATCGAGGGTATCTCTACAGTTATCGCTACTTTGCGAGCGAGGGATTCCTGCCGGGGTAACAACTTCCCGCGCCTGCCGCTGTCGGCATACATCCCCGGCCGCCGGGATCGTCGCGGGCGCAATGAATTCCTTTCCCGTCCTCGCTTTCTGGCCATCGAGGAGTTCGGGCCTCGGGCGATCGTCTACCACGAAGGGTCTCGCTACCGGATCACGAAGGTCATTTTGCCCGTCGAGGGCGAGAGGGGCGACGTCGCCATGACGGCAGCCAAGCGCTGCCCGCAGTGCGGCTATCTCCACCCTGCGCCCGGCGGTACCGGGCCGGATCTCTGCGAGCGATGCCGGCAGTCGCTGGCCGCGCCGCTTCAGCCACTCTTCCGCCTGTAGAACGTTGTGACCAAGCGCGCTGACCGCATCAGCTCTGCCGAGGAGGGGCGGCTGCGGGTCGGCTACGAGATCCGCAGCTCGGTGCGCTTCGCCGAGCATGGTGGGCGGCCCTCAAGCCGGGTCGCGGCGATCCGCGTGGACGGCCAGGCCGTCGAGCCCGCCACGAGAACCGGCTGGAGCGCACCCTCCATCAGCTGGTCTATCCCCGATACTCATCCTGGATGAGCTCGGGTACCTCCCGCTGACCCGGGAGGAGGCTAGCCTCTTCTTCCGGCTCCTCGTCCGCCGCTACGAACGGGCCAGCCTCATCGTGACCAGCAACAAGAGCTTCGCGGACTGGGGCGAGATCTTCAACGACCAGGTCCTGGCCAACGCGATCCTCGACGGCCCGCTCCATCACGTCACGACCGTCAACATCAAGGGTGACAGCTATTGGCTGCGGGAGAAGAAAGAAGGCCGGTCTGGTGGGCCGCGAGCCCAAGTCACCCGAGCTGAGGAGGTCGGCGTCCCCGGGTGATCCCAGGGGACTCGGACGTCCGTGAACAGGGGACATCTGACTTCGGTGTTTTCTGGACAACTCACGTCGACCTTGACACCGCTGGAGGAGGCGCGCCTGCTGGTGGCCTTGGATCGCAACGGTGTACCGCGCCACGCCACGTGAACATCCCGACGGCGACCTGGTGTGGTTACCTCGACAAGCCCGGAGCGACCTCGGAGCGAGCTATGGCAGGAGGCGCGCCGAGGTGCCGGTCGAGGGGCGCTCAGACCGCTCCGTGGACGGCTCGACTGGCGAGGACGAAGGACCGGTCACGCTCATGGCCGGTTCGGCTGGCTTGAGCAGGTCTGCGACCAGACTTGCGGTGCCCCGATGCTGGAGCCCGTGACGATAACTCACCGAAACGACCGCGACCACCGGGATAGCCAGAAAGATCCCGGCCACGCCCGCCAGTTCCGCTCCGGATAGAATCGCCAGGATCACCACGAGTGGGTGCAGGTGAATCCCCTGACCGATCAGACGCGGGTAGATCACGAGAAACTGTTCAGGCCTTTTCAGGCCCGAGCGAGCTTGATGGCCGGAGTGGGCAGCGGCAGGATTGACGGTGCGGAGTCGCCACGCAGGGCCGCGACACACGCGTGCGTGACGTAGTCGACCACGTTCCGGTGCTGCTGCCTGAGCGTCGCGGCCACGGTGAGCATCCGCTCGACGAACCGACTGCCGTGCGGACTGTGGGTGCCAAAGCAGTCCTTCCGCCACAACACCGCCGGCCGGAGTGCGCGTTCGGCCGCGTTGTTGGTCGGCTCGACGCCGGGCCAATCGATGAACGACGCTTTCAGCAGGCCCGGGGCTGGGCCAAGGATGTCCCGAGGACAGGCTGCCGCCGTCTTGCGGTGCCACAGGCCGCCCCACGCCGCAGCCACTGCTCAACCCGTCGGCGGCGCGGCCGCATCGCCGTCTGGAACTGCGCCCGCGAGAGGGTCCCGTCGCGCACCCGGTGCCAGGCGGCGAACATTGCCTTGGTCTCGGCCAGGAGGGCCCGCCCGACCCGATGGGCCGTCCCCCCGCGCTCGGTGAAGGCCGTGAACTCGCGCTGCAAGTGCGCCCAGCACAGCTGCCTGCGCGCCAGCGGCCCAGGCGTTGTACGCACTCCAGCGATCGCTGACCAGCCGGCCCCCGTACTCGCCCAGCAGGGCCCGGGCCGCGACAGTCCCCCGCCGGGCATGGACCAAGAACACCGTCGCGAGCGTGGTCACCGCCACCCACAGCCACGCCCGCTGCCGGCCTTCGCGCCAGCCGGTCTCGTCGACGTGGACGACCGCCTGCTGCTGCATGTAGGCCTGCGCGGCGGCCACCGGGGCCCTGACCGCCGCGCTGACCGTCTGCTCGCACGCGCTCACCGTTCCCACCGCCAGGTCCACGCCGAACAGATCGGCCAGCAGTCCGCGCCGTCGTCCGTTCGCTCAGGCGATAGACCCCGGTGCACACCGCCAGCGTGGCCGTCAGGCGCGGGCCGAAGATCGCCGGGGGCACGCCGGCCGGCCACGGGGCGGTCGTCCGGGACCCACAGCGCCCACAGGCCAGGGTGTGCAGCTGGTACTCGGTGACGACGGGCCGCACCGGCGGCGTCTCGGTGACCTGGCGGCGCCGGGGCGTCGGGTCCGTCCCTCGCACGGGGGCCCCACACCTCTGGCACTGCGACGGGCGGACCGGCACGACGACGCCAACCTGTTCCATCGGGAGCAATGGCCGGTCCTGCGCGTCGTGGCCCGGCTGCGCCCCCGGCCCACGCCCCGAGGGCGGTCGCTTCTGTAGCTGCTCCACCGCGGGCGGATCGGTCGAGGGCGGCCGCGAGGAGTTCTGCGAGGTCTGCCGCAGTTGCTCCTCCAAGGCCCCGACCTTCGCCTCCAGCGCGGCGACCTCCGCATCGCGCGCGCGACGACCTGCGCCCGCAGCTCGGTGGTGAGCTGCAGGAGCTGGTCGATGACCCGCAGCGCCCCTCTCAAGGTGCGGGGCCGACGACCCGTCACACCCAACATGTACCGCATGTCCCTCAACACGACCGCAACATTTGGTACCGCCACGCTCGAGCGGTCCCAGGGGCTCAGACACCTGAACGGTTACGA
>CAVXVV010000028.1:0-51921 GCA_963765195.1 uncultured Candidatus Rokubacteria bacterium
CTCCCGTCAGATTCCTTTCCCTATACGCTCACCTGCCAGCCGATGGCCGCTGGGAAGGAACGGGGACACCGCCCGCGCGGCTGAAGCCACTCCCATCAGCCTGGCAGATACCAGCCGGGTTCCCGGCCGGGGCGGCCTCCGCATCCTGGTCGGGGATCCGCCCGTCCCTTTGATCCTTCCGTCAGCCCCTCGACAGTTCGGACGATCGGGGGACCTCAGGCCGGGTGGGAGCCGCTCGAAGACCTCGCCGGCCGGGTGGGCGGACGCGGGGCCGAGGCTCGAGGCGATCCCACCGCTCCTGAGAGCTGAAGGATCAACCGCTGGTTCGTCCGGACGGGGTTTTGGCGAAGGACAGGTCTCGAGAGCGATCTGCAGGGCGTTTTCGATCGAGTGCCCTTGAGGATGGCTCCCGGCGCACATTGAAGCGGCTTCCCTTCCGCGATCCAGCGCTCGACGTGGTGACGCGTCCGTCGCGACACATCTGATGCAGGGCCCGGACATCTTCAGGGGAGTGGGCGAGAGGACGTTCAGGGCACTGGGATGGGTGAGGGCAAGGCTCTCCCGGGTGACCGAGGCCGATCATTCAACGGAGAAACGTGGATCCGATGACCTTTGGGTTATGAGTTGCTCCACTGCGTCGTAAGTACCTCGTAAGTACTCAATACTTCGACAGCGCTACCGTGCAGACCGCGGCAGAACGACGCACGACCCGCACCCAGCCGCGACCGAGCGCAGGGCGCTTTCACACTGGTTCGTGTCCCCGATGGGATTCGCAAGTTGTGGAAGCAGGAATTTCGAGGGCTTATCAAGATCGCCTGAGGTGCCGAATGCGTGGGGATTTTGTGGGCGGCAGCATGCGACGCCCCTCGGGCCCGCGATGGGGCCTCATGGCGCCGTCCAGAGCCCCTCGCGGACCAGCTCGTCTGAGACGATCCGGATGGCCCGAGCCAGGCCGTCGACCGCCTGGTCGACCTCTCCCCGCGTGATGCACAAGGGTGGCGACAGCACGATGACATGGCCCACCGGCAGCGCCCGGACGATGAGCCCGTCGTCCAGGCAGCGCGGGGCGACGCGCGAGGCGATCTTCTTCTCCGGCGCGAAGGCCCTTTGCCGCCCGGTCGGCCACCAGCTCGACTCCGGCGATCAGCCCCACGCCCCGCACCTCGCCCACCAACGGCTGATCGGCCAGCGTCTTGCGCAGCCGCCCTGGAAGTACTCGCCCCTCCTCGCCGAGTTGCCCACCAGGTCCTCGCCGATCAGGATGTCGAGATTGGCCATCGCGGCCGCCGCGCCGACCGGGTGGCCGCTGTATGTGAAGCCGTGGGCGAAGGCGCCCATCTGGGGAGACGCGTCGCGCAGGACCGTCCACACCGCCTCGGAGACGAAGACGGCCGACAGCGGGAAGTAGGCACTCGTCAGCCCTTGGCGGCCGTCATCAGGTCGGGCCGGATCCCGTAGAGCTCCGAGCCGAACACGCGCCCGAGTCGCCCGAAGCCGCAGATCACCTCGTCGGCGATCATCAGGACGTCGTGCTTGCGGAGCACCGCCTGGATCTTCTCGAAGTACGTCCGGGGCGGAACGAGCACGCCGCCGGCGCCCATGACCGGCTCGGCGATGAACGCGGCGACGGTGTCAGGCCCCTCCCGCTGGATGAGCGCGTCCAGCTCGGTGGCCAGCGCGGTCGCGTAGTCCTCCTCGGACTGCCCCGGCGCCGCGTCGCGGTAGTGGTACGCCGGCTTCGTGTGGACGACGTTCGCGATCGGGAGGTCGAAGGCCCGGTGGAACGCCGGCAGGCCCGTGAGGCTCGCCGAGGCGACGGTGGTGCCGTGGTAGCCCTCCCAGCGGGACACGATCTTCTTCTTCTGCGGCTGCCCTTGAGGTTGTGGTAGTACCAGACGAGCTTCACCTGGGTGTCGTTGGCGTCCGAGCCGGAGTTGCCGAAGAACACCTTGCTCATCGGGCCCGGCGTCAGGCGCAAGAGCCGGTCGGCCAGGCGAATCTGCGGCTCGTTCGACATCGAGGAGAACGTGTGGTAGTACGCCAGCCGCCGCGCCTGGGCCCCCATGGCGTCCGCCACCTCGGTCCGCCCGTAGCCGATGTTCACGCACCAGAGGCCGGCGACCGCGTCGAGGTAGCGCCGCCCGGCGGTGTCCGTCAGCGTGATCCCGGACCCTTCGGTCATGATCCGGGGGCCGGTCTTCAGGTGGTCGGCGATGGAGGTGGCGGGGTGCAGCACGCGCTCCTTGTCGAGAGTCTCCAGGGGAGGCTGGACGTGGTCTGGCTGCTCATGGTGCTCTCTCCTTAGCTTGGATCGGCGGCCTGGATCGGGCCTCGCAATGGCATGCCGATCGTGGCGGGCTCAGTGCGCGTGGCTCGCCTGCCGTTCCAGGCGGTCGAGGATCCGCCGGGCCGCGAGCGGCCCCTTGTCGGTGCCGATGTTCAGGACTGCCAGGTCCGGCCGATCGGCATCGAGGCTCCGCTGCTGGCTCTCCAGCATCGCCTGGTCCTCCGACATGGCAACCTGCACGTCTTGGGTGAAGCGGGCACGCACCTCCCCGGCCGGGAAGTTCCGGCAATGGGTCAGGAACTGATGGTGCGCCGTCTCGGTCTCCGGTGTGACGGGGTCGCACCTGGAAGATGCGCCGCTTCGTGGGGTCCGTGTTGGCGGGCGGCTGGTAGGTGTGTCGATGCGGACGTCGCCCACCGGCCGAAGACGGTCCCCCGGAGGTTGTCCACGCGCGGGAGCCCCATCAGGGCGGCGAACGTGGCCGAGTTCTCCACGTCCCGCAGGTGCCGCCGGACCTCCACGGAGTCGTCCAAGACGAGCGTCTCGGGGACGTTGTCGACCAGGGCCTGGCTCCCGACGTTGCCCCGGTGCAGGAACGTGGCGTGGGAGAGGTCCAGGAGGTTGTCGATGGCCAGCTTGTAGCCCGCCCGGGGGTTGACGTAGAAGTGGTCGACCTCCCAGCCCGGCTCGGTGTGCCAGTGATAGTCCGGGATCGCCGTCGGGTCGCCCGGAGCCGCCTCGTCCATCCAGATCCAGACGAAGCTGTGACGCTCCACCACGGGGTAGCTACGCACGCACGCCGGGCCCGGCCGCCCGTCCGGACCGGGCACCCTGGGAACGCGGTCCTGGCCCGGGATCAGTGTGCACTCCCCCGAGGGCGCATAGCGCAGCCCGTGGTACCCGCACTCGACCTCATCGCCGAGGAGCCGCCCCAGGGACCAGGGGCGCCCGGCGATGCAGGCACCGGTCCTCGAGGGCGACGACCCGTCCCGCAGTCGTCCGGTAGAGGACCACGGGCTCTCCCAGCAGCCGGCGCGGGAAGAGCTCGCGTGCTACCTCGTGCGCCCAGGCCGCGACGTACCAATGGCTCTTCAGCAGCATGCGCATCTCCTCCCTGAACGGGCGCGCCCAGGATCGGCCTCGTCTCACCGCACCGCCCCGGGCCGGCGCGGAGGGATCCTAGCCGCCGGCGGCCGTGATCTCGATGATCTTGACGCCTTCTCGGCGCATGCGGCGACACGCATCGTAGAAAGCCGTCGCATCGCCGAGGATCCGCCCGAAGACGTTCGAGATGGCCGGCGTCCACTGGCCCGGCGTCGTCGGGCGCACGTAGCGATCGTAGGCCCAGTGCACCCCGCTGCCCGCGTCGGGATGGCCATGGCGGACGCCCGGCTTGTAGTGGGTGTACATCACGTCTCCGGTCTGGATGCACTCCGTGGCGTTCTCCTCGGCGATGTCGATCGACGGGTCGATCAGCATAGCGATCTCCGTGCCCGAGTAGGCCGCGTGCAGGCCTTCGCCCGAGAACGGCAGGGCCCGCCAGAGGGCTGCGCACGTCCGGGGGGCCTCGGTCTCGAGCAGGGCCACGCGGGCCACAACGCCCTCGGCGACGAACCTGATGCGCATCTCCTTGGCCATCGAATCCTCCGGTGCGGGGCGACGCCAGCCGTTGCCCACTCAGGCGAGTGAGCGCAGCGCCTCGGTGAGCCGATCGACGGTGAGCCCGTATTTTTCCTGGAGACTAGCGACCGAGCCACACTCGAGCCACTGGTCGGGCAGGCCGAGCCGCGTCAGAGGCTGCCGGATCCGATGCTCGACCAGTGTCTCGGCCACCGCGCTCCCGAGACCGCCCGTGATCACGTGGTTCTCGATCGTCACCAGCCGGTCCACGCCCTCGGCCAGCTCGACCACGGCCTCCGCGTCGAAGGGCTTCAGCGTCGGCGCGTGCAGCACCGCCGCGTCGATGCCTTGGGCGGCGAGACGCTCGGCCACCTGGAGCGCGCGGTCCGTCATGAAGCCCGTGCTGATGATCCCGACGTCCCGCCCGGCGCGGAGTCGCCGGGCCTTCCCCACCTTAAAGCGATACCGAGCGGGATCGAGGACGACGGGCACCGTGCCGCGCACGAGCCGGACGTAGACAGGCCCTCGACGTCCACGATCGTCGGGACGATCTGCATGACCTCGGTGGCGTCGCACGGGTCGATGACCGTCAACCCGGGGACGACCCGCATCAGTGCCAGGTCCTCGATGGCCTGATGGGTGCCGCCGTAGCTGGTGGTAGCCCCGGCAGGCCGGCGAAGATGCGCACCTTCAGCCGGCTGTGGGCGCAGGCGATCGCGACGAAGTCGTACGCCCGGCGGGTCGCGAACACGCCGTACGTCGTGCAGTAGGGGATCAGCCCCGTCTTGGCGAGCCCCGCGGCCATCGCGATCATGTTCTGCTCAGCCATCCCGACGTTGAAGAACCGGTGCGGGAAGGCCTCGGCAAACGGCAGGATGTCGGTGTACCTGGCAAGGTCCGCGGTCAGGCCGACGACGTCGGGACGCTCCCGGCCCAGGGCCGCGAGCGCCACGCCGAACGGCGCGTCGACGGACGCGCGGCCGGTCACGGATCGGTGGCGGCCATGGACTGCGAGACGCCCGGCCTAGTCATGGCGGTCCTCCAGTTCACGGCGGAGCTTCGCCCACTCGTCCGCCTCGACCCGCATGAAGTGCGTCTTCTCGCGGCGCTCGAGCGTCACGACGCCCATGCCCGGGAGCGTCCGCAGCACGATCGCCTTGGGCCGGCCGTTCCGGTCGCGGCTGGCGGCGAGCGCGCCGGTGATCTGATCCATGTCGTTGCCGTCGATCTCAGTCGTGTCCCAGCCGAAGGCGCGCCACTTCGCGGCGACCGGTTCCATGTCAAGGACGACGCGGCCGTCCGCCTGGATGCCGTTGCAGTCGTTGAGGGCGACCACGGTGTCGAGGCCGAAGTGCGAGGCGGCCATCGCAGCCTCCCACGTCGCCCCCTCCTGAAGCTCGCCGTCCGAGAGCTCGACGAAGACTCGGGCCGCGCGGCCGGCGAGCCGGACGCCCAGCGCGATCCCGAGGCCGACACCAAGGCCGTGCCCGAGGGAGCCCCCGGTGACCTCGACGCCGGGCGTCGTGTCCAGCGTGCTCATGGGCAGGCGACTGCCGTCCGCCCCATAGCTGTCCAGTTCGGCCTCGGGAATCACCCCCGCTTCCGCCAGCGCGGCCCAGAGGGCGATCGAGTAGTGGCCCGTGGATAGCACGAATCGGTCCCGGTCCGGCCACGCCGGGTCGCCGGGATCGTAGCGAAGCTCGGAGAAGTAGAGCGCGGCCAGCACGTCCGCGATCCCCAGCCCCTGGCCAATGTACCCCTGCCCGAGCTGGCTCGCCATGCGCAGCATGTGGCGGCGCAGGTTCTTCGCCTTGCCCCGGAGGAGCGCGGGAGACACCCCCGTCGTCGGGTGATCACGGGATGCCATCGGCGAGGCCCTCATCGCTCGACCGTCGTCCGCTCGCCCGTGAGCGCACGACGCGGATTGTCGACCAGCAAGATCTCCACCTGCTCGCGGCTCAGGCCCGCCGCCAAGAGCCGTGGGACGAAGTCCGTCAGGATGTAGCCGTAGCCGGTGCCCCGTAGGCCACGAGCAGGGGCTTCATGTACACGTCCTGGGAGAGGAGCACCTGGTCGACCGCGCCCCGAATTCCACGAGACGTTGAACCCACTGGACCTTGTTCCTCGTGTCCCACTCGGAGTCCCCGCGCAGATTGTCGAACTGCACGTAGGCGCCTCGCCGGGCAATCGCATCGTGGAAGTCCGGGTCCGGATAGGTGTCGCAATGCCCGATGATCACCCGCCGCGGGTCCACGCCCTCTTCCTCCAGGAGCGCGGGCTGGTCTAGTCCCACCGGGCAGCGCGCGGTATGCGTCGTGAGGCTCAGCCCCGTGCGCTTCTGCACCCGCGCCATGGCCCGGAAGACTCGCTCCTCGGCCGGCGAGATGTAGTGGAGATCAGTCCCGATCTCCCCGATGATCCCCGGCCGGATGTCCGTGCCGTCGACGCCCTCGAGGATCTCGCGCTCGATGGCGGCGGCGAGGCCGGCGACCGATCCTCGTAGACGGAGCGGTCGTAGAAGGGCTCCCGGTACCAGCCGCAGCCCATGATGACGTGGACGCCGGTGGCGCGCGCGACCGCTCCCAGGCCGAGCGGGTCCCGGCCGAACTGCCGGGTCGTGCAGTCGACGATGGCGCCGCCCCCGGCGGCCTTGAAGCGCCCCACCTCCTCGACGGCCAGGGGCCTGTCGATCATGAAATGCCGCGGGTCGCGCGTCACCCTCCCCAGGTCGCACAGAATGTGCTCGTGCGGGAGGGTGACGCCGAGGGCGCTCGCCTCGACGGGCCCGAAGACCGTCATGACCGTCGGCGTCATCGCGTCAGCGTCTGACCTTCGAGCGCGAGGGCGTCGGTCAGGTTCTCGCCCGTCGTCAGCTCGCGGATGAATGCGTCGTACAGCCGCTCGGTCATGGGCCCCCGGCGTCCGGATCCGATGCGCCGCCCGTCCACCTCGGTCACCGCCATGACCGTGACCATTGTGCTGCAGAAGAAGACCTCGTCGGCGGTGTACACGTCGTACAGGGAGAGGTCTCGCTCGTGGGCCGGGATGCCTTCGCGCGCGCAGATCTCCAGTAGCGTCTGCCGGGTGATGCCTTCGAGGATGTTGTCGCGCGGAGTGCTCACCTCGCCGCTCTGCACGACGGCCACGTTGTAGCCGGACCCCTCGCACACGCGTCCATGAGTGTCCAGCATCAGGCCCTCGTCGGCGCCCGACGCCGTGGCCTCCATCCGCGCGAGAATCAGGTTGAGGTAGTTCAGGCTCTTGATCCGCGGATCCAGACACTCCGGGGGCGTGCGTCGGACGGCCGTCGTCTTGACCTTCAGGCCCCGCTCGAGCCGCCCTAGCGCCCCCTGGGTATTGGTGGTCGGGGCCTGGGGCGACCAGGGATCCGCCGGGTGGAGCAGCGGGTGGAGCTGGATCACCAGCGTGGGCGTACACCCGCGCGGGTCCATGCCCATGGCGGGCCGCACCCCGCGGCTGACGACGATCTTAATCAGCGCCATACGCAGGCCGTTGCGGCGCACGAGCTCCACGACCACGTCGCGCAACGCCTCCCGGTCCAGGGGCACGGTGAGGGCGAGGGCCAGGGCCCCGCGATAGAGCCGGTCGAGGTGCGCCCCGAGCTTGTGGAGCTTGCCCTCCCAGCACGGAAAGGCGTCGAACAGCCCGTCGCCCCAGTTGAAGGCGTGGTCGGTCGACGGAGATCTTCGCCTCCGATTCCGGGACGAACTCGCCGTTCACGTAGAAGATCCGCTCGGCACTGATGCTCACGGTCCCCTCCTGCCCCGGAGCGCCATCCGGCGCACGCGGCGGCATCCGCAGTGAAACGACGGGGGCACTTTCCCCGCCGACCGGGCCCCGGCGTCCGCCGCCGGCCCCGGCCCCTAGAACCCGCTAGAACCCGCCGACCAGGTTCGGCAGCCACAGGCTGACGAACGGCACGTACGTCAGCAAGAGCACGACAAGCAGCATGACGATCGTGAACGGCATGATCTCCCGGAACACGCTGGCCAACGGGACTCGAGCCAGCGTCGCGGTGATGAAGACGAGGCTCCCGACGGGCGGTGTGATGGCGCCGATCATAAGGTTCGCGATCACGATGATCCCGAAGTGGACCCGGTCAACTCCGATCTTGTCGATCACCGGCAAGAACAGCGGCACGAGGATGAGCATCGCGGGCGCCGGCTCGACCGGCAGTCCCACGACGAAGAGGATCACGTTGATCAGAAGCAGGAGCACGAACGGATCGCTGCTGAGGCCGAGCATCCACGCTGTCAGCTGCTGGGGAATTCGCTCCGCAATCAAGACCCAGGCAAAGGGGGCCGAGGCGATCAGGATGAGACACACGCCGGCGGTGTCGAGAGCCGTTTCGATGACCGACTCCCACAGCGTTCGCACCGTCAGGTCGCGGTACGGGTAGAAGCCGACGATCAGCGCGTACAGCGCCCCGAGCGCGCCCGCCTCGGTCGCCGTCACCACGCCTCCGGCGATGCCGCCGAGTATCAAGACCGGCAGGCCGAGGGCCGGGAGGGCCCGCCGGCCGGCGTCGAAAAGCTGGCGGGCGCTGCTCCGGGAACCCGGCGGACCGTAACCCCGGCGCCGGCAGATGACGTACACCGTGGCCATGAGGGAGAGACCCATGATAGCGCCGGGGATGTAGCCGGCCAGGAACAGCTTGCCAACCGAGATGCTGGCCAGATAGGCGAAGATGAGCATGGAGATGGCGGGCGGCACCGTGTTGGCGGCCACCGAGGACGCCGCGCTCAGCGCCGTCGAGAAGCCGGCGCCGTATCCGCGCGCCTTCATGACGGGCACGAGCGTCCGGGTGATGGCCGCGGCATCCGCACTCGACGATCCCGACAGGCCGCTGAGCAGCAGCGTGGCGACCACGTTCACGTGGGCCAATCCGCCGCGGAGATGGCCGACCAGTGCGATGGCGAGATTCACGAGACTGTTGGTGACCCCACCGTAGTTCATCAACGCTCCGGCGAGAATGAACAGGGGGATGGCGACGTAGATGAAGGATTCCGATCCGGCGGCGACGTAGAGGGCCACGGCCGCCGGCGGCAACAGATCGTGGCTCCAGGCCGCGAGAAACGCGCCCGCGATCATCGAGAAGGCGGCGGGCACCCCCGCGACCAGGAGGACCCCGAACGTGACCATCATCATCACGCTGGGACCAACCCTCTCCGCCACGACGGTGATCACGCCGGTCGTGAGAAGCCCTCCGTAGAGGGCCGCGCCCGCCGCGACGGCCAGGACTCCCAGCGTGCGGCGACCGAACTGGGGCCGTCGCGCCAGGAACAGCAAGTTCAAGGCCGCTCCCACGGGAATGGCCGCGAAGCGGACGGCGTTCGGCCAGCCCAGGACCGGGCTGGTCCCCCGAGATTGGAGTGCGAGCTCACTACCGCTCAGCAGCAGCATCACGCACGTCGCCGCCACGACGGTGTCGATGGCGAACTCGAGGACGGCGCGTGGTCCCGGCGGCAGGAATGCCGCCAGAGAGTCCATGCTGGCGTGCAGGCCTCGACTCGTCCCCGCCGCCGCCCCGATGACGATCAGCCACAGAAAGGCGAAGAGCGCCACCTCTTCGGTCCACGGGACGGACAGGTTGAGCACGTACCGCGAGAACACGCCGAGCAAGACGATGCCGACGATGACGAGCAGGATCACGCCAGCAGTGGCCTCCAGAGCCTTGTCGGCCCAATCGAACCACTGCTGGATGGCGTCGCCCCATGCGGCCCCGCGAGGCGGCTCCCTATCCGACAGTGCCTGCTCGCCGGCGGCCATCGATCCCTCCCTGCGGGGACTCACCGCCGGGTGGGCGCCGGTGTCACGTCTCGCGTCCCGCAGGACGGTCCACACTAGGCCCGGTAGCTCACCACCTTCTGAATCGCCGGCATCCCGCCGAGCTTGGCGCCGAACTGTGTCCAGATCGGCGTCATCGCCTCCTGCCAAGGTTTCTTGTCCGGCACGATCACCTTGGTACCCTTTTCGACGGACTTCTTGAGCGCGACAGAGTCGTCCTCCAGGACGAGCTTGGAGTGTCGGGGCGTCATCTCCCGCGCGGCGTCGCGCACGATCTTCTGCTCTTCGGGCGTGAGCTGCTGCCAGAATCGCTCGGAGAGCGTGAAGGCCGCGAAGGTGTAGATGTGACTGAGCTCGGTGAGGTACGGTGCGACCTCGTACCACTTCATGTCCCAGTACGAACTCTTGGCATTGTCGAAGAAGTCGATCACGCCCGTCTGCATCCCACCGTAGATCTCACCGGGTGGAAGAGGCGTCGGGATGGCCCCCAGCGTCTGCCACAGGGCGATGTGGAGCGGGCTCTGGATCGTCCGCATCTTCTTGCCCTTGATATCCGGAGGCTGGTTGATCGGGAACTTGCTCATCAGATGGCGGATACCCCCGAGCGGAAATCCGAGCACGCGGAATCCCTTCGACGGGAACCGCTCGGCCATCTCGTCAGCCAGCGGGCTCGCCATGACACTTAATGCGTGCTGGTCGTCGCGGAACAGGAAGGGAAGCTCGAAGAGTTGGCCCTCGGGAACCCAGCCGCCCAGCACGGCCAACGTCAGCGCCTGCCCCTGGACCGAGCCGATGAGCATCCCCTCGGCGACCTCGCGCTCGCCACCCAGTTGAGCGCTGGGGAACACCTGGACCTCGATCGCGCCGCCGGTGGCCTTGCCCACGGCCTCTCCAAAGGCCCTCGCCGTGATCGTCGGCCGGGTGAATGTCGGTGCCCAGCGACCCGAACTTGAGGATCTTCACTCGGCCTGGCTTCGGGGCGGCGGCCTGGGCATGCGCGGCTCGCCTCGCGCCCAAGAGCCCGAGACCCAGGCCCGCGGAGGTGACAGATCGCATGAACGTCCGCCGCGACGGCGCCGCCTCGCGTGTATCAGGTCCCCTGTTAGCGTTGGGCATCGTCCCCTCCTCTATTTGACGCCCCGAGTAGACGAGGGGCGCCGCACTGATCGCGACGATCATGGCCGGAATTGGCATGGACGCAAGGACCATTCGTGGCTAGAGTGAGGGGGCCACCTTTCCACCATGCTGTCCAAACGGTTCATAGAGCTGATCTTTTCTGCTTCGCCGGTCGACCGGAACTCACCGGTCCCGCTCCACAGACAGGTCTATCACGGCATCCAGGAGGCCATCCTGGGCCTCCGCATCTCGTCCGGCGTGAGACTCCCGTCGTCGCGCGGGCTCGCAGCCGACCTGGGCATCTCCCGCAACACGGTCGTGAGCGCCTTCGACCAGCTCCTGGCCGAGGGGTACGTCGAGGCCAGGACCGGCGCCGGCACGTACGTGGCCTTCACCCTCCCCGACGAGTTGTTGCGCGGGAGACCATCACGAATCGAGCCCGCGAGCTACCGGATCTCCCGGGTCACTGCGTTGTCGCAGCGCGGTGCCCTGCTGGCGCGGACGCCGATGAGCTACACGCCCGAGGAGAGCAAGCCGCGCGCGTTCCAGGTCGGCGTGCCGGCCGTGGACGCGTTCCCGTTGCGTACGTGGGGCCGGATCGCATCGCGACGCTGGCGCCAGCTCCCGCGGAAGCTGCTCGACTATGGAGACCCGGCCGGTTACCGGCCGCTGCGGGCGGCCATCGCCGACTACCTGCGTGCCTCGCGCGCCGTCAGATGCCGGACGGAGCAGGTCATCATCGTGGCCGGATCGCAGCAGGCGCTGGAGTTGTGCGCGACGGTCCTGCTCGATCCGGGGGATGCGGCCTGGATCGAGGATCCGGGCTACCCGGGTGCCCGGGGGGCATTGCTCGGCGGGGGAGCGCGCCTGATCCCGGTGCCGGTCGACGAGGAAGGGATCGACGTGGCGGCCGGGGCGGTGTCATGTCCCGAAGCCCGACTGGCCTACGTCTCCCCGTCGCATCAGTATCCGCTCGGCGTCGTCATGAGCCTTCCGCGGCGCCTGGCTCTCCTGAAGTGGGCGGAGAACGCGGGCGCCTGGGTGGTGGAGGACGACTACGACAGTGAGTTCCGCTACCGCGGGCGACCGCTGTCCGCCTTGCAGGGGCTCGACAGTCACGGCCGGGTCATCTACGTCGGGACGTTCAGCAAGGTGCTCTTCCCGTCGCTCCGGCTCGGTTACCTGGTCGTGCCGCCCGACCTGGTCGAGGCCTTCCTCGCCGCGAGCGTGCACGCGCGCGCACCAGGCTCCGACGTTCAGCCAGTGCGTGCTGACGGACTTCATCGTCGAAGGGCACTTCGCGCGGCACATCCGGCGCATGCGCACGCTCTACGCCGAACGTCAGACTGCCCTCCTAAGGGCCGCGTCGCGAAGCTTGCGGGGCCTCCTCGACGTCCGTCCCACCGAGGGAGGTATGCACGTGCTCGGGTGGCTGCCCCCGGGCGTGGATGATCGGCTCGCCTCCCACGCCGCGGCGTCGCTCGGGGTGACCGCGCCCCCCCTGTCCTTCTACTGTCTGGACACGGCAGCGCGGGGCGGGCTCTTGCTCGGCTACACGGGGATCGAGGTGCGGGAGATTCGCCAGGGCGTGCACCGACTCGTCGCGGCCCTGCGCGAAATCTCCCCGGGGAACGGCCTGGGGAACGGCACCCCTTGACGAGCCGAACCTGTTGATCGATGGCCGGAGCACCGTCCCTCATGCACTGAAGGAGTACAGGGGCTTGACGCCATGCGCGCGGAGGTGCTGTGATGCCGTTCACAGATCCCTCGGCGAAGATCCAGGACCTCTGACCGCGATCGAGAGGAACCGCAGTTCCGTGCCCCGGCAAGACCGCATGCCCCCCTCCCCGACGCGACCCCGAAGCCCCGCCGCGTTCGCCTACCTGCTCAATGCCCCCGCCGCGCTCCTGATCGCGGGCCTCGTGCTCTACCCGATCGGGTACTCGCTCTGGATCAGCCTGCACAAGTACAACCTGAAGCGGCCCGGCGCCTTCCCCTTCGTCGGCGTGGCCAACTACGTCGACGTCTTCCAGGCGAGCGACTTCTGGCACGCGTTCGGCGTCACCACCGTCTTCACGGCACTGTCCGTGGTCGGCGTGCTGCTTGTCGGCACCGGGATCGCCCTCGTGGCCAACGAGTCGTTCCGCGGCCGCGGCCTGCTCCGGGCGCTGATCCTCGTGCCGTGGGCCATCCCGCCGGTCGTCAACGGCCTCATGTGGCAGTGGATCTTCAACAGCAAGGTCGGGCGCGTTCAACGGGCTCCTCTACTCGCTCGGCCTGATCGACAGCTACCGATCCTGGCTCCTCGAGCCGACGACGGCGATGCTGGTCCTGGTCTTCGCCCACGTCTGGAACCAGGCGCCGTTCGCGGCCATCGTCCTGCTGGCGGGACTACAGGCCATCCCCGGAGACCTGTACGACGCGGCGCGGGTGGACCGCGCTGGTGCCGTACAGCGCTTTCGCAGCATCACGATCCCGTGGCTCCTGCACCCCATCCTCATCGTCATGATCCTCCAGACGATCATCGCGTTCCGCGTCTTCGACATCATCTACGTGATGACCGGGGGCGGGCCCGGGAACGCCACCACCGTGCTCGCGTGGCTGGCCTTCCAGGCCTCCTTCGTGGGCCTGGACTTCGGGACCGGCAACACGTACGCCTACGTGATCGCCATGTGCACCCTCGGGCTCTCGATCGTGTACATCCGGGCCCTCTACGCCCGCGGCGAGATCCGTCAGTGACGCACCGGCTCGGACGACAGCGCATCCCCTGGCGGTCGCTCGGGCTCTACCTGGCCGCGCTCCTGGCGAGCGTGTATCTGCTGGCGCCGTTCGCGTGGCTGGTCCTGACCAGCCTGATGCGGGAGTCGGAGGCGCTGTCGGTGCCCCCCCACTGGATCCCTCACGATCCGACGTGGGACAACTACCGCGCGTTCTTCTGGCCGGACGCGACGCGACAGTCGGCGAGCGCCCAGGCGATCGGGAGCATCGGCCTCTACCTCCGGAACAGCTTCGTCGTCGCGCTCACCGTCTCCGTGCTGAACCTCGTCTTCGGTACGATGGCCGCCTACGCGCTGGCGCGGCTCGACTTCCGCGGAGGCCCCGCACTCGTGCTCTTCTACCTGACCTCGCGGATGGTCCCCGCGGTTGCCATTCTGATCCCGCTCTTCCTCGTGATGAATTTCCTGGATCTCCTGGACTCGCTGCTCTCCCTGGTCCTGGCCTACACGACGTTCACGCTGCCCTTCACGATCTGGACGCTGCGCAGCTACTTCCAGACCATTCCCCGCGACCTCGAAGACGCCGCGCGCGTGGACCGGTGCGGATGGCTCCGCATGATGCTCCACGTGTTCTTGCCGGTGGCCACACCGGCGCTGGTGGCGGCCGCGATGTTCGCGTTCATGGCGTCCTGGAGCGAGTTCCTGTACGCCGTCATCTTCACGTCGACCGAGGCGTCGAAGACGCTGACGGTGGCGGTCTCCCAGTTCGCCACCGAGTTCTACATCGAGAAGACCCTGATGACGGCCGGCGGCGTGCTCGCCGTGCTTCCGCCCCTCGTGCTCGCGCTCATCTTCCAGCGCCTGATCGTCCAGGGCCTGGTCTCTGGGTCAGTGAAGGGCTAAACCGGCGCGCCCTGAGCCCGCCGTCCTCGACCTGGACCGCCCACCCACAGGAGAGTCCGGCATGCGCGTGATGACCGTCCTCGGCCCCGTGTCACCCGAGGCGCTCGGGGTCACCCTGACCCATGAACACATCCTCATCGACCTCCGGCACAGTGCGTACGCGTTCGATGCCATTCTCGACGACGTCGATCTCGCGATCGACGAGCTCCGCGTGTACCGGGCCGCGGGAGGCGGCGCCATCGTGGAGGTCACGGGCGAGGACCTCGGGCGGAGCGTCCGCGGCCAGCGACGCATCGCCGAGGAGACCGAGGTGCACATCATCGCGGCGACCGCGTGCTACACGGAACCCTACTACCTCGACTACGTGATGCAGCTGACCATCAACAAGCTGGCCGACCGCATGGTCGACGAGATCACGAAGGGCATCGACGGGACGGGGATCCGCGCCGGCATCATCGGCGAGATCGGCACGCGCCGCGACTTCGTGAAGCCATCGGAGGAGCGCGTGTTCCGGGCGGCCGCCCGGGCCCACCGGCGCACCGGCGTCGCCATCACGACGCACACCTTCCAGGAGCAGCTGATCTTCGATCAGATCGGGATCTTCGAGGACGAGGGGGTGGATCTCCGGCGCGTGGTGATCGGCCACCTGGGCGACCAGCGCGATCTCGAGCGCCTTCGCACGATTGCCGCCAAGGGCGTCACCCTCGGGATCGACCACATCGGCTGGGAGGTCCCGCAGAAGGACTTCTGGCGCGCCAAGCTGATCGCCACGCTGGTCCGCGAAGGATACGCCAGGCAGCTGCTCCTCTCGATGGACATCTGTTGGAAGTCGCGGCTCCACTGGTACGGCGGGGCCGGCTACGATTACCTCCTCCGGACGTTCATCCCCATGCTCACGAAGGAGGGTGTGCCCGAGTCCGCCATCCGGACGATGCTCGTCGAGAACCCACAGCGACTGCTTGCCTACGACGTCTAGCCCGAAAACCCAGCAAGGAGGATCGTCATGGAAGCCACCACCGGAGTGCGGCACCCTGCAGGAGCCAGTCTGACCCGGCGCGAGCTGTTGCGGACCGCGGGGCTGGGAGTCGCCGGCCTCGCCGCCGCCGGGGCGAGCCTCCCGTCCAGTGCCGGGGCGCAGGCGGCGAAGGGCGCACCGGCGCGCCTGGTGTTCATCGCCGGCTCGTACGAGCCCCAGCTCGTGCGGAAGAATCTGGACCGATTCGAGCAGCAGTATCCGAACATCAAGGTCGACTACACGGGGGAAGCTTCGATCACGTACCAGCAGAAGCTCACCGCGATACTGTCCACCGGGGCGCGGCCGCTGGATCTCTGCTACGTGGGCGACGAGCAGCTGGGCGGGTGGGCCGAGGCAGGGTGGCTGGAGACGCTGGATGCGCGCCCGGAGGTGGCCGCGTACAAGAAGGATCTCTACCCCTACGTGCTGCAGGCCATGACCTACAAGGGCAAGCTCTACGGGCTCCCCTACTACGCCGACTACCAGGCGTTCGCCTACAACCAGAAGATGCTCGCGCGGGCGGACTTCGCCGCCCCGCCAGCGACGTGGGACGACGTCAAGACGCAGGCCCTCGCCGTAAAGAAGTCGGCGAACCTCGAGTACCCGCTGGTGACCGGCATGCTCAAAGGCTACCCGAACTCCTTCGGGCTCTACTGGTCCATGGTCTACGGAGCCGGGGGCTCGTTCTTTGACAAGGAGATGAGCCCCGTCTACCCGGGCAAGGACCCGGCCGCCCTCGCCGCCCTCGAGTGGCTCGTCGAGGCCATCCACACCTGGAAGATCCTCGACCCGAAGTCCATCGAGCTCAACATCAACCAGGGGCGGGACGCGCTCGCGGCCGAGCAGGCGGTCTTCTCGGACATCAGCCGGTACGACCTCCAGCGTCTCAACGACGCCAGCCTGTCGAAGATCGCCGGCGACGCGAAGATGACGCCCTTCCCGACGTTCACCAAGCAGCAGCCGGGCGGCAGCTACGGCTGGGTCCGGATGTACAGCATCACGAAGAAGAGCCGGCAGAAGGACCACGCCTGGACCCTGCTCCAGTACGTGGGCGGGAAGGACCGCGAGGGGAAGTACCACACGGCCAAGAACTGGAATCTCATCAAGGGACTCGGCTTCGGGTACGCGCAGCTCGCCAGCGACCCCGAGATCGTCGAGTCCACGAACAAGTGGGGCGACATCAAGCTGATGAGCCAGCAGGCCTCCCTGGCAAAGACCCGCGAGAACATCAAGACCCCGTGGTACCCGGAGTGGGAGCTCTTCCACCAGGCCCAGCTCCAGGAGGCGCTGCTGAAGAAGGTGTCGCCGCGGGATGCCCTCACCGCGTCCGCGAACCGGGCCATGGCGCTCCAGAAGGAGTGGTCGTAGCCCCGCGGCTCCGCGGGCCGACCCGGTGAGGTGAAGGGTGGCCAGCGTCACGCTCCGGCAGATCGAGAAGCGCTTCGGGCAGGTCGTGGCCGTCGCCGACCTGGACCTCGAGATCAAGGATCGCGAGTTCGTCTCTCTTCTCGGCCCCTCGGGGTGCGGCAAGACGACCACCCTTCGCCTCATCGCCGGTCTGGAGCAGCCGACTCGCGGCGAGATCTACTTCGGCAGCGATCCGGTCACGGCGCTGCCGGCGAACCGCCGGGACATCGCCATGGTGTTCCAGTCGTACGCGCTGTATCCCCACATGACCGTGGCCGAGAACATCGCGTTTCCGCTCCGCATGGGGGGCGTCCCACGCCGGGACATCGGGACACGTGTCGAGAGCGTGACCCGCCGGCTCGGGATCGGAGAGCTCGCGGGACGGAAGCCCCGGGAGCTTTCCGGCGGCCAGCGCCAGCGCGTGGCGCTGGCTCGTGCGATCGTGCGCGACCCAGCCGTCTACCTGCTCGACGAGCCGCTCTCGAACCTCGACGCGCAGCTCCGGCTGCAGACGCGGGCCGAGCTCAAGCGGCTCCATCTGGAGCTTGCGCGCACCTTCATCTATGTCACCCACGACCAGGCTCGAGGCGCTGACGATGTCCGACCGGGTGGCCGTGATGCTGCACGGACGTCTGCAGCAGCTGGGGACCCCGCACGAGATCTACAATCATCCGCGCAACCTGGCGGTCGCGAGCTTCGTGGGAAGCCCGCCCATGAATCTCATCGAGGGGACGCTGGCCACCCACGCCGGCGCGCTCGCCTTCGAGGCCGCGGGCATCGTCTACCCGCTTCCGCCGGCGCTCGCCGCCGGGATCCGCACGGCGCCGGGCCGCGTCGTCCTCGGCGTGCGCCCCGAAGCCGTCTCGCTGCGTGTCGGACCGAGGAGCCGCGGGCACGCTGGAGGGCACCGTCTACGTGGAGGAGTTGATGGGATCGGACCTGCTGCTCACGCTCGACATCGGCGGGCACTTGCTCAAGATCCGGACCCCGGCCGAGCGGTCGGCCGGGGTGGGCGCCCGGCTGTGCATCCAGCCGGACGCTGCCGGGATCCGGCTGTTCGACGGAGCGACCGGGGAGGCACTCCGGTGAGCGGGGCACCAGGGCGTCACGATGCCAGGAGCGAGGAGCGGCACGTGCCGGACCGATGGAGCGGCCTAACACAGGGCGAGGTGCGGGCGCGGATCGCGATGGCGGGCATCGAGATCGCGGAGGCGCGGATCGAGCTGGTCCGGAGCCTCGTGAACATGGCGCTTGAGCCTATCCGCGCCGCGGACGGGCAGGACCTGCGGGACGTCGAGCCGGCGGTGCAGTTCGACGTCACGCCCGCGCCCCCCGAGGCCCGCCTGTGAGCCAGGTCGCGCAGGGGAAAGACGTCGCCTTCGCGACCATCCGCGAGCTCATCACACGCTTCCGGACGCGCGACCTCTCGCCCGTGGAGGTCACGCGGGCGCTCCTCGCCCGGATTGAGCGCCTCGATCCGACGATCCGCAGCTTCATCACCGTGACCGCCGACGCCGCGCTCGCCGAGGCGCGCGCGGCCGAGACGGCTCTCGCCCGCGGGGAGCGGGGCCGTCCCCTGCTCGGCATCCCGGTGGCGCACAAGGACATCGTCGCAACCGCGGGCGTGCGCACGACGGCCGGGTCGTGCCGTCCTGGCCGACTGGGTCCCGTCGGCCGATGCCACCGTCGTCACCCGGCTGCGGCACGCGGGAGCCGTCTCCCTAGGAAAGCTCATCCCGCACGAGTTCGCCTTCGGGATCCAGTTCCCGGGACACCAGTTTCCCCCCGCGCGGAACCCCTGGAACCTCGATCACATGCCGGGGGGATCGAGCAGCGGATCCGGCGCCGCCGTGGCCGCCGGGCTCACCGTCGGGGCGCTCGGCACGGACACCGGGGGCTCGATCCGGCTGCCCGCCGCCTTCTCCGGCATCGCCGGCCTGAAGCCGACGTACGGCCGCATCAGCCGCGCCGGCATCCTGCCGCTCTCGTGGACGCTCGACCACGCCGGGCCGATGGCACGCACCGTGGAGGACTGCGCCTACCTCCTCCAGGCGCTCGCCGGGCACGATCCCGCCGATCCCACCTCGAGCCGGGCCCCGGTGCCGGACTACGTGGCGGCGCTCACGCGGGACGTCCGGGGCCTGCGCATCGGAGTGCCCCGCGCCTATTTCCTCGCGGACCTGGACCCCGATATGGCGGCGGCCTTCGACCGCGCGCTCGCGGTCCTCGGGCAGCTCGGCGCCACCGTGCGCCCGGTCGAGATCCCGAGCATCGAGACGACGTCGGCCGGGCTCCTGATCCTGTTGACCGAGGCCTTCGCCTATCACGAGCCGAACCTGCGCGCGACCCCGGAGCGCTACGGCGACGTGCTCCGGGAGAAGCTCCTCGCCGGGGCGCTGTTCACCGGCGCCGAGTATGTCCAGGCGCAGCGGCTCCGCCGCCGACTGTGTGCCGAGATCGACGAGGTCTTCACGACCGTCGATGTGCTCGCCACGCCAACCACGCGTGGGCCCGCCACTGCCTTCACGGTCGTCCTGGACCCGACCTTCGGGTTCCCGCGCTACAACACCCTCCCGTTCAATCTGACCGGCCAGCCGGCCCTCGCCGTTCCGTGCGGGTTCTCGCGCACAGGGTTGCCGCTGTCATTGCAGCTCGCGGGCCGGGCGTTTGAGGAGGCGACGGTGCTTCAGGTGGGACACGCTTACCAAACGGCCACCGAGTGGCACGGGCGCCACCCCGCTCTGTGACGACTACAAGGCACCGCCGGTGGTCAACTGAGCCGAACGGTTCCTGCGAGAGTTGCCCACGATCGTCCACGAGTAGTGTCGGCGTAGGTCGACGTCGCCGCGCCGCCCCGTGGCGCGTGAGCTGGAACTCCGAGCTGTCCTTCGCCAAAACTCCATCCGGTGGGCAAGTGGTTGATCGATCAGTCTGATCATGCCGCGGTCGAATAGGAGCGGCCGTAGGTCTCCATGTCTCCATGGTGTCGACCCAGGAGACAATTCCACAGTCCTAGGCCGGAGCCGTTTCCCTTCATGCTCACCTGCCAGGGGGTCGCGAGGGAGCGGTTCGGACCGCGGAACCCGTCGGGCTAGCTTGGAGTCGGACGCTTCAGAGTCCGGCCACTGCGAGCGCCTCCCCGGGCAGCTTGGGGCAGCACCCCAGCAGTAACTGTCCTCCGGCTGTTGGCCGATTGAGGTCCCCTTTGTCGAGCTCTGGCCCCAGCGTCACGCCCTTGACGGTCTCCAATGGCGCCAATCCTCGGGCACGGGTTCGAATCCCCGACGGGAACTGCCCCCCTTAGGTTGCTCGTACCCATCCGCGTCCGGGTACGGGCGGCCTGATCGCAGAACACTCGCCCCTCTCCCCTAACCCAAGGTTACCTAGGCCCAGATGATCGAATTGGTCCGTAGATTTTGATTCGCCACCTCTCGGGCCCGGCCCGCCGCCTAGCGCGTCCCCGCCATGGCGCCCTGACGGCCCCTCAGGGAATTCCAGGGCGGGTCAATTTCCCTAGGAGAGGCACAGCGCGTGACTGCTGGACGTGACTCGCTCCCTGAACGCTGACGTCACAGGCACTTGGGGCCTGGCACCCCACTTGCTGCATCACCTCTGGGGGACCTCAAACATGAAGAAGTGGTGCATCACCCTGGCGCTCGCGACGGCCGAGACGCCATGACGTATCCCATGGTCGAGCGACGGGAGCAGCGCACCGGCATCGAGGGCCACGACGGGCGCCTACTGGTGTGGCGGCGGCGAAGCGAGCGCGACCGGGAGCTCTGTGGGCACTACTG
Organism: uncultured Candidatus Rokubacteria bacterium; assembly: GCA_963765195.1. Classification (GTDB taxonomy): domain Bacteria; phylum Methylomirabilota; class Methylomirabilia; order Rokubacteriales; family DASRDR01; genus DASRDR01. The sequence goes on from CAVXVV010000028.1 coordinate 20,668, forward strand.
CGCCGGGCATGACCATCGGTGGGGGCATCGCGATCGGCGCTGCGTCCAGCATGAGGTGACCCCGTGCGGGGAGGCCCGCACGCCTTGAAGCGGGCCGACCTGATCGAGGCGTGGAAGGCGTGGCGGGAGGCGCAGGGATGAAGCTGGACCTGGCCAAACGGGACCAGCATTTCGTCGCGGACGGCGCAGTCGAGGCCTGGGACCCCGTGACCCGCGTTCTGAAATTGGCGCTCGATGGGTGGCGGTTCATCGTGGCTCCGGACATGGTTCTGGCCTTCGAACAAGGCCAGCGCGTAACCGTGAGCGGCACCGGCACGGGGAACGAATGGACGATCACCAAGGTCGTCCATCGTGAGCCCGATTCCTTCTGGGGTTGGAGCGCAGGACGCCCGAAATCGCCGTAACGTTTCGCGAACCGCTCACGCGTTCGACCTATCGTCGCCGTCGAGGACAGGTCCCATGGACCAACGGCGCTTCGAATGCTAGCGTCGAGGCATTCATGGATCCCGCGCCGCCGAACTGGGAGTTCTTTGCTGACAGCACGGTCGAGGCATGGACCCGATCACGCGCGTCCTGACATTGACGGTCAATGAGCGGCGTCTCGTCGTCTCTCCGGACATTCGTCTGACACTCGACAAAGGTCAGCGCGTGATGTTGAGCGGGTACGGTGCGGGGAACGAATGGACGGTTACACAGGTCCTCCGTCGATCCCAGTTCGCATGAGTTCGAGCGGGCGCCTCGGGACATGACTGCGGCGAGCGCAATCCTGATTCGGCGCCGGCAGGGCCTGATCGGTTCCGGCTCCCCCAAGGGTTGAAACCAAGAGGGGATACCGTGCCGCCCTCGCCCTCCTCCTCTAGCGGCGACACGGGTTTTCCGAGCACGATAGGCTGTCGGGACTGGGCCGCCCGGAAGGGGCCATCGTGCTCAACCCTCGTCTGATCAGTCCTCACGTTGACCGCCGGATCCTCCTCGACCTCGCAGCCGTTCCTCGGCAGCAATGCGACTGTCGAGCCCTCGGATCACGACGGCGGCGGGGTCGCGCGCCGCGTCGGGAGCCATCGACCGCGAGCGCCTGGCGGCGCCGGGCGTCGGCCTTGGGGATCGCTCGCGCGGCGGCCTCGGCTTCGCGCTGGGCCAGCCGCTTGAGAGCGACCTGACGACTGCGAGAGCCTTGACGCGAGGGCTGAAAGAGCCGGCCCATGGGCCGGAACCCTACGGCGGTCGGCCCAACTCGGCAACTACTCGGGAAGCGGTCTCGGCGCGGGCCCTCAGACGTGAGGTTCTGACGGCGCGTCAGATTGGCAATCTGTCGCGTCGGTCAGAGGGACCCGGTCGCCAGCGTGCCGCCCACCTTCACGATAAATCGGCGTCGGGTCCCTGGCGACCCGAGTCCGGCTATCCCGCGACGAGCTGATGGTAGGCGCCTTCCGCCACATGGTCCCAAGGTCCCACCAGCGCCTGGAACTTCGTGAACGACGCGTGCACCTTCCGGGCCATGGGCGTCTTCTCGGATTCTTCCTTGATGACCTCGGCGGCCAGCTTCTTCAGATCACGCAGCACCGGCACCGGGCGTCTGCAGCACCTCCACCTTCCCTTTGAACTCCGTTTTGAGGCGCTCAAGCGCCATGGCGTTCTTCGTGTGGAAGGTCGTGAGACCATAGACCTCCATCGCTGCGGTGGCATGATCCAGCGTCCGCCGGAGATCCACCGGAAGCGTGTCGTACGCTTTCTTGTTGAAACCGAACTCATTCGTGGAACCTGGCTCGTGCCAGCCTGGGTAGTAGTAGTAGCGTGCAGTATTGTGGAGGCCCAGCGCCATGTCTTGGTCCGGCCCCACCCACTCGCAGGCGTCGATCACGCCCCGCTCAAGCGCGGCATAGATCTCGGCGGCGGGCATGAGGACTACGCTGGCGCCCGCTTTTGTGTAGACCTTTCCGCCGAGAGGGCCAATGCGTATCTTGAGGCCTTTGTAGTCTCCAATCGTTGTGATCTTCTTCCGGAACCATCCAGCCATCTGAGGAGCCTGCGCCGACGGCTCGGACGCGGCACGAGGTTGAAGGCGCGTACGTCTCCTCCATCAGCTTGAGCCCGTCGCCCTGATAGAGCCAGGCCGCATGCCCTCGGCGTTCATGCCAAAAGGAATGGTGTGAAACCACTGGATCGCGGGCTCCTTCTGGGCCCAATAGAACGGCGCGGCCATGAACGCCTCGATGGTGCCCTTGGCCGCCGCATCGAAGCACTCGAACGGCGGCATGATCTCGCCGCCCGCGCGGACCTCGATCCGGAACCGGCCGCCGCTGATCTCCTCGACGACCTTCGCGAATTGTTCGGCGGTGCGCTGGATGTCGAGCGAGCGGGCCCAGGCCGTGGACATCCGCCACTGGACCTTCGGCTGGGCGATGACGTTGGGGGCATCGATAACGGCCGCGGCGCTTGCCGCCGCCAGCGTGCCACCCACCTTCACGATGAAGCGGCGTCGTTCCACGGGATAGCCCCCTTGGCGCGCGGGGTGGGTGCGGTTCATGGCGACTCTGCCCCATCAACGTCGCCATATACACAGCGTGCGTGTCCCGCGTCGGCGGGTGCGCGCGTATGGGCGGGACTCTAGCACGGCAACGCATCAGATATGCATCGGATATGCAGTCTGATGCCTCTCCGTAGGTCAGCGGAGGGGAGGGCGGCCGCCGGTGGGGGATCCCCATCACCGCCGCCACGTCCACGTTCTCATCGCCACATGTAGATCCCGATCGCAATCAACCCGAGCACGCACGCGAAGACGATCGCGACAATGGTGCAGCCCTTGAACTCGTGATCCAGATCCTCGGGCGCATTGCTCACTCGTACACCAGCAACAAGAGTGCGAGCAATATCACGATCACGAACGCCAGCGAGCCCACGTAGAGTTCAACTTTGGTCGGTATCACGGCGCGGCTCGACCTCGGGAATCAAGCGCCTGCGTGGCTCGGGCTCACACTGAATTTTTGGAGATCCCGCCGTCGGAGGCGGATCGTGATGCGCGTCTCGTGTCCCCCGTCTTCACGCACAGAACCACACCTCCATCGAGGGCGTGGCCCCAGTGCGCGGGGTGTCGAAGACCTCGGCCCCACCGATGCGCCGGACGTGGTTACTGCGGCAGTTGGGGCACCGAGCTTCTGTCGTGCGCTTCATCGGGCGTGGCTATCGCTAGGGGCTTTCGTGCGCTCTAGCTCCCAGCCCGCGAAGCACCGGAGGTGCAGATGGAACCGGTCCAAGCCAGGCGTCGCGCCGTCATGCCGGAATTGCAGCTCGTACTCCATCTGGCTGACGGTGATGCGTTGCCCGCAGATCGTGCAGGGGACGTCGGCCCCCGGACCGCCCCAGGTGCGATCCGGGTCCCGCCGTGGGATCTTCCCCGATTGCACGGCGATTCGCGCCATGGCGCGGACGTGTTTCTCACCGAGCATTGGCTTGGCCTCCGCACACTGCGGACCAGTGGACACCGTCGTGCTTGGGACTGTCGTAGCGAAGCCAATGCGCGGGCCGGGACGTCCGATACGTCTACCCCGACGACCCGTGGAAGGCGGCGGCAGTGTATCGCGAAAACCGCGCAGGGGAAAAGCCCCGCCAGAGGCCCGCATAACCGTGAGTTCTGCCACGATGCCGGTTGAACCGTCGGACGCCGGCTAGCGCAATCTGGTCTGGGCCGGCGGATTCAAGCGTCATCCACTTGCCGACGACTTCCCGACTTCGAAGCGGATCGATCAAGGGGAACGGCGTCCGGCGCGGCCGACGCCTGCCCCGGAACTGCGTGATACGGAACGGTTTGGTCGGTTAGGCCCCTTGGAAGGTCAAGCAGTCGGCCGGCTCAAAATCTGGTGCCCGCAAGGGCGTGGGGGTTCGATTCCCCCTCCCGGCACCACTGGTTTGACCCCGGAATGACGCCGGCCAGCAGGCGCCCGTAGGCGGCCTCGCCCTCGAACACGTACCAGGCCACGCCGTCGGCATCGACCTCGGGCGTGAATCGCAGCCGGCCGACCAGGAGCTTCCGCAGGATCTGCCGCGCCTGCGCGGGATGCCGTTCGAGCGCGCCCTGCCAGTCCGTCAGCCGGGCCCGGATGGCGCCGCGAGGGTGTCCGGGGCCAGGGTCGCGCGCCTTGGTCAGCCCGTCCAGGTGCTCCAGGCGGGCACGTAGCTCGCCCCGGCGGCGTTCCCGGGCCGCCAGGGCCTCCTGGATCGACTCCAGCGCCGTCCCGGCCGCCAGCGCATCGGTCAGCCGTGCATCTCGGCGGTCACCCGCGCAGCTCGGCTGGTCAGCGTGGTCCGGTCCTGCGTCGACCGTGTCCGGGCGCGTCGCGGTGGCGCGCGAGCGCCGTGGCGACGATGGCCGCCACGGTCTCCGGCGTCAGGACGTCCTCGCGGAGCGTCGTCAGGACCGCCGCGTTGGCGGCGTCCATCGGCATGGCCCGCGCATTCGGGCACGCGGCCGCGCCCCGCGAGAAGTGCCAGCCGCACCGGTAGTCGGACGCCCGGCCCCCGGACCGGCGGTGGCGGACGTGGAGGCTGGCCCCGCAGACGCCGCAGACCGCGAGGCCCGTGAGCAGGTACTTCGACTCCAGGCCGGTCTCCGGCCGCCCCCAGAGCTTGCCGCCGGTGCCCCGGAGATAGGCCCGGCGCGTCTGATCGAGCCGCGCCTGCGCCCGCGTCCACAGGTCGTCGTCGACGAGGCGCACCGGCCGGGGCGTCCACCGTGATCCACTCCGACGGCGGGGTGTCGAGCTTCACCCGCGCGCCGTCGCGGTACACCCAGGTCGTTTTGCCGTAGATGATCCGCCCGCGATACAGGTCGCGGTGCAACATCTCGCGGATCGCGGTCGGCGCCCACGAGCGCCCGCGTGGGCCCGGGACGCCCGCCGCGTTCAGCGTCTTGGCGATCCGCACGATGCCCTGCCCGTTCGCGCACGCCTCGAAAATCCGGCGCACGATGGCCGCCTCGGTCGGCTCGATCACGCGCGTGACGTGGTCCGCGCCGCGCACGTTGCGATACCCATACACGGTGCCGCCCGTGACGTGCCCTGGCGCGCCTTCCGCACCATCGCGTCCCTGGTGCGCTGCCGGCCTTGCTCGCGGGCCATCTCGTCCACGAACGCCACCGCGTTGGCCTGAAACTTCTCGACGGCGGTCCCGCGCTTGATCTCCGTGTCGGTCAAGTAGCAAAAGACGCGGACGCCCGCCTGCGTGAGCCGGCGCAGGACCACGGGCACCTCGTCCTGCTCACGCCCGAGCCGGCTCTGGTCCATCACGATCAGGACCTGGAACGGCGGGCGCGGCTGGTCAGGGCGTTCAGCAGGCGATACAGGCCCGGCCGCTTCTCGCCGAAGATCGCCCCGCTGATGGCGTCGTCGGTGTAGAGGTGCGCGGGGTCCACGGTCCAGCCCTTCCGCGTGGCGTAGGCGGTCGCGTGGTCCACCTGGCGGGTGACGGATTTCTCCGCGTCGTCGCGGTCGCTCTGGTCGTTCGATTTGCGGGCGTAGATCGCGGCAGATCATCGGGCGGGCCTCCTGTCGGTCGTCGGGCGGGCGGAGATGGCGGCGATCATGGCGTCACGCCTCCCGCGTCCTGCTTCAGACTTTCGACCGCTGCCGACCCGTCACTCGGGCGATGTGGTCGACCAGACGGTTGGCAATGTCCGAGAGGTCAGCTTCCTGGAGGTCGCGATTGGTACGAAACTGCCAGAACTTTCGCACGGTGTTGACTCCGCTGCGGCGCTGCTCGAACACGAACACCTGTCGGTCGCCGTCCAGCGTGCGCCCCAGGACGGTGATGAGCGGGTTGGCGTGAAGATCCCCGACGGCGCGGGCGCCGGCATTGCCCTTTGCGTATTCCATGATCGTCGTGTCGAGACGGAGCACCTTCGCGCCCGGCGGGATGTCCGGCTCACGCGTCGCGACGATCTTGAACAGCTTCGAGTCGCGCAGCACGGGCACGAATTTCTCCCGCAGGACCCCGAGCGCCCACTCCAGCGACTCCGCATCGTCAGGCTTGAGATCCTTCACGTCAGCCCGCGGCTCCGTGAGCAGGAGCGTGTCATAGGCGGCGAAATCGAAGCCTGGCGTCACCCACGTCCAGGCGAGATCCTTGTCCGCGTGCATCGTCACGCCACCGGGGCCGGGCTTGCCCTCGGGGTACTCGGGTGCTGATGCGCATCCGGTTGCCAGAGCAATCAGGACCAGGGCGAGTACGCGCACCATGGCTGTCTCCAGCCGGTCCGGTACTACGGTAGGATGCCTCGGTTCATTGCTCGGGCTCCTTCACGGGTTCGGCGTGATGGGCCAGCCTCCGGCGGTGTTCGCGCACCGTGCGGGGGCATCGTCGTTGCTAGGGAGTCTTCGGGTTTGTGCCCCGCCTGACGTAGTCCTCCATGAGATCAAGGACGAAGTCCAACGTGAAGACGTCGGAAGCGTTCGGACGAATCATGCGCCAATCCCCCTGCCCATTGAGGCGCACGAGATGGAGAATGGCGTCGGCCTCCGTTGATGACGTGATCTCCGCATGCCGATTCACATCCCAGATGTGACAGCGCGCGAGCACCGGACTTGAGGCAACGGTAGGAACAGCTCCAATGAGAAACTCGCAGCGCAGAAGCTCGCGACCACGAAACTCGATAACAACTTCTAGCGCGCTACGTCCCGTCACACTCACTACGGCGGTACCACCTATCTGCTGATTCAGCAGAACGCAGGTCTCGGTTAGCTGGTTCTTGAGATCCAGGATGCCTCTTTCGATCAAAAGCTCATCCTGGGCAAGTCGCTGAAACTCATTGGCTAGTCGCTCGATTTTTGCCTGATCTACACGTTGCTCAATCATCGGCTTCACTCCAGCAGCGCCGTCACCGGCCCGCCGAGGGCCTTCGCGAGGCGCTGGACGTTGCTAGCTCGGGGCCTCTTCCTCTTCACGGGGTCTTCCAGGTCACCTTTCCATCGCGATTGAACAGCACGAATGACGAGGCAGGCCGCTTTTCGCGGATGTCCGTGGCGGCAGACTGGAGTTCGATCTCGCCCAGTACCGCCCGCGACTTCCCGGCCGAATCAAGAACTGCCAAGTGCGCGTCGCCGTCGGGGTAAACGGCCAAACGCACTCGCGATCTCCCCGCCGCATCGTCAAGGGTCACGCTTGTCGCGTCGCCTAAAGTTGACAATGCGACCCGCGCCTTCCCAGCCTGGTCGTACAGACGCAAGAAGGTGGCGCTGTAGGCGGAGCCGAGTTCAGCCCGTACTATTCCTTGGTCACGGACGATGAACTTCTCCGCCTCTACAACCTTTGGCTGGGCGAACACTTGTCCCATCACTCCAAGCGGGGCAACACCGAGGAGCCCGGCGGCCACGGCGCGCTTGAGGCGGCGATGGACCTGTTCCAGACGTTCCAGACGCTGGCGCAGCGAGACTGAATCCAGCGAGTAAGTGGACTCCATGACGTGTCCTCCCCTCACTCCAGCAGCCCCGCAATCGGCACGCCGAGGGCCTTGGCGAGGCGCTGGAGCACGGCCAGCGTCGGCCCATGCCGCCCGGCCTCCAGTCGGTTGACGTGCTCGCGGGTGAGCTTCGCCTTGCGCGCCAGGTCGGCCTGGCTCAGGCCCTTCGCCTCGCGGAGCCGCGTGAGTTGCTGCCCCAGTCGTCGTGCCATCGGCGGCCTGATAGTGACATTCTTATCACCTCACCGTCAAGCCCCAGCCGGAGCGCCTCAGGCCCCGGCGGGTTCTGGCCCGCGCGGGGCTGTTTCGTCGTCGGCTATTTCCTGGGCTTTCCAGGTGGGCAAGAGTTGTCTCACGTCAGCCGCCGCCGCACGGCGCGGCGTTCCCGCGCTTCCCGTTCATGAACGCGATGGAGCGGCGCCGGCAGCCGGTCGCGGACGGCGGTCTCGACCAGGTCGAGCAGGATGGCCTGCGGCATCGCCTCGCACTCGCAGACCTCTCGGGTCTGCCCGTCGCGGCCGTCGTAGCGCTCGATGAGCGGGAGGTCGTGCGCCTCGACCTGCTCCGCCTGTGAGCGCGAGCCGCGTCCACTGTGAGCGCGCGGCCGGAGTGCGTCTCCAGGCGCGCCCGCGCCGAGTCCTCGATGTCGGCCCCCGCCTTGTCGAAGTCGCCGACGTACAGCACCTCCGTGTGCCCACGCTCGACGTAGGGGCGCACGTCGTTCACCAGGTACGCGCCCCCGGCCTGCCCCCGGACCGGCACGAGCACGATGCGGTAGGTGTCCGCCAGCGGCTCGAGGAGCCCCGCCAGCGATTCCGACTCGACGACGAGGAGCGGGGCCTGGCCCTCGCCAGGGGTCCAGCGCGCGCCTCCGCGGCCACGGCCCGCGCGGCGTCGAGCACGCTCGGCCACCCGAGGTGGTCGGCGATGTGCCGCGTGCGGTCGACGATCCACTCCCAGGGGACGAGGCCCTGCTCGCGGAGCCAGGTGATGGCTTCGCCCAGCGTCCTGGTCGTAGCGGCGCGCGCCCGTCGCCGCCTTCGGGATGACCTCCGCCTGGACGGCTTCGTAGATGAGGAACTTCGGGGTGGTGGGCAAGGTCCCGGCGGCCTCGTGGCGGAGGATCGCCGCGTGGAACCACTCGCGCAGCTGGGCCGCCTTCGTGCCCGGCCGGCCGTAGGTCCCGTTCATGAACGGTCGGCACTCACCGCCGCGTCGCACTCCGGCCGCGGCCCATCGGCTAGTCCAGGAGCCGCCCCGGCTTCAGGCCGAGGGCTTTGGCGAGCTTGACCAGCGTCGAGACTGTCGGTCATGCTGGCCGAGATCGTTCTGTGGTAGGGGCGTCATGAGACGGCTCCGGCTCCTGTTCTCTCGGCCCGCTGGGTTGCCGCCCGGCGGGCCGCGGTCGTTGTGGGCCTCCTTCACGCGCGGCGCGCGCGCTCAGAACGGCCCGGTCCGCCCCCCGACGTGCGTCTCCACGCGGCGCGCCGCGCGGCGTCGTCACCCGCGCATCGAGGGGGTCGCGCGTCCCGCCCGCTCGGCCGCGCCGTTTTCCGCCGTCGGCAGTGTCATCGACGCTTGCGGACCTGCCGGCAGCAACCCTTGATCCTCGCGCGGTCCCGTCCCGGTTCGCGGCACGCGGAGGCTCAGGACCTCGCGCTGCGCCACGAGCCAGCGCTGGAGGGCGTCCGCGCGCGACGACCCGCCCGCCCGGCTCATGGGCCGCCCTCCACGTCCGGGGCGTTCGTCGCCCGCACCCGCCGCGCGGCTTCCGGACGCCAGACGCAATGGGCGCGCGACGGCGCGCCGTGCACGAACGCACACGCGACGCACCACACGGTCTCCGCCTGCCAGATGGCTTCATCGACGAGCGCGATCCCGCACAGCGCGCAGCGCCCGGCGGTGATGCACGCCGCGAGGGCGTCGCGCAACGCGGCCGGGGTCAGCCTCATGCGCGGGGACCGCCCAGGACAATCGGCGGCTCGTCGAGCCCGGCCGCCGTGCGATAGCGGCGAGCGAGAATGCGGAGCTCGCGGGCGGTGAACGCATCCCCCGTGAGGGCCGTGCGCCGACGGACGACCTCGGCCCGGACCCGCTGCTCCACGTCCGGCGCCACGAGCCGGGTGACGTTCGGCCAGCCGAACGCCGCGCGGCGGGCGAGGCGGCCCATCGGGCCGGGGTCCATCAGCGGCGGGGTCCGCAGCGGCTCGGGCAGCGCCGCGAGTTGATTCCGGATGTCGATCAGGATCGTCGCGTCGAGCGCATCGCGGGCCGGGGGGATCTCACTCGTCCACGCCTCGTCCTACTCTTGGCGACGTGGCGCTCCAGCGCCGTGGCCCGCTGCTCCGCGCGCTCCGCCGCGAGGACCAGGGGCTCGCGCAGCGTCCGGCGGCGCGCCGCCACGCCCGCCGGGGTGTACTCCGGCGAGTCCTCCGCCGCCCGGAGCTTCGTCGTGTAGTCCTCGAGCTGCGCGAGCGCCGTCGTCACGGCCGTCCGGAGTTCGTCGTCGCCGTCGTAGGTGCCTGACTTCTCGTATTGCTCGTGCAAGACCGCAGCGCCTCGTGCTGGTCGGCCGCCACCTTCGTCATCGCCCCCATCGCCCGTCTCCTTTCCCCGGGTCCGGGCCGCCTCAGCGCGGCCACGCGCCCCACCGGGTGCGCCAGACGAGCTGGTCGAGATATCCTCGCGCTGCGCCGGGCTCCAGTCGAATCGGGCCGCGCCGTGGACAATCGGGACCGGGCCGCCCTCGCCCGCCGGCTGGCGTACCAGGAGGTCCTGGACCACCCCGCACGCCGCATTCGCCAGGTCATCGTGGCCATTCGGCGGGTGGTCAATGCTGTCGCGCCCGCCGCGCGCGGTCCGGCGCTCCAACGCGCACAGTTGGGCGACCAGGCGCGGATGGTCGAGCAGCGCCACGCTGCCCGCGTTGAAGCTCGGGCAGCGCATCGCGGTACAGGTCGCTCTTCGGGCTTGTCGGCACACGATACGTGACGCCGTGCTTGCGGAATTGCTCGCGCGGCCATTCTCCGGCGTATCGGTCGCCGATGACCTCGGCGACGCCGTAGGTCCGCAGCAACGCCGCGAACTCCGCGACGGTCTGCTCCGCCAAAGCTGCGGAGGCGACCGGCCGCTCCGACTGTGGATTTCCTGGACACGTTCATGCGATTCGCTAACCCGAGGGTGGCGCCGCCGGCCATTCTTCGGTTCGCGCGACGCTGGGGCGTCCTGAGCCTGTGCCGCAAACACGGACTGCCGACCACCCATGTTCACGCGGGGGAGTCCGGCTTCTGCCGGCAGATCGGCCACGAAGAGCAGCTAGGTGGCGGGGGTCGTGAGCCGATAGCGGCCTGGCGCAAGTACGCGCGCGAGGCTAGCGCGCTCGTCGACGCGGCCGCGAGTGTCCTTGGAGGGGCGCCGATGGACGCCCGCACGCTCGCGATTCTCACAGAGGCCCCCGGACCCGATCCGGAGACGTGGTCGGAGGTCGCGCCCGAGCCGCGCGACAGCGATCTACGAGAAATGGAGCCGTGGCAGGGGCGCGGCGATCTTCACCGGGATCTCGTCGAGTTCTACATCGACCGGTGGCTGCGGTACGCGAACGTGAGGCTCGGCTTCGCGTGGGCTCGACGGGGGCCAGAGATCGTCTTGGGCGGGAGCGATGGTCTCTTTCGTACCTTGGCCATGGAGCTTGCGTTCCGCGTCACGCGCACCGAGCGGATGGTCATGTGTTCGGGCTGTCGGCGTCCCGTTCCGGCTCGCCCGCGTCCCGGCGAGCGCACCTACTGCCCGGACTGCCGGCGCGACCATGCCCCTCAGAGGCACGCCGCGCGAGACTATCGGGCACGAAAGCGGTTATCGCGGGATCGGTGAACAGCGGGCAGGGCCGCCAGGAACGGCCCGTTCAGCACCGGGAGCGACCCGACGCTTAGCCCGCGAACCTGTCGCTTACGGAGGAGAGGGGACGGACGTGCCGTGCGTCCGTCCCCTGGAATTCCGGAGGAGCTATCTCTTAGCCGTGATGTCTAGCCGTTCTGTCGCCTGAACAGGCGCCTCCGACCCCAGGCACCCATGCCGACCAGGCCGGAACCGAGCAGCAGGAGTGTCGCCGGTTCCGGGATGGGTGTCACGGCAACCGCCGTGAGAGTCTCCGGCGCCACCAATGATATTCTCGCCGAAATTCGTGACTTCGAACCCGCCCCCGACTGTACATTCAGCGTTCCCAGCCGCGCAGAACGCGTCGGCGAGCCGCGGCTTGCGTGGCATCCAACTGGAACCCGAATCCGGCTTTCCCGAGCCCCTGTTCTCCCAGGTTGAGCGTCGGGCCGGCGTAAAACGCCTCGAAGGTCGTGAGCCCGTTGAAGAACTGCACGTAGAGGTCCCCGTCGGCAAGCTGCAGCTCGTTGGCGCCTGGCTCGGAGAGGTTGAAGATCAAGCCGACCTGGCTCGCCAAGGACACCCCCAGCTCAGTGAGCGTGGGGTTGTCGTGCTTGAAACTCGGGGGATCCGGGGCAGGCTCGTCGCCGCCGGTGATGCCGCCGGCACAGGCGCCACCCTGCCTCCCTACCAAGCCGGTGCCTGCATTGATGCAGGCCGACTCGACAGTGGGATCCGGAGCTGATCCTGTCTGGTGCCCCGTCACGAGGTTGATGGCGCCGTTCCCGAACCCCTGACCACCGAGTTCGACTTCGCCGACGAAGATCAGATCGGCCGATGCGTTGGGAGGCATCAGTCCCACCGCCGAGGCCATGAGGAGACTGCCCACTAGCAGCGCACCCTTGCTCCTGCTCATGTCATGTTCACCCTTTCCTTTTCCTTACCCGTGTGTGTGTGAATCAAAAGAGGTTTCTCCATACGGCAATTCCTCATCAGGGCAATAAACGGGCCAGGACATACGCAAATGTTTTCACATCGTTTGGAGTGTCCGTCCGTCTCCAAGACTTTGTGCGATCCGGGAGCACGCTTTCGCAGTCCTTGCAATGGTTTTCCAAGTCGGCGCAGTTCGCCTTCGCCGTCTGCAACGAGGGCTATGTAGGGGCTGGGCGCGTCAGGCAGACGCGGCGCCGACAGTGTGACTTTCGCGTAGTCCCGGAGAGCGCGGGGTGGTGGCTATTTGCCCAGGTCAGATCAACTCACTCGGCGTTCGCGCCAAGCTGACCCCTCGAATGCTGCGGGCGGTATTACGATTCTGCGCCTGCCCTCCGTCGTCGTTTCCGTCCGAATGTAGGGCGGGCGCCGACCTTCTCCGACTAAAACTTGCCGACGCCGGACCATGGGCGGACGGCGTTCGGCTCTCGGTTGATTCCCCCAGGGGAATAAACCATCGGCGGCGGATTTCCCTGAGCTGACCGCGTGGCGGCGGCGGTCGCCGGTATGGTCGGAGCATGGCGGCCAAGGCCAGAGAGAGTGCGCGACCGACGGGCCAGGGGCGAGGGCCGTTTGTCCCGCGCCCCGGCAAGCGGGGCGATGGTCTCCTCCTCGTGGGAGCCAACCCTCGGAGGGAATGGCGCGGGCAGGACCGCCGAGGAACAGTCCGTTCAGCGTGGGGATCAGCCGCGCCTCAGCCCGAACAGGGCTACGCGGCGAGGGCTACGCGGCGCGCAGGGCCACGCGGCCCCGGATCGGCACGCTGGTCCAATCGGGCGCGTCCCCCTCCCGGCACCAGCACTTAGCGAATCCCGCCGCCTCCCGATTCCCGCTGGTATCACTCCCGGTGTCACTCGGCACCGCGACGAGCTTCTCCACCGCGTCTCGCTGGCGTCTCGGCGAGAGGTGGCTGACCCGTCGCCCGCTGCGGCGGATCGGGCCCCTCCCGCGCTTCCCGCGCCCTCACCGGACGACGCCGAAGTCCTGGACGCCGCGGATCCCACCCCCGTGCCGTCCTTGACACTCTCCGCGCCGACGGCGCAGGATTGGGGTCGCGTGAGGCCATCACGCAGGGCGAGCGTTATCCGCCAGCCCTCCATGGGACCCGACCGAGAAGGGGCTTTATGTGCGACCCTCAAGCGGCAGGAAGCGCAGCAGAAGCTCGAAGACTCCAAGACCGACATCGGCTGGGGCCACCAGGTCCCGTCGTACGTGCTCGACCAGTCGCGCATCAAGGACCTGCGCACCAACTACGAGGTGGGCAACACGCAGGCGGTGCTCGACGGCGACCTCGACGATTTCATCGCGGCGAGCTTGAATCAGGGCGTGTAACGCCGATGAGCCTGACGCCGCTTCGCAGCACCGCGATGCCCGCGGCAGGCGACCTGCGCGCATTGGTCGACGACGTCTGGCATCGCATCGCCCGCGCGCTCGACGGCACGTGGCCGCCCTGGGCGCTCCCGACGCTTGCGACCATCGCGGCCGACGGCCCGCGGGCGCGCGTCCTTGCGTTGCGTGCCGCGGATGCGGCGACGGGCACGTTCGTGTTCCACGCCGATGCGAGGTCCGACAAGATTCGCGAGATTAGCGCGGATCCGCGCGTGAGCGTCGTCTTCTTCGATCCGCAGGACGGCATCGAGGCGCGCTTCACCGGCCGCGCGGCGGTGCACCGGGGCGACGACGTCGCGCGCGCGGCGTGGCAGGGCGTGTCGCCCCTCCGGCGTCTCGCGTCGCGCTTCGCCGATCCGCCCGGCTCGCGTCTGTCCGCACCCGCGCGCTTCGACGCGTTGCCCGTTGCCGGGGAGGGCGCTGCGAACTTCGCGGTGATTCGCGTGGCGGTCGCGCGCCTCGATTGGTTGTGGGTCGGGGCCGACGACTTGCGGCGCGCGTCGTTCGTACGCACGGGCGCGGGCTGGGACGGCGACTGGACCGTTCCATAAGGTCATGGACCGCCGCGGCGCGATCCTCGCCCTGGCCGTGCTGGACGCCGCGCATCGCCTTCGTCAGCAATCGAGCAGGCCCTGATCGCGCCGGCGATCAGGGAAGCGGTGGCGGGCCGGCCGTCCCTCCTGATCGGAACTGCACAGGCGCTACGAGCTTGTCGTCAACCGCAAGGCGGCAATGCACCTGGGCATCACGCTGGACCAGGGCTTCGTCCTGCGTGTGGACGAAGTGATCAACTGAGGTCGCGTTGGCGGCGTGCGTGTCGGTCTCCCCATGGGACCCGACCGAGAAGGGCCTGTATGTCGACTGCCCTCCGGCCTTTGGCGCGAGGAGCGCTCCTGTTCGCCGGCGTCATCGCCGGGATGCTCGCCGCCGGCGCGAGGCTCGCAGGAGCGGCGGATCCCCCGGAGTCCTTGCGTTTGACGCGGCTTGCCCAGTCCGAGCCTGGGGTGGCCTTCAGCGTGGCCACGCCCGACGGCGGCACGCTCCGTCTGGCCGATTTCAAGGGCAAGGTCGTGTTTCTGAACTTCTGGGCAACCTGGTGCGAGCCCTGCCTGGAGGAGATGCCCGCCATGGAGCGCCTCTCCCGGGCGTACCGAGATCGCGGGCTGGTGGTGCTGGCCCTCTCCGCTGACCGGGAGGGCGCGTCCGTGGTCAAGCCCTTCCTGAAGCGGCACGGGCTCTCGTTCCCCGTAGGCCTGGACCCAGACCAGTCCGTGGCACGCCTCTACCGGGTCTGGGCGCTGCCCTCCACCTACATCCTGGACCGCCAAGGCGCCCGCCTCTTTCAGGCGCACGGGGCGCGCGACTGGGATAGCCAGGAGGCCATCTCCTTCTTCGATGTCCTCCTGAAGCCCGGCTCCTAGCCCGCATTATGCGTGAATGATGAAACAGAACAGCCACCGAGCCCCTCAACGGTGCTATAGAAGCGGTGACAAGGCGCTTCGACACCGACACGCGAGGAGGCTCGATGGCTACAGACTGTATACCTCAGGTGACCTTCGAGTTCCAAGGGCTGCGGCAGCCGATCGTCGCCCGGTTCGATCAGGCCCACGCCAGTTCGGATGGTGGGGCGTTGCTGCTCAAGGCGATCGACGAGCGGCTGGGGCTGACCCAGCGGCTGGCGGCCGGCCTGACCGACCGGCGGCAGGCCGGCAAGGTCGAGCACGCGCTGATCGAGTTGGTGCGGCAGCGGGTCTTCGGGATCGCCTGCGGGTATGCCGACTGCAACGACGCCGCGCGCCTGGCCCACGACCCAGTGCACAAGCTCGTGCTCGAGCGCGATCCGCTGGCCGGCCCGGCGCTGGCCTCGCAACCGACGCTCTCTCGCTTCGAGAACGCCGTGGGCTGGCAGGAGCTGTACCTGGCGAGTGTGGCCCTGGCCGACCTGGTCATCGAGTCCCATCGCGTGCGCCTGACGGGGCGGGCCCGTCGGATCACGATCGATGTCGACCCGACCGACGATCCCACCCATGGGCAGCAGGAGCTCAGCTTCTTCAACGGCCACTACGACACGTGGTGCTACCTGCCGCTGGTGGCGACGCTGACGTTCAACGCCGAGCCGACCCAGTACCTGGTGGCCGCGGTGCTGCGGCCGGGCAACAGCCCGGCCAAGCAGGGGGCGATCGGCCTGCTGACGCGGCTCTTCCGTCGGTTGCGCGCCGCCTTTCCGGCGGCCCGCCTCCGGGTCCGGCTCGATGGGGGCTTCGCCAGCCCCGAGATCCTGGACTTCCTCGAGGGCGAGGCGGTCGAGTACGTGGTGGCCATGGCCAGCAATGCGCGCCTGCTCAAACGCAGCCGCCGGCTGATGGGGCGCGCCCGGATGTTGTCGAAGGCCAGCGGGGAGACCGAGCACCTGTTCGGCGAGACCCGCTACGCGGCCCGGAAGTGGCGCCGCAAACGTCGCATCGTCATGAAGGCCGAGGTGGTCCGGCATCCCGGGCGCGATCCGAAGAACAACCCCCGCTTTGTGATCACGAACCTCGCCGACCCGCCGGAGGCGGTCTACCAGGTCTACCGCGCGCGGGGCGACATGGAAAACCGGCTCAAGGAGTTGCATCATGGGCTCGAGCTGGATCGGACGAGTTGCCAGCGGTTCACGGCCAACCAGTTCCGGGTCCTGCTGACGGCGGCGGCGTACATCCTGTTCCAGACCCTGCAGGCCCACACGCCGGGCACGGCGTGTGCCGACGCGCAGGTCAGCACCGTGCGCGAGCGGCTGCTCAAGCTCGCCGTCTGGGTCGAGCGCTCGGTGCGGCGCATCGTGCTGCATCTCCCCACCACGTCTCCGTGGCTGACGACGTGGCGGCAGATCGCCGTGGCGGTCGGCGCCGCGCCCGCCTAATCCCCGCATCGGCGCCAGCCTACCGGATCGCCTCGGGGAGGCGTCTCTCTCCCGGGTCGCCGGAGCATCGGGCATGAGTGCGCCCCCAGGCTTCGATGCGCGCCTCGCGCCCGCATCCTCGCTGCACGAGCATTCACGGACGTCACCAACGCGGCTCACACGGGCACCTACGACCTTGTGCCTCAGTTCACGTCCGTTCACGCATAATGCGGGCTAGGGCCGGGACGCAGCGGTCTGGACGTCGGTCGGCTACAAGCGAGGCCGCTGACAAAGTCCCCGCCGAATGGCGGGGATTCCCGCGGCGCGCGGGAAAACCTTTGACACCGGGGCCTCGGCTCCCGTAGTACTCAGGCATGGTACTGGGCCATCGTCGAGACTCGGCGATGGTGAGCCATCCCGCCCGTGTTCGGACCGCCTGCGCACCCGACTCACCCCGGAGGGCCCATGCTGCGTCGTGAGGCGGAGACCACTCAGCGGACGTTTGCCGACCAGGCCCACGCGATGCGTGCCGTGCCCGAGGATCACGTTCTCCTGCGGATGCGACGGATGATCGACTGGGGCGCCGTGGAGACCGCACTGGGCGCGTACTACGACGCGGAGGTTGGGCGGCCGAGCTGGCCTCCGGCGGTGCTGCTGCGGATGCTCGTGGTGGAACAGTACGCCGACCTGTCCGATCGCGAGGTGCACGAGCAGGTGGGCTACAACCTGCTGTACCGCGCCTTCGTGGGGCTGGGGGTCGATGAAGCGGTGCCGGATGACACGACGCTGGTGCGGTTTCGGGCGCGCGTCGGCGAGGCGGGCATCCGGGAGGTGTTCGACGCGCTGAACCAGCAATGGGCGGCGGCGGGGCTCCTCGGGACCGAGCGGCGCGTGCTGGACGGGGTGCATCTGTGGGCGAAGGTGGCGCGGCAGTCGTGGGTGGGGCTCCTGCGTAAGGGGCGGCGCGTGCTCGTGGACACGCTGGCCCAGGTCGATGGCCCGCGCGCCGCCACGCTGCGGGCGCAGTTCGTGCCGCCCGCCGAGGAGGCCGAACCGCGGGACGACGGCGCGCTGCCGCGCGAGAGCGAGCGGACGGCCGCGCTGGTGGCGGCAGTGGCCGACGTGGCGGACGCGACAGTCCAGGCGCGGGTGGCCCAAGTGCAGACGCTTCTCCGCGGTGAGGGCGATCGGGTCGTGAGCTTCGACGATCCGGACGCCCGCTGGGGGTATAAGGCGGCGGACAAGCCCTTCCTGGGGTACAAGGCGCACGAGAGCCTGGATCCGGACAGCCGCCTGATTACGGCGGTGGACGTGGTCCCCGGGAATGTGAACGAGGCCGTGCGCACGGACACGGTGCTGGCCAGCGAACCGACGCCGCGCACGCCGGGGGCGGTGATCATCGGCGATGGGCTGTACCACAACGCGACCACCGTCGCGCAAGTCGAGCAGGCCGGGGGCCGCCCCTGTTTCAGCGGGCTGAAGGCCGAGCGCGTGAGCGATGCCTTCACCTACCGGGCCGAGACGGACCAGATGGAGTGCCCGGAGGGGAAGCGGTCGGTGGGCAAGGTCCGGGTGACGCAGGGCGATCTCTATTACTTCTCGATGCGGGACTGCGGGCCGTGTCCTCGGGCGGCCACGTGCCTGACCCGCGGGGAGCAGGTGGGGCCAGCGAAACGGCGCCGGCGCGTGTATCTGTCCGACGTGCGCAAGGCGCGGATCGTGGCGGGCGAGGTGGGCCGGGCGTGGCGGCAGACGCACGGGAAGCTGCGGCCCCGAATCGAAGCGAAGTTCGACGAGCAGATGAACCGGCATGGGCTCCGCCACGCGCGCTACTGGGGCCTGGCCAAGGTCACCGCCCAGGTCCTGCTCAACGCCCTCACGGTCAACGCCAAGCGGGCGGTCAAACTCCTGGCGCTCCGCCCTCAACCACCCGATCCGATCCCGATCCTGGCGTAAGGCGCGGACGGAGACGCGGAGCCGACGGAGCGCGCCAGGCCGAAGGCCCGGGGCGGACCCGCTGCCGCGGGAATGCGCCCGTCCCGGGCGCACTTTGTCAGCGGCCTCCAAGCGATGTCTTGACACCGTGCATATCGTCACGATCGATTTGATTCGATCGTCAATCCCGCTTAGTCTACTTACCGGTCGCGATGCTGTAGGACTTCCGAGCGCCAAGACAGACCCGGAGGACGGCCCATGGAACGACGCGCATTCCTCAGAACCGTCACCCTTGCCTCGGCGGCGGCCGCGCTCGCCAGGGTACCGGTTGTCGGGGCAAACACCACCGGAGCGGAGCGCTGGCGCTCGTTCGAGATCACGACGCGCGTGGAGGTGATCAACCCCGCCGGGATGACACGGGTGTGGGTGCCCCTGCCGCTGGCGCAGGACACCGATTACCACAAGTCGCTCGGCCAGACGTGGGGCGGCAACGCGGGGAGCGTGCAGGTCGTCCGTGACGCAAAGTACGGCGCCGCGATGGCCGTGGCCGAGTGGCCAGCCGGCTCGACCCTCCCGACCCTGCCCACGCTGGAGGTCGTCACGCGGATCAGCACCCGGGACCGTCAGGTCGACGTCAGCGCCCCAGCCAAGGGAGCGGTTGAAGACGCGGCGGTGCTGAAGCGGTATCTCGAAGCCAGCGACCTGATCCGCACGGACGGGATCGTCGAGGCCACGGCCCGGGAGATCACTGGCAGCGCCAAGACGGACGTCGATAAGGCACGGGCCCTCTACGAGTGGATCGTCGACAACACGTTCCGGGACCCGAAGGTCAAGGGGTGCGGGCTCGGCGACATCCAGACCATGCTCGAAACGAAGAACCTGGGCGGCAAGTGCGCCGACCTCAACGCCCTCTTCGTCGGCTTCGCGCGCGCCGTGGGTATCCCCGCGCGCGACGTCTACGGGATCCGGGTCGCCGACTCGGCGGACTTCAAGAGCCTCGGCAAGAGCGGCGACATCACTCGGGCGCAGCACTGCCGCGCCGAGTTCTACCTCGCCGGACACGGCTGGGTGCCGGTCGATCCGGCCGATGTACGCAAGGTCGTCCTGGAAGAGAAGCCAGGCGGCCTGCCGCTGACGGATCCCCAGGTGCAGAAGGCCCGCGGGAAGCTCTTCGGCGCGTGGGAAATGAACTGGTTGGCCTACAACTACGCCCACGACGTGAAGCTGCCGGGCTCGACGGGCGCCCCGGTGGCCTTCCTCATGTATCCCCAGGCCGAGACCGGCGGGAACCGTCGTGACGCCCTGGACCCGGACCAGTTCCGCTACACGATCAAGTCACGCGAGATCACCCAGTAGCCGGCGCTCCGGGCTCACTTCGTAACGAGGCGCTCCCGTGGCGCGATTCATCGGCGTGGCCGAGTGATCTGATATTCTTGGTCCCGGGAACCACCACGGTGACCGAGCCGAGTGCCATGAGCGACGTCATCTTCCAGTTCCTCCGCGGCCGAACGCGCGCGACGACTTCCATATCGACCCGGGGCGAGGAGATCTTCCACCACCTCGCCGGTGGCATCACCGCGCAGATCATGGACGAGGGCAAGCGCCGGGACGCCACACTGTCCCGTCCGGCCGCCGGCGCTTGGCCAGACGAGTCTCGATCGACTCGCGTGGCTCAGCGACCGCTGACACGCGAATCTGCACGTGGTCGCGTTCACCTGCGCGAACATCGAGACGCAGCCTTGTAAAGCGATCCAGGCCTCCAACGCCAACGCGTCGCACGTGCGAAGCCTGCGCGGTGCTGCTGGTTCCGGTCGGGGCGTGTTAGCCTGGACACGATCCCGAATGGACTCTTCGATCTCCGCTGACACCATCGTGGAGGCCCTCATCGACGCGCGCCGCGTCGAGCGCGAGCTTTTCGACGGCGTTGCCGATGACCAACTCCTCGGTCAGCAGGGCCACTTCCTCGAACCGCCGATCTGGGAGATCGGTCACGTCGGCTGGTTCCAGGAGTACTGGATCCTCCGCCATCTCGACGGCGAAGCCACGCTGCTTCCCGGCTCCGACAGCATCTACGAATCGTTCAACATCCCGTATCGCCTGCGCTGGTGCCATCCCTATCCGGCGCGTCAAGCGACGCTCGACTACATCGAGCAAGTCCTGCGGCGCGTCGTCGCCCGCCTCGACTCACGTCGACCGAGTGCGAAGGAGACGTACCTCTACACGCTCGCGGGGCTGCACGAGGACATGCACACGGAGAACCTGACGCTCGGGTTGCAGACGCTCGGCTATGCGCGCCCACGCCTGTCGCTCACTGTGCCCCGCGCGGCCGATCCCCCGGTCGATCCCGCATACACGCCGCACGACGTCGGCGTCCCAGGCGGCCGATTCTGTCTCGGCGCGACGCCCGACGAGCCATTCGTCTTTGACAATGAGAAATGGGCGCACGCGGTTGACGTGAAGTCGTTCCTGATTCGCTCGACGCCGGTCACGAATGCCGAGTTCGCGACCTTCGTCGACGACGGTGGGTATCGCCGCCGTGACCTGTGGAGCCGACGAGCCTGGGACTGGCGCCGCCGTGGATCATTCGATCACCCGCTCTTCTGGCAAAGAGGTCCTGACGGTCGCTGGTGCGAGCGTCGCTTCGATGCGCTCGTGCCGCTGGCGGCCTGGCATCCGGTGACGCACGTGAACTGGTACGAAGCCGAGGCATTCTGCCGCTGGGCCGGCCGCCGATTACCCACCGAAGCCGAATGGGAAATGGCGGCGTCCCTCGATCCCGCCACGGGTGAGAAGCGCCGATTCCCGTGGGGCAACGACGCGCCGACGCCTGAGCGCGCCAATCTCGATTACCGCGCCGGGGAAACGATTGACGTCAGAGCGCTGTCCGCAGGCGACAGCGCGGTCGGCTGTCGTCAGATGATCGGCAACGTGTGGGAGTGGGTCGACGACACGTTCCGTGCGTATCCGGGCTTCGCGTGCGACCCGTACACCGAATACTCGGTGCCGCACTTCGGCGTCAAGAAAGTCCTGCGCGGCGGCGCGTGGACTACGCGGTCACGCTTGATCCGTAGCACGTGGCGGAATTTCTACATGCGCCACCGTCGCAATATCTTCGCGGGATTCAGAACCGTCGCGCTTTAGCGCCGGCGGACGATCGCCGCCGGCTCGACGATGACGTGCAGCTTCGCCTCGGCAGTTTCATTCGACTATCGACGGCCGCGAGGATCTCGGCCGCAAGGCGGTAGAGCCGAACGGTCGCCAGCCACGGTCAATAACCGGTCGCCTCGCTGTTGGGCGAGGACCCGATCCCGTGTTCCAGTGCTGAGTCCCGGGGGGCATTAACACCGCGAGTTACACTCCATACTCAGTGAGGTTCGATGACGCGCCCGACCGTCCGCGTGGCTGTCGAATGCTACGCCGGCTATCGCGGCGAGGAGACGCCACGTCGCTTCAGCCTCGGTGCACGGTGGATCGAGGTGCTCGACGTCCTGGCAGTCTAGATGCCAGAAAGCTCGCCGCCCTCCCCTAACCCGCAGCCACTAAAGAGAACTCGCCCCCCTACGGACGGTTCCCGAGGGGGACCTGTCCGTCCCCGGACCGGTCTGAACGCCCTCAAAGCCCAGGTGAAGGTCCGGGGACTGGCCGTCCTTGACCGCCGAACCCTGGCCGCTCGCCACCTCCTCGACTGGCGCGCCGAGTTGCTCGACGACCTCGGAGGTGAGGCGACGACCAGTGCGGCGCAGCGCGCCTTGGTGGAAGTCGCGACCCGCGGCGGAGCGCTACCTCGACCCGTCGATGCCGTCCTGATGGCGCAGGACAGTCTCATCGTGAAGCGGACCCGTCGGCGTCACCTGTCCTTCGCCAAAACTCCATCCGGTGGGCAAGTGGTTGATCGTTCAGCTCTGATCATGCCGCGGTCGAATAGGAGCGGCCGTAGGTCTCCATGTCTCCATGGTGTCGACCCACGAGACAATTCCACGGCCTCCCGTCAGATTCCTTTCCCTATACGCTCACCTGCCAGCCGATGGCTGCTGGGAGGCCCGCGCGGCTGAACGCCTTCTGCCAGCCCTGGCAGATGTCAGCCGGGCTCTCGGGCCGGGTGGTGGGGGCCTCAGCATCCCGGTTGGGGTGCCTCCGGGGGCCTCGATCAGGCCGGCCCGAAAGTCAACGTTGACAAGGTGGACGGGGTAAGTAGAAGGCACAGCGGCCTATCTCTGGAGCGCGCGCCCGGGGTCAGGCAACCCGCGCGTGGTGATGGAGGCCGATCGACCGGGCGCCCCCGGGGCTCCGGGCGTTCCTCGGGAGGTTCCGGGCGTGACGCCGCCTTAGACTGGACGCGGATCCGCGGGCGACCCGGCTGTTGGTGAGATACGTTCAGTCGAGACCAGCCATACGTCATTCCGGACCGGGCACTCAGTTCCCACTTTACGTTATACTGCCTTCGTAAAGGAGGACGCTGACGGTGGCGACGAAGGAAGTGACGCTCAGTTCCAAGCATCAAATCGTCATTCCTCGAGAGTCGCGCAAGGTCCTCGGTCTCAAGCCGGGTGACAAGCTGTTGATCGTGACGCTCGGGGAACAGGTCATCGTGCTTCGCAAGCCGATGCGGCATGCTGACGCGACCAGGGGTCTCGCTCGGGGCTTGTACCCGAAGGGATACCTCAAGGCCGAACGCACCGCGTGGGGATGAGCCCGCCCCTGGACTGGCGGCTTGCCCGAACGCTGGCGCTCGACACGGCCGCCTTCATCTATCACCTGGAAGCCCATCCTGTTTACGCGCCACGCCTCCTGCCCATCTTCAGGCAGATCGAACGAGGTCGATGTCAGGGCGTGACCTCGACCCTGACGTTCCTCGAGGTGCTGGTGCAACCTACCGGACGGGTGACGACGAGAAGCGGGCGGCGCTCTCCGCGCTGCTGGCGTCGTTTCCCGGGGTGACCTGGATCGCCATGGACTTACCCGTCGCCGATCGTGCCGCCTCTCTCCGGGCGCGGTACCGGTTGCGAACCCCCGATGCGATCCAGCTGGCGACGGCTCTCCAGGCGAGGGCGGATGTCTTCCTGACCAATGACCGCGATCTTCAGCGGGTCGAGGAAGTGCCGGTGCTGCTCATCGAAGAGTGCGTCGCCCGATAGACTTGTCCTTCGCCAAAACGTGCAGCCTGTGACGGCAGTGCTCCAACCGGTGAAAGTGCGGTCACGGTGTCCGCCTGTGTCGGTCAGAACTCCATCTGCTTGTCCTGCCTGAACTTCCCTCATCCTCTCCATCGCCGATCGGGTAGAGTCTCGGTTCAGGCCGTCATGTCTGATGCCGGGGTGCCTCATGCTCTTCGTGCTCGGTCTCTGGACGCTCCTCCGAGCCTTGCTGTTCGGGTCGGTGGCCATCGCCCTCGAGAATCTCGCCCTGCGCCACCAACTCGAGGTTCTTCGGCGCTCTGTCCCGCGACCCCGGCTTTCCCGGACCGGATCCTCTGGGTCTGGCTGTCCCGCGTCTGGGTGGGGTGGCGGTCCAGCCTGGCCATCGTGCAACCCGCCACCGTCCTGGCCTGGCACCGCCAAGGCTTCCAGCTCTTCGCTCGAAGCCGGTGGCAAGCGCACCGACGCTCAGCCGACGGCCTCCAGGGCGCGAAGGAGCTCCCGGCTGAAGTGCGCGGTCTGGACCGAGCCCTCCACGCCGTGGACGGCGCGAGCCCGGAGCTGACCGTCTCGCCCCTCGTAGTAGCCGACCCAGAAGGGGACATAGCCGAGACGGACTTCCCCGGGATCGAGGGTGCGCGGCGTCACCCGGAGGCGACCCCGCGCGCGGACGTCCCAGCGGAGACCCTCGCGCGCGGCCGCCACCGCCTCAGCCCGGCCAAGCCGGGGCGGCAGCGCCACCGCGGGGGCCAGGTCGGCCAGCTCGCGCTCCACCAGGGGCGGCGCGGTCGGCAGCCGGAGGACGGTTCCGCTGAGGGCTTCCAGCATCGTCCAGAGCGCCGGCACGACGTGCTCCCCTCGAGCGGCCGTCACGACCACCCGGAAGCTCACGTACCAGTGTGGGATCAGTACCAGATCCACCGCCCGCAGATGGTCCGGCGGCTGCCGGCCGAGCAAGCGCGCGAGGCCCAGCCGTCCTAGCTCTTCTCCCCGGAGTAGCCGCGTCGCCCCGGCCGCGTCGAGGGTGGACTCGTGGACCAGGATCCGCACGACCCGCCTTACCAGAACACGACAAAGGTCAGATAGGCGAAGACTACCAGGTACGCCACCGCCCACGCGCCCGGCCGCTGATAGATCGGCAGCCCGCCGACGGGAACCGGGAACGGGTACCGGGGGCGCACCCGGAACTCGTCCAGCGTCTTCTCCAACCAGGTTCCGCCGATGGCCGCCAGCCGCCGACTGATCACCGAGGTCATCCCGGCCTCGATGTGCCCGCTGTAGGCGTAGACCAGACCCAGGTAGTCGCTCTCGGGCGCCCGCCCCCGGCTGGCGTCAAGGGCTCGGGAGACGACGACCATCACCACCACGGGGATCACGATGTTCCAGATGAACGTCCACCACGTGCTGATGAGCAGGGGCGGCAGCGGCCACTGCTGGGCCCTGGCGACGATGGTGAAGATGCCATAGACCAGGCCGGCCAGGAGCCCCCAGATACCGGCATCCCGGCGAACGGTGGTCAGGGCGCCCATCATGATGGTCGTCATGAGGGGGACCTGGATGGCGCCGGCCAGCCCGAGGTAGAAGGCCAGCATTCCGCCGCCCAGGAACGGCACGAAGAGGAAGCCCAGGGCCAGGATGACCGGCACCAGCAGCCGGCCGACGAGGGTGTAGTGAGCGTCCTCCCGCCGCTGGTTGAAGAAGCGCGCGTAGATGTCGCGCACCCAGAGGGAGCTGATCCCGACGCCGATGGAGTCGAACGTGGAGAAGGCCGCGGCCATCATGCCGGCCACCACCAGCCCGACCATGCCGGGGCCGAGGTACTTGGTGATCAAGAGCGGGTAGATCTGGTCCACCACCTTGAGGTCGGGGTAGTCGACCTTACCCAACGGACCCATCACCAGGTTGAAGAAGACGCAGATGGCGGTCGTCACCGAGGCGACGACAGCGGCCATCTTGATGTCCCACTCGGAGCGCCCCCCCAGGAACCGGATCCACTCGTACTGGTTGATGGTCACGTACATGGTGAGGGTGACGATGAAGCCGATGACCACCACGATGGCCGGGACGCCGGCCGGGGAGTAGCCCCCGACGTGCAGAAGCTGGCCGGGGAGCTTCGGGTCGATGGCCGCCAGCTTCTGAGCCGCGCCGGCGAAGCCGCCCACGGCGTTCCAAACGGCGACGAAGAGGATCAGGGAGGCCAGGATCATGAAGACGGACTGGATCACGTCGGTGATGACGTCCGAGCGGAGACCACCCGTGACCACGTACAGCGCCGAGAGCACCGCTACACCAACCACGATCGACCACGCCGTGGCCGGCGCGATGCCGGCCACGATGTTCAGCACCAGGAAGATCGAGAAGTAGATGTTGCCCGTGACGTTGCCGCGCGAGATCGTGTTGATGATGACCGCCAGCACCCGCGCCAGGGGGCCGAAGCGGAACTCGAGCCACTCGGCGTTGGTGAACACCCCGCAGCGGTAGGCCGGCATGATGAGGAAGAAGGAGACCACGAACCAGCCGATCGCGATGCCGAGCCACCACTGTGCGATCTGGGACATGCCGAAGCGGTAGGAGCCCCCGGCCACGGCGGTGTAGTCGCCGATGTCCACCGCGGTCCCGAAGGCCGAGAGCCCGATGGCCCACCAGGGCAGGCTCTGGGAGGCGAGGAACCAGTCGAAGCTCGAGCCTTTACCTTTCACGAAGAAGACGCCGTAGAGCACGATGGCGATGTTGATGCCGAGCACCAGCACCCAGTCGAACGTGGTCATACGCCCCTCCTTTTCATGCGCGGGCGTGGGCCAGAAGCTTTCCGGCGACATCCGGACGCCATGACGGGACGCGTGTCGGCTCGGAAACGGGCGCGGGGGGATGGCGCGACGACGGGCCGGGACGCGGTCGCGGGCTGCAACGTGGCCATGGCTCCCTCCCCCTCGCCCGCGCGTACCAGGCGGGCGACGGGGCTTGATCCTGCCGGCCTCCGCCGAACCATCGGCAACCGACCGCATACGCGGGATCTCACCCGCGCCAGCGGCGGACCGGCCCGATCCTAGGCGGAAGGGGAGATGCCGTCAAGGGGACGCATTGGCAAAACTTCGGTTACGGGCAAAGGGACGCATCGGATCGTCCCACGCTCCACGCTGAGGTCTTGTCCCTTCTACTTACTCCGTCCGCCTCGTCAACATTGAAGGTCCAGCGGGCCCGATGGATGATGGCCGCCATGCTCACCCTCATCCTCAGCGGCCTCCTCCGCGGGGTCCGGACCCAGCACGCCCTGGTGCTCGAGAACCTCGCCTTGCGCCATCAACTGGGCGTGCTCCAACGCACCGCGCCACGCCCACGCCTGCGCGCGTCCGACCGAGTGTTCTGGGTCCTGCTCGCCCGCCTCTGGCACGGCTGGGCAGAGGTCGTCGCCATCGTCCAACCCGAGACCGTCATCCGCTGGCAGCGCGCCGGCTTCCGGCTCGTCTGGACCTGGAAGAGCCGGCGGCACGGGCCCGGCCGCCCGGCGGTCGCTCCGGAGGTCCGCGCGCTCATCCGCCGCATGGCTCAGGCCAACCCCCCGGTGGGGAGCGCCGCGAATTCACGGCGAACTCCTGAAGTTGGGCCTCGCGATCTCGCAGGCCACGGTCTCCAAGTACCTGGTCCGCCGACGGATCCCGCCCTCGCAGACCTGGCGAACGTTTCTCGCCAACCACGTGGGGACACTCGTCTCCACGGACTTCTTCACCGTGCCCACGCTGCTCTTCAAGGTCTTATATCGTCTTCGTCGTCATGGCGCACCATCGGCGGCGCGTGGTTCATGTCAACGTCACTGAGACCCCGACGGCCCAGTGGACGGCCCAGCCGCTCCTCGAGGCCTTCCCGTGGGACACCGCACCCCGATACGTGCTCCGCGACCGCGATGCGGTGTACGGGGCGGTGTTCTCAAGCCAGGTTCGATGCCTGTGGATTCAGGAGGTCACGATCGCCCCGAGGTCCCCATGGCAGAATCCCTACGTGGAACGTTTCATCGGAACCCTACGCCGCGAATGCCTCGACCACGTGGTGGTGCTGAGCCACGCCCACCTGCGCCGCGTGTTGAGCGCCGATCTCGCGTACGACCACGAGGCCCGGACTCACCGGTCCCTCGGCAAGGACGCCCCGGAGCCCAGATCGGTGGAGCGTCCCGACCGGGGCCGCATCGTCGCGACGCCCAGGGTCGGCGGCCTCCATCATCGGTACACCCGCCGGGCAGCATAGTCTCCGGCCGGTGGCGGCCCCAGCTATGCTGACGTCGATGGCGACCGGGTTCCCCTCCCGACCAGCGTCTCCCTCCCCTCCTGCCAGCCGGGTGTCGGGCTCACGGTCCTTGGCAACATTCTGCTCGCGATCAGTGTCCTCGCCGGGTGAAGGGCGACCGCCCGACCGCCAACCACCCATTTTCCCTCTCAGGAGCAGCCGGGATGGATAAACCGAAGGGACAGGACGCCGTGATGCGGCGCAAGTACTGGCAGCTTGCGAGGAAATCCGTCGACGAATTCTTTGAGGATTCCCCGTTCCAACTGGCGGCCGCCCTGTCCTTCTATACCGTCCTGTCGCTCTCGCCTTTGGTCTTAATCGTGGTCGCCGCGGCTGGCCTCGTCTGGGGCGAGCAGCCCGTGCGTTCCGAGCTACTCAACCAGATCCGAGAGCTAACCGGCGACGCTGGCGCAGAGACTGTCCGCACCGTTCTGGAAAGCACCACGATATCGGGTCAGAGCATTGGGTCCATGATCCTCGGCATTATCACGCTTCTGTTCGGCGCCACGACGGTGTTCGCACAGTTGCAGTCTTCGCTGAATCAGATCTGGGATGTGAAGACCGCGGTTAAGACTGTCACCCGGCGCGGTCTGCTCTGGAGCCTGATTCGCACGCGACTCTTATCGCTGACCCTGGTCCTGGCGGTTGGCTTTCTTCTGCTGGTGTCTCTGGTGGTGAGCGCCGCGCTGGCCGCGTTCCAGGCCTATCTGTCGCGGGCGTTCCCGGGCGGTGGCACCCTGTGGCAGATCCTGAACTTCCTCGTCTCGTTGCTGGTGATCTCGGTTCTGATCGCGATGGTGTATCGGGTCCTGCCCGATGTTCGGCTCGACTGGCCAGATGTGTGGGTCGGGGCGGTCACCACGTCACTGCTGTTCGGCGTCGGGAAGTTCCTGATCGGCCTGTACCTCGGCCGCGCCAGCATCGGCTCCTCGTATGGCGCTGCGGGATCATTGGTCGTGTTCCTCGTGTGGGTCTACTATTCGTCCCTCATCATGTTCTTCGGCGCCGAGATCACCTTCGTCTACGCTCAGGATCGACGGAAACGGGTCCGTCCCACGGAGCTTGCGGTCGTGGCCGATCGGTGATCGTTGACCGAGCGCCGGATGTTTATGCTCAGCGCCGGGCGAATTTGGGGACCTAGCGAGGCCACGATGCCGTCGTCGGCGCGAAGGACGGCTGCCCGAAGCCAAGGCTCAGTGAATCAGCCGACCAGCTGCAACCCGTCCTCCGAGCGTCTGGATGGGCTAGGTGGAAGGGGCAGGGCGCAAGAAAGTGGTCACCTATGTCCCCGACCGCTCAAAGTACTGTTGAACCTTCGCCGCCATCTGACGATCTGTCATCTTGTAGACGGTCTCAACCCACGATGCGTTCGCCAAGCTGTCCTTCGCCAAAACTCCATCCGGTGGGCAAGTGGTTGATCGATCAGCTCTGATCATGCCGCCGTCGAATACGAGCGGCCGTAGGTCTCCATGTCTCCATGGTGTCGACCCACAAGCAATTCCACGGCCTCCCGTCGGATCACCTTCGGTACACGCTGACCAGCCCTCCCATGGCCACTGGGAGGCAGGCGGGCCACCGCCCGCACGCCTGACGACCACTCCCGTCCATCTGCCAGCTCTGCCAGCCCGGGCCGCTGCCCGTCGGACACTCGGGCCGGGACGGGGCCTCAGCATCCCGGTCGGGGACCCGCCCGGGTCCCCGTGACCCACCAGCCTCTCCACAGTCCGGACCACCCGGCATCCCCGGCAGCGGATAGTGCCCGAGGCCGGGACCGGTCTCTGGGTCCAGCTCGGGGGAACCCCGGCCCAGTCGCAAGCGCGCTCGACGACGTGGCCGACCGGGGCGGGTACCCGAGCGGGCCGGGGCTGAAGGCGATCCGCCACGCCTGAGCGCTGAACAATCCACCGCTGGTCCACCGGACGGGGCCGTGGCGAAGGACTGGGGATCTCGAGGATCGTCGTTCGGGCCGCGGGCGGCCGGGTGATCGATCGGATGTGCCCGACGGCTTCCGAGGTCCAGATCGCCGCGGCGTTCGCGGCAGGGTCGACGGTGACCCGCAGTCGGTTCAGACGTTCGTAGACAGGGAGGACGTCCGCGAAGACCGGCGTCGCCGGGCGCCGCAGACCCAAGAACCGAAAGCGAGCCGCCCATCTTATCCAGCAGATTCCCTGGAGCACCCGACGACGACCGGGACCCCGCACACGCCCGGCCGGCCCCGCCAGCACACGACCGGTGTCGCGAAGCGAGATGCGCGCCAACTCGCACGGGGAGGGTCCGGCCACACCGGATTTCTTCTCGCGTGACACACATTTCGGCGTCGCGTCGGGCACGACCCGCGATGCACGTATCCCACGAAGGTTGCACAGAAAACTGGGCGGTCGTCGGTCGATTGCGACCGGAAATGCTAGGAAACTGGTCAAGAGAATCCAGGTGTTCACTGCGGTGCCCTGTGGAACAGGACCCTGCCCCTGAAGACAGGGCACCCGGCGACTGCGCTCCGTGGCCAGACCGTGCAGCGCTTCCTGGCCAGACGATTCCACGGCCGACCGTCGGGATTCCCTTCCCTATAGGCTGATCTGCCTGCCGATGGCCGCCGGACGCCACCGCGCAGCTGGCGGACGCTCACAGCCATTGGGCAGAGCGCCGTACCGGAGGCCGGGGTATCGAGCTGGCACCGGCCCGTGCTCGACACGGGTTCGAATCTCCAACGAGCTACGTAGGGTGGTGGCACATTCCTTCACCTTCGAGATTCGCGCAATTGCGACAGCAGCTTAGCTTCAATATCGGCTCAGGATTGCCTTCCAGGAAGTAGACCGGCACGGGGCCCAATAATTGAACTAAGAATCCCGGTGTCTGGAGTTCAATTCTCCCCCTGTCCACCATTTCTTGCCCCCGCCAAAGCGCCAAATCGACGCTCTAGACACGGCGATTCGCGTGACGGTCCCGGAATCCTGATGATGGCTTGGGACAGGCTGCGACAGGTTGTGCGGGGTCATCGTTCTACCCGTTCGTAACCCCCCGATTTCTCCGGGAGGGCGAGTTGCTTGCGGTCGTGCCCACCCTCCCGAGCGGCCCTGGAGGCGAGGTCACCGGGCTCCATGCCCACGCGCCCCCGACGAGTGAGCGGTGGTCCCGACTCGCGGGGAATGCGACGCGGGTGCGCCCACCCCTTCGACTGTGGACAGCGCCAGGCGTCGGGGCAGGGCGGCGAGTCGCTGGTGAATTCCGGGAGGTCCGCCGTCTCGCGACCCGATGCCGCTCCGACCAGGCAGCCTGAGTCCGGCATACCGCAGGAACCGCGCGCTCGGTGACGATCGGAATCGAAC
>CAVXVV010000029.1:0-166727 GCA_963765195.1 uncultured Candidatus Rokubacteria bacterium
GGAATGGGCGGAGGCCGAGCAGCGAGCGCTGCCGGTAAAGATCGCCGTCCACATCGGCCGTGACCGGCCGGGCCTCCTCGCCGACATCTCCACGGCCATCTCCTCGCGCCAGGCGAACATCGTGAAGGCCGAGGTAACCGTCACCGAGGACCGCAAGGGGCTGAATCATTTCACCGTGGAGGTCAGGGATCTCGACCACCTAAAGGGCGTCATGGCCGCGATCGCGGCCATCAAGGACGTCATCGACGTCGAGCGGGTCCGCGGGCTCTAGGCGCCGGCCTGCCGGCTGCCTTCCGGCGATGGTCGAGATCAGCCGCAAGGAGTTCGAGCTACTCGTCGAGCGGGCGCTGCGGCGCTTGCCGCGTCGCTTCCGTGAGCGCCTGGAGAACATCGCCGTCGTCGTCGAGGACTGGGCGGACGACGACACCCTCGAGGACATGGGCATCGAGCCGCCCGACACGCTCTACGGCCTCTATCGCGGCACCGATCTCACGCGCCGGGACACCACCTATGGGAACGTGCTGCCGGACGTGATCACGATCTACCAGGGGCCGATCCAGGAAGACTGCGACACCGTGGAGGACATGGAGGAGCTGGTTCGAGACACGGTCATCCACGAGGTCGGCCACTACTTCGGGCTGGACGACGAGCGGCTGGAGGAGCTGGAAGACGGCGCGGACTAGGTGAGGCACGCGGAGCCGCGCCGACAACGGCCGCCGCCCATCCCGTTCGCCCTCCCTCACCCGCTGATCCGCGGCGCGAAATCCGCGCAGCGAGATCGCCTCCGGCGTGCCGTCGGTGGCGCTCCGACCCGCCGCATTCCGAGGGTCTTCCATGCGAGCGGCGAATCCCCGCGTGCGGTCAGCGTGTGATGGTCTCGGCCGTCGAGGTCCTCGTCCGCGCACAGCCAATCTTCGGAGCCGGATTCGGGCGGGCCGAGGTCGGCAGCTTGGATCCCCCGATCGAATACTATCCACCGCGCGGGGCGCTGTCCGTATTACGACAGTCAGGAAAGGTTTGTCCTTGACAGCAGTTTCACTGGGAGCTATGGTTTCAGCGCACGCTGAAAATGACCGGACAAGTGAAAGTATGGTTCGGATCGGCGAATTCAGGAAGGCAGCAGCGGAGAAGCTCCGTGCGCTCTTTCCGCAAGTACCGGAATGGCAAGAGTCTCTAGATGCGACCGTCGGGGACCAGACGGTGGATGTCTTGGTCAGGTTCCAGATGGGGCAGGGCCAGGAGACCAAGACCCTGATCTGTGAGATCCGCTCCCGCGGGGAGCCCCGGTACCTCCGAGAGGCCATCACCCGACTTCGCGAGCTCCGAGCGCACCTTCCCGGCGCGTATCCGATCGTTGCCGCGCCTTACGTGAGTCCCCAGTCGGCAGCCCTGGTCCGGCGCAACAACTGCGGCTATCTGGACCTGGTCGGCAACTGCTACCTGGCCTTCGACAATGTCCTGATCCAGAAGGAGGGGCGGCCCAATACCGGTTTGGAGCGCCGCCCGCTCAAGGCGCTCTTCGCGCCCCGGGCGACCCGGGTCGTGCGCGCCCTCCTGGTGGAGCGGGAGCGGGCCTGGCGCCTGGACGAGCTGGGGCGGGCCGTGGGGGTGAGCCTCGGGCACGCCCACAACGTGATGAAGCGGCTCGAGGAGCTGGACTGGGTCGAGCGGGGCCCGGACGGGCTGTACCGGGTGGCCCGGCCGGGAGAGCTCCTCGACGCGTGGCGGGATGCCTACAGCTACCGCGTCAACGGCCTAAACGCCTTCGTCTTGCCCTCCGGCGAAAAGCGCCGCGCGATGGAGGCCCTGGCCCGGCACGCGACCGAGCTCGGGATGAGCTACGCCTTCACGCTCCACGCGGGCTCGTCCCTGATCGGACCGCACACGCGCGTTTCGACCGTCCACAGCTACGTGAGCGGGGACATCGAGGCCCTGGTGCGCGTGCTCGGGCTCCAGCCCGTCGAGGGCGAAGGGTCCGTCTATCTCATGACCCCGTACGATCCGGGCGTCTTCTACGCCCCCGTGGTCAAAGGGGGATTCCGGGTGGTCAGTCTCCCGCAGCTCTACGTGGACCTTCACGGCCACGAGCGGCGCGGGCGCGAGCAGGCCGAGAAGCTCCGTCGTGACGCGATGGGGTTCTAGCCGCGCTCACGCGAGCGGAAGGAGGTGAGCACGATGGCGAAGAAGAAGGCGGCGAAGAAGAAGAAGTAACGTCGCAACGAACGTCGGAGGTGTCGCTCGAAGGGGGTGCAGCCTCTTCGCGAGACCGAGACGAAACGGAGGGAGGTGATTGTCAATGGCGAAGAAGAAGGCGGCCAAGAAGAAGAAGTAGTGCGGATGGTCGGGTCAGGGGACGATGCCAGCCCTGGCCCAGTCTCATGCTGTCAAATGCAGGCCGCCGGGGGCGACTGGCACCCCCGGCGGCCGGTCCTCAGACAGCCTTGATGACCTTGCCCCCTCGCAGGCAGCGCGTGCAGACGCGGACCCGCTTGGCTCGGCCGTTCACGACCGCCCGCATCGACACCAAGTTGGGCAGCCACCGCTTCGCGGAGACGTTGTGGGCATGGCTGATCTGATTGCCCACAACGGGACCCTTCCCACACACATCACAACGCTGGGCCATGCTCCTGGACTCCTCGGGAGAGATGGGACCACGGCGGCTCCGCCGGGCCCCGGAACGGGGCCGACTTGCCGCCGAGGAACGCATCTCTATACCATGGGGCTCGAGGTGAGACAAGCCTGGCACCTCACGCGACTCGCGAGGCTCTTCCGACCGTGAGCCAAGTGGACAAGGCGGCCCCTGGCCTCGACAGCCCCCTCCAGTACCTCAAGGGCGTGGGGCCCCAGCGCGCCCGTCAGCTGGAGCGGCTCGGGCTGGTGACGGTCCGGGACGCGCTGAACCACTTCCCCCGGGACTATCAGGACCGCCGCGAGTTCGTGCCCTTCCACAAGCTCCCGCTCGGCGCCTCGGGCGTGGTGCAGGGAACGGTCTTCGGCGTGGCGCCCCCACGCCACGGCTCCCGGGCTCCCCTCCAGGTGACCTTCCGGGACCAGACGGGCTACTTCACGGCCCTCTGGTTCGGGCGCGCCTATCTCGCCCGGCAGTTGAAGCGGGACCAGCGAGTGGTCCTCTACGGGAAGAAGGCGCTCGCCAAGGACCGCCGGATCGTCCTCGACAACCCCGAGTTCGAGCCGGTCGGGGACGACGAGCTGGCCTCGATTCACATGGGGCGGGTGGTGCCGGTCTACCCCCTCACCGAGGGCCTCTTCCAGAAGTCGATGCGGCAACTCCAGCACGGTATCGTCGAGGCCCACGCCGAGCACGCGCCCGACATCCTGCCGGAGGAGTTCCGTCGGCGTCGGAGCCTCATCCCGGTGGCGGAGGCGTACCGCGCGGTCCACTTTCCCGGCACGCTCGAGGACGTCGAGGAAGCCCGCCGGCGGTTCGCCTTCGAGGACTTCTTCGTGCTCCAGGTCGGGCTCGCGATCAAGCGCCGGCGGCAGGCGCGCGAGCACGGCCGCCCGCTCGCCCCCCCCGGCGACCTCGTCGCGCGACTCCTCCGCGAGCTCCCGTTCGCCCTGACCCCTGCCCAGGAGCGCGTCTGGTCGGAGATCCGGTCGGACCTGGGGCGCCCGGTGCCCATGAACCGGCTGCTCCAGGGGGATGTCGGCTCCGGCAAGACGATCGTCGCCGTGATGGCGCTCCTGACGGCCGTGGAAGCGGGCGCGCAGGCGGTGCTCATGGCGCCCACCGAGATCCTCGCCGAGCAGCACTTCCGGACGGTGCGCGCGCTCGTCGAGCCGCTCGGGCTCACCGTGGCGTGGCTCTCTGCCGGGCAGCGGAGCCGGGAGCGTCAGGCGGCCCTGGAAGCGCTCCGCAGCGGCGCCGCGGCCATCGGCGTCGGCACCCACGCCCTCATCCAGGACGCGGTGGAGCTCCAGCGCCTCGGGCTCGCCGTCGTCGACGAGCAGCACCGGTTCGGCGTGCTCCAGCGCGCGTCGCTCCGCGGGAAAGGCGAGCACCCGCACGTCCTGGTCATGACGGCGACCCCGATCCCCCGCACCCTGGCCCTGACGCTCTACGGCGATCTCGACGTCTCCGTGCTCGACCAGCTGCCGCCCGGGCGGACGCCGATCGTGACCAAGGTCCGCTACGAACCCACCCGGGAGCGGATCTACGAGTTCATCCGGGGCGAGCTCCAGGCCGGCCGCCAGGCCTACGTGGTCTGCCCGCTCGTCGAGGAGACCGAGGCGAGCGATCTGAAGGCCGCGACCGAGATGGCGGAGCGCCTCCAGGGCGGCCCGTTCCAAGGGTTCCGGGTGGGCCTGATCCACGGGCGGCTCGGGTTCGACGCGAAGGAACGGATCATGCGGGCGTTCAAGGCCCGCGAGCTCGACCTGCTGGTTGCGACGACGGTGATCGAGGTCGGGATCGACGTGCCCAACGCTTCGGTGATGCTGATCGAGCACGCCGAGCGCTTCGGCCTCGCCCAGCTCCACCAGCTGCGCGGCCGCGTCGGCCGCGGGGCCGCCAAGTCGTTCTGCATCCTGCTCGCGAGCGGCCCCACGTCCGACGAGGGCCAGCAGCGTCTCGCGGCCATGGAAGCCACGCAGGACGGGTTCCGGCTCTCCGAGGTCGACCTCCAGATCCGCGGCCCCGGCGAGTTCTTCGGGACGCGCCAGTCGGGCCTGCCGGAGTTCCGCACCGCGAGCCTCGTGACCCACGTGCGGCTCCTCGAAGAGGCGCGCCAGGACGCCGCGCAGCTCATCCTGCGCGATCCCAGCCTCCGCCTCCCGGAGCATCGCGCCCTTCGCGAGGCGCTCGTCGCGCGGTGGCGCGAGCGGCTCGAGCTGGCGTCGATCGGGTAGGGGCGCGGCATGCGGGTCATCGGCGGCCACGATCGCGGGCGGCGGCTCCGGGCGCCGCGGGGCCTCGCGACCCGACCGACCGCCGACCGCGTGCGCGTGACCCTGTTCGACGTGCTGGGCCCCGCCGTGGCGGGCGCCCGCGTCCTGGACCTGTTCGCGGGAACCGGCGCGGTCGGGATCGAGGCGCTGTCCCGAGGCGCGGCGCGCGTGGTCCTCGTCGAGCGCGACCAGTCCGCGTTGCGGGCGCTGCGCGCCAACCTCGTCGCCCTCGGCGCCCCGCGCGCGGCCGCGCGCGTGATGGCGGGCGACGTCCTCCGGCTCCTGCCGGAGCTCGGGGCGCAGGAAGGCCCGTTCGACTTCGTCTTCATCGACCCGCCGTACGCCACCGCGCTCGCCGCCCGCACCCTCGAGGGGATCGGAGCGACGCGGATCTGCCGCGCCGGGACCGAGGTGATCGTGCAGCACTCCACGCGCACGACGCTGCCCACCGTGCCGGGCCTCGCGCCGCACCGCCGGCCGCGTCAGTTCGGCGACACCGCCTTGACTTTCCTGAGAGCCGAAGAGTACACTCCCGACGGCTCGAGGCCCTGAGTGCGCCATTTCGTTGCCGTTGCGCGGCCTGGTCCCTCCGATCCGACGTTGGCCGCCGGCTCCCTAGCACCCCATAGCAGGAGCGATTTGTGGCCGTTCGCGCGGTGTACCCGGGCTCGTTCGATCCTCTGACGAACGGGCATCTCGACCTCATCGAGCGCAGCCTCCGGCTCTTCGACGAGCTGGTGGTGGCGGTCGTGACGAATCCGTCGAAGACGGCGCTGTTCACCGACGACGAGCGCGTCGAGATGATCCGGGACGCGACGCGGCACCTGCGCGAGATCGAGATCGTCGTGTTCGACGGACTGCTCGTCGATCTCACCGCCCGCCTCGGCGCGCGCGCCATCATCCGCGGCCTGCGGGCGGTGTCCGACTTCGAGTACGAGTTCCAGATGGCCCTGATGAACCGGAAGCTGCGCGAGGAGGCGGAGACGGTCTTCCTCATGCCTCACGAGGCGTACTCCTACATCTCCTCGCGCCTGATCAAGGAAGTCGCCGCCCACGGAGGCTCCGTGAAGGGCCTCGTGCCGGCCGGCGTCGAGCAGCGGCTTCGGGACAAGCTGCAACGCAGATGATCCCGGCCCCGCGAGACCACGAAGAGGAGTGAGCTGATCCATGCTGGCCGAGCGCGCCCGCCGCCTGACCCCGTCCCCGACCCTGGCTCTCTCCGCCCGGGCCCGCGCCCTCCGCGCCCAGGGCATCGACGTCCTGTCCTTCACCGCGGGAGAGCCGGACTTCGACACGCCCGAGCGGGTGAAGGAGGCCGCGATCCGGGCCCTTCGCGAGGGCAAGACCAAGTACACGGACGCGGGCGGGATCCCCGAGCTCAAGGCCGCCATCTGCGCCAAGCTCAAGCGCGACAACGGGCTCGCCTACGAGCCGGCGGACGTCATCGCCTCGGTCGGGGCGAAGCACACGCTCTACAACATCTGCGCGGTCCTGGTCGACCCCGGGGATGAAGTCCTGGTGCCGTCGCCGTACTGGGTGAGCTACACGGAGCAGGTGCGTCTCTGCGACGGCGTGCCCGTCGTGGTGCCGACCGACGAGCCGCGCGGGTTCCAGCTCGACCTGGGAGCGCTGCGGCGCGCCGTGACGCCCCGCACGAAGCTGCTCATCCTGAACAGCCCGAACAACCCGAGCGGGGCCGTGTACCCGCGGGCCGACCTCGAGAAGGTCGCCGCGCTCGCGCTCGAGCACAAGTTCTACGTCGTGTCCGACGAGTGCTACGACGCGCTGTCCTACGATGGGCGCGTGCCGAGCATCGCGGAGCTGAGCCCCGAGATCAAGGCGCGGACGATCCTCGTCAACACGTGCTCGAAGGCCTACGCGATGACCGGGTGGCGGCTCGGCTTCGCCGCGGGGCCGCGCGAGATCGTGAAGGCGATGGGCGATCTCCAGGGGCAGTGCACGTCGAACCCGACCTCGATCGCCCAGTGGGCGGCCGTCGAGGCGCTCGCCGGGCCCCAGGACGAGGTCGCCAAGATGGCGGGCGAGTTCGACCACCGGCGGCGCGTGATCGTCGCCGGCCTGAACCGCATCCCGGGCTGGAAGTGCCCGATGCCCCCGGGCGCCTTCTATGCCTTCCCGGACGTGTCCGGCCTGTTCGGCCGTCGCTTCAACGGCCAGCCCTTGCGCGGGTCGACGGACGTGACGACCTTCCTCCTGGATGCGGCGCGCGTCGCCGTCGTGCCGGGAGTGGACTTCGGCTCCGACCGGCACCTCCGGATCTCGTACGCGTGCGGCCTCGAGCAGATCCGCGAGGGCCTCGCGCGGATCGAGGCGGCCTGCGCCAGGCTCGACGGCTGAGCCGCCGGCCGCCCTCTCCGGCGTGAGCCCGGGTCCCCGGCTTCCGGCGTTCGCCCCGCGGCCGCGCCGCCGCTGACCCGGGGGCGGACGGGTTGAGCAAGGTCCTCCCCCTCGCGGAGGCGCTCCGGCGCCATGTCCCCGACGGCGCGTCGGTCGTGCTGGGCACGGCGCTGGAGTGCCTCATTCCCTTCGGAGCCGCACACGAGCTCATCCGCCAGCGGCGGCGCGATCTCACGCTCGTCGGACCGATCTCGGACATCTGCTTCGAGCAGCTCATCGCCGCGGGCTGCGCCCGGGCGATCGTCGCTGCCTGGGTCGGCAACGTCCAGCATGGCGCCGGCTACGTCTTCCGGCGCGCGCTGGAGCAGGGGATCCCCCGCGCGCTGACGATCGAGGACCACTCGAACTTCTCGATCGCGCTGGCCCTCGAGGCCGCGGCCCAGGGCGTGCCGTACCTGCCGACGCGGAGCCTGCTCGGGTCGGACATCCTCGCGCGCAACCCGCGGCTCCGCGTGGCGCCGTGTCCTTTCACGGGAGTGCCGCTGGTCCTGGTGCCGGCGCTCCAGCCCGACGTCGCGATCCTGCACGTCCAGCGTGCGGACGCCGCCGGGAACTGCCACGCGTGGGGGCCGACGGGCGTCAGCGCGGCGGCCGGGAAAGCCAGCCGGGCCGTGATCGTCGTGGCGGAGGAGCTGGTGGAGCCCGCGGTGATCCATAGCGATCCGAACCGCACCTTCCTGCCCGGATTCCTCGTGACCGCCGTCGTCCACCTCCCGGGCGGCGCGCATCCGTCGCCCGTCCAGGGCCACTACAACCGCGACCACGCCGTCTACGCGGACTGGCACGGGCACTCGGCCACGGCGGAGGGCGCGGCCGCCTGGCTCGATGAGTGGGTGCGCGAGCCCGGCGATCATGCCGGATACATGTCGAAGCTCGGCGCCGAGCGCTTCGAGCGGCTCCGGCCCCGGGCCCCTCAGCTCGCGGCGCCGGTCGACTACGGCTGCTGACGGCGAGGGCCTCCGCGTGACGCGCGACTACACGCCGGCCGAGCTCATGGTGGCGGCCGCCGCCCGCGAGATCCGCGACGGCGAGGTCGTGTTCGTGGGCATGCGGCTGCCGCTCCTCGCCTTTTGCCTGGCCCGGGCGACCCACGCGCCGGGAGCGGTGGGGCTGTTCGAGAACGGCGTGGTGCGCGACTCGCCCGCGCTCGGCTTCCTCGTGACCATGTCGGACGGCCCCAACGTGACGGGCGCGCTCTGGTGCACCGAGATGCGCGAGGTGATGGGGCTCATGCAGGCGGGGCGGGTGACGCTCGGCTTCATCGGCGGGGCACAGGTGGACCGGTTCGGGAACCTCAACACCACCTACATCGGCCCGCGCGACCGGGCGCTTCGGCTCCCCGGGTCGGGCGGCGCCCCCGATATCGCCTCGCTTGCCCGGCGTCACGTCGTCATCATGGCGCACGAGCGGCGGCGGTTCGTGGAGCGGGTCGACTACGTGACCTCCCCGGGCCACGGCGACGGCGGGGACTGGCGGGCCCGGACCGGACTGCCCGGCGACGGTCCGTCCGCCGTCATCACCACGCTCGCGCTGTTCCGCTTCCACCCGGTGACGCGGGAGATGGTTCTCGCGAGCGTGCATCCGGGAGTCACGGTCGACCAGGTGCGCGCCGAGACGGCCTGGGCCTTGCGTCTCGCTGACCCGCTCGTCGAGACCCCGCCGCCGAGCGCGGGCGAGCTGGCCATGATCCGGCGGTTCGATCCCGAGGGCTTCTGGACCCGATCTCGGAGCTGAGCCATGCGATTCCTCGGGGTCGATCTCGCCTGGAAGGCGGCCAACCCGTCCGGCGTGGTGGCGCTCGACGGCCCGCGGTTCCCGCTGCGCCTGGTCGACGGTCCGATCACGCTGTCCACGCACGCGGCGGTACTCGACTGGCTGGCGGAGCAGCTGAAGCGCCCGGGCCGCCGGACGGCGACGGCGGTGGGGATCGACGCGCCGCTCCTGGGTCTCGGAGACGGGCGACGGCGGCCGTGCGACGACGAGATCTCGCGCCGCTTCGGGCGATTCGCCGCCTCCGTCCATAGCCCATCGGCGTTCCTGGCGCCGCTCCAGGGCTTCGTCGACCAGCTCGCCGCCCGCTGCGCCTCCGCCGATCTCCGGCCGGGCGTGCGCGCCACGCCGGACCGGCCAGCGATTCGCGAGGTGTACCCGAACGCGCTCCAGGTGCGCCTGTTCGATCTGGACCGGCCGCCCGGGCGGAAGAAGCACGTCTACAAGCGCCGGAAGTTCGCCTCCAAGCGCGAGTGGGTCGACCGCGGGCTCGGGCCCTTCATTGGGAAGTGCGCAGCGGTGGTCGCGACGCGTCGTTACATCGAGCGGGACGACGCGTGGAGGGCGTTCCTCCGGGACCGCCCGCGCGCCGATGCTCCGGGGCGCACGCTCAAGGCGCTCGAGGATCGCTGGGATGCCGTGCTCTGCGCGCTGGCGGTCGCGCTCGAGCATCTGGAGCGGGACGCCATGCATGCCTACACCGGGTGCGAGCCGGACGCCTGGCGCCGGGGCTACATCCTCGCGCCAACGCTCCGGGTTCTGGAATCCGCGGGAATCGTCGCGCGCCGAGTGGCGCCGCGCGCGTGATGCAGGAGGGTCGGATGGTCAAGGATGCGGACGTCGTCGTGATCGGCTCGGGCGGCTTCGGCGCCGCCACCGCCTACTTCTTGATGCGCCACGGCGGCCGCCGGGTGGCCCTGCTCGACCGGCATGCGCTGGCCTCGCAGACCTCGCCGCGGGCCGCCGGCAACGCCGCCATGCTGCGCTCGACCGACCTGATGAGCCGGCTGGCGCGGCGCGCCGTCGAGTGGCTCCTCCGGCTCTCGGCGGACACCGGGGAGCCCCTCGAGATCGTTCGGTCGGGAAGCCTGAAGGTGGCCCGGACGGCGGAGGACGCGGACATCCTCGCGCGAGAGGCTGCCCGGGGCGAGCGGCTCGGCCTCGGAACCCGGGTCATCTCGCCGGAAGCCGCGCATCGCGTCCATCCGTTCGTTCAGCCCCGCGGCGTGCGAGCCGTACTCCACACGCCGGGGGACGTCTACTTCGAGCCCTCCCACGTCGCGACCGCCTACGCCACCGCCGCGGGCAAGCTGGGCGCGACGCTCTTGCCGAACACCACGGTCACCGGCGTCCACGCGCGCAACGGGGTGGTGGAAGGGGTCGAGACCGATCGCGGGCGCATCGAGAGCCCGGTCGTGGTCGACGCGGCGGGCGCCTGGGCGCGTCAGGTCGCCGCGGCCGCGGGGATCCACGTCCCGATGGTGCCCACGCGCCACCAGGTGCTCATCACGGAGCCGGTCGAGGGGGCGACGCCCGAGCTGCCGATCGTGCGGATCATGGATGCCGCGGTGTACGCGCGACCGTGCTGGGGAGGCTTCCTCGCGGGCGGCTACGAGACGGAGCCGACCCAGTTCGAGATGGAGCGGCTTCCGTCGAGCTTCTCGATCGCGGACACGCCGCTCGACCTTTCCGTGCTGCGCCGTCTGATGGAGGGCGTGCGCGAGCAGCTGCCCGTCCTCTCGACGGCGCCCTTGAGGCTCTACCGGGGCGGCATTCCGACGATGACGCCGGACGGGCAGCACATCGTGGGCCCGGTGCCGGGCGCGGCCGGCTTCTTCGTCGCGAGCGGCTGCAACGTCGCCGGGCTGTCGATCTCGCCGGTCATCGGCGAGGAGATCGCGCGGTGGATCGTCGACGGTCGGCCGTCCGAGGATCTCGGGGCGATGTCGATCGCGCGCTTCGGGCCGGAGTGGCGCGACGAGGAGAAGCTGCGTCGGGCGGCCGCGTGGGAGTACTGGCACTTCTACTCGTACGACGCGCCCGGCGCCTGACGGCGCATCGCGGAGATGCGCGGCACGGCCGCACCGCGCGCGAGGTCGAGCGAGGGAACGAGATCTTCACGACGATCGCCGAGTCGGACGCCGCCGCCCTCGCGATCGCCCGCGCCTCCCTGGAGCACCAGTGGGGGGACGTCGACCGCGGCCTCGCGCGGAGCCTCGTGGGATCCGCGGAGACGATCCGGCCTCGGATCAAGGAATACGTGGCGGCCGGCGTCAGCCACTTCGAGATCAAGTTCATCTGCCACGACATGCCGATGATGCGCCGGATGATCGAGGACTACGCGCGACTCGTCGTCCCCAGGATCCGATAGCGTGCGTCAGGGAGGGAGACTCGCATGGTGACCATCACGAACCTGGCCCAGGCCCGCCGCACCCCGATGGGCGACCGGGGGGATCAGCTGCTCCTCGTCAACCCGGACATGGGTGCGAAGCACCTGGACCTGCACGTCAACATCCTGCGGCCGTCGGGGCCGGACGGGAAGTATCACTACCACCCGAACAGCGAGAACGTGTACGTGGTGCTGAGCGGCACGGGCCGCTTCGTGGCCGAGGGCACCGAGTACAGCATCAGGAAGGACGACGTCGTGTTCATCCCCGCGGGTGTCAAGCACTCGCTGTCGGCGCGGGGCAGCGAGAACCTCGTCATCGTGGAGATCTACACGCCGCTTCCCGCGCAGTTCGTCCCGGTCCAAGAGTGAGGGCGATGGCGGACCCGCTTCTGGCCCGGATCGAGCAGAGGTACGACGAGCGCGCTCTCCGGGATCCCGCCCTACGAGGTGACCGTCCGCAAGGGCGTGCATCACCTGCCGTACCAGGTGTCGCCGGCCCTGCCGCACGTGCGCGCCCTGGCGGCGGCGTACCAGGCCGTTCGCGGCGAGGCGCCCGACATGGGCTACGCCCAGTTCGCCTTCGACGCGGGCCTCGCCAACGCGCGGGCATTCCCCGGTCATGTTCGGCCCGGCGGGCCCGGTCCGGCGCACGCAAGGCGCCGACGTCCTGGCGACCGAGTTCATCCCTCTGTCGGAGGTCCGCGACTTCACGAAGATCTACGCGCACACGATCCTAAGCTTGCTCGCCTAGCCGGCTCCTCCCCGGCGGCATCGCGCACGCGGAGCCGCCGCAGCCGCGCGCCGCCCGTGGCATACTCGGGGCCATTCCACGGGGAGGTGAGCCATGTCCACGCTGCGGATCGCGCTCGCGCAGTGCCGCCAGACCGCCGATCTCGACACCAACGCCGCGACGATCTTCCGGATGGTCGAGGACGCCGCGCGCCAGGGAGTCCAGATCCTGTGCTTTCCCGAGACGCAGACGGTCGGCTACCGCGTGGACATCTCCACGCCCGACCGGCCGGTCCCGGTCGAGTGGCTCGCGGAGCTCGAGAGCCGCCTGGCGAAGCGGTGCGCGGCGCTCGGCATGGCGTGCATTCTCGGGACGGAGACGCCGCTCGAATCGGATCCCTACCGCGGCAAGCCGCACAACTCGGCGCTGGTGATCTCCGAGCGCGGGCAGGTGCTCGGCGTCCACCACAAGACGCGGCTCACGCCCCTCGATGCGCTCGCCTACACGCCCGGCCACGGCTTCCAGACCTTCGACCTCTTCGGGGTCCGGGTCGGCGTCGTCATCTGCTTCGAGGGGCTTCGGTTCCCGGAGTCGACGCGGGAATGCGTCCGCCAGGGCGCCCAGGTCATCTTCCATCCCCAGAGCAACACCACGCGGGAGAACGACTGGAAGGTGCCCGTGCACCACGCCATGATCGTCACCCGGGCCGCCGAGAACACCGTCTGGTTCGCGTCCTGCAACGCCTGCCTGGTGCCGCACCAGAACTCGCGGTCGCTGATCGTGGCGCCGGACGGGCAGATCTGGGCCCAGACCGAGCTCCGGCGGGAGGAGCTCCTGGTGGCGGATCTGGACGTTGCCCGCGCGACCCGGGCCATGTTCGAATTCGAGCGGGGCGGGATGGCCGACGTGCTGTTCGGGGCATCGGTTCGCCCGGAGGAGTTCGCGGCCGCGGGCCCGATGAGGTCCTGACCGCTCCCCCGCGCCGTGCGTCTCGACGCCCTCGTGAGCGCCAGCCTGGGCGCCCCGACTCGCCCCGTCAGGGAGGACCATGACCATATGGCCACCGAGGATCCGAAGCTGGCGGAGGCGCTCGAGCAGGTCCGGCTGGCGCTGGCGGAGATGGGCTCCGGCAATCCGGAGCCGTACATCGCGTGCTGGGCGGATTCGGACGACGCCACCCTGTTCGGGGCGTGGGGGCCGATCGACAAGGGCTTCCGGCGCCTCGCGAAGACGTTCCGCTGGGTGGGCAGTCGCTTCCGGAGCGGCCGGCTCGTGC
The DNA here is from genome assembly GCA_963765195.1 of uncultured Candidatus Rokubacteria bacterium. Taxonomy (GTDB): domain Bacteria; phylum Methylomirabilota; class Methylomirabilia; order Rokubacteriales; family DASRDR01; genus DASRDR01. Next base: position 13,492 of record CAVXVV010000029.1, read on the forward strand.
CCGAGCATTCCGTCGTGGCCTCGAGCGGAGACCTGGCGTACACCGTCGGCTTCGAGCGCGGGGAGGTGACCGTCGACGACGGGCCGCCGCGCCTCATGACGATCCGCGTCACGCACATCTACCGGCGATTCGGCGACACCTGGCGGCTCGTGCATCGGCACGCCGACTTCCCGCCTCCCGACCAGCGCCGCGACCTGCGCGAGCGGTCCTCGGCCTCGCCGCCGGATTGACAGGTCCCGTCGAGATTCAGTATGTATTAATATCGTTTCATCCATCCTGAACCAATCCAGTCTGGGAGGCGGGCGATGCGGAGCCTCATGACCCTGACCGTGAACGGGGAGCGCCGCGAGGTCGCCGTCCCGGTCCACCGCACGCTCCTCGAGGTGCTGCGCGAGGACCTCGCGCTGCCCGGGACGAAGCACGGCTGCGAGCTGGGCGAGTGCGGGACCTGCACCGTGCTGGCGGACGGCCAGCCGATCCTCTCGTGCCTCGCGCTCGCGGTCGAGTGCCAGGACGCCGCGATTCTGACCGTGGAGGGGCTCGCGGACGGGCGCCGGCTGGATCCGCTCCAGCAGGCGTTCGCGGAGCTGGGGGCGGCCCAGTGCGGATACTGCACGCCCGGGATCCTGCTGACCGCCCGGGCCCTGCTCGACCGGACGCCGCGGCCCGACCGCGACGCGATCCGGGCCGCGCTCGCCGGGAACCTGTGCCGCTGCACGGGGTACACGAAGATCCTCGACGCCGTCGAGCTCGCCGCCGACCGGACGGTGGGGCGGGGCGTCCGGAGCGACCGATGAGCGCGCCGGAGCGGCCCCTGTCGGTCATCGGGCAGCGCCTGCCGAAGGTCGACGCGTGGGCGAAGGTGACGGGGGAGACGCGCTTCGCCGACGACCTGGCCCTTCCGCGCATGGCGTACGCGAAGCTCCTCCGGGCGCAGCATCCGCACGCCCTGATCCGCCGGATCGACACGACGCGCGCGGCGGCGCTGCCCGGCGTGTACGCGGTCATCACCGGGCGGGACTTCCCGCCGGTCCGGTTCGGGATCATGCCGGTGAGCCAGGACGAGGAGCCGCTCTGCGTCGAGAAGGTGCGCTTCGTGGGGGACCCCGTGGCGGCCGTCGCCGCCGTGGATGAGGAGACCGCCGAAGCCGCGGCGCGGATGATCGAGGTCGAGTACGAGCCGCTCGATTCGCTGATGTCCATCGAGGCGGCGCTCCGCGAGGGCACCCACCGCATCCACGAGTACGGCGACGGGCACAACATCCACAAGCTGGTCTCCCTCGAGTTCGGCGACGTCGACGAGGGGTTCCGCGACGCCGACCTCGTCCGAGAGGACGTGTTCTTCTTCGAGGGGAACACGCACCTGCCGATGGAGCAGCACGCGGCGGTCGCCCAGTGGACGCCGGACGGGAAGCTCACGCTCTGGTCGTCGACCCAGACGCCGCACTACGTCCACCGCGCGCTCGGCAAGGTCCTCGAGATGCCGATGAGCCACATCCGCGTCATCGCGACGCCGAACGGCGGCGGGTTCGGGGGCAAGTCCGACCCCTTCAGCCACGAGATGGCCGTCGCGCGGCTGGCCCAGATCACGGGGCGGCCGGTGAAGACGACGCTCACGCGGGAAGAGGTCTTCTACACGCACCGGGGCCGGCATCCGGTTCTGATGTGGGTGCGGTCGGGCGTGCGGAAGGACGGCGAGATCCTGGCCCTCCACTTCCGGACGCTGGCTCGACGGCGGCGCGTACGGCTCCTACGGCGTCGCGTCGACCTTCTACACGGGCGCGCTCCAGACGGTCACCTACCGGATCGCGCGGTACAAGTTCGAGGGGTGCCGGGTCTTCACGAACAAGCCGCCCTGCGGCCCGAAGCGCGGCCACGGCACGCCCCAGCCCCGGTTCGCGCTCGAGGTGCACCTCGACCGCATAGCGGAGGAGCTGGGGCTCGACCCCGCGGAGATGCGGCGGCGCACCGTCGTGCCCGAGCACCAGAAGACGGTGAACCACCTGACCGTGACCACCTGCGGCCTCACCGAGTGCATCGACCGCGTCGTGGAGGCGTCGGGGTGGCGGGAGAAGTTCCGGAAGCTCCCGCCGGGCCGCGGGATCGGGATCGCGGCGTCCGCCTACCTGACCGGCGCCGGGCTGCCGATCTACTGGAACGACATGCCGCACTCCGGCGCGATGGTGAAGATCGACCGCGGCGGCGGCGTCGCGGTGTTCTGCGGGTCCATCGACATCGGCCAGGGCTCGGACTCGATCCTCGCGTACATCGTCGCCGAGGTGCTCGGGATCCGGCCCGAGGACGTGCGGGTCGTCACCGCCGATACCGACCTCACGCCGGTCGACCTCGGCTCGTACTCCTCGCGCGTGACGCTCATGACCGGCAACGCGGCGCGGGCGGCGGCCGAGAAGCTGCGCGGCCAGCTCCTGGCCGCGGCGGCCCGGAAGCTCGGCGTCCCGCCCGAGGCGCTGGAGGCCCGCGACCGGCGGATCTTCCTGCGGGACGATCCGGCCACGGGGCTCGGGTTCGACGAGGCGGTGCCGCTGGCCGAGGCCGCGCACGGGACGCTGGTCGCCTCCGGCTCGTACACGCCGCCCCGGCGCGCCGCGAAGTTCAAGGGATCGGGGGTCGGGCCGACGCCCGCGTACTCCTACTCGGCGTGCGTCGTGGAGCTCGAGGTCGACCAGGAGACGGGCGACGTCCGCGTGAACCACGTGTGGATCGCCCACGACGGCGGGACCGCGATCAACCCGCTCCTCGTGGAGGGCCAGGTCGAGGGCTCGATCTACATGGGGCTCGGCGAGGCGCTTGATGGAGGAGTCGGCCTTCCGTGTCCACGGGCTCCACAAGATCCCGTCGCTCCTCGAGTACAAGAGCCCGACGACGCTCGAGACGCCGGAGATCACGACCATCCTCGTCCAGACGAACGATGCCGAGGGGCCGTTCGGCGCCAAGGAGGCCGGGCAGGGCCCGCTCCTCCCGGTGATTCCGGCCGTCGCCAACGCGGTCTACGACGCGGTCGGCGTCCGGATCGACGAGGTGCCGATCACGCCCGAGAAGATCCTGAAGGCCCTCGACCAGAAGGCCCAGGGGAAGGCCCCGCGCGTGGGGCCGGAGCGCCTGCCCCAGGTGGAGTTCCCCGAGCCGACCCGCGTCCCGCCGCCCTGGATCGATCCGGAAGGACGCCCGCTCGGCGAGTCTCCCGCGAAGGAGCGGCTCCGCGCATGATGCGGCTCCCGCCCTTCCGCTATTTCGCGCCGCGCAACCTGGCCGACGCGGCGCGCCTCCTCGGCGAGCACGGGCGCGACGCCATGGTGGTCGCCGGGGGCACCGATGTCTACCCGAACATGAAGCGCCTGCAGATGGAGCCGCGGGTGCTGGTCGGGCTCCGCGGCATCCGGGAGCTGGCCGGGATCCAGGGCGACGCCCGGGACGGCCTCGTGGTGGGCGCCGGCGCGACGCTGACGCGCGTGGCGGAGCATCCGGTGGTCGCCGCGCACTACCCGGCGCTGGCGCGGGCGGCCGGCGTGGTCTCGACGCCTCAGCTCCGCAACATGGGGACGCTCGGCGGCAACGTCTGCGTCGACACGCGCTGCAACTACTACAACCAGTCGTACGAGTGGCGCCGGGCGATCGGGTTCTGCATGAAGAAGGACGGCGACATCTGCCTGGTCGCGCCGGGGAGCTCGCGCTGCTGGGCGGTCTCCTCGTCCGACACCGCGCCGGTCCTGTGGGCGCTCGGCGCCGAGGTGACTCTGGTCGGCCCGCGCGGCCAGCGGCGGATCCCGGTGTCCGGGCTCTTCCGGGACGACGGCATCGAGTATCTCGGCAAGGCGCCCGACGAGATCGTCACCGAGCTCCGCCTCCCGCCGGTGGACGGCTGGCGCGCGACGTACTGGAAGCTCCGGCGGCGGGGAGCGTTCGACTTCCCCGTGCTCGGCGTCGCGGCGGCGGTGCGGCTCGAGGGCGGCGTGTGCCGGGACGCGCGCATCGTGCTCGGCGCGGTCGCGTCGACGCCGCGCGAGGTGCCCGAGGCCGCGCGCGCCCTGGTCGGGCATCCCTTCGGCCCGGAGACGATCGCGCGCGCCGCCGACGCGGCGGCCCGACCGGCCAAGCCGCTCGACAACACGGACCTCGTCTATCACTATCGAAAGCGCATGACGCGGGTGTACGTGGCCCGTGCCCTCCGGGAGCTGGCCGGGTTGCCCCTCGACGGTCTCTGGCCCTCCGGAATGTCGGCGCGCGCCGTCGAGGAGAACTGAGAACCATGGGGCCGATCTCGGTGGTCGGAACGTGGCGGCTCGTGTCGTCCGAGGGCCGCAGCTCGGCCGGGGACGTGTCGCGGCCGTACGGGGACGGGCCCGTCGGGCTCCTCCTGTATGGGCCCGACGGCTACATGTCGGCGACGCTCATGCGTCCCGACCGCCCACCGTTCGCCAGCGGTGACCGGCTCCGGGGCACGCCCGAGGAAGTGCGCCTCGCGAGCGAGGGCTTCCTCGCCTACTGCGGGACCTACGACCTCGACGCGTCCAAGGGGCTCATCGTGCACCACGTGACGGCGGCCGACTTCCCCAACATCGTCGGCACGGATCTCGTCCGGCGCTTCACGATGGAGAACGGCCATCTCGTCCTCGAGACCCAGCCCGTCCTGCGGGCCGGCAAGACGTGGGTGTTCCGGCTCACGTGGGCGCCGGCGCCGCCGGTGCGAGCCTGAGGACCGACAGCGTGGAACGGGCAGCGAGCGGCGCGGCGGCACCGGTCGACTTCCGGACCGATCCGTCCCGCTACCGGCACTGGAAGCTGACGATCGACGGCCGCGTGGCCACGCTCGCGATGGACGTCCAGGAGGACGGCGCGCTCCGGCCCGGCTACGAGCTCAAGCTCAATTCCTACGATCTGGGCGTCGACATCGAGCTCGCCGACGCGATCCAGCGCCTCCGGTTCGAGCACCCCGAGGTGGGCGCCGTGATGATCACCTCGCTCAAGGAGCGGGTGTTCTGTGCGGGCGCGAACATCCGCATGCTGAGCCAGTCCGGCCACGGCTGGAAGGTGAACTTCTGCAAGTTCACGAACGAGACGCGGAACGGGATCGAGGAGGCGAGCGCGGCGTCCGGCCAGCGATACCTCACGGCGGTGAACGGCCCCTGCGCCGGCGGCGGCTACGAGCTGGCGCTCGCGACCGAGTGGATCGTGATGGCGGACGACGGCAACACGTCGGTGTCCCTGCCGGAGGTGCCACTCCTCGCGGTGTTGCCCGGCACCGGGGGGCTCACGCGCCTGATCGACAAGCGCCACGTCCGGCGGGACCGGGCGGACGTCTTCTGCACCCTCGAGGAAGGGATCAAGGGCCAGCGCGCGGTGGAATGGGGCCTGGTCGACGAGGTCGTCCCGCGGTCGCGGCTCGCCGAGACCGCGCGCGACCGGGCGGCCCAGTTCGCCGAGCGGAGCGACCGGCCCGCCGGCGGCCTCGGGCATCGCGCTGTCGCCGCTCGCTCGCGCGATCGACGGCGACCGGATCGCGTACGACCACCTCGCCTGCGCGATCGATCGGGCTCGCGGCGTCGCCGAGATCACCGTGGCCGGGCCGGCGGCCGCCCCGCCGACTGACCTCGCGGGACTCCACGCCCAGGGGGCCGCCTTCTGGCCGCTCGCGCTGGCCCGGGCGCTCGACGATCTGATCCTCCATCTCCGGACGAACGAGGAGGAGATCGGCGTCTGGGTGCTCCGGACCGCGGGGAGCGCGGACCTCGTGACCGCCTACGATCGGCTCCTGAGCGACCATCAGACGGATTGGCAGACGGATTGGCTCGCGCGGGAGATCCGGCTCTTCTGGCGGCGGGTCCTGAAGCGCCTCGACGTGTCCTCCCGCTCCGTCTTCGCGCTCGTCGAGCCCGGCTCGTGCTTCGCGGGGACCCTCCTCGAGCTGCTGCTGGCCGCGGATCGGTCCTACATGCTGGACGGCGCGCGGGAAGGGGACGCGGCAGCGCCGGCGACGGTGCGGCTCGGCGAGCCGAGCTTCGGAGCGTACCCGATGGTCAACGGGCTCACGCGCCTCCAGAGCCGGTTCCTGGGCGAGCCGCACCGGGTCGACGAGCTGAAGCGGCGAATCGGCGAGGATCTCGACGCGCCGGCCGCGGCGGCCGCGGGGCTGGTCACGTTCACGCCCGACGACATCGACTGGGACGACGAGGTGCGGATCGCCATCGAGGAGCGCGCGGCGTTCTCGCCGGACGCGCTCACCGGCATGGAGGCGTCCCTCCGCTTCGGCGGGCCGGAGACCGTCGAGAGCAAGATCTTCGCGCGGCTGTCCGCGTGGCAGAACTGGATCTTCCAGCGAGGGAACGCGGTGGGGGAGCGGGGGGCGCTCCGCGTGTACGGGACCGGCCAGCGGCCGGAGTTCGACCGGAGGAGAGCCTGATGGCGATCGACTACCAGGAGCGCATCCCCAACAACGTCAACCTCCACGACAACCGGCGTCTCCTGCGCGCCCTGGAGGAATGGCAGCCGCGGTTCCTCCAGTGGTGGAGCGACATGGGTCCCGAGGGCTTCCAGGCGCGGAACGTGTATCTCCGCACGGCGACGAGCGTCGACGCGCAGGGATGGGCGCACTTCGACTACGTGCGGATGCCCGACTACCGCTGGGGGATCTTCCTGGCCGAGCCGGAGGCGAACCGGACGATCGGCTTCGGGGCCCATCGCGGGCAGCCGGCGTGGCAGGACGTCCCGGGCGAGTACCGCGGGACCCTCCGGCGCCTGATCGTCACGCAGGGGGACACCGAGCCCGCGTCGGTCGAGCAGCAGCGCCAGCTGGGGCGGACGTGCCCGTCGCTCTACGACCTCCGCAACCTGTTCCAGGTGAACGTGGAGGAGGGCCGGCACCTCTGGGCGATGGTCTATCTCCTGCACGCCCACTTCGGCCGCGACGGCCGGGAGGAGGCCGAGGCGCTGCTCCAGCGGCGATCGGGGGACCGGGACAAGCCGCGGATTCTCGGCGCCTTCAACGAGCCGACACCCGACTGGCTCTCCTTCTTCATGTTCACCTACTTCACCGACCGGGACGGCAAGTACCAGCTGGCGAGCCTGGCCGAGAGCGGGTTCGACCCCCTGTCGCGCACCTGCCGCTTCATGCTGACCGAGGAAGCGCACCACATGTTCGTGGGGGAGACGGGCATCGGGCGCATCGTCCAGCGCACGTGCGAGCTCATGCGGGAGCACCAGACGGACGACGTCCGCCGGTTCGGCGCCCTCGACCTGGCGACGATCCAGCGGTACCTGAACTTCCACTACTCGGTCTCGCTCGACCTGTTCGGCGGCGAGATCTCGACCAACGCCGCCAACTTCTACACGGCCGGGCTCAAGGGCCGGTTCGACGAGGGGAAGAAGGCCGACGATCATCGCCTCGCCGAGGCGACCTACCCCGTCACCCAGGTGGACGGCGAGCGGATCGTGACGCGGGAGGAGCCGGCGCTGCCGGCGCTCAACGAGCGCCTGCGCGACGACTACATCGCGGACTGCCAGCGCGGCGTCGACCGCTGGAACCAGGTCATCCGCAAGCACGGGATCGACGCCAGCCTGCGGCTGCCCCACCGGGGCTTTCACCGGGCCATCGGGACCTTCGGCGAGACGCGCGTCTCGCCCGACGGCGCGATCGTCACCCAGGCGGAATGGGACGCCCGGCGCGCGGAGTGGCTCCCCAGCGACGCCGATCAGGCGTTCGTCGAGAGCCTGATGGTCCCGGTCGTCGAGCGCGGCAAGTTCGCCAGCTGGATCGCGCCGCCCGCCCGCGGGATCAACGGGAACCCCGTCGACTTCGAGTACGTCCGGAGCTGACCGGTGTCGCTCGGCGCGCGGATCCGAGGGCTGCGGACCGATCGCGGCATCCGCCAGAAGACGCTGGCCGAGAAGGCCGGCCTGACGCCGAGCCTCGTCTCCCAGATCGAGTCCGACAAGCTCACGCCCTCCCTCCACACGCTCGGGCGGCTCGCCGGCGCGCTGGAGGTCCCGATCGGCGCCTTCTTCGAGCAGGCGCCGAACGGCCAGCTGCACCTCGGCCGGCGCAAGGACTACGCGGTCGTCAGCTTCGACGGCTCGAGCGAGCGCTGGGAGGTGCTGGCCGCCGGCCTCTTCCGGGGCAAGGTGCGCGCGGTGGTCTCGACGCTCGGGCGGCGCGGATCGAGCGTGCCGCCCGAGCGCGTCCTGATCGAGCCCGGGCAGATGAAGCTCATGTACGTCCTCGACGGCAAGGTCGCTCTCCAGTACAACGGGGAGCGCCACCTCCTCGAGGCCGGCGACTCGGCGTACCTCGACGGCGGCGTGCCGCACACCTGGGAGAACGTCGGCTCCGGCACCGCGCGGACGCTCTGGGTCATCACGGGCAAGGACGCGTGAGGCCGGAGGCCGCGCCGGCCGCCGGCGGACCCACTCCGTCCGGCCCGCACCGGGCCGCGCGGCGCCCCACTCCACGGCCGGGCGAGGTGGCCTGATGCCCACGATCGAGGTGGTCCTGGTCGATTCCTTCACGGCGACGCCGTTCACCGGGAACCCGGCCGCCGTCGTGGTGGATGCCACCGCCCTCGACGAGCGCGCGATGAAGGCCGTGGCCGCCGAGCTGGCGCGCCCCGCGACCGCATTCCTGCGTCCGGCCGGCGCCGGGGGTGAGCGTCCCGTGCGGTGGTTCTCGCCGGCCGGCGTCGAGCTGACGCTCTGCGGCCACGGCACGGTGGCGGCCGCCCACGTGCTCGCCGCGCGCGGCGAGACGCCGCGCGACGGCCTCGTCTTCCAGGCCCCGCGCCACCGGCTCGGCATCACGCTCGAGCGGGCCGCCGCCGCGGACATCGCCTGGTTCGAGCCGGACTGTCCGCGGTGGAAGCCGGAGCCGGGAGACCTGTCGCCGTTCCTGGCGGTCCTCGGGCTGCCGGCGCACGGCGTGGCCGCGTGGGCGCCGCCCGCGCGGACGTCCGAGCAGGATCTCTTGATCCCCGTCGCCTCGCTCGAGGCTCTCGGGGAGCTGACGCCCGATCTCGGCGGGCTCGCGCGGCTCGCGAAGGACCGCGGCGTTCGTGGCGTCGTGCTGACCGCGCGCGAGACCCGCCAGCCGGGCGCGCTCACTCACAGCCGCGTCTTCATTCCGCACCTCGGGATCCCGGAGGACTTCGCCACCGGATCGTCCCATGCCGCGATCGGCGTCTGGCTCTGGGAGACCGGTGGACTGGTCGCCGCCGATGGCGTGGCGCGGTTCCGGGGCGAGCAGGGGGATTTCCAGGGCCGGCCGGGGCGGATCGAGGTGGAGGTGCACGGCACCCCCGGGCACGCGACCCGCGTCCGGGTCGGCGGGCAGGCCGTCATCGTGATGGTGGGCCAGCTCACCTTGCCATGAGGCGGGCCAGGCGCCGGCGGATGGGCTCGTGAGCCGCGCGCCGGCGGCCGCCGAAGTTCCGTTCTTCGACCGTGCGCGGGAGACCGCGCCCCTCGAGACGCTGCGCGGCTGGCAGTGGGAGCGCCTCGCAAGTGGGCTCGGCGACGTCCTCGGCTCGAACGCGTTCTGGCGCGCGCGCCTTCACGCCGCGGGCGTCCGGGACCCGCGGGACCTCGCCTCGTGGGCGGACTTCGCGAAGCTTCCGCGGCTCACCAAGGCGGAGCTGGCCGCGGATCAGGCGGCCGCCCCGCCCTTCGGCGCGAACCGCACCTATCCGCTCGACCGCTACGTGCGGGTGTTCCAGACGTCGGGCACCACGGGGCCGCCGATCCGCTGGCTCGAGACCGACGCGTCGTGGACGTGGTGGGCGCACTGCTGGGCCATGGTGTTCCGGGCGGCGGGGCTGGGGCCGGGCGACCGCCTCTTCTTCCCGTTCTCGTTCGGGCTCTTCGTCGGCTTCTGGGCGGGCCTGGAGGGCGCGCGGGTGATCGGCGCGATGGCGGTGCCGGGCGGGGGCCAGGACTCGCCCACGCGGCTCCACGCGATCAGGGAGCTGGGCGCCACGGCCCTCGTCTGCACGCCGTCCTACGGGCTCCATCTCGCCGAGGTCGGCGGAATGCAGGGTCTCGACCCCGCGGGGCTCGGTGTCCGCACCACCGTCCACGCGGGCGAGCCCGGCGCCGGCATTCCCGCCGTCCGGGCACGCCTCGAGACGCTCTGGGGCGCCCGGGCGTACGATCACGCCGGCATGACCGAGGTCGGCGCCTACGGGTTCGAATGCACGGCGCAGGCGGGCCTCCACGTCAACGAGCTCGAGTTCGTGGCCGAGGTGCTGGATCCGGAGAGCGGCCGGCCGGTGGCGCCCGGCGAGATCGGCGAGCTGACGCTCACGAACCTCGGCCGCTGGGGCGCGCCCGTCCTCCGCTATCGGTCGGGCGACCGGGTGCGGCTCGCCACGACGTCCGTGCGCGTGCGGCCGCACGTTCGCCCGCCTCGAGGGCGGCATCCTCGGCCGCGTCGACGACATGCTGGTCGTCCGCGGCGTCAACGTCTTCCCGTCGGCCCTCGAGGGGATCGTGCGCCGCTTTCCCGTGGTCGACGAGTTCCAGATCGAGGTCTTCCGCCGCGGCGTGCTCGACGAGGTCCGGCTCCTCCTCGAGATCGACGACGGCACGCGCCCGGCGGGAAGCGTGCGCGAGACGCTCACCGGGGTGGCCGAGGCCATCCGGCGCGACCTCGGCATCCGCATCGAGGTGTCCGCCGTGCCGGCGCGGACCCTGCCGCGCTACGAGCTGAAGGCGCGGCGCGTCGTCCGGCGCGAGACGCCCGGCGGCTGACGCCCTTCCCGGTCATGGCCCGGTCATGGCCTCCACGTGATCCATCCCTGACCTTCCCCGTTCCATCCAAGGAGACGCAGGAATGTCCGCACCGCTCAAGGTCCTCGTCGTGCCGTCGCTCCTCGCGAACCGGCCCTCGCCGTACCTCACGGACCTCGAGGCCGCCGGCCTCGCGGTCCTGCGCAGCCCCCTCGGGCGCCCGTACGGCGAGGCGGAACTGATCGAGGGCCTGCGCGGCGTCTTCGCGACCGTGGCCGGAATCGAGCCCTACACCGAGCGCGTGCTCCGTGAGGCGACGGACCTCGAGGTGATCGCGCGGTTCGGCGTCGGCTACGATCAGATCGACGTCCCGGCGGCGACCCGCCACGGCGTGTACGTCGCGATGGCGTTCGGCGGAAACCACGAGACCGTCGCGGATCTCGCCCTCGCGCTGATGGGCGCCGTCGCCCGGAACGTGGTCACCTACCACCAGCGGGTGACGTCGGGCGGGTGGGGATGGGAGTTCCGGCAGGGCCTGTGGCGGGCCACCGTCGGCATCGTGGGGCTGGGGCGCATCGGCCGCGCGGTGGCGCGTCGCTGCCGCGCCTACGAGATGCGCGTCCTGGCGCACGACGTGGTGCCCGACCCCGCGTACGCCGCCGGCCACGGGATCGAGCTGACGTCGCTCGAGCGCCTCCTGCGGGAATCCGACTTCGTCACGCTGCACGCGCCGCACCAGCCCGAGACCGACGGGCTCATCAACGCCGAGCGGCTCCGGCTCATGAAGCCGACCGCCGTGCTGATCAACACGGCGCGCGGCGGACTCGTGGACGAGCCCGCTCTGTACGACGCTCTCGCGAACCGGCGCATCGCCGGGGCCGGGCTGGACGTCTTCCGCCGGGAGCCGCCGACGGGCTCGCCGCTGCTCACGCTCGACAACGTCGTGCTCACGCCCCACGCGGCGGGCTCGGATCTGGCGTCGGAGGCGGCAACGGGGCAGTGCTGCGTGGAGTCGATCCTGGCCGTCGCGCGCGGTGGCGCGCCGGCGTCGGCGCTCCTGCTGAACCCGGAAGCGGCGGCGGTGGCCCGGACGCGTCGACGACGCGCTTCGCCCTGAGCGCCCGAGCAACCCGCCCCGAGGCCGGGTGTATAGTGAGCCCTCTATGAAGGTGGTCCTGCGCAACCAGGGGCGCGAGGTCGAGCTGAGCGGTCGCCGCCGGGTGCGGGAGCTGCTCGCCGAGCTGGGTGTGCTGCCCGAGACGGTGCTCGTCATCCGCGGCCGGGACCTCCTCACGATCGACGAGGTCGTGGCCGAGGAAGACGTCGTGGAGCTCCGGCCGGTGATCTCCGGAGGCCGGGCGTGAAGTGCCGGAAGTGCGGCGGCCGGGCCGTGCTGGAGCTCCGGCGTCACAACACCGCGTTCTGCGGGCCCGACTACCAGGACTTCTTCCGGCATCACGTGCTGGAGACCGTCCGGCGGTGGCGCATGTTCACGCGCGAGGAGACGGTCCTGGTCGCGGTGTCCGGCGGGAAGGACTCCCTCGCGCTGTGGGACGTGCTGCACGGCGCGGGCTACCGGACCACCGGCCTCTACCTCGACCTCGGGATCTTCGAGTACTCGCAGGCCTCCAAGGCGCGGTGCGAGGCGTTCGCGGCCGAGCGCGGGCTCGAGCTCCGCATCGTCGCCGTCGCGGACGAGGTGGGCGCGGCGATCCCCGCGGTGCGGGACGCCACGCGGCGGCCGACGTGCTCCGCCTGCGGGCTCTCGAAGCGCTACATCATGAACCGCGCCGCGATGGAGGGCGGGTTTCCGGTGGTCGCCACGGGCCACAATCTCGACGACGAGGCCGCGACCCTCTTCGGCTCCACGCTGCGCTGGGACGAGTCGGCGCTGTCCCGGCAGACGCCGGTGCTCGCGGCCACGCATCCGCGGCTCGCGCGCCGGGTGAAGCCGCTCTTCCGGATGAGCGAGCGCGAGACGGCCGCGTATGCGTTCCTGCGCGGCATCGATTACATCGTGGAGGAATGCCCGTTCTCGCGGGGCGCAACGTCGATCGCCCACAAGGAGCTGCTCAATCGCCTGGAGGACACGTCGCCGGGCTCGAAGGCGATGTTCCTCCAGGGCTTCCTCGACAAGGCGCGCGGGCTCTTCCAGGAGCGGGAAACCGTCACCCTCACCGAGTGCGTCCGGTGCGGCCAGACCACGACCGGAGAGGTCTGCGCCTTCTGCAAGCTCCGCGAGCAGGTGAAGCGGAGCGTGCGCGCGCCGGACCGCGTTCCGGCCACCGAGGCCCCGGACCCTCAGGATCCCCCGACCGCGCGCGGGTTGATCTCGGACCTCCACGCGGCGTCCGAGATCCACGCGCCCTGAGGGGCGCGCCCCACCGTGTCCGCGTCGCCGCGTCGGGACAGCGACCAGATCGTGTTCGTCGGGACGGGCGGCGGCCGCATGACCACGGCCTTCCAGGCCCGCGCGACCGGGGGCCTCTGGGTCTGCCTCGACGGAGTCTGGGTGTGCGTGGATCCGGGACCCGGCGCGCTCGCGCACGCGCGGGGCCGCGCGCTCGGCCTCGATCCGAGCGTGCTGGACGCCATCGTGCTGACGCACAAGCACCTCGATCACTCGGGTGACGTCAACGCGATGATCGAGGCCATGACGCAGGGCGGGACCAAGAAGCGCGGCCGCGTCCTGGCGCCCCAGGACGCGTACGAGGAGGATCCCGTGATCCTCCGCTACGTCCGCAGCTATCCCGCCTCGACGGAGCTCCTCGTGCCGGGGGGCCGCTACGTGATCGGAGGGGACGACGGCCTCGTCCTCGAGACGCCGCTTCAGCTGAAGCACCCTGTCGAGACGTACGGGCTCCGCTTCGTCGGCCGCCAGTGGACGGTCGGGCTCGTCTCCTGCACGGGGTACCTGCCGGAGATCGAGACGGCGCTCCGCGCGGACCTCCTGATCCTCAACGTCGTCTACCGCGATCCGCGCGACGAGATCCACCTCGCCATACCGGACGCCCGCCAGCTCATCGGCGCCATGCAGCCGCGCCTGGCGATCCTCACCCACTTCGGCCTCACCATGCTGCGCGCCCGACCCTGGGAGCTGGCGGAGACCCTCTCGCGCGAGACGGGGATCCGGGTCCTCGCCGCCCGGGACCGCTGGCGGCTCGACCTCGACGCCGAGCTCGGCGCGGACGGGCAGCCGCCCGCCTGACCGCCCGCGCTTCGCGCGGGGCGCCGGTCGCGACCGTAGGCCCGCGTAGTGCGCCGCCAGACGCGCGAGCGTCTCGTCCGAGATTCCGTGGATCAGCGGCGTCTGCGCTTTCAGACTGGCGTCGCCCGGGTTCCGCTGCTCCTGCTTGGTTGCTGAATGGGCGCGAGACGAAGGTGCGATTCGGCTCGAGGAGCACCACCTCGCTCGACGGGTCCTGGAGGCGGACGTCCTTGGCGGGCGTGGGGTCGCCCAGCCGCCGCCGACGATCAGGCGATCGAGTACGCGATGGGCGACGAGGAGCGAGTCAGAGCGAGACGCCGACGCCGGCCAGGAGCGCGGGGAGATCCTGGCCGCGGTCCACCCGGTAGACGATGCCGCGCATGCCGAGCTCCTCGGCGGCGCGGACGTTCGCCTCGTAGTCGTCCACGAAGACGCACGCCTCCGGCGGGAGCCCGAGCCGCGCCGCCGCTCGCCGGTAGATCTCCGCCTCGGGCTTGGCGAGCCCTTCCTCCGCCGACGAGATCACCGTATCGAAGAGGTCGTGGATGCCGAGCTCGTGGAGGCGTCCCCGCAGGCTCTGATCGGCGTTCGAGAGTATGGCCGTGCGGTACGCGGGCCGGAGCCGCCGGGCCAGCTGGATATTGGGGCGGATCAGCTGGCGGGCCGCGATCCACGCGTCATGAAGCTTGGGCAAGGCGCGGCCGGCCCGTTCCTCGAGCAACCGGTGCGCGTCGTCACGCCACGCGACGAGATCGCCGCGGCCCCGCTCGACCTCCTGCCAGGTCGGCGTGCGGTACAGGGTCTCGAGAAGGGCGTGGCGGGGCAGGCCGTGGGCCTCTTCCAGGCCGGCCGAGACATCCCACCGCATGTCGATCAGCACGCCGCCGAAGTCGAAGATGACTCCGCGGACGCCCGAAGCTCCCGTTCCGGAAGTTTTGGTCGAGGCCTGCACGACGCGGTACGCTAGCCCGCGGCGTGGTCGGGGTCAAGACGAGTCCCGCGCCACCCCTGAGCCGCGCCACAGTGATCACCGGCTGGGGCGATCATCTCGATCCGGCCGCGCTCGCGCGCCACGGGGTGCGATTCGTCGTCGCGAAGCCCTTCCAGGCGGCCGAGGTGTTGCATCGCGTGGGCGACGCCCTCCGGGACAGCGAGTCGTGACCGCGCCCCGTTGCAGGCCGCAGCGGGCGCCGGTATCATGGCTGCGGCTGCTCCGGTGTCCGACTCGCGTCACGTTCCTGCGCGCGCACGGGACCACGTCGGACGGGGAGCAGACGAACTGAGGCGCCCGTGGAGCGTCTCCGAGGGAGCGGCGATGGCGGGTTACTACTGTCCGAAGTGCCTCAAGGCGGCCCCCATGCAGAAGGTGTGCTGCGGGCGGCCCATGAAGCGCGGCTAGCGCCCTCCGGGATTGCGCTCCCTCTCGCTCGCCCCCTAGAGGTCCTTCCGAGCGTGACGCCCGCCGCGCCGGACGCGCCGCTCGTCGTCGTCTGCGGCCTCGACCACGCGAACCTGGCCGAGGAGCAGGAGGTCTTCGCCACGGCCGGCGTGCGGTTCCAGGCGGTGACCGCGCGCACCGAGGCGGAGTACCTCGAGCGCTGCGGTGCGGCCGACGGCCTGCTGGTCCAGTACGGGGCCATCACGCGGCGCGTTCTGGAAGGGCTTCCGCGCGTCAGGGTGCTGGTGCGGTACGGCGTCGGCGTGGACGGGATCGACCTGGCCGCGGCCACCGACCACGGCGTGCCCGTGGTCAACGTGCCCGACTACGGGACCGACGAGGTCGCGAACCACGCGGTGGCGTTGCTTCTCAACCTGGCCCGCAAGATCGCCCGCCTCGACCGCCAGACGCGGAGCGGCGCCTGGGACATCTTCCGGATCGGCCCGGTGACCCGTCTTGCGGGCCAGACCGTGGGCATCCTCGGGTGCGGCCGCATCGGATCGGCCGTCGCGCGGAAGCTCTCCGGCTTCGACGTGCGGCTGCTGGGGTGCGACCCGTACGTCGAGACCTTCCCGCCCGGCGTCCAGCCGGTGGCGTTCGAGCGGCTCCTCGCGGAGTCGGACTACGTCACCATCCACTGTCCTCTCACGGAGGAGACGCGGCACGCGTTCGACGCCGAGTCCCTGGCGTGGATGCGCCCCACCGCCATCCTGATCAACACCGCCCGCGGCGGGATCGTGGACACCCAGGCGCTCGTCGACGCGCTCCAGCAGGGGTACCTGGCGGGGGCCGGGCTCGACGTCCTCGAGCAGGAGCCGATCGATCCCGCGAGCCCGCTGCTGCGGATGGAGCAGGTGATCGTGACGCCGCACGCGGCCTGGTACTCGGAGGAGGGCCGCTCGGATCTCAAGCGGCGCGCCGCCGAGGAGGCCGTCCGCGTGCTGCGCGGCGAGCGCCCCCGCCACTGCGTCAACGCCGAGGTGCTGGGGCGCATGCGCCGGCCCGCGGGCGACCGCGGCTGACCGCCGTGACCGCCTCGCTCTTCGACGTGGTCGCGCCCGGCGAGGTCATGCTGCGCCTGGCGTCCCGCCCGCCCACGCGCCTCGAGCAGGCAAGAGAGCTCGACGTCTCCTACGGCGGCACCGAGGCGAACGTGCTGTGCGCGCTGGCGCGCCTGGGACATCGCACCGCCTGGATCTCGGCGTTGCCGGCGAACGTGTGGGGCGACCGCCTGGCGCGGGAGCTCCGGGGGCATG
Source organism: uncultured Candidatus Rokubacteria bacterium (assembly GCA_963765195.1). GTDB lineage: Bacteria > Methylomirabilota > Methylomirabilia > Rokubacteriales > DASRDR01 > DASRDR01. Next base: position 30,125 of record CAVXVV010000029.1, read on the forward strand.
GCGTGGACGTCGGTCACGTCGCGTGGCGCGAGAGCGGGCGCATCGGCACGTACTTCATCGAGTACGGCGTCGCGCCCCGTCCCATCCGCGTGGTCTACGACCGGCAGGGCTCGGCGTTCGCGTCCCTGGACGAGACCGAGGTGGACTGGGCGTCGCTGTCCCGGACCCGGGTCGTGCACGTCACGGGCATCACCGCCGCACTCGGACCCCGGCCGCGCCGCGTGTTCGAGCGCGCGGTCGAGTCGGCGCAGGCGAGCGGGGCGCTCGTGTCCCTCGACGTCAACCACCGCACCGCGCTCTGGACCTACGAGGCGGCGCGGGCGTACCTCGAGCCCCTGCTCGCGCGCGTCGGGCTTCTCTTCGTGGGGATCGAGGACGCGCGTCGGGTCTTCGGGCTCGCGGGCGAGGCCGAGAGCGTGGCGGCGGGACTCCGCCAGCTGGCGCCGCGCGCGATGATCGCCCTGACGCTCGGCGATCAGGGCTCGCTGGTGCTGACCGACCGGCCGCACCGGCCGACGCGGCTCTACAGCCTGGACCTCGTGGCCGACCGGGTGGGCGCCGGCGACGCGTTCGCCGCGGGATTCCTGCACGGGTGGCTGACGACCCAGGACGTGCAGCGGGCGCAGGACCTCGGCACGGCGCTCGCGGCGCTGAAGTGCACGATGTGGGGTGACATCGCGGTCATCCGGCCCGGGGAGCTCGAGGAGCTCCTGGCGCAGCCGGATCCGCGCATCCGGCGATGAGGCCCGCCCTCTGACGGGCGAACAAAGGAGGGCCCTGGTGACGACACCGAATCGATACCTCTACCTCGACGGCAAGCTGGTTCCCTACGCGGACGCACGCATTCACGTGCAGTCGACCGCGGTGAAGTACGGCGGATCGGTCTTCGAAGGCCTGCGCGCCTACTGGAACCCCGACCAGGAGGAGCTCTACGTCTTCCGGCTGAAGGAGCACGTCGACCGCCTCCTCGGATCGATGCGGCTCATGCGGATGCAGCCCTCGTTCACCCGCGAAGACATCGAGCGATCGATCCTGGACGTCCTCCGAAAGAACCAGCCGCGCGAGGACGTGCACATCCGCCAGACGGCCTATCTCGCGGGGGACGGCGACATGGATGACAGCGGGCCCGTGGCGCTGGCCGTCGACGCGCGCCCGCGGAAGGCGACCCAGAAGCCCGGCATCGCCGTCGGGGTCTCGTCCTGGACGCGCATCGCCGACGGCGCGATGCCGCCCCGGATCAAGTGCTCCGCGAACTACCAGAACGGGCGTCTGGCCACGCTGGAGGCGAAGGCGAACGGCTACGACGGCGCGCTCCTCCTGAACACCCGCGGGAAGCTGGCCGAGGCTCCCGGGGCGTGCTGCTTCATGACCCGCGGTGGCGTGCCGATCACGCCGCCCGTCACGGCGGACATCCTGGAATCCGTGACGCGGACCACCTTGCTCGAGCTGTTCCGGACCGAGCTCGGCCAGCCGCCGGTCGAGCGCGAGGTCGACCGGACGGAGCTCTACCTGGCGGACGAGGTCTTCCTCTGCGGGAGCGGGTGGGAGATCACGCCGGTCGTGTCCATCGACCGGCTGGCCCTCGGCGACGGCGTCCATCCCGGCCCGACGACGCGGGCGATCCAGGCGTGCTACTTCGCGGTGGTCCGGGGCGAGAAGCCGGCCTATCGCCACTGGCTCACGCCCGTCTACGGCCGCTGACGTCGGCTCCTCCTCCCGACCCGGGGTATCCGCGCGGGGCGGCCGGCCCATGCGGATACCTCGGGGTCGGCGCGACCTGCGCTCGCTTGTGCGCGGGGAGGGCGGGCGCTAAGATCGGGCGTGTCCCGCGCTGACGCGCCCCGCTCTCCCGCCGGCCCCGCGCCGCTGGATTCCGCCGCACACGAGATCCTCGACGGCCTGAATCTCGCTCAGGTCGAGGCGGTCACCCACGACCAGGGCCCGCTCCTCATCGTCGCGGGCGCCGGGACCGGCAAGACGACCGTTCTCACGCGTCGCATCGCATACCTCATCGCCACGCGCCGAGCGCGTCCGGAGGAGATCCTCGCGCTCACGTTCACCGACAAGGCGGCGCTCGAGATGGAGGAGCGCGTCGACGTGCTGGTCCCCTACGGGTACGCGGCGGTGCGGATCGCAACGTTCCACGCCTTCGGCGACTGGCTGCTTCGCGAGCACGCGCTCGAGCTGGGCCTGACGCCCGCCTTCCGCGTCTTGAGCCGGGCCGAGCAGGTCCTGTTCCTCCGGACCCACCTGTTCGACCTGCCCCTCGAGCAGTACCGGCCGCTCGGCAATCCGACCCGTCACCTCCAGGCCCTCGCCGGGCTCTTCGGGCGCGCCAAGGACGAGGACGTCCACCCGGAGGCCTACCTGGCCCACGCGGCGGCCCTCGCGGCAGAGTCGGCCGCCCACCCGGACGACGCGGAGCGCCGGGACCTCGCGGCCCGAACCGGCGAGCTGGCGCGTACCTATGCGGTATGCCGGGACCTGATGGCGCGCGAGGGCTTCGTCGACTTCGGCGACCAGATCTTCCTCGCGCTCCGGCTGTTCCGGGAGCGGCCGTACGTTCTGGCGCAATATCAGCGACGGTTCCGCTACATCCTGGTCGACGAGTTCCAGGACACGAACCACGCCCAGTTCGAGCTGGTGACGCTCCTCGCGGGCCGGCACCGCAACGTGACCGTCGTGGGTGACGACGACCAGGCGATCTTCCGGTTCCGCGGCGCGTCGATGAGCAACATCCTCCAATTCGATGCGACGTACCCCGACACGCGGCGCGTCGTGCTCGTCCAGAACTACCGCTCGGGACAGGGTCTGCTGGACGCCGCGTACCGCTTGATCCGTCACAATGACCCCGACCGCCTCGAGGCGGCCCAGGGGATCGACAAGCACCTCCAGGCGGTCGGCGGTCGCGGTCCCGACCCCCGGCACGCGGCCTACGAGACGGTGACCCAGGAGGCGGACGCGATCGCCCAGACGATCGAGGAGGCCGTGGCAAGCCGTCGGCGCGCGTATCGGGACTTCGCGATCCTCGTGCGCGCCAACGCCGACGCCGATCCCTTCCTGCGCTCCCTGAACCTGCGCGGGATCCCCTGGACGTTCTCGGGGAACCAGGGCCTCTACGGTCGCCCGGAGGTGCGGCTCTGCATCGCGTTCCTGCGCGTCATCGCACGCCTGGACGATTCGGTGAGCCTCTACCACCTGGCGGAGTCCTGGCTCTTCGGCGTGCCCGGCGCCGATCTCGCTCGGTGCGCGACGCACGCGGACCGGCGGAACCGCTGGCTGTTCGACGTTCTCCGCGGCCTCGACGAGACCCCGGAGCTTCGCGCGGCGCTTTCACCGGAGGGCGCCGAGTCGATCTCCCGGCTCGTCAAGGAGCTGGAGCGCTACCTCGGGCTGGCCGCCGAGCAGGGGACCGGGGATCTCCTCTATCAATTCCTGGCAGACCGCGGGTGGCTCAGCCGGATGTCCCATGCCAGCACGGTGCGCGAGGAGGCCGAGGTCCAGAACGTGTCCCGCTTCTTCCGCCGGATCCTGGACGTCACGCGGGTGCTGCCCAGAGACCACGTGCGGGAGTTCGTCAAGCATCTCGACGCGCTGATCGAGGCCGGAGAGGATCCCGCCGTGACCGAGGCAGACGTCGACGCCCCGGCGGTGCGGGTTCTGACCGTGCACAAGGCCAAAGGCCTCGAGTTCCCGGTGGTGTTCGTGGTGGGCCTGGTGCAGGGCCGGTTTCCCTGGCCCAGCCGCGGCGACGTCCTCGAGCTGCCCGACGCGCTCCTTCGCGCCCGGCCGCCCTCCGGCGACTTCCGACTCCAGGAGGAGCGGCGGCTGTTCTACGTCGCGATGACCCGCGCGAAGGACGAGCTGCACCTCACCTCGGCGCGGGACTACGGCGGCCGGAGTGCGCGGAAGGTGAGCCAGTTCGTCCTCGAGGCGCTCGACCTCCCACGGGATGTCGCAGTGCCCGTGAAGGCCGGCGCGCTGGAGGATATCCGAGCATTCGCCCCGCCGGTCGAGTCCGGTGAGGAGACGGAGGCGGCGCTCGGCCCGGACATCGTGCTCGAGCTGAGCCACCGCCAGGTAGATGACTACCAGACCTGCCCGCTCAAGTACCGCTACGTGCACCGACTCCGCGTGCCGATCCGCCGGCACCACACAGTGGTTTACGGGGAGACGCTCCACCGCGTGGTCGAGCACTATCTGCGCCGCCGCGCGGCCGGCCTCTACACGCCGCTCGAGGATCTCCTCGCAACCTACGACGCCGAATGGCGGAACGAGGGCTTTCTCACCCTGCAGCACGAGGAGGCGCGGAAGGGCGCGGGGCGCGAGGCGATCCGGCGCTTCTGGCACGAGGAGGAGACGTCCGGCACGCGGCCCACCTTCATCGAGCGTGAGTTCGGCGCGAGCCTCACCGTCCCGTCCGGGCCCGTGCGGATCCGCGGCCGCTGGGACCGGGTCGACGAGACGGACGAGGGACCGGTCATCGTGGACTACAAGTCCTCGGACGTCCGTGACCCGCAGCGCGCCGACAAGCGAGCCGCCGAGAGCCTCCAGCTCCAGATCTACGCGCTCACCTGGCGGGAGATGTTCGGGCGACTGCCCGCGCGGGTCGAGCTCCGGTTCCTCGAATCCGGGGTCGTGGGGCGTCACATGCCCACGGAGGAGGACGTCGAGACAGCCCGGTCCGCCGTGAGCGCCGCGGCCGAGGGAATCCGCGCGCGGCGCTTCACGGCGACCCCGTCGTACCGGGCGTGCCGCTACTGCGCCTACAGCCAGATCTGCCCCTACACGGCCAGCCGGGACGTCTGAGCGGCTGCGAAAGGCTGCGGATGAAGAAGGCGGGCAAGTCGAGGCACGACGGGCGGCGGCCGGCGCCGCGCCCCGATCCGGAAAGCGCCCGGGGAAGCGGCGCCTCCGCCTGCGCACCTACCTCACGCCGAGCGTTCCCCGGAGCCTCTTCGCGTACCTCGCGGACTATCTCGGCGAGCGCCTGGGGATGGCGACCGAGCTTGAGATCGAGACCCACCACTCCGGACCGCCCCGCGGCCTGCCCGACCCGTTCACCGAGGGCGCGCTGGACATCGGCTTCTTCTGCGCGCCACCGTACATCTGGCTGCAGGAGCGTCCCGAGCCGCCGGTGGAGCTGGTCCCCTTCGGGCTCGTGTTCGAGGATTCCCGCAACGGCGCCGGCCGGCCCGTGTACTTCTCCGACATCGTCGTGCGGAAGGACCACCCCGCGCGCTCGTTCGCCGATCTCGTGAACGCCCGCTGGGGGTACAACGACCGCGAGTCCCTGAGCGGATACTACTCGGTGGTCCAGACCGCCGCCGAGCACGGCGCCGACGCCACGTTCCTCGGGCGGCTCCACGACATGGGGAGCCACCTGTCCTCGCTCCGCGGCCTCCGCCGCGGCGTCATCGACGCCGCGGCCATCGATTCCACGGTGCTCGCTCTGCGGTGGCGGCACGATCCCGCGCTGCGCGCCGAGCTCCGGGTGGTCCACGGCCTCGGGCCCTGGCCCATCCAGCCCATCGTGATGCGCCGGAGCCTGCCGGCCCGGCTCAAGAAGGCTCTGACGACGGCGATCGGGGCGCTGGGGGAGACGGCCGAGCGGCGGCGCGCGCTCCGCCGCTGGCTCGTCTCCGGGGTGGCGCCGATGACCGACGCCGACTTCGATGTCGAGCGCGCGGCCCTCGACCGGGCCCAGTCGCTCGAGCGCGCGCTCGGGGGACCGGCGGCTAGTGCCGCGGCCCCCCGTGCGTCACAGGGCTAGCCCGCGAGCGGGGCCGAGCGGTGGAGCCGCATCGGCCGGAGCTCACGCAGCTTCTCGCGCTGCTCCGGAGTGAGCACCCGCGCGATCTCCTGCATCGTGCGGGCCCGGGCCTCGAGCACCTGGCCCGACAGCTCGCGAACCTCGGTGGCCTTGGCCGTGAAGGTCGCGTCGTCGGCGTCCGCCCAGGCCATGTCGCGGAGGGCGCGCCGCGCCTCGCGGAGCGCGCGGACGGTCTCGCGCATCGACTGCCAGTGCCTCGCGCGGATCTCCTTCATGGACTTCACCTGGTCTTCGGTCAGCCCGAGCTGCTCCCGGATCGCCGAGCGCTCGATCGGCGCCACCCGCCGCGCGACGTGGGCCTCGCTCGGCATCGCCCCGCTGACCAGGATGACCAGGCCGCTCAGAACGCCCGCCACCGGCCACTTCGTCTGAAGCTTCGTCATGTCTCGTCCTCCCGAGCGGGACACGCCCGCTCCGTCTCGATCGCTGCCGGTTGGACGGAGGCGACCGGCCGGACGTTCAACCGCCACCGGGCAGGCGGCCGGGTCGTGCGGGACCGGCAGGCGCGGCTAGAGCGGTAAAGGCGCGCCGGCAGGGACCCAGACGGGCGCCTCCCCGCGGCGGAACAGCTTGGCCCGGGCGGTCCCGCGGACCCAGGCGTGCCCGTTCTCCACCCGGACCATCGCGCCTTCCTCGATTCCCACGACCGGGTTGTCGCGGACGACGTGGTACTCGGCGACGCGCATGTCCCGGGTCTCGCTGCCGGGGGCCATGGCCGGGTCCGTCTCGAGGTAGTGCGGGTTCACGTTGAAGGGGACGAGGCCGAGCGCCTCGAACGCGGTCAGCCCCACGACGTTCCAGTCGTTCGTGGTCAGGATGTTGGGTCCGGCCGCGTTGGAGCCGGCGCTGCTACCGGCGTACCGCAATCCCGCGTGCACGCGCTCCCGCAGGGGCTCCAGGAGGCCGGCCTGGCGGAGGCGCCGGAGCAGGGCATACGTGTTGCCGCCGCCGACGAAGACGGCGTCGACGCGGGACAGCGCCGGGAACGGATCGCGGTCCCAGCGCAGATGCTCGACGAAGATCTCCGGCGCGAGCGCGGTGCGCGCCGTTTCGTAGTAGGCGTCCTCGTCCCCGAGGGAGGCCGCCGTCACGAAGCCGATGCGCCGCGCGGCCCCGAGGAAATCCAGCAGCTCGGCCTTGGCGTGAGCGAGATAGGGACGGCCGGAATTGCTCAGCAGGAGCACGCGCACGCGACGGAGCGTAGCATGGCCCGGCGCCGGGCCGCGCGCCTTGACGGCGTCGCGACGGGTCGCGTAGGGTTGCGGCTCGACAGCGCCTACGATCGAGCAAGACGTCGCGTCTCCAGGCGACCGGGAGGGGTGAGATGGCGGAGAGCATTCGAAAGGTCCAGTACTTCTACGTGATGGCGCCCGACAAGCCGGGCGAGGGGGCCCGGGCCCTCCAGACGCTCCGAGACGCGGGGGTCAATCTCCTGGCCTTCTCCGGGTTCCCCGCCGGAAAGCGCGCGCAGCTCGACTTCATTCCGGAGGACCCGGCCGCCTTCCGGGCGGTGGCGCGGAAGGCCAAGTGGAAGGTGACGGGTCCCAAGGTGGGGTTCCTGGTCGAGGGGGACGACCGCACGGGGGTCATGGCGGACCTCTACGCGAAGCTGGCGGCGGCGAGGATCAACATCACCGCCAGCGACGCGGTCATCGCGGGCGCGGGCCGGTTCGGCGCGATCCTCTGGGTCAAGGCCCGCGACGTGAACCGGACCGCCAAGGCGCTCGGCGCCTCCTGACTGTCAACCTGATGACGCTCGACCTCGCCGGCAGCCGAATAGGGCCTGCCGGGAGTGCGTCAGAAGGCGCAACAGGAGGGGACCACGATGAAGCCCACGAAGAAGGTGATCGCAGCGGTCCTGATCGCGGGGTTCCTGGCCACGTTCCTTGCGCTTCCGCAGGCGGCGGAGGCGGGCGGCCGCCACTGGAATCACGGCGGGCCTCGCTACTATCACCATCACCACCACTCGAGCGCGGCCCCGTTCTACGGCGGGCTCGCGTTCGGCGCGGTGACCGGGCTCGTCGTGGGGAGCATCCTGGCCGCCCCGCCGGTCGTCGTCCAGCCGGCGCCGGCGGTCGTGTATCAGCCCGTGCCGGTGTACGTCCAGCCCGCGCCGGTGTGCTCGAGCTACTGGGTAAACCCGTACTGGAACGGGTACCAGTGGATGCCAGGGTACTGGACGCAGGCCTGCCGCTAAGCCCGCACCACGCTCGCTGAGCATGGAAGGCCCGGGCCTCTGAGCCCGGGCCTGGTTTTTTTGGTGGGTCTCCGCCCCGCCGGGCCGGTACGCTGAAAATCATGGTTGCCACGCTCCCGCCCCGGGTCTCCCTCGCCGCGACGCCGACGCCGATCCAGCCGCTGCCGCGCCTCGGAGCCGCGCTCGGGCTCGAGCTCAGTGTCAAGCGCGATGACCTCACGGGGTTCGCCGAGAGCGGCAACAAGGCGCGGAAGCTCGAGTTCCTCCTGCACGACGCGCTCGAGCAGGGGGCCGACACCCTGATCACGGTGGGAGCGCTCCAGTCGAACTGCGCCCGGGCCACTGCGGTCCTCGCCGCGCGCCTCGGGCTCCGCTGCGTGCTCGGGCTGCGCGGGACCGCGCCGGAGGCGCCGGACGGCAATCTGTTCCTCGCGACGCTCTTCGGCGCTCGCGCCGTGTTCGTCCCGCCCGAGGCGGTGGACAGCCCGGACGCGCTCTTCGTCCAGCTGGCCGAGGACGTGCGCCAGGCGGGAGGGCGCCCGTACGTGATCCCGGAGTCGGGCTCCAACGAGCTCGGCGCGTTCGGATACGCCGCGGCCGTCCAGGAGCTCCAGCAGCAGATCGCCGCGGGCGTCCTGGCCCCGCCGGACGCGATCGTCGTCGCCGCGTGGAGCGGCGGCACGCTGGCCGGGCTCCATCTCGGCAAGGCTCTCTTCGGCCTCCGCGCCGAGATCTGGGGCGTGCCCGTCCAGTTCGACGCCGAGACGATCCGGGCTTCCGTCTGGGCGACCGTGCGAAAGTCGGCGGCCCGCATCGGCGCCGAGGTCCAGGTCGAACGCGACGCCATCCATCTTCTGGACGGGTACCAGGGCGATGGGCGCGCCGGGGTGCGCCCCGAGGAGCTCGCCGTCGTCGCGCGCGCCGCGCGGGAGGGGCTGCTCCTCGACCCGGTGTACACGGCCAAGGCGTTCCTCGCGCTCGAGGACACCGCGCGCCGGAAGCCCGGCCTCCTGGGGCGCCGGGTGCTCTTCCTCCACACGGGCGGCGGCTTCGGGGTCTTCCCGTTCCGCGCGCCGCTCGCGCGACTCACCGATCCGGGCGCCGCGCCCGCCTGAGGCGATTCCTCCATGGCCGACGAGATCCGAATCCCCGCAGGGGAGCTCCAGGAATTCACCAAGGGCGTCTTCGTGGCCGCGGGCGTGCCGTCCGAGGACGCCGCGCTCGAGGCCGAGGTGCTCGTGTGGGCGAACCTCCGGGGCGTCGACTCCCACGGGGTCCTCCGGATCCCGTGGTACGTGGACCTGCTCGCCAAGGGCGACATGAACGCGCGCCCGAACATTCGCGTGGAGCGGGAGACGGCCGCCACGGCGCTCATCGACGGCGACCGCGCGCTCGGCCCCGTCGTCACGACGGTCGCGATGCGGCGGGCGATCGACAAGGCGCGGACGGCGGGGATCGGCTGGGCGGTCATCCGCAACACGACCCACCAGGGGGCGATGGCGTACTACGCGCTGATGGCGGCCGAGGCCGGCATGGCCGGGATCGCCATCGTGTGCAGCCCGCCCAACATGGCGCCGTTCGGCGCGCGGGTGGCCGGCCTCCACAACAGCCCCATCTCGATCGCCGTGCCCGCAGGCCGGCACCGCCCGCTCTGCCTCGACATGGCCACGAGCGTGGCCGCGGGCGGGAAGCTCAGCCTCGCGCGCGACAAGGGCATCCCGCTGCCGCCGGGGTGGGCGCTCGACGAGACCGGCGCCCCGACGACCGACGCGAACCGCGCGAAGATCCTCCTGCCCTTCGGCGGCTACAAGGGCTCCGGGCTCGCCATGATGTTCGAGACCCTCACGAGCTTGATGGTCGGCAATCCGCTGGTGGGCCCCTTTCTGTCCGGCGAGGCCGGCGCCGACCGCCACCGCCAGAACAGCGTGGTCGCCGCCGTCGACATCGGGGCCTTCACCGACCTGGCCGCGTACCGCGCCGAGGTGGACCGGCTGATCGACGGCATCCGGGCCCTGCCGCGCGAGAAAGGCGCGTCGGAGGTGCTCGTTCCCGGCGAGCCGGAGGATCGCACCACCGCGGAGCGCCGTCAGCACGGGGTCCCGCTGCCCCCGGGGACGATCGAGAACCTCCGCAGCGTCGCCGCTCGATTCCGCGTTCCGCTGCCCCGAGGGCTCTGACGCCTGATCGCTGCGGCGTCTGGCCGTCCCGGCTTGGCGCTCGGCGACGCGCGGGGTACACTCCGGCCTCGTGGAACCCTTCGCCGAGATCGCTCCATCCGAACTCAAGCGCCGCGTCGACGCCGGCGAGCCCATCGCCATCCTGGATGTCCGTGAGCCGTGGGAGCACGAGATCTGCGCGATCCCCGGAGCGCGGCTGATCCCGATGGACGAGCTGCCGCGTCGGGTCGGCGAGCTCGACCGGACGCGCGAGATCGTCGTGCACTGCCACCACGGGCAGCGCTCCGCAGCCGTCGTCGAGTGGCTTCGCCGCCAGGGCATCCCCGCCGTGAACCTGCAGGGCGGGATCGACGCCTGGTCCGTCGAGGTCGACCCGGCCGTGGGCCGCTACTAGCGTCGCGTGTCTGAGCTCCGCGTCACCCACGAAAGGGGAGTCGCCCGCCTCACGCTGTCGCGCCCGCCGCTGAACGTCCTCACACCGGCCCTCATCGATACCCTCGGCGCCGCTTTCCGGGAGCTCGGCGCCGACCCGGCGCTGCGCGTCGTCGTGCTCGAGGGCGCGGGACGCGCGTTCTCGGCGGGGGTCGACGTGGCGGCGATGCGCGGTCTCGACACCGCCGGGGCGCGGATGCTCATCGGGGCCCTTCGCACGACGGTGCGCGCGCTCGAGGAGGTCCCGGTGCCCACGCTCGCGCGGCTCCACGGCCACGTGCTGGGGGGCGCTCTCGAGCTCGTGCTGGCCTGCGACCTCCGGGTGGCCGCCGCCTCGTGCCGGCTCGGCATGCCGGAGATCACCGTGGGCATCCCCTCGGTGATCCAGGCCGCGCTGCTGCCGGGCCTGATCGGCTGGGGGCGCACCGCCGAGCTTCTCCTCGGCGGCCGGCCCATCGACGCCGTGGAGGCGGAGCGCTGGGGGCTCGTCAACCGGGCCGTCGCGGACGACGCGCTCGACCGCGAGGTGCAGGACTGGGTCGATCGGCTGCTCGCGCTGCCGCCGGACGCGCTCCGGCTTCAGAAGTCGCTCCTCACGCGCTGGCGCCGCGTGGATCTGGACACCGCGGTCGCCCTCTCGACCGACGTGTTCGCCCGCGCGTATGCCACGGGCGAGCCGAGCCGGGCGATGCAAGCCTTCCTCGACCGGCGGCACGCCGGTTCCCGGCCCTCCGGAGCCTGACGCGTGGACGGTCGGCCGCCGCTCGCCGTCCTGTCGGGCGTCCGGGTCCTGAGCTTCACCCAGTTCCTGCTCGGGCCCTCGGGCGTGCAGTTCATCGCCGACCTCGGCGCCGACGTGATCAAGATCGAGCCGCCGGGCGGCACGCTCTGGGAGCGGAACTGGGCCGGGAGCGACCTCTATCTCAACGGCGTCAGCGCCTTCTTCCTGTCCACGCATCGCAACCAGCGGAGCCTGACCCTCGATCTCAAGCACCCCGACGGCCTGGCCATCGCGCGCCGCCTCGTCGAGGGCGCGGACGTCCTGGTCCAGAACTTCCGGCCCGGGGTGATGGAACGCCTGGGGCTCGGCTGGGAGACGGTGCGGGCGTGGAACCCGCGGCTCGTCTACGTCTCCGCCTCGGGGTACGGCGAGTCGAGCCCATACCGAGACCGGCCGGGGCAGGACCTCCTCCTCCAGGCCCTCTCGGGTCTCGCGAGCATCTCCGGCCGCGCGGGGCAGCCGCCGACCCCGGTGGGGACGGCCGTCGTCGACCAGCATGGCGCGACGCTCCTCGCGATGGGGGTGCTGGCCGCGCTCCTCGAGCGGGCGCGCACCGGCCTGGGTCTCCACGTCGAGGTGAGCATGCTGCGCGCGGCGCTCGATCTCCAGCTCGAGATCGTCACCTACTTCCTCAACGGGGCGCAGCTCGCCAAGAGCCCGACCAGCCTCGCGAGCATGTTCCACCCGGGTCCCTACGGCTGCTACGAGACGCGGGACGGCTGGCTCGTCCTGTCGATGTCGCCGCTCAAGGCGCTGCGGGACGCGCTGGACCTCCCGGCGCTCGCGCCGTACGCGACGGTCGCGCACAACTTCCCGGCCCGGGAGGAGATCGCCCGCATCGTGGAGCCCGTGATGCGGACCCGCACGACGCAGGAGTGGGTCGACTTCCTGGTGCCGCGCGGAGTCTGGGTCGCGCCGGTCCGCACGCACGAGGAGGCCTTCGCCGATCCCGCGGTCCAGGCGGCGGACGCGGTCGAGGACATCGACCATCCCGTCGCCGGCCGGGTGCGGCTCCTCCGCTTCCCGGTCGAGCTCTCGTCGGGCCGGGCCACCGTCGAGCGGCCTCCGCCGATGCCGGGGGAGCACGCCGAGGAGATCCTGCGCGAGCTGGGCTATCCGGACGCGGAGGTGCGGCGGCTGCGCGAGCAGCGGGTCATCTGACCGGGGCGCGCGGGATGAGCTCTCCGGGATCGTCCTCGGGCCGCGGCGCCGCGCTGGTCACGGGCGCCGGATCGGGGATCGGCCGCGCGATCGCGCTCCGCCTCGCGCGGGACGGGTGGGCCGTCGCGGTGAACGACGTCGACCCGGCGCGGGCCGCCCAGGTGGCGGCGGAGGTCGCGGCCACCGGCGCGCGCGCCACCCCCGTCGTCGCCGGACGTCGGCGAACGCGGCGCCGTGGGCCGCATGGTGGCCGAGGCGCTCGACGGGCTCGGCATCGTCGACCTCCTGGTGAACAACGCGGGCCTCTGCCGGCTCGGCGCGATCGCCGAGTACGCGAGGCCGACTGGCACGCTACGTTCCGCGTCAACGTGGACGGCTCTTCTGCGCAGGCCGTCCGCCTCACATGCTCGCGCGGGCTCGCGGAGTCAGGCTACGATGGCCAGCCTGTCGTGGTGATCCATGTCACCGACCGGCCGGTTTTCAACAAGGCCGCGATCGTCACCCGCCAGCGGCTCCAGTCCATCGGCTTCAACGTCACCCTGCAGCGGATGGATTGGTCGACGAGCATCGCAGCCCGTGCCCGCAAGGACCCGCCGGACAAGGGCGGCTGGAACCTGTTTCACACGTATGGGCGGCGCGGAGTAATCGAGTCAACGGCCGTCAGCCCGGGCGTCGTCGGGCGCGGCTCAGAGATGCGGGCCCGGTCGACCCGAGTCGCCCGAGCTTGAGCAAGCTCACTCCACGGACTGGGTCGGGCGGACCCGATGGGGCCAGAAGCTGCGGAGGAGATTCAGAAGGTCGCCCTCGACGAGGTGGTCTACGTGCCGTGGGGCGAGTGGTCATTGCCGACCGCGTACAAAAAACGTGCAGGACCCCAAGTTCGCCGCGCCGGTCTTCTGGAACGTGAAGATCACGTAGACCCTTCACCGCGACTCGAGCGCTGCAGGGGCTGCGCCAGCGGCGCGCCCATTGACAACGTCGCGAGGCGTCGCCTAGAGTCCCGACCAGGAGTTCCCGACAGGTCCGACCGGACCGGCGCCCACCGATCACGCCGCGCGCCACGGCGGACCCCACGTTGGCCCACGCTGAGAGGAGGGTGCCGCATGACGACGCTCCGGAGGCCTACTTTCCGCACGCTCGCGGCGCTGGCCGCGGGAGCGTGGCTCCTGATCCTGGCCGGGCCGGCGGCCGCCGCCGGCAAGCTCTCGATCGCATACATGCCTCACCCGATCCACGAGCAGCAGCTCAAGTGGATGAAGAAGTGGGGCGAGATGAAGGGCGTGGAGATCAAGCCCACCCCGATCTCCTACGAGGTGTACGTCGAGAAGCTCACCGCGAGCTTCCTCGCGAAGTCCCAGGAGTACGACATCATCTGGCACAACGACGACTGGGGCCAGCTGTGGGGCGCCTTCATGGAGCCGGTGGAGGACGTCAAGATCCTCGCCGCCATGGACCGCAAGGTGCTCGTCGACCCGGCGATGCTGTGGAAGCAGCCGGACGGAAAGCGGGCCGCGACCGCGATTCCGTTCAACGAGACGCTGGGGGTCTTCTTCTACCGGAAGGACCTCATCACCGAGGCGGAGTATCCGAAGACCTGGGCGGACCTCGTCCGGGTGTCCCAGAAGCTTCAGAAGGAGGGCAAGGTGAAGTGGGGTTTCGTGGGCGGGCTCAAGTACCCGCACACGTGGTTCACCCTCCTCTGGTCGCTGTGGACGAACGACTGCGACCTCTTCTCGCCGTACAACGAGCGGGACAACGACGTCCTCGCGAAGAACGACTGGAAGAGCATGCTCGGCGACAAGTGCGCCCGCGAGGCGATCGAGTTCTGGTGGGACAACATCAACGTGCACAAGATCTCGCCCCCGGCGCTCGTCAGCTACACGCGGACGGAGTCGGACGGGATCTTCATGGCCGGCGAGTCGTTCATGACCATGAACGACACCCCGCTGTACGGCAAGTACAACGATCCCGCCGCGTCCAAGGTGGCCGGGAAGGTGGCGATGGGGAAGTTCCCGCTGGGTCCAAGCTCGACCAGGAAGGGGCTCGCCTGGCGTGCGGCCTGGTTCTGGGCCATCCCGAAGGCGAACGCGCCGGAGCAGAAGAAGCTCGCCAAGGAGCTCCTCACGTGGATGGGCGAGACCGAGGAGGTCCAGCGGGACATCTTCAAGTCGACGGCCGGGATCCCCCCGATCACGAAGGTGCAGCTGGCGCTCGCCAAAGAGGAACCCCTCTTCGCCCAGATGAAGACAAGCTTGATCGACGCGCCGTACCACATCGTGCCGGCGTACTACTTCAAGCAGTGGCCCGAGGTGCACGCGACCTTCTCCGACATCGCGTCCAAGGCGCTCATCGGCAAGCGCGAGGACATCCCGAAGGTCCTGACCGAGGGTGCCCAGAAGCTGTCCGAGGTCATGAGGAAGTAGGCGCGCGTGAGCCGGCCGTCGCGTTCGGTCAGAGCCTGGGAGGAAGTGACGGCGGAGCGTCGGACGCTCTCGCTCTGACCGACGCGTGACCGATGTCCAGGACGGTACCCTGAGACGCGGCGGCTCGCCGGGCGGCGAGTCCGCCGCGTCGCTGTTCCGGGAGCGGCGGCGCTTCACGCTGACGCTCATCGCGCCGGCCGCCCTCATCCTGCTCGTGTTCCAGGTCCTCCCCATCCTGATGGGCGTGGACGCGAGCCTCCGGCGGTTCTCCCTGACCGACGAGGAGCACCCCTTCATCGGTCTTCGCCACTACCGGCGGATCCTCACCGACCTCCAGTTTCTGGGGGTCGTCCTCCCGAACACCTTCTTCTTCATGTTCGCCTCGGTGGCAGGCGGCGTGCTGCTCGGCCTGGCCATCGCCATGCTGCTGAAGCAGCCGTTTCCCGGCCGCACCCTGGTGCGGACGCTGATCGTCTTCCCGCTCATGGTGGCGCCGGTGGTCGCGTCGATCATGATCGCGTGGATCTTCAACGATCAGTTCGGGATCGCGAACGTGATCGTCACGGCGCTCGGCTTTCCGCCGGTGGCGTGGCTCGTGAAGCCGTGGCTCAGCCTCTGCATCGTCGTCCTCACGGACGTCTGGCTCCAGACCCCGTTCTACGTGATCATCATCCTGGCGGCCCTCGAGACCTTGCCGCGCGAGCCGTTCGAGGCGGCGCGGGTCGATGGCGCCAACGCCTGGCAGATCTTTCGCAACGTCACCCTTCCGCTCCTCCGGCCGGTGCTGCTCGTGGCGATCGTGATTCGCTCGATCGACGCGTTCCGCGTGTTCGACACGGTGTGGACCATCACGAAGGGCGAGCCGGGACGAATGACCGAGGTGTTCAGCATCTACGCGTACAAGGAGGCGTTCGTCTTCCTGAACCTCGACCGGGGAGCGGCCGCCTCGCTGATCGGCGCGGTCATCATCATGGTGGTGGGGCTCGTGCTCTACTGGGGCCTCCGGCGGGTCACCGAGGTGTCACGGTGACCGCCCGGAGGAGTGGCGGGGGCGCCCTCGCGCGGGGGTGGCGGCAGGCGTTCGTGGGCCTGGCGCTGGCCGGGGTGCTCGGCCTGTTTCTCTTCCCGGTCTTCTGGCTGACGCTCACCGCCCTCCGGCCGGAGTCCGAGGTGTTCTACGTCCACCGGGGGACCCACCTCACGCTGGTCAACTTCTGGAAGGCCTGGCAATCCCCGAAGATCCAGGAGTCGTTCGTCAACAGCGCGATTCTCGCCGTGCTGGCGACGTTCTTCTCGCTCCAGGTGACCGTGATGAGCGGCTACATGTTGTCCCGCTTCAAGGGCGCGACGAACAAGATCTGGTTCACGGCCATCTACCTCTTCCGGACGGTGCCGTATATCACCTGGGTGATGCCGCTCTATCTCCTCACCCAGGCCCTCGGGCTCTACGACACCTACCTCGGGCTCCTGCTGCCCCACGTGGCCGTGCACGTCTGCTTCTTCAGCTGGGTGATGAAGGGGTTCTTCGACGGCGTGGAGCCGGAGCTCGAGCAGGCGGCCTATCTCGACGGCTGCTCTCACTGGGGGGCGTTCCTCCGCATCATCCTGCCGCAGGCCCGGCCGGGTATCATGGCGCTCGGGATCCTGTGCTGGCTGTTCACCTGGAACGAGTTTCTGTTCGCGCTGATCCTGACGGGCAGCCGCACACCGCTCCTCACGGTGACCATGGCCCAGTTCGTCCACGAGCTTGGAGTGGAGTGGCATCTCATGAGCGCGACCGCGGTGATGGCGATGATCCCGGCGCTGGTGGTGACCCTCTTCGCGCAGCGGTACGTCGTGTCGGGGCTCCGGCTGTGACGGCCGGCGCGGCGCTTGACGGGCGGACGGCGCTGGTGACCGGCGCCTCGCGCGGCCTGGGCCGGGCCATCGCGCTCCGGCTAGCCGTTGCCGGCGCGGCCGTGGCCGTGAACTATCGCGAGCGCGCGGAGGCGGCCGAAGCGGTCGTCCGGGAGATCGAGGCGCAGGGCGGCCGGGCGCTCGCAGTGCGGGCCGACATCGCCGACGCCGCCGGAGTGCGCGAGATGGTCGCGCGCGTGACGTCCGCGCTCGGCGCGGTGGACATCCTCGTCAACAACGCGGGCGTGTCCCATCGGGGCGACCTCGGTGACGCCGACGACGCGCAGGTCGAAGAGATGCGTCGCATCAACGTCGACGGCGTCATCGCTGTGACGCGAGCGGTGGTCGACGGCATGAAGGCCCGCCGCTCCGGCCGCATCGTGAACGTGGCCTCGATCGCGGCGATGGGGACCGCCATGGCCGGGACGACCTTCTACGCCGCGACCAAGGCCGCGGTGGTCGTGCTGACGCGGCGCTTCGCGCTGGAGCTCGGCCCCCACGGCATCACGGTCAACGCCATCGCCCCCGGGTTCGTCCTCACGGACATGGCGGCGGCGGGCCGGACGGAGGCGGACTTCGCGGCGATCGCCGCCCGGACGATGGTGCGCCGGATCGGCCGGCCCGAGGATATCGCCCACGCGGTGGCGTTCCTCGTGTCGCCCGAGTCCGGATTCCTGACCGCCCAGATCCTGACGGTGGACGGCGGCCGCATGGACTACATCGGGCATCCCTGAGCCGGGATGCCCCAGATGGAGGAAGTGGCATGACGACGCGTACGGCGACCGACGCGATGGCGGCCCTGACCATCGGGAAGACGGTGACGGTCCGGAAGACCGTCGGCGAGACGGACGTGTATCTCTTCGCCGGCATCTCCGGCGATTTCAGCCCGAATCACGTGGACGAGGAGTACATGAAGGCGACGCGGTACGGCCGCCGCATCGCCCACGGTGCCCTCATGGTCGCGTACATGTCGCAGGCGTCCACAAAGATGTGCGCGAGCCTGCCGGGCACGATCGTGTCGTACGGCTACGACCGCATCCGCTTCCCGGGCGCGGTGTTCATCGGCGACACGGTGACCGTGACCTACGAGATCGCGGAGCGGGACGAGGCGGCCCGGAAGTCGTTCGCCAAGGTGACCGTGACGAACCAGCGCGGCGAGGTGGTCGCGGTCGCCACGCACATCCTGAAGGTCGTCGAGGCCTAGGCCGGCCGCGCGCCGGGCGATGGAGCTCTGGTGATCGGGCTCGTCACGCTCGATTTCTGGCAGACCCTGTTCGCCGACACTCGGAACAGCCTCCGCCGCGCCCACGTCCTCCGTCTGGAAGGGGTGGCGGCGGCGCTGGCCGAAACGGGTCGCGTCTACGGGTCACTCGAGCTGGCCGCGGCGGATGAACGGGCCGGCGAGGCGTTCACGGCGATCTGGCGGGAGCACCGCGACATGGCTCCGGACGATCAGCTGCGGATCTTCCTCGAGGCGCTGGACCCGGCGCTGCCCGCGGCGCTCGATGTCCCGGCGCTCGAGCGGGTCGCCGGCGCGTACCAGGAGCCCACGCTCGCGCACCGGCCGGACATCACGCCCGGCGCCGTCGAGGCCGTGCGGGAGCTCCGCGCCCGCGGTCTCCGGCTGGGGCTGATCTCGAACACGGGCCGGACGCCGGGGCGCGTGCTCAGGCGGCTGCTCGAGGACGCGGATCTCCTGCCGTGCTTCGACGTCCTCGTCTTCTCCGACGAGGCGCGGGTCCGCAAGCCCGCGGCCGCGATCTTCCGGCGAGTGCTGGACGAGGCGCGGATCGATCCCGAGCGCGCGGTCCACGTGGGCGACGACGCGGTGAGCGACGTGGCGGGCGCCAGGGGCGCCGGCATGCGAGCGATCCACTTCGCGCCCGACGTCCTGGCCTCCGAGGTGCTGGCCGACGCCGTGCTGCGGCGCTTCACCGACCTGCCCGACCTCGTGGTCCGGCTCGGACGGCCCTGACGGCCGCCCGCTGGCCGCGGTCCGGACGGGACCGAGCGCGGACGCCTCACGGACGAGCCTGGTAGGATAGGAGCCGCGCTTCGATGAAGCGCGGATCGATCAATTGGGGGACCTGGACCGCCCGGTGCTCACCCTGGCGGGGTGACGAGGAGCCGTCGATGCGCATCTACTACGACATCAACCTGACCGATCGCACGATCGCCAAGCGGGACGTCCAGGGGGAAGACAACGTGCGGGCCGGCCGGTACTTCATCGCGAAGACCCTGCTGGAGCTCGGGGCCGCCACGGTCGACCCGCTGTCCCCGGCCAATCCCCTGATCTTCTCGGCCGGCCCGTTCGCCGGCACCACCTTCTCGAACGCCAACCGCACGAGCGTCGGCTGCAAGAGCCCGCTGACGGGAGGCGTCAAGGAGGCGAACGGCGGCGGTACGTTCGGCTACGGCCTGGGCCAGCTGCGGATCGCCGGCTTCACGCTGCACGGCGCGGCATCGGAGTGGGTGGTCCTCCATTTCCGGCAGGACGGGACCATCGACTTCGATGACGCGACGCCGTATCTCGGCAAGGGAAACTTCCAAGCGGCGGAGATGCTGTACGCCCGGTACGGGAAGAAGGTGGCCCTCGGGCTTTGCGGCCCGGTCGGCGAGTATCAGGGCCTGATCGCGGGCATCGCCTTCAGCGACAAGGACGGCCGCCCGTCGCGCCTCTCCGCGCGAGGCGGCGTCGGCGCGGTGATGGGATCCAAGCGCGTCAAGGCGATCGTGATCGACCTGGACCGCATCCCGCCGCTCCACGATCGCCGGAAGGTCATGGCCGCCGTCAAGGACTACGCCAAGATGCTCCAGGCCGACGGCATCGTGGAGAACTTCTACGCGAAGCTCGGCACCATGGGGATGGCCGACGTCCAGAACCACATGGGCGGGCTGCCGGTGCGGAACTTCAGCGCCGGCCGGCTCGCCGACACCAGTGCCGGGGAGCGGTTCAAGCTCGGCGCGGATTACATCGGGCCCCTCAACACGTCGCGCGGAGGCGAGCAGACCCACGCCTGCATGCCGGGCTGCGTCATTCAGTGCAGCAACGTGTACCACGACGCCAACGGCAAGGAGCTGGTCTCGCCGGTCGAGTACGAGACCCTCGGGCTCCTCGGATCGAACTGCGGGCTCACCGAGCCGGACGACCTCGCCCAGCTGAACTTCATCTGCAACGATCTCGGCGTCGACACCATCGAGACCGGGGCGATGCTGGCCGTCCTGATGGAGGCCGGGCTCGGCGCCTTCGGCGACGCCCGGTTCATGGCGGATTGCCTCGGCGAGGTCGCCCGCGGCACGGACAACGGCCGGATCTGGGCCCAGGGGACGGCCCGGGTCGGCGCGCACTACGGCGCCCGGCGGACGCCCGTCATCAAGCGCCAGGCCATCAGCGCCTACGACCCGCGCGTGGTCGAGGCCACAGGCATCACGATGATGGTGACGGCCCAGGGGGCCGACCACACGGCCGGTAATCTCCCTCGTCTCAAGACCCGGGAGATGGACCTCGACACCCTCATGAGCCAGAGCCTCCTCCAGCAGACGCGGGTCGCCGCGAACGACTCGCTCGGGCTGTGCATCTTCGGCCAGAGCGTGACGAATCCCAACACCGAGTTCCTCACCGCCGCGATCAACGCGGCGCACGGGACGACCCTCACCACGGAATTCTTCGAGGCGCTGGGCCGCGACACGCTCCGGCTGGAGTGGGAGTTCAACCGGCAGGCGGGCTTCACCGAGCGCGACGACGAGCTGCCGGCGTTCTTCTACGAAGAGCCGCTCCCGCCGACGAACCAGACGGCGCGGTTCCACGCCGGGGACGTGCACCGGATCTACGACCGCCTGCCGTCCTGAGCGGCGGCTCGTCCGGCGGCGCACTCGTTGCGCCGCCTCGGAACCGCAGGCTATGATGAAGCCCCGCGCGGCGCCGAGGCCGTCGCGGTGTGTCCGTCGCCAGTCCCGGAGGGGGAGAACTCGACATGGACGTGTCCGAGCTGAGGGCCAAGATCCGGGACATCAAGGACTTCCCCACGGAGGGCATCCTCTTCAAGGACATCACGACCCTCCTGAAGGATCCGAAGGCGTTCCGGTGCGTCCTGGACGAGCTGGCCACCGGCTTACATCCAGTCCGGCGTGGAGATCGTCGTGGGCGTCGAGTCCCGGGGCTTCATCTTCGGCGGCGCGCTGGCGCACGAGCTCGGCGCCGGGTTCGTTCCGGTCCGGAAGCTCGGCAAGCTCCCGGCCAAGACCATCCAGGTGGAGTACGAGCTCGAGTACGGACGGGACGCCCTCGCCATGCACGAGGACGCGGTCAGCACGGGGCAGCGGGTGCTGATCGTGGACGATCTGCTCGCCACCGGCGGCACGATGGCGGCGACCCTCCGGCTCGTCGAACAGTGCGGCGGCGTCGTGGTCGGGCTGGCCTTCCTCATCGAGCTGGCCTTCCTCCACGGGCGCGCGAAGCTGAAGGGTTATCCGGTGACGTCCCTGATCATCTACGACTGATCGGGGCGCGCGGGGACGGTAGGAGACGGTGATGAAAGCGATGGTGTTCGTCCTCCTGATCGCGGTGGTGCCGGCGACCTTCGTGGCGACGGCCGGCGCGGCGGCCCCCACGGGCCCGTTCGAAGAGGCTGGCCGGCTCGTCGACGAGCTGGCGGGGCGCCTGGGCAGCTTCGGGGCCGACCTCGTCCAGCAGATCCAGCAAGGGCGCGGCGCCATGGGAATGCCCGGGCGGATCATGGGGGACCCAGTGGAGCGGCCCCTCATCACCATCATGCTCCATCACCGGACCGAGCTCGGGCTCACCCCCGAGCAGGTCACGCGCCTCGAGGCCATCCGCGGGGAGTTCGCGCGGGAGGCGATCCGCCGGGACGCCGACATCCGCGTCGCCGAGCTCGACCTCGGGACGCTCCTCGAGCAGGATCCGGTGGACCTCGCCAAGGCCGAGGCCAAGACCCGGGAGGTGGCGCAGCTCCGGGTCGACCTCCGGATCGCGCGGCTCCGCGCGGTCGAGCAGGGGAAGGCCGTGCTCACCGCGGAGCAGCGGCGCGCCTCCAGTCGATGCTGAGCGGCGGGATGCACCACGGGACACCAGGCGCGCCGGGCATGCCGACGCCGCGGCGCTCGGCCGACACCGGCATCCGGCTCTAGGGGCTCCGCGGGACGACGGACGGATGACGATCTCGAAGGTCGGCGTCGTCGGATGCGGGCTCATGGGCGGCGGGATCGCCCAGGTCGTGGCCCAGTCGGGATATCAGACCACGGTCGTCGAGGCGGACCAGGGCCTGCTCGATCGGGGGCTCCAGAACATCCAGCGGGGCCTCGATACCCTCGTCGACAAGGGGCGCCTCGCCGCCGAGCAGCGCGATGCCGCGCGGGGGCGCCTGACGGGGACGCTCCGTGTGGAGGACCTGGCAGGCGTCGACCTCGTCATCGAGGCGATCACCGAGAACCCGGTGATCAAGAAGGAGACGTTCGCCCGCCTCGACCGCGTCTGCGCGCCGCACGCCCTCCTGGCGTCGAACACCTCGTCGTGCACGATCACGGAGCTGGCCGCCGCGACGAAGCGTCCCGCCCAGGTGCTCGGGCTCCACTTCTTCAATCCCGCCCCCGTGATGAAGCTCGTCGAGGTCATCCGCACGATCCTGACGGGGGACGCGGCCATCAAGACCGCGTGGGCCTTCATCCAGTCGCTCGGCAAGACGCCGGTCGCGGCGCAGGACACCACGGGCTTCATCGTGAACCGCCTGCTCGTGCCCTACCTCCTGGAGGCGGTCCGCCTGCTGGAGTCGGGCGTCGCCTCGAAGGAGGACATCGACCAGGCGATGAAGCTCGGGTGCGGCTATCCCATGGGCCCGTTCACGCTCCTGGACCTGGTGGGCCTCGACACGACGCTGTACGTGGCCGAGGTGATGTTCCAGGAGTTCCGCGAGGCGCGCTTTGCCCCGCCGCCGCTCCTCCGGCGCATGGTCCTGGCCGGACACCTCGGCCGGAAGAGCGGGAAGGGCTTCTACGACCACCCGGCGCGATAACCGACGCTGATGCGTTGCCGCCCGCGGTCGCTCGGAGCGCTCGCCCTGCTTCTCATGGTCGCCGTTGCCACCGCGCCCGCGCGGGCGCAGGACCGGATCGAGGGCGACCGCTACCAGAACCCCCGCTACGGCATCCAGATCGAGAAGCCTCCCCGCTGGCACTTCATCACCGCCTCGACGGTCATGGACATCGCCCGCAAGGCGGCCGGGCTGGGCGCGCCGCCGGCGGACGCCGATCCCGTGAAGACGGCCGGGTTCGCGGTGATCGTGTCGAAGTCCCCGACCCTCGGCCGTGAGGTGTCGCCGCAGGTCATCCTGGCGGTGCAGGACCTGCCGCGGCCGCCCGGGGACGTGGTCGAGGCCTGCGAGCGGCTCCGGAGCGGGATGAACGATCCGGAGAACGTCATGCCGACCCGCCCGATCCGCGTCGACGGCCGTCCGGCGGCGCGGCTCGACTTCAAGGGCTACGTGGACGGGGCGCAGGTGCGCGCGACCGCGCTCTGCACCTTCCAGGACCGCCGCGCGTTCGTGGTCGTGGGCCAGGCGCTCGCGACCGAATTCGACGCCGAGACCGTGACGTTCGACACCATCCTGCGGAGCTTCAAACTCCGGTGACCGTCGGAAGGCGCGGGGCGAGACGCTCCCTTCGCGTCGCGGAACAGGAGTAGGCCATGCACCTCTACTACATCTCCGACGAGCAGCGGATGGTGATGGAGCTCGCGCGCTCCATCGCGCGGGAGAAGATCGCCCCGGTGGCGGCGCATCACGACGAGACCGAGACCTACCCGGAGGAGCCCATGCGGCTCCTCGCCCAGCAGGGGCTGATGGGCATCTGGCTGCCGGAGGCCTATGGCGGCAGTGACATGGGCGCGCTGGCGGTCGCCCTCGTGGCCGAGGAGATCGCGTGGGCGTGCGCGGCGACCGCGACCAACTGGGGCGCGACTCCGCTCGGCGGGTATCCCATTCTCCTGGCGGGGACCGAGGCCCAGAAGCGCCGGTACCTCCCGCGGATCGCGGCGGGCGAGATGCTCGCCGCCTACTCGCTCTCGGAGCCCGACGCGGGCTCCGACGCGGCCTCCCTCCGGACCACGGCCGTGCGGCGCGGGGACCGGTACGTTCTCAACGGCACCAAGCTCTGGTGCTCGAACGGATCGCACGCGGGCGTCATCACGCTGTTCGCCACCGTCGATCCGAGCAAGGGCCCGAAAGGCATCACGGCATTCCTGGTCGAGCCGGGATTTCCCGGGTTCGCGGTCGGCAAGCAGGAGCGCAAGATGGGGATCCGCGCGTCGCCGACGGTCGCCCTCCATCTCCAGGATTGCGAGGTCCCCGTGGAGAACCGCCTGGGCGAGGAGGGCGAGGGCTTCGGGATCGCCATGCGGACCCTCGACTACACGCGGCCGATGACCGGCGCGACCGCGGTCGGGGTCGGCCAGGCTGCTCTCGACGCCGCCACGGCCTACGCGAAGGAGCGCCGCCAGTTCGGCAAGCCGATCGCGGCGTTCCAGGGGCTCCAGTTCATGCTCGCCGACATGGCGATGCAGGTCCACGGCGCGCGGCTCATGGTTCACCATGTCGCGAGCCTGGTGGACCGGGACGTCTCCGGCACCGTGCTCGAGGCCTCGATGGCGAAGTGCTTCGCCGCCGACGCCGCGATGAAGGTCGCCACCGACGCGGTCCAGGTGTTCGGCGGCGTCGGCTACACGCGCGAGTTCCCGGTGGAGCGCTTCATGCGCGACGCCAAGATCATGCAGATCTACGAGGGCACCAATCAGATCCAGCGGCTCGTCATCGCGCGCGAGCTGCTGGGCCTGTGAGGGGTGCGAGGCGGGAGGCGGGGATGAAGGCAAGGCAGGGGGTCGGCCGACGCTCGTTCGTGGCGGGCGCGGGCGCGGCGGTGCTGGGTTTCCCGGCGGTCCTGCGCGCCCAGGCGCCCGCGATCAAGGTCGGCGTGCTCCACACGGTGACCGGGCCGCTCGCCGAGCCCGGGCAGGCGTGCCGGGCGGGCGCCCAGCTCGCGGCCGAGGCCATCAACCAGGCCGGCGGCGTGAAGGCGCTCGGCGGCGCGAAGCTCGACCTCGTGCTCGGGGACACGCAGTCGAAACCCGAGGTCGCGCGGCAGGAGGCGGAGCGGCTCGTCAACGCCGGCGCCCAGATGCTGATGGGGACTTTCAGCTCCGGGGATACGAACGCCGTGGTCCCGGTCGCCCAGCAGCGGCGCGTGCCCTTCATCGTCGACGTCTCGGCCGCCGATCCGATCACGGCGAACGTCGCCAAGTCCGTGAAGGAGGGCCAGCAGAAGGTCCAGTACGTCTACCGCGTCTTCCCCACCGCGACGATGTTCGGCGAGCGCGCCGTGCAGTACATGAGCGAGATCTTCAAGGACGCGGGAATCTCGCCGAAGCGCGTCGTGCTCCTCTACGCCAACGACCTGTTCGGCCAGGTGCAGGCGCGATCGTTCCAGGCGGCCCACAAGGCGGCGAGCCCGGCGTGGGACATCGTCGAGGTCATCCCCTGGCCGGAGCCCCCGGCCGACCTGTCGACCGAGGTCTCGAAGCTCAAGGCGGCGAAGCCCGACATCATCGCGCCCATCACGCGGCCGGCGAGCGCGCTGCTGCTGCTGCCGGAGATCGAGAAGCAGCGCGTGGAGGCCATGGGGATCATCAGCCCGGGGAGCCCGGGACTCTACGAGGCGGGGCAGATCGCCAAGCTCAAGGACCAGATCGAGTTCGTCATGGACAACGTGCCCTGGCCGAACTTCAAGAACCCCAGGGCGCGACAGGTCGCCGACGAATATGCGAAGCGGACCGCCGATGCGACGAATCCCAAGGGCAAGACGTTCGACACCAACTCCGTCTTCTCCTACGACGGCATGTTGCTGATCGGCGACGTGCTGGAGCGCGCAGGCCGCGACGGCCTCAAACTCGACAAGTGGGATCCCGATGCCGTCGTGGGCTCCATCAAGAAGAGCCAGTTCACGGGCGGGCTGGCGGTGATGACCGGGCCCGTCGCGTTCAACGAGACCGGCGACAACGCGAACGCCTCGAGCGCCACCATCCAGATCCTGGGGCAGAAGCCCGTGGTGGTCTGGCCGAAGACCGCCGCCGAGCAGAAGTTCGTGCTGCCCCGGCCGAAGCGGTGACCCGGCCAGCCTGATCCGCTCCCGACCGGTCCGTTCCGCTCCGCGTCGCCGCCGATGGACCTCACGCTGATCGCCCAGGGCCTCCTCAGCGGGGTCCTGTTCGGCGGCGTCTACAGCCTGATGGCGGTGGGCCTCACCCTGATCTTCGGCGTGATGCGGATCGTCAACTTCGCCCACGGGGACATGATGGTCTGGGGCATGTACCTCGCGTGGCTCTTGGCCACGCGCCTGGGCCTCGACCCCACCCTCGGCTTCGCGCTCGCCGCCGGGGCGCTGTTCGTGCTGGGAGTCCTCGTCCAGCGGGGGCTCGTGGACCGCGTCCGGGACGCCCCGCACGAGATGCAGATCCTCCTGCTCCTCGGCGTGGGCCTCGTGCTCGAGAACGTGGCGCTGGTGGCGTTCGGGCCGGAGCCCCAGCGCGCGCCCTCATCGCTCAGCCGGGTCACGCTATGGCTCGGCCCGGTGTTCATCGACATGGCACGCCTGGTCGCGTTCACGGTCGCCGTCGCGCTCACCGCCGGGCTGTGGCTCTTTCTCCGCCGCACGGATCTCGGGCGCACGATGCGGGCGACCGCCGACAACCCGTACGGCGCCCTGGTCGTGGGGACCGACGTCCGGCGCGTCTACGCCACGGCCTTCGGCATCGGCGCGGCCTGCGTCGGGGCGGCGGGGGCGCTGGTCGCGCCGATTCTCCCGTTCTCGCCGTCGGCGGGGCTGCCGGCCTCGGTGACGTCGTTCAACATCGTGATCATCGGTGGCATGGGAAGCCTGCCGGGCGCGTTCGCGGGCGGCCTGATCGTGTCGGTCGCCGAGTCGCTGGGCGCGCTGTTCCTGTCGCCGTCGATGAAGGAGCTCGTGAGCTTCGGGCTCCTCATCCTCATCCTCCTGCTGAGGCCCGCCGGTCTCTTCGGACGCCGGGCGTGAGCGCCCCCGCGGGAGCGTCGGTGCAGCCGGGGACGCTGCTCCTCGGGGCGGCGGCCATCGTGGCGCTGCTGATCTTGCCGGCGGTGCTGAGCTCCTACGCCGTCACGGTGTTCATCTTCATCTTCTTCTACGCCTATCTCGGACAGGCCTGGAACGTGCTCGGCGGCTACGCGGGCCAGCTCTCGGCGGGCCATGCCGCCTTCGTCGGCGTGGGCGGGTACGCGACGACGCTGCTCTCGATGCACTGGGGGCTCTCGCCCTGGATCGGGATGGTGATCGGCGGGCTGCTCGCCGCCGCGCTGGGCGCCGTCATCGGCGGCCTGGGCTTCCGGTTCGGCCTGCGCGGCTTCTACTTCGTGCTCCTGACGGTGGCGTTCGCCGAGGTATGCCGGATCATCACGCTCAACACCGAGGCCATGGGCGGCGCGCTCGGGCTCTACATCACCTTCACCGGCAACCCCTGGCAGCTCCAGTTCCAGGACAACCGCGCCTACTACTATCTCGCCCTGGCCCTGATGCTGTTCGCGACGGGGGTCGTCGCGGTGGTGGAGCGGAGCCGCCTGGGCGCCTACCTCGTGGCCATCCGCGAGGACGAGGACGCCGCCGAGGCCCTGGGCGTCGACACCTTCCGCTACAAGCTCTGCGCCATCGTCCTGTCCGCGTTCATGACCGGCCTCGGAGGGGCCTTCTACGCGAACTACCTCTTCTCCCTCCAGCCGAACGCGGTGTTCGGCATCCCGCTCTCGGTGGACATCATCATCCGGCCCGTCATCGGCGGCGCCGGCACCTTGCTGGGGCCGCTCCTGGGCTCGTTCATCCTCTCGCCGCTGGCCGAGATCGCTCGAATCTACTTCAGCCGGCCCGGGTGGTCCGGGATTCACCTCGTCGTCTACGGCGTGCTCCTGATCGGGACGGTGCTGTTTCTCCCCCAGGGGGCCTATCCGCAGCTCCGGCGCGCCTGGGAGCGCCGCCGGTCCGGAGGCGCGTGACGTGGCCCTTCTCGAGGTGGTCGATCTCCGGAAGCGGTTCGGCGGGCTCCACGCGGTGGCCGGGGTGAGCTTCGAGATGGCGGCGGGCGAGATCGTGGGGCTCATCGGGCCGAACGGCGCCGGCAAGACGACGCTGTTCCACCTGATCTCGGGCTTCGCGGCGCCGGACCGGGGCGAGGTCCGGTTCGAGGGCGCGACGACCCGCGGGCTCCGGCCCCACGAGATCTGCCGGCGCGGCCTCGCGCGCACCTTCCAGATCGTGAAGCCCTTCCCGGGTCTGACGGTCCTGGAGAACGTGCGGGTGGGCGCGCTGGCCCGGACGCCGACGTTCGGGGCCGCTACCCGCAAAGCGCGCGAGGTCCTCGCGCTCGTGGGTCTCGAGGACCGGGCTGACCGGACGGCCCGCGGCCTCACCCTGGCGGACAGGAAGCGCCTCGAGCTCGCGCGCGCTTTGGCGACCGAGCCCCGGCTCCTCCTGCTCGACGAGGTCATGGCCGGCCTCACGCCGACCGAGACGGAGCGGATCATCGAGATCTGCCGGGCGATCAATGCGCGCGGTATCGCGATCCTCCTCATCGAGCACGTCATGCGCGCGGTCATGGCCTTGTCCCGGCGCGTCGTGGTGCTGAGCCAGGGGCAGGTGCTCGCCGCGGGCGCGCCGGACGCGATCGCGCGCGACCCGCGAGTCGTGGAAGCGTACCTGGGCGAGGCATACGACGGCGCCGTGGGAAGTGAACGTGCTGGCGCTTGACGGCGTCGCCGCCGGTTACGGCGACGTGCTCGCGGTGCGCTCGATCTCGCTCGAGGTCGCCCCCGGCGAGTGCGTGGCCCTGATCGGCGCCAACGGCGCGGGCAAGACGACGACGCTGCGCGCCATTGCCGGGCTGCTCCCGCTGCGCGGGGGCCGCATCCTGTTCGAGGGTCGACCGCTCGCGGGGTTGACCCCTCGGGAGATCGTCGCCCTCGGTCTGGCGCACGTTCCGGAGGGCCGCCAGGTGTTCGCGTCCCTGACGGTCCTCGAGAATCTCGAGATGGGCGCCCGCACCCCGGCGGCCCGGGCCGCGCGCCGCGAGACGCTCGATGAGGTCTTCGCCCTCTTCCCGCGCCTGAAGGAGCGCGCGCCGCAGGCCGCCGGAACGCTCTCGGGCGGCGAGCAGCAGATGCTGGCCATCGGCCGGGCCCTGATGGCGCGGCCGCGCCTGCTCCTCCTGGACGAGCCCTCGCTCGGCCTGGCGCCGATCGCCGTCCGGAGCATCATGGAAATCGTCGCCACGGTCAATCGCCGCGGGACTACAATTCTGCTCGTGGAGCAGAACGTGCGTCGGGCCCTCGCGCTGTGCGGCCGCGGCTACGTCGTCGAGAACGGCGTCGTCGCGCTCGTGGGCTCGCGCGAAGAGCTTCTTCGCTCGGATCACGTCCGGCAGGCCTACCTCGGGATGTGACCGTGAACCCGAGCGCATCCGGCGAGCCCCCGGCCTCGCCGGTCAGCGCGACGGTGGCCCAGCGGGCCCTGATCGAGCTGGCCGGCGCGGCGGCCGCGGGCGCCAGTCTGCCCGAGGTCCTCGAGCGCGTGGCGCGCGCGGCGGCGACGCTCGTCCCCGGCTCCCTGGTCCACGTCTGGCTGGCCAGCGAGGACCAGCGCGAGCTCCGGCTCGCGACGGAGATCGGCGCGCCCCCCGACCACGCCGGCGCGGAGCTCCATCGCACCGTGCCGCTCGGGGAAGGGCTCCTGGGTGCGGTCGTGCGGAGCGCGGAGCCCGTGGTCGTCCCGTCGTTCGCCGACGACGAGCGGATCTTCAACCGGACGTGGGCGCGCGACCAGGGCGTGCGCTCCTTCGCCGGGGTCCGGCTCGCCAGCGGTGAATCGCGTGCTCGGGGCGCTCTGCCTCCTGACGTGGCGGCCGCACGACTTCACGCCGCTCGAGGTGGACTTCCTCCGCTCGTTCGGCGCGCACGCGGCGGTGGCCGTCGAGGGCGCGGCGCTCCTCGAGGTCGCCTCGAGCCGGCTGCGCCGCCTGGAGACCCTGCGGGAGATCGAGGGGGAGATCTCCGGTCAGCGGGACCCGGACGCCCTCGTGACCACGATCAGCCGCCGCGCCGCCGAGCTTCTGGATGCCGACACCGGCGGCGTGTATCTGCTCGACGCGGCCGGCAAGGCGCTGCGCCCGCACGCGGCCTTCAACTGGCCAGACTGGATGCGCGATACGGCCATCGCGGTGGGGGAGGGGGTCGTCGGCGTGACGGCCTCGCGCGGTCTGGGCATGATCGTCAACGACTTCCCGCAGTCGCCGCTGGCGCTTCCGCGGTTCCGCGACGTCCACCGCGCCGTCGTGACCCAGCCGCTCGTGGCGGGCCGCACGCTCCGCGGGGTGATCGTCGTCGCGCGCGACGTGTCCACGCGGCCGTTCACGCAGGCCGACCTGGCCATCCTGAGCGACTTCGCCGTCCAGGCATCGATCGCGCTCGAAAACGCGCGCCTGCTCCGCCTGGCCTCCGCGCGCGCCGAGCGCGTGAAGGCCGCGGCCGAGGTGGGTCAGCTCCTGGCCTCGATCCGAGACGCCGATGGCATTCTCGACCTGATCGCCGAGAAGTGCCGCGAGATCCTGAAGGCGGAAGCGTTCGGCATGTTCCGCATCGACGGGAACCGCCTCCAGTACGTCCGGGGCTTCGGTCTCGGCTCGCGGTTCCAATCCATCGCGCTCGGCGAAGGCGTGGTCGGCTGCGCCGCGCGTGACCGCCGCACGATCGAGACCTCGGACATCCTGCGGGATCCGAAAATCGAGCTCTCGTCCGAGACGCGAACCCGGGTCGCGTCCCTCGATCTCCGAGCGGTCGCCGCGGTTCCGCTACTCGCCGGCAGCCGGGTGCTGGGCGTCCTCGCGATCTATCACGCGGTCGACTTCCGGCTCCCGGCCGAAGACCGGGAGTTCCTGGAGACCCTGGCGGCCCACGCCGCGCTGGCGCTGGAGAACGCGCGGCTCTTCGGCGAGATCCGCCGCCGCCAGGAGACGGCCGAGGCTCTCGCCGACATCACGCAGACCCTGGCGGCGTCACTCGACCTGCGAACCGTGCTCGCGGGCGTGGCGGAAGGCGTCCGGGCGCTCTTCGGGGCGGACGGCGGCGCCATTGGCCTCATGACCCGGCGTGGGACGATGCGGGTCGCCGCCCGCGTCGGGCTCGGAGCGGATGCGCTCCGCCACCTGGTCGTGGGCCCGGGCCAGGGCGGCACCGGCTGGGTGCTCCGGCACGGCCAGACTTTCCGCACGAGCGACTACGGGAGAGACCCGCGAATCACCCAGACCCTCATCCCGGAGATCCAGCAGGCAGGCATCCGCGGGATGCTCGCGGTCCCGGTCCGGCTGAAAGAGGAGATCGTCGGCATCGTCTACGGGTTCTGGAGCCAGCCCGCGGAGCTCTCGGACGAGCACGTGAGCCTGGGGACCGACCTGGCGCGCATGGTGGCCGTCGCGGTCGCGAACGCGCGCCTCTACCAGGAGGCGCGGGACCGGGAGGCCGAGGCGCGGGCCCTGTTCGAGGTCGGCCGGCTGATCAGCTCCACCCTGGACCCGGACCGGGTCTTCGATCGGATCGTCGAGCGGGTGCTGGAGCTGATGCGCGTGCGGGCGTGCGGGATCTTCCGGCTCGATCCGGACGGCCTCATCCGCTACGCGCGCGGCGCCGGGCTGTCGCCCGAGTTCGTCCGGGACATGGCGGTGCCGCTCGGCCAGGGACCGTCCGCCCAGTCCGTGGCCGAGCGCCGGCCGGTGTGGGCCGCGGATCTGATGGAAGCCGAAATCCGCGTGCAGAGCAGCTCCATGCGCGAGCTGGTCGAGCGCGAGGGATACCGCGCCGTGCTGTCCGTGCCGATCTTGACGCAAGGCGCGCCATTCGGATGTCTGGCCACCTACTGGTGGGAGCCGCACGAGCCCACCGCCGCCGAGGTGCAGACGCTGACGTCCCTCGCGACGCTCGCCGCCGTCGCGATCGAGAACGCGCGGCTCTACGACGCGACGCGCCGCCAGGTCGAGCGGCTCGAGCGGCTCAGCCACGTGAATCGCGCGGTGTCCGCCTCGCTTCGCCTGGACGACGTCCTCGACGAGATCACTCGGGCGGCCGGGACGCTGTGCGACGCGCCGCTCGCGACCACCTGGCTCGCCGACGAGACCGAACGGACCCTGGTGCGCCGGGCCTTCCACGGAGCCCCGGAAATGCGGGAGCAGCTTCCCGCTCGCCTGAGGTTCGGCCAGGGTGGCATCGGGATCGTGGCGGACCGACGCGAGGCCCTGATCAACGTCGTCGTGGAAGGAAATCCCGAGATCGTCGGTCGTGAAGTTCTCCTGGCGCACGAGGCCCGGACGTTCAGCGGCTTCCCCATGATGCTCGGCGACCACTTGCTGGGAGTGCTCGCGGTCAGCGGCCGCGAGGGGCAGCCCCTCGACGCGGCGGACGAGGTGGTCCTGCGGGCTCTCGTTGGGCAGGCGGCGGTGGCGATCCAGAACGCCCGGCTCTACGAGGACGCGCGGACCCACGAGATCGAGGCTCGGCGCGCGCTCGAGGAGCTGCGCCGCACCCAGGAGCAGCTCGTGCGGATGGAGAAGCTGCGGGCGCTGGGCGAGATGGCCTCGGGCGTGGCGCACGACTTCAACAACGTCCTGGCGGTGATCCTGGGGCGCGTGCAGCTCCTCCAGCGCAAGCTCGAGGACCCGACGTTCCGGCGCTGGCTGGCCATCGTCGAGCAGGCGGCGCTCGACGGCGCCCAGACGGTCCGCCAGATCCAGGAGTTCACCCGGGTGCGCCGCGACCAGCCGACCCAGACCGTCGAGGTCAACCAGGCGATCCGCGATGCCGTGGAGATGACGCGCGCGCGATGGCAGGACGAGTCGCAGTCGCGGGGCGTGCCGATCCGCCTCACGCTGGACCTCACCGTGGTGCCGGCGGTCGACGGGCAGCCGTCCGAGCTCCGCGAGGTCCTGACGAATCTGATCCTGAACGCCGTGGACGCCCTCCCGCGCGGCGGCGACATCCGCATCGCGACGCGGGAGCGCGCCGGCCGGGTGGAGGTGATCGTCGCCGACACCGGCGTGGGGATGTCCGAGTCCGTCCGGCGCCGGATCTTCGAGCCCTTCTTCTCGACCAAGGGCCCCGGCGGGACCGGGCTCGGGCTCGCGATGGTCTACGGCATCGTGTCGCGGCACGGCGGGGAGATCCTGGTGGACAGCCGCAGAGGGCACGGGCTCGACGTTCACGATCCGGCTCCCCGTAGGGCGCACGGCGCCCGAGCCGGCGCCGCGGATGCCGGTGACGGGCACCGAATCGGTGCGAGTGCTCGTCATCGACGACGAGCCGTTCGTCCGCGACACGCTGGGGGAGATCCTCCGCCAGCAGCACCACCAGGTCGTCGTGGCCGACGACGGCGCGTCGGGGCTCGCCCGGTTCCGCGAGACCCCGTTCGACCTGGTGATGACCGATCTGGCGATGCCCGGCATGTCCGGCTGGCAGGTGGCCCAGGCCGTGAAGGCGGTCCGGCCCCAGGTGCCGGTCGTGCTCGTGACCGGCTGGGGCGTCGAGGTCCAACCCGACGAGATGCAGACGCACGGCGTCGACC
Organism: uncultured Candidatus Rokubacteria bacterium; assembly: GCA_963765195.1. Classification (GTDB taxonomy): domain Bacteria; phylum Methylomirabilota; class Methylomirabilia; order Rokubacteriales; family DASRDR01; genus DASRDR01. The sequence goes on from CAVXVV010000029.1 coordinate 63,714, forward strand.
GCGTGATGACCAAACCCTTCCGGTTCGAGGATGTGCAGGAAGTGGTCGCGAGCTTCCGGGGAGCCGGGGGAACCGGATAGGGGAGGGAGGAGCCATGACCAGTCCCGTCATCGTGGAAGCGATCCGAACCCTGGTGGAGCGGCGCGACCTCACGCGGCTCGAGGCCGCCGCCGCGATGGAGGCGCTGATGTCGGGGGCCGCCACCTCCGTCCAGGTCGCGGCGTTCCTCACCGCCCTCCGGATGAAGGGGGAGACCGTCGAGGAGCTCATCGGCCTCGCGGAGGTCATGCGGCTCAAGGCCGTGCGGGTGCGGACGCGGACGGACGTCGGCACGGCGCTCGCCGGCACGGACCGTGAGATGCTCATCGACACCGCCGGCACGGGCGGCGACGCGTCGGGCACGTTCAACGTCTCGACGGCGACCGCGTTCGTCGTGGCTGGCGCGGGGCTCAAAGTGGCCAAGCACGGGAATCGCTCGGTCTCGAGCCTCTGCGGGTCGGCGGACGTGGTCGAGACCCTCGGCGTGAGCCTCGATCTCAGCCCGGCCAAGGTCGCGCAGTGCATCGACCAGGTCGGCATCGGGTTCCTCTACGCGCCGCTCCTCCACACGGCGATGAAGCACGTGATGCCGGCGCGCCGGGAGATGGGCATCCGCACGGCGTTCAACATCCTCGGCCCCCTGACCAACCCCGCGGGCGCCAACGCGCAGGTGATCGGCGTCTACAGCCGCGCGCTCGTCGAGCCCCTGGCGCGCGTCCTCGCCGAGCTCGGCACGATCCGCGCCTTCGTGGTGCACGGCGCCGATGGCCTGGACGAGATCTCGACGACCGGCGACAGCTGGGCCGCCGAGGTCCGCGAGGGCGTCGTCCGGGCGAACACGATCCGCCCGGAGGACTTCGGGGTGCCGCGCGCGACGATCGCCGACCTCCGGGGCGGGGACCGGGAGGAAAACGCGGACATCATCCGGCGCATCCTCGCCGGCGAGCCGGGCGCGCGGCGCGACATCGTCCTGGTGAACGCGAGCGCGGCCCTGGTCGCGGGCGCCCGCGCCCGGGACTTCAAGGAGGGGGCCCAGCTCGCCGCCCACGCGATCGACGGCGGCGCCGCCCGCGGCAAGCTGGAGGCGCTGATCCGCCTGTCCCACGAGCTGGCGCAGGACAAGGGGTAGACCGGCGGTGGAGGTCGCGGGCCCCCTCGGCGCGGCCGTCGGGCTCGCCGTCGCCTCGGGCCTCTCGCTGTACGGCGCGGTCTTCGTATCGGGCCTCGCCATCCGGATGGGGTGGGTCCACCTGGCCCCGGCGTGGGCGTCGCTCGGCGTGCTGGCCGACCCCGTCGTGCTCGGCGTGTCGGGCGTGCTGCTCCTGGTCGAGTTCCTGGCCGACAAGATCCCGGTGGTCGACTCCATGTGGGACGCCGTCCATACCGTCATCCGCCCGGTCGGCGGCGCGCTCCTGGCGAGCCGCGCCCTGGGCGAGCTCTCCCCGGCCGCCGAGGTGCTGGCCCTTCTCCTGCTGGGCGGCGCGACGCTCGCGACGCACGCGGCGAAGGCGAGCACACGGCTCGTGGTGAATGCGAGCCCGGAGCCGGTGTCCAACGTCCTGATCAGCCTGCTCGAGAACGGGCTCGTGGCGGGCGCGGTCTGGATCGCGCTCGCGCACCCGCTCGTCGCGCTCGGGGTGGGGCTCGTCGCGGTGGCCGGCGCGGCGCTGCTCACCGTGTGGCTTGCGCGCCGCGCCATCGGCGCCCTCGGTCGGCTCCGGCGGGAGCGGCGGACACGCCCGCGGGGCGTGGCGGGGAGGGCCTGAGGCCCCCGCGCCCTAGGGGGCGAGTCGCCGGATCTCGATCGCGTCGACGTAGGCGAATCGCGCGGGATTCTGCCGGGAGATCCGACCCAGCTCGACGCGGATCGGCAGTCGCCCGCCCCGCCAGTCGACCTCGGCCCGGTAGTCGTGCTCCCGCCACACCGGCGGCATCGCGCTCTCGAGCGGGACGTCGAGCGCCCGCTCCGCGCCCAGCCGGACTACCAGCGACGGCGCGCCGTCCGTCGCCTGGGCGCCCGCGCGCACGACAACCGCGTAGCGGCCCGGCGGCGTGGCCCGCAGGGACCCAGAGCGCGAGGAGCCGGGGCCACGCCTAGGGATCCGGGCCGTGGCCATCGAGACCGGGCGTAAAGACCCCGGCCGGGTAGCCGGCCCACCACCAGAGCTTCCACAGGGCGGCCCCCGTGGCGAGCGCCGCCGCGCCGCTGATCAGGAGCGCCTGCGAGGCGCGGATCGCTCGGGTCACGGGCGGGCCGGGTCGCTCGCGCCGTGTTCAGGGGGCCACGTCACCGCCACATCCCTCCCGGGCTCGTTTTGAACGGCGGGGCGCCGCCGCGCACGGGGTCCGGAACAGCTCGCTCCGAGGCGCCGCGGCAAGGATACCGTCCGCGTTCCGGAGCGCCAACCGCCGCGCGCACCGGGCCGACGATGCGCGCGCCCACGCAAAAAGCTTGGAGCGCTGCGGCCCGGGTTGTTAGCGTAGGCGCCATGAGACATACAACGTTCGCCACCGCAGCCATAGCCCTCGCGCTGTTTCTCTCTGCCTGCTCGTCCACCAAGGGCGTGCCGCCGATCCGGAGCGAGTTCATGGACATCCCGCTGCCGGGCGGGCTCACGTACATGCCCGGCGAATCGGCGGTCATCGAGTCCGAGACGGTGCGAGCCGCCCGGCTCATGTACTCCAGCTCGTTCGAGCCGGGGAGCCTCGTGCTGTCGATCCAGGAGGGTCTCCTGGGGAACGGCTGGCGCCTGACCCGGACGTCGGCCTTCCCGAACCTGGGGACGATCCAGCTGTACGAGAAGGGGGAGTCCTCGCTTCAGGTGCGGATCTGGGAAGGCGGCGCGTTCAGCAGCTCGACCTACGTCGAGCTGAGCGGCACCCGGGCGCTTCCGCGCACGCAGAAGACGGCCGCGACTCAGTAGCCCCTCACTCCGGTAGTCCCGCCCCCCGCTCGAGGCCGTCCAGGAGACGGCCAAGCGGGGTGAGAGCCGCCCGAGCCATGGCGACCCGGTCGCGGCGGGCGGCCGCATCCAGCTCGGCCTCCTGACGCGTCGCGGGCATCGCCTCCAGCCACGCCGACGCGGCCGCGCGGACGGCGGGCCCGATCAATCCGAGGATCTCGCGCACCAGCTCCTGCGCCAGCGCCCGCCGCTCGCTCGCCTCCGCGGTCCGGTGCCTCGACCGAAAGGCACGCACGAGCTTCGGCGACAGCCGCAGCGTCGCCCCGCTCGCGTCGACGAGATCGCCCGGAACCGGTCCCCACCCGATGGCGATCCCGGGCCAGACCGCCTCGATGGCCCCCGCGAGAAGCGGCGTGGCTTCGAGAGGCAGGAGCGTCCCGAGCGCCTCGCGCCACGGCCCGGCGAGAGGCTCCACACCGGGCGGGTCGAGCCCGGGCGAATGCCGCTCCAGTACCTCCGCCCGCTCGTCGAGCGTCAGGTGGTCCTCGATGACCTGCCCGAGCGCCTCGAGCGACGCGACGTAACGCCGGTGCCCGCCGGCTTCCACGACGCGCACGACGCGGTGCTCGCGTCGCCGCAGCTCCTGGCACTCGCGCCGGTGGTAGGCGCGGCCCTGCCAGGCCATGCGTTCGACGCCGTCCCGGAGCTGGACGACGAGCCCATCCGGGTGGATGCGCCGCTCGTGGGGCGCAGGCAGCCAATCGACCGCCACTTCGTCGGACGCGCCTCGCGCGAACGTTCCCTCGGCGTCCGCCACGAACCGCGGGAGGGCGCCCGGGCCCCCGACGAAGCGAAACGACTCGGTGAGGCTCCAGAAGAGCTGTTCGGTCGGGAACGGCCCGCGATACCGGAGCGCGGGCCGTGCCTGGTCGTGCGCCAGCGCCGCGAGGACATTCAGCAGCGCGCCGCCCGCTCCGGCCGGCAGCCGTCCCGGCTCGGCGACGGGAGGAATGAGGTCGACGGCGCGCCAGGCGACCGCGCCCGCCACGGTGAGCGGCTGGGGCGCGCGGCCTGGCGCCGCATGCACGAGCCGGTCCGACGCTCCCCAGAGGGGGTGTTGCGCCCCGCCGGGGCTGAGGCCGACCGCGCTGCCGTCGGGGAGGCTCACCCAGGCTTCGCGGAGCTCGCCCCCCGGCGCACGATCGAGCACGACCGTGATCCGACCCTGCGGATCGAGGTCCAGCACGCGATGCCGGAGCGGCGCCGCCGGATCGGGTCGATAGAGCGCGACCGACCCCCAGGGGAGGACACGTCCGACCGGGAGCCCGTCCGCGACGATCATGTCATCCGACCGCATGGCGCGCGCGAGTGTCGCGCGGAGCGCGTGGCGGTCGTCGCCGTGGAAGTGTTCCGCGGCGCCGGCGTCGAGCGAGGGCACGAGCGCCCGGGGATCGGGCCATGCGGTCGAGGCCGAGTGGTCGTGCGTCATCGTGGGCGAATCCGCCGCGTTCGATGCGGGATTGTACGCGCCCAGGCGCCGCCGCAGCGGGCATTTCGTGGCTCCCGTCATTGACTTCGGGCGTGTGGCGTGAATAAAATCAATGCGTTACCAGCCGGAGCCGGGATCGCCCGAGTCGCAACGCTCAAAGGAGCCCGACGCATGAAGATGCTCGTCCTCGTGAAACAGGTCCCGGACACCGCGACCCAGGTCAAGGTCGGGAGCGACTCCCGCACGATCGACCAGACCGGGATCACCTGGATCGTCTCCCCCTACGACGAGTTCGCGCTGGAGGAGGCCCTCCGGATCAAGGAGAAGCGGAATCAGGCGGGCGACGAGGTCGTCGCGGTGACCCTCGGTTCGGAGCGGGCCAAGGAAGCGCTGCGCTCGTGCCTGGCGATGGGCGCCGACCGGGCCATCCACGTGAACGATCCGGCGTTCGAGGGCGCGGACACGCTGACCGCGGCCCGGGCCCTGGCCGCGGTGGTGAAGCTGGAGAGCCCGCAGCTCGTGCTGTCCGGGCGCCAGGCGATCGACGACGACATGGGAGCCACGGGAGCGCAGGTGGCCGAGGTCCTGGGGTGGCCGTGCCTGTCGTGGATCATGGAGGAGGTCGTCTCGGAGGACGCGAAGAACATCCGCCTCGGCCGCCAGGTGGAAGGCGGCCTCGAGGTCTTCGACGTGCCGCTCCCGTGCGTGGTGACGGCTCAGAAGGGCATGAACGAGCCGCGGTACCCCACGCTGAAGGGAATCATGGGCGCCAAGAAGAAGGAGGTCAAGGATCTGAAGGCTGCCGACCTCCAGGCAGCCGGCTTCGGTGCGGTGGCGCCTGCGCTCGAGGTGGTGGCGCTCGAGGCCCTGCCGCCCCGCCCGCCGGGGCGCATCCTCACCGGCGACCCGAAGGACATGGCGCGAGAGCTCGTCCGGACGCTCCGCGAAGACATCAAGGCGATCTGAGGCACGGGAGACCCCGATGGCAGGCGCGTTCTGGTGCGTGGTCGAGGATGATCGGCAGGGACAACCGAAGAAGGTCACCGCGGAGCTGATCGGCGAGGCCCGCCGCTGGGCGGGCGAGGTCGGCGGTGCGGTCGAGGCCGTCTGGCTCACGGACCGCGCGGCGCCCGAGGGCCTCGGGCAGCTGGCGGCCTGGGGGGCGGCGCGAGTCTGGCTCTGGGAGGACGCAGCGCTCGCGCCCTACCGGGGCGAGACGTGGGTGCCGGCGGTGGCGGAGCTCGCCACGCGCGAATCGCCGCGGGCGATCTGGGGCGCGGTGACCAGCCGCCACCGGGAGCTGATGGCGCGGCTCGCCGCGCGCCTCGGCGCGGGCATCGCGGCCGACTGCGTCGCGTTCAGCCTGGCGGACGGGCAGCTCGTCGCGACGCGCCCCGTCTACGCCGGCAAGCTCCTCTCGAGGGTCCGCTGGAAGACGGGGCCGTGGGTGGCGACTCTGCGGCCGAACGTGTTCAAGGCCGCGGAGGCCGAGACGGGCAAGGCGCCCGCGGTCGAGCGCCAGAGCCTGGGCGCGGTGACCCCGGCGACCCGCTTCGTCGAGCGGCGAGAAGAAGCGCAGACGGGCCTCCCCGAGCTGACCGAGGCCGAGATCGTCGTGTCGGGGGGCCGGGGGCTCAAGGGCCCGGAGAACTTCGTGCTCCTCGAGGAGCTGGCGGGGGTCATCGGCGCCGCGGTCGGGGCGTCGCGCGCGGCCGTCGACGCCGGGTGGAGGCCGCACCGCTTCCAGATCGGCCAGACGGGCCGGACCATCTCGCCGAAGCTCTACATCGGCTGCGGCATTTCCGGCGCGATCCAGCACCTGGCCGGGATGCGGACCTCCAAGGTCATCTGCGCCGTGAACAAGGACGCCGACGCCCCGATCTTCAAGATCGCGGATTTCGGCCTGGTGGGGGACCTGTTCGAGGTCGTGCCGCTCCTGACGGAGGAATTCCGCAAGCTGAAGAAGTAGGATGGGGTCAGACTTTGACTTCTAAACAATTCGGCCCTGCCGTCGACGCCGGCGAAACTGTTAAGAAGTCAAAGTCTGACCCCGTAGGGTCTCGATGCGGTTCGAGCTGACGGACGAGCAGCAGATGGTCCAGGGCCTCGCTCGGGAGTTCGCCGAGCAGGAGGTCAAGCCGGTCGCGGCCGAGTGCGACCGGGAGGCGCGCTTTCCCCACGCCACCGTGAAGCGCATGGGCGAGCTCGGCCTCCTCGGGATCATGGTCCCGGAGAAGCTGGGCGGCGGCGGCGCCGACACGCTGTCCTACGTCCTGGCTCTCGAAGAGGTCGCGGTCGCCTGCGCGTCCCACGCGGTCGTGATGTCGGTCAGCAACTCTCTCGTGTGCGGCCCGCTCGCCCAGCACGGGACGCCGGCGCAGCACGAGCGCTTCCTCACGCCTCTGGCCTCCGGGCGCGGGCTCGGCTGCTTCGCCCTGACCGAGCCGCAGGCGGGCTCGGACGCGCGGAACCTCACGACGCTGGCGCGGCGCGAGGGCGACGACTACGTGCTGGACGGGCGCAAGGTGTTCGTCACGAGCGGGCGCGAGTCGACGGTGGCCCTCGTCTTCGTCCAGACGGACGCTGCGAAGGCGCATCGCGGGATCTCGGCGTTCCTCATCGAGAAGGGCACGCCCGGATTCCTGGTGCCCAAGGTGGAGGACAAGCTGGGGCTGCGCGCCTCGGACACGGCGGAGTTCGTGTTCGAGGGATGCCGCGTCTCGGCGGCGAACCGCCTGGGCGCCGAGGGCGAAGGCTTCAAGATCGCCATGGCGGCGCTCGACGGGGGGCGCATCGGCATCGCGGCCCAGGCGGTGGGCATCGCCCGCGCGGCGCTCGAAGCCGCGGTAGCCTACGCAAGGGAGCGGCGGAGCTTCGGCGTCCCCATCGGTCAGCATCAGCAGATCCAGTGGATGCTGGCCGACATGGCGACGGCGGTCGACGCGGCCCGCCTCCTCACGTGGCGCGCGGCGGTGCAGAAGGACCGCGGCCAGCCCTACGGCGTGGCGGCGTCGATGGCCAAGCTCTTCGCCTCCGAGACCGCCATGCGCGTGGCGACGGACGCGGTTCAGGTCCACGGCGGCTACGGGTACATGAAGGAGTATCCGGTCGAGCGGTTTTTCCGGGACGCCAAGATCACGCAGATTTACGAGGGAACGTCCCAGATCCAGCGGCTGGTCATCGGCCGGTCGCTCCTGGAGGATCGGTGATCGCGACGACAGCGTGGGAGAGATCGAAGCCATGACGGAGGCGCGCCGCGAGGAAGGGCCGACCGAGCGGAAGCCCAGCTTCGAGACCATGTCCGGCGTGCCCGTCGAGCGCGTGTACGGGCCGGCGGACCTGCCCGGCTGGCGGTCCGACGAGCGGCTCGGGCGCCCCGGGGAGTATCCGTTCACGCGGGGCGTCTATCCCACGATGTACCGGGGCCGCCTCTGGACCATGCGGATGTTCGCGGGCTTCGGCCGGCCCGAGGACACCAACCGGCGCTTCAAGTTCCTGCTGGAGCAGGGCCAGACCGGTCTCTCCACGGCGTTCGACATGCCGTCGCTGATGGGGTACGACGCCGACCATCCGAAGGCGCGCGGCGAGGTCGGCCGGGAGGGCGTCTCGGTCTCGACGCTCGCAGACATGGAGCGGCTCTTCGACGGCATCCCGCTCGGGCGCGTCACCACGTCGATGACCATCAACTGCACCGCCTCCGTGATCCTGGCGATGTATCTCGCGGTGGCGGAGCGGCAGGGCGTGCCCTGGACCCAGGTGGACGGCACGATCCAGAACGACATGCTGAAGGAGTACAGCGCCCAGAAGGAGTGGATCTGCCCGCCGGCGCCCGCGGTCCGGATCGTCGTCGACATGATCGAGTTCTGCATGAACTCGGTGCCGAAGTTCCACCCGGTGTCGATCTCCGGCTACCACATCCGGGAGGCCGGAGCCACGGCGATCCAGGAGCTCGCGTTCACGCTCGCCGACGGCATCGCCTACGTCGAGGCGTGCGTCCAGCGCGGGCTGCCGGTGGACCGTTTCGGGCCCCAGCTCTCGTTCTTCTTCGACATTCACTCGGACTTCTTCGAGGAGATCGCGAAGCTCCGCGCGGCGCGGCGCATCTGGGCGACGGTCATGAAGGAGCGCTTCGGCGCCACCGATCCCCGCGCGATGCGGCTCCGGACGCACACGCAGACGGCCGGCGTCTCCCTGACCGCGCAGCAGCCGCTCAACAACGTGGCGCGCGTGGCGCTCCAGGCGCTGGCCGCGGTGCTGGGCGGCGCCCAGTCCCTCCACACGAACTCCTACGACGAGACCTGGGCTCTCCCGACCGAGGAGGCCGTCACGCTCGCCCTCAGAACCCAACAGGTCATCGCCGAGGAGACCGGGGTCACGAGCACGGTGGACCCGCTGGGCGGCTCGTACTTCGTCGAGGCGCTGACCGACCGGATGGAGGCCGAGGCGTGGCGGCTGATCCGGAAGATCGACGAGCTGGGCGGGATGGTGCGCGCCCTCGACGCGGGGTTCCCGCAGCAGGAGATCGCGGATTCCGGGTACCGGACCCAGCTCCAGGAGGACGCCGGGGAGCGCGTGGTGGTCGGCGTGAACCGCTACGTGCAGTCGGACGAGCCGCCGATCCCGTACCTCCGGCTCGACGAGGCGGTCGAGCGCGAGCAGGTGGAGAGCATTCGGGCCGTGAAGGCGGCGCGGAGCGCCGACGAGGTCGCCCGCCAGCTGCGCCGGGTCGCGGACGCGTGCCGGAACGGGCAGAACCTCATGCCGATCCTCGTCGACGCGGTCAAGGCCCACGCCTCGGTCGGGGAGATCGCCGACGTGTACCGCGAGACGCTCGGGCGCTACCGGGAACCCATCATCTTTTGACGGCCGGCGAAGGGCGTTGCCGGGGGAAGGTGGAGCCGTGAAGGGTAGAGGGCTGGCCGCGGCAATCGGGCTCGTGGCGGCGCTGGCGGGCGCGCCGGCGGCGCGCGCCGACGTCATCTTCCTGGTGAACGGCAACACGATCCAGGTCGAGGCCTGGCGGGACACGGGGGACGCGATCGAGTTCGCCCGCGGCGGCGGGATCATCCGGATCCCCAAGACGGAGATCAGCCGCATCGAGGGGACGAATCAGACGCGGGACCTCCGCATGTACTCGGCGCCGGCCAGCGCCACCGCCGTGCCGACCGCGAGCAACGCGACCGCGGCGGCCAAGGAGATGTCGCAGGTGCTCAAGGAAGGCGAGGCGCTGTTCAGCCAGACGGTGCTCGACGCCCAGTCCAAGGCGGCCGCCTTCCGGCGCCTCGGCGAGAAGTGGCGGGCCCTCCAGGTGCCCGCGGACCTCCAACCGCTCTACGACCGCGCGGGTCGCGCCGTCCAGATGTCCATGGAGGCCTTCGAGGCCGATTCCGAGGGCACGGCGCCGGACACGAAGGCGCGCATCGAGGCCGCCCGGAAGGCCTTCACCGAGGTCCAGGCCGAAGTGGACCAGCAGTCCAAGGAAGGATAGCGGCGGCCCGTGGACTGCGTGTTCTGCCGGATCCGCGACGGCCAGATTCCCTCGACCCGGGTGTACGAGGACGAGCGCACGATCGCGTTCATGGACATCAACCCGCTGAACGAGGGCCACACGCTGGTCATTTCGCGTGCCCACGCCGCCACCCTCTACGAGGCGGACGATGTGGACCTCCAGGCGGCGATCGTCACCGCCCGGCGGGTGGCGCGCGCCATCCGGGAGTCCCTCCGGCCCGACGGTCTCAACATGCTGCAGGCGAACGGGGCCGCCGCGTTCCAGTCGGTGCCGCACTTCCATCTCCACCTGGTGCCGCGCTTCACCGGGGACGGGAAGGGCTTCGACTGGCCGATGGTTCCCGGCGACCGGGGCCGCATCCAGGCGGCCGCCGAGAAGATCCGGCAGGCGCTCGCGTGAGCCCGGACGGGGAGGCGGCGCCGTGACGGACGCGGGAGCTCGGGCCCTGGAGCGCAAGTTGAGGATTCTGGTGGGGAAGCCCGGCCTGGACGGCCACGACCGGGGCGCCAAGATCGTGGCGCGCGCGCTCCGGGACGCGGGCATGGAGGTCGTCTACACCGGCCTCCACCAGAGCCCCGAGGAGATCGTCGCGACGGCGATTCAGGAGGACGTGGACGCCATCGGGCTCTCGGTCCTGTCGGGCGCCCACAATTACCTGTTCGGCCGGGTCCTCGAGCTCCTGCGGGAAAAGGGCGTCGACGACATCATCGTCTTCGGGGGCGGCATCGTCCCCCCGGAGGACATCGCCCGCCTCAAGGCGGAGGGGGTGCGGGAGATCTTCACGCCCGGCACGTCGACGCGCGACATCGTCACCTTCGTGACCGCGAACGTTCGACCGGCCTAGCGACCCATGATCTGGCGGCTGACGCTCGGGGTGCTCTGTCTCCTCTTCGCCGCGGAGGAGTTCGTGCGGACCGGCCCGGCCGCCGCCGAGGTCGTCCGTCACCCCACCGAGCTCGTCGACGCCCTCCTCGCCGGGGACGGCAGCGCCGGGCCCTGGCTGCTCGCCGCGTACGGGCTCCTCATGATCGTGCGGGCGTTCTCGGTCGGGCGGGAGCGCTGAGAGCCGACCGGCCGGGGGCCGAGCTGCGATGGACTTCGAGCTGACCGCCGAGCAGGAGCTGGCGCGGCGCACCGCCCGCGAGTTCGCGGAAGCCGAGATCGCGCCGGTGATCGCGCGCTACGACGAGGCCGAGGAGTTCCCGGCCGAGCTCATGGCGAAGCTGGGCGCGCTGGGGTTCATGGGTGCCCTCTTCCCGCCGGAGCACGGCGGCGCCGGGCTCGACTACGTGGCGTACGCGCTGGTGGTCGAGGAGCTCTCCCGGGTGGACGGGTCGGTCGGGATCACGATGTGGGCCCACAACTCCCTGTGCACCAACCACATCTACACCTTCGGCACCCCCGCGCAGCGCGACCGGTACGTGCCGCCGCTCGCCCGGGGCGAGGTGCTGGGCGCCTGGGGCCTGACGGAGCCGGGCTCCGGGTCGGACGCGGCGGCGATGCGGACCCGGGCCGTCGAGGGCGACGACGCCTTCGTGCTCGACGGCACGAAGGCGTTCATCACGAACGGAAGCGTGGCCGGAACCGCGGTCGTCCTGGCCAAGACCGATCCCGCGGCGGGCGGCCGCGGCGTGTCGGCGTTCATCATCGAGCGGGGCACGCCGGGGTTCCGGCCCGGCCAGCGCTACAAGAAGCTCGGGCTCCACGCCTCGGACACGGCCGAGCTCGTCCTCGAGGGCGTGCGCGTCCCGAAGGCGAATCTCCTCGGCGAGCGCAACCGCGGGTTCCAGGACACCAAGAAGGTGCTGGAGGGCGGCCGGATCGCCATGGCCGCGATGGGGGTCGGCCTCGCCCAGGGCGCCCTCGATCAGGCGGTGCGGTACGCGAAGGAGCGCCACGCGTTCGGGCAGCCCATCGGCCAGTTCCAGGGCATCCGGGCAACGCTCGCCGACCTCGCGACCGAGGTCGAGGCCGCGCGCCTCCTCACGCTGCGCGCGGCGTACGGGAAGGACCAGGGCCGCCCGGTCATGCGCGAGGCGTCGATGGCGAAGGTCTTCTCCTCCGAGGTCGCGGTGCGCTGCGCGACCAAGGCGGTCCAGATTCACGGCGGATACGGCTACACGCGCGAGTTCCCGATAGAGCGCTTCTACCGGGACGCCAAGCTCTGCGAGATCGGCGAGGGCACGTCGGAGGTCCAGCGCATGGTCATCGCGCGTCACCTCCTCGAGTCCCGCTAGCCCCCGGAGGCCCCATGGAGCGCACGACCACCGCGGTCACGCCGGAGCGCTACGCCTCCGGGATGACCTTCGAGCAGTATCTCCAGTACGTGGCGAGTCCCGAGAACCTCGGCCGCGAAGGCGGGGCCAACGGCGAGCGGCGCCGGGACTGGAGCGGCTGGATGCGGAGCTGGTACGACTCCGTGCGGCTCACGGAGCCCCAGGCCGACGCGATCCGCTGGCTTGCCGCCCAGCCAGACGGGCCGGCGAAGATCCTGGTCCTGGCCGAGGAGTGGTCGTCCGACTGCCGGCGGGACATTCCCATGCTGAAGCGGCTGGCCGACGCGGGCGGGCTCGAGCTGCGGATCTTCCGCCGCGACGGGCAGCGCTTCGGCCGGAGCCAGCGGCCCAGCCTGGCCGAGGCGCCGGACAGCAACGCCGACCTCATGGCCGAGTTCCTGAACGCGAAGCGGGGCGAGACCTGGCAGTCGATTCCCGTCGCCGCGTTCTACACCGCGGACCTGCGGTACCTGTATCACTACACCGAGTATCCCAAGATCTACGACAAGGACCGCATGGTCTACGGGCACATCCGCGCGCCGCGGCCGGGCGAGACGCCCGATGCGACCAATGCGCGTGTCGAGCGGGAGTTCGGGGCGCTCCAGGCGTCGCCGTTCTTCCGCATCTGGGCCTCGGCGGCGATCGACGAGATCCTTTCCGCGCTTCACGAACGAGCGGTCCTCGGCCCGCGCGCCTGATCGCCGCTGAACGGCGCGTCGTCCGTTCCACGCGGAAGCGGCGACCGCGGGTGCTAGGGTAGGTCCACGATGAAGCTGATCGGCGCCCACGTGAGGTACGAGGCCGTGGAGGGCGTGGGCTGGATCACGCTCGCGCGTCCCCAAGTGCTGAACGCGCTCGATCCTCTCCTGGCGTCGGAGCTCGCGGCGGCGGTCGACGCGGCCCGCACCGACGCCGACGCCTGGGTGGTCGCGGTCACGGGCGAAGGGCGCGCCTTCTCCTCGGGGATGGACCGGAAGGCGCTGTCCGCCGGGACGATCGGGGAATCCTTCTTCCGCGACTGGATCCGCGCGCTCAACGGTCTCGAGGACATGGACAAGCTGGTCCTGGCCGTGATCCGCGGCTACTGCATCGGGGGCGGGCTCCAGCTCGCGCTCGCGTGCGACCTGCGGCTCTGCGCGGCGGACGCGGTGCTGGGGCTGGGAGCCACGCGCCACGGGCTCATCCCGGATGGGGCCGTGCTCCGTCTGGCGCGCGTCGTCGGCCTGGGGCGCGCCAAGGAGCTGGCCCTGCTGAACGATCACGTGACCCCGGCGCAGGGGCTCGCCATGGGCCTGATCAACTGGGTCGTCCCGCCCGAGGGGTTCGACGCGGAGCTCCGGCGGGTGATCGCCAAGTGCCTCGAGGCCGCGCCGACCGCCACGCGACACACGAAGCGGCTCCTGCTCAGCTCGTTCCACGCCGACCCGCGCACCCTCATCGACGAGGTCGTCGCCGCGCAGATGGAGTGCATGCGGTCCTGGGAAATGGCCGAGGCCAACCGGGCGTGGGACCAGCAGCGCGAAGCGCGCTTCTTCCCGCCGCCCCCGGAGGGCTGAGGGAGAACCTGTCGGCTTGCGCGCGGCCGCTCACGCGGACGGCCCGTCCACGTACAGATTTGCTTTGAAGCCGCCGTGTAACTTGTACCCTTCGCCGATGGCGGCGACCGGCGAAATCGCATGATTTTCGCGACACAACGGCGTTATTGCGTCAGAGTGGCGGTCCGGGGCCCAAAATTCTCGCAATTCTGGGCCGCGACTCGCACGAATTCGCGCCCGCTCTAGAACGATCGCAATCGCGTCAGCCGACTTCTACCCCTTTGCATCTGGCACGAGCACTGCACCCTGCTGCGATCGACGAGGTCCCAGGCACCGCCGGGCTCGCCGCGTGTCCCGTCGGAATGGACCCCGTTACCAACTTCCATGACCGAAGGTTCGTTCATACGCCGACTGCGCCGGCCCCAGGTCCGCGGCAAGTATCTTTTCGTCGGGAACCAGAAGCTGTTGGTGCGCGGGACCACGTACGGGACCTTCCGGCCGGACGCACACGGGAACGAGTACGGCACCCGCGACCAGGTCGAGCGCGATCTCGTAGCCATCGCCGCCAACGGCTTCAACGCGCTCCGCACCTACACGGTGCCGCCGCGCTGGCTTCTCGATTCGGCCGAGCGACACGGGTTGCGGGTCATGGTCGGCCTTCCCTGGGAGCAGCACGTGGCCTTCCTGGACGAGCCCGCGCGGTGCGACGCCATCGAGCAGCGGGTCCGCACGGCGGTCAGCAGCTGTGCCGGCCACCCGGCGGTCCTGATGTACGCGGTCGGGAACGAGATCCCGGCGCCGATCGTCCGGTGGCACGGGCGCCGCCGGGTGGAGCGGTTCCTCGAGCGGCTGTGCCGCGCGGTTCGCAGCGAGGATCCCGCGGGCCTGGTGACGTACGTGAACTATCCCACCACGGAGTACCTCGAGCTCCCGTTCCTCGACCTCGCGTGCTTCAACGTGTATCTGGAGTCCCAGGAGCGCCTGACCGCCTACCTCGCGCGGCTTCAGAATCTGGTCGGCGACCGGCCCCTCATCATGTCGGAGATCGGGCTGGACAGCCGCCGGCACGGCCTGGCTCGGCAGGCGCGCTCGCTCTACTGGCAGGTGCGGACGACCTTCGCCGCCGGTGCGGCCGGCGCGTTCGTGTTCGCCTGGACCGACAAGTGGCATCGGGGCGGCCACGACATCGAAGACTGGGACTTCGGTCTGACTCGCCGCGACCGGCGGCCGAAGCCCGCCCTGGCCGCCGCGCGGCAGGCGATGGCCGAGGCGCCCTTCGCGCGGGACGGCCGGCTCCCGCGGATCTCGGTCGTCGTGTGCACCTACAACGGGGCTCGCACCATCCGCGACACCTGCGAGGGCCTGCGGCGTCTCGACTACCCGAACTTCGAGGTGATCGTCGTCAACGACGGCTCCACCGACAGGACGGTGGACATCGTCGAGGAGTACGGCTTCCGGGTGATCAGCGGCGAGAACCGCGGCCTGAGCCACGCGCGGAACGTCGGACTCCGCGCCGCGACGGGCGAGATCGTCGCCTACACCGACGACGACGCCTATCCCGACCCGGACTGGCTGCGGTATCTCGCCGCCGCCTTCGTCGGGTCCCGCCACGTCGGCATCGGGGGCCCGAACATCCCGCCGCCGGGCGACGGCCCGGTGGCCGAGGCCGTCGCCAACGCGCCCGGCGGACCGATTCACGTCCTCCTCTCCGACCAGGAAGCCGAGCACATCCCCGGCTGCAACATGGCGTTCCGACGGTCGGCGCTGCTGGAGATCGGGGGATTCGACCACCAATTCCGAACCGCCGGCGACGACGTGGACATCTGCTGGCGGCTGCGCGAGCGAGGGTGGACGCTCGGCTTCCATCCGGGCGCCGTCGTGTGGCATCACCGCCGCAACTCGGTGCGCATGTACTGGAAGCAGCAGACAGGGGTACGGACGCGCCGAGGCGCTGCTCGAGCGCAAGTGGCCCGAGAAGTACAACGGCGCCGGACACGTCAACTGGGCGGGAAGCCTCTACGGGCTGGGGCTGACCCGGACGATCCTGAGCCGGCCCGCCCGCATCTATCAGGGCTCGTGGGGCAGCGCCCTGTTCCAGTCGCTCTACCAGCCCGCGCCGGGCGTCCTCGCCGCGCTGCCCCTGATGCCGGAGTGGTATCTGGCGATCCTGATCCTCGCGCTGCTCTCGGCGCTGGGGCTCGCGTGGCCCCCGCTGCTGGCGGCATTGCCGCTCCTGGGGTTCGCGGTGGGCGCGCTCGCCGTCCAGGCCGGTGTCAGCGCGGCGCGGGCGCGGTTTCACCGCGCGGAACGGTCTCGACGCACGACGCTCAAGCTCTACGCCCTGACCGCGCTGCTGTACCTTCTCCAACCGATCGCCCGCCTGCACGGCCGGTTCGCTCACGGACTGACGCCGTGGCGGCGACGTGGCCCGGCGTCGGGTGTCGTGCCGCCGCGGCGCCACTCCTGGTCGTTCTGGCAAGAGCGCGGGCGCACCGCCGCCGAGCATCTGGCGGACCTCAGCGACGCCCTGCGGGAGGCCGGAGCCGTCGTCCGGGCGGGCGGCGACTTCGACCGGTGGGACCTGGAGGTGCGTCTCGGCTCGCTCGGCGCCAGCCGCATCCTGCTGGCGCCCGAGGAGCACGGCGGGGGGCGCCAGCTCCTGCGCTTCCGGATCTACCCCTGGGTGCCGCCGGCGTGGCTGACCCTCGCGGCGCTCAGTCTCGCGGCGGGTGTGGGCGCGGCGACCGGGGGCGCCTGGCTGGTCGCCGCGCCGCTGGGGCTCGTCGCCCTGCTGGTCGCGGCGCGGGCGTGGTTCGATAGCGGCCAGGCCATCGGTGTCGTGCGCGGCGCGCTGGACGACGCCCTGGCCGAGACGCTCGAGCCCGAGCGTGCCGAATCGTGGCCGGAAGCGGCGGCCGAGCGGGCTGCTTGAGCGTGACCGCGCAGTTCCGCCTCCTGCGGTACCTCTGGCCGCACTGGAAGGACCTCTGCGTCGTGGTGATCACGATGGCCGTGGCCGTCGGGCTCGAGGTTCTTCGTCCCTGGCCCACCAAGATCCTCGTGGATCAGGTCCTGGGACAGCAAGCCGCTGCCGGAGTTCCTGTCGCGGCTCCTTCTCTGGCTGCCGGGCTCGGATGGCGTGCGAGGGCTCCTGTTCTGGGTATGCGCCTGCACGGTGCTGATCTTCTTCGCCGGAACGCTGATGACGATGGCGACCATGTCCGCCTCCGTGCGCCTGGGCCAGCGCATGGTCTTCGATCTGGGCGCCGACCTGTTCGCGCACCTCCAGCGGCTCTCGCTCCTGTTTCACAGCCGCCGGGCAGTCGGGGACACGATCGCCCGCGTCACGGGAGACACGTACGGCCTCCAGATCCTCGTCAACAGCGCGCTGCTGCCGCTGTTCCAGTCGGGCATCACCCTGATCGCCATGTTCGCGGTGATGTGGCACCTCGATCCCGCGGATGACCCTGCTGGCCATGGGGGTGGTGCCGTTTCTCGCCGTCGCCATCAAGGTGTTCGGGGAGCCGATGCAGGCCCGCAGCAGCGCTCGGCGGGACCTCGAAGGCCAGATGATGTCGCTCGTTCAGCAGACGCTCAGCGCGCTGCCCGTCGTGCAGGCCTTCACCCGAGAGGAGATCGAGCAATCGCGCTTTCGGCGGTACGCGGACGATACCGTCACCGCGTACCAGCGATCGATGGCCGCCGACATGTGGTTCAAGCTCGTGGTGGGCATGGTGACGTCGGTGGGCGCGGCCGTGATGATGTGGCTCGGGGCCACCCACGCCCTGGACGGACGCATGAGCGTCGGGACCGTCCTGGTGTTCATCTGCCTATCTTGGCCTCGCTGTACACGCCCATCAACGCGATCACATACACGGCGTCGACCCTGCGGCTGACGGCGGCGAATGCGGATCGAGTCCTCGAGATCCTGGATACCCCTCCGGACCTGCACGACGCGCCCGATGCTCACGAGGTGCGGCTGCAGGGACACGTTCGGTACGAGGCGGTGTCGTTCGGGTACGAGCGCGGACAGCCGGTCCTGAAGGACGTATCGCTGGAGGCCCGGCCCGGCGAGGTCGTGGCGATCGTGGGGCCGACCGGCGCCGGCAAGACGACGCTGGTGAACCTGCTCGTCCGGTTCTTCGACCCGTCGAGCGGGCGCGTCGTCATCGACGGCCATGACCTCCGGACCCTGCGGATCCGCTCGCTGCGCCAGCAGGTGGCGATGGTGCTGCAGGAGCCCTTCATCTTCCCGCTCTCGGTGGCGGACAACATCGCCTACGGCCGCCCCGACGCGACCCGCGCGGAGATCGAGGCGGCGGCCATCGCGGCGAATGCCGACGAGTTCATCCGGCGGTTGCCCGGGGGATTCGACGCCGTGGTGGGGGAGCGCGGGGCGACGCTGTCGGGCGGGGAGAAGCAGCGCCTGTCCATCGCGCGGGCGCTCCTCAAGGACGCCCCGATCCTGATCCTCGACGAGCCGACATCCGCGCTCGACGCCCGCACGGAGGGGCTGCTGCTGGATGCGCTCCACCGCCTGATGCGCGGACGGACGACCTTCGTCATCGCCCACCGGCTCTCGACCATCCGCAACGCCGACCGGATCCTGGTGCTCGATCAGGGCGAGATCGTCGAGCAGGGCCGCCACGCGGAGCTCATGGTCGCCGGACGGCCTCTACGCGCGGTTCTACCGCCAGCAGATGGACGTGGGAGACGGGCTGCAACCGCTCGACTCACGTTCCGGATGAGCACGCGGCGCCAGTTGATCGCGCGCCTAAGGTTAGCTTGCAAAGTATCCCGCGATTCGGCCCAGGTTCCACTTCTCGCGCACGCACCAGGCGGCACGGATGATAGGGCCAGGCCCGCGTTGGGACCGCTTCACACCTCGTGGTGCCGTGGTGTTGGCCACGTCGGGCGCACTGGCATTCGGCCTCCTCGGGAGCCGTTTTGCCAGGGAGCCGTGGTTCACGCCCGACTCGGAAAAGTATGTCAGCTTTTCGCCGGTCATTCCGCATGGATATTCTTTCCTCTTAGCTGTATACCGGACGGTCGCGCCGGACTACGCGTACTTGCCCTTGGTGCAGTTGCTGTTCTTCGGCTGCGCGGCCCTGCTGCTGTGTCTCGCGGTCGCTCGCCGGCTCGACAGCGTCCTCGCCGGCGCCATCCTGCTCGCCCTGACGCTGCTGTACTCGGCGGAGCTCGAAGCCTTCCAGGTGATGAGCGACCCTCCATACGCCGCGCTTGTCACCCTGGCGGTCGCGTCGATCGTATCCTTCACGGTCTGGAGACGTTCGGCTCTCCTCATCGGCGCGTCGTGGCTGCTGGCGTACGCGATCATCGTCCGCCCGATCGGCTACGCGCTGGTGCCCGCGTACGTCGCCGCGCTTTTCACGGCGACGGAATATTGGACGCGGCGTGCGCTGACCGTCCTCGTGCTGTGTCTCCTGCCCTTCCCGCTCGTCTATGCCGCGGCATGCACCAGCAACCTCGTCCACAACGGGCAATTCCGGGTGGGGTCGTGGGGCGGTGTCTCCCTGCTCGGCAAGGCACTCGTCCTCGCGACGCCGCGCGGGACCTCCGGCCCGCTGGGCGATATTGATTGGATCGCGACGTATGGCAGCGAGGCCCGGGACGGGATCCAGCGGGTCGGCCATCCGCTGCTCCGGGCTTCCGTGCAGCGCCTCTACTACGAGTATCTTCGCTGGTTCGTTGTATTCCCAGCGCTCGAGGCCCAGTCCCCGGTCTGGCGCTCGGCGAACGCCACCCGAAAGGCCGAGATCGCCACCGAGCTCGCGGTGGGGTACGTCAGAGAGGATCCTGTGGGGTATCTCGACGCTCGCCGCTCACGACTATGCGTCACTGTGGCTCGCGTCACGCGTCATCACGCCTCGCGAGAAGATGACCCACGAGGCGGAACTCGCGTCGATCGGCGAGCTACCGCTGCTCTCCGAGTTCATCCGGCAGCGCCCAGAAGCCGCGTTTGAGTTCTACCGCATCGTCCCGCGTGCACGGCACTGGACCTACGTGGTGCTGACGCGTCTGCTACTGGTGGCTTTCCTTGCCACCACGCTCGCCTTCGCACTCGACGTCGCGCTCTCGCGAGATCGACTGCGCGCTCTCCGGGCCCGTCTCGACATGCTCGTCATCGTGGGAGGCGTCCACGCGACCTACGCGGTCACCGCGCTCGTCGAGGGCGCGCACGAGCGATATCTCGCGCCGACCTGGCCCATGCTCATGGCAGGGATCCTCGTGGGAGTCCCGGTCGCCATCAGGACCTTGTGGCGCAGCCGCCGTGACGTCACCCGGTCCTGGTCCGACTGTCGATGCCAGTCGCGCCAAACGGCGATCGCGCACGGCGGCTAGCGGAATCCGCATGCCTGAGTAGGCCGACCGTGGCCGCCTCGCGCGCCCGCACGATGGCGTGCCGCGGTGAGGCCAGCGGGTCGAGTGGGACGAGGGTGGACCCGGGCCGAATGTATAGAGGCTACCGCATCACGGCCGTCGTACCTGCCTACAACGAGGCTCGCCACATCGGCCAGCGCGGTGAAGACCATGCCGGAGTTCGTCGACCACATCATAGTCGTCGACGACTGCAGTACCGACGGCACTGCCGACGCCGCGCACGCCGTGGGGGAGCCGCGCCTGCTCGTCCTTCACACCGCGCAGAATCAAGGCGTTGGCGGGTCCATGGTTCTGGGCTACCGGAAGGCGCTGGACCTCGGGGCCGACATCGTCGTTAAGATGGACGGCGATGGGCAGATGCCTCCGGAGTATCTGCCCCGCCTGCTCGATGCGATCATTGACGGCCAGTACGACTACGCCAAGGGCAATCGGTTTCTCGCGGCGGACTCCCTGGCCGCCATGCCTACGGTTCGGTTGCTAGGCAACATCGTCTTGACGTTCATGAACAAGCTCGCATCGGGATACTGGCAAGTCTTCGATCCGCAAAACGGCTACACTGCCGTCACCGCGACGGCGTTGCGCAAGCTCGATCTGAACGCCATCCACAAGCGGTTCTTCTTCGAGAACGACATGCTGACCCAGCTTAACTACCACGCGGCGCGCGTGAAAGACGTCGCGATCCCAGCCCGCTACAGCGACGAGGAATCCGACCTCAATCCGTTCGTGATAACCCTGACGTTTCCCGTGCTCCTCTTGAAACGCTTCGTCCGGCGCGTCTATCAGAAGTACATCTTGCGTGACTTCTCGCCAATCGCCCTCTTCCTGATCCTGGGCGGCCTGCTCTTTGCGTGGGGCGTGCTGTACGGGATGCTGCTCTGGGTGCGGACGCTGCGCACGGGTCTCCCCACGCCGACGGGGACAATCGTCCTCGCGCTCGTGCCGTTGATTCTGGGCTTCCAGCTGCTGCTGCAAGGGATCGTCCTGGACATCGAGGAGACGCCGAAATGAGTCTGGTGAAGTTCGCGATACTTGCCGTCGCCGCGCTACTCACCGCGGAGTTGTTGAGTCCCACCTCGGGCGGTCGACGGATGAGCGAGCTCGCCGCCATCTCGTCGATCACGTGGTCCCGCACGTCCCGATCCGCCAGTGGGTCTTCACCTTCACGTTGCCGAGGCGGCTACCGCCCGAGCTTCAGGTGCCGGCCGCTCGATAGCCTACCCTCTCGATCCCCCCAAAACCGGATCACCGCCTCCGAGACACCTGACTTGCGCACGCGGAAGGACGCCCCGATCCTGATTCTCGACGAGCCGACCTCCGCGCTCGACGCCCGCAGTGAGGGATTCCTGCTGGATGCGCTCCACCGCTTGATGCGCGGGCGCACGACCTTCGTCATCGCCCACCGGCTCTCGACGATCCGTAACGCCAACCGGATCCTGGTGCTCGATCGAGGCGAGATCGTCGAGCATGGCCGCCACGCGGAGCTCATGATCGCGAATGGCCTTTACGCGCGGTTCTACCGCCAGCAGATGGACGTGGGAGACGGGCTGCAACCGCTCGACTCACCCTCGTGAGGAGCGGCGGTTATGCGACCCCGGCTTGCGCGCCACGTACCGTCTGGCGCGCAAGCTTGCCCACGACGTTGCCCAGGCCCGTTTCTCGCCCCGCCGGGCCGGAATCCACGTTGCCGTGGCCGGGCCGCTCCTAGCGCTCGCCGGCCGCGCGTATCCGACGAAGCCCGACATCTTTCCTTGAAGACCTACGGACGCTGACCTGGCAATGGCGAAGCGTGTGCTCTTCTCTGGCTCGATCGCAGGCCACCCGGTCGGCTACGGGGGCAATACGTGGGCGTTCCTCCAGTGGGTGCTCGGCTTCCGGCGTCTAGGGTTCGAGGTCTACTACGTCGAAGAGAGCCGAGCCAAGCAATACGCCGACGAAGAAGGGAACCCAGTCCCGTTCATGGAGAGTGTCAACGCACGCTACTTCGGGCAAGTCATGGAGCGGTTCGACCTCGGCGGCCGTTCCGGCCTGCTTCATGCCGGCAGTTCCGCTCACGTGGGTCTCTCCCGCGAGGATATCGACCGGATCGCGCCCGACATCGACATCTTCTTGAATCAATTCGGCTCCTACGCCGCGGTCCTCGGACGCGTCCGGCGTAGCGTGTACCTCGATCTGGACCCTGGCCATACGCAGATCTGGCAGGCGCAATACGGCGTCGACATGGGCCTGCGCGGACACGACCTGTATCTCACGATTGGCTTGAACTTGGGCGAGCCCGACTGTCCGCTGCCGACCTGTGGAATCCACTGGGAGAAGACGTTGTGGCCGATCGTGCTCTCCGAGTGGGAGACGGAGGAATCGCCGGGGTCCGCCTTCACGACGGTTGCGAACTGGCGCGACTATAGCTGGGTCGAATGGCAGGGGACGTGGTATGCCCAGAAGGCTGAAGCATTCAAGGCCGTGATCGACGTGCCCCGTCGCGTGTCAGCGCCGGTTGAGATCTGTCTCTCGATTGCAGACTCTGATCCGGACGTTGCCCTTATCCGTGAGAACGGTTGGCGACTGGTATCACCGGGTGAACGGGCGGCGAAGCTGACGAGTATCGCAGATACATTCAGAGCTCGCGTGGTGAGTTCAGTCCCGTGCGACCCATCTGCTCCGTCGGGCGGAGTGGGTGGTTCAGCGACCGTAGCGGCTGCTATCTGGCTGCCGGACGGCCCGTCGTGATGGAGGATACCGGTCTGGGAAGCATGTCCCCGTGGGGCTGGGCCTGCTGACCTACACAGATACCGAGACGGCGGTACAGTGCCTCGAGGCCGTGCAGCAGGACTATGCGAGACACGCTTCGGCCGCGCGCGAGTTCGCGCGGGAGCATCTCGATTCTGACCGCGTACTCGGACGTATCCTGGCGCTGGCCGGTCTCTGAGGGATGACTGGCGTCCGTGGTATGCGCGAGGAGGCCGATCCAGTCGACGACTTGCAGCGCCCGAAGCCCGTGCGGCACGGCCAGTTCTTGGCTCGGCGCTTTCGAGGTCGTTGTCCGGGCGTGTTCGGTTGTCAGCCCGATGACGCGGGACTGGATGGTTCATCCGAACGCTCGCTCGAGCACGCGTCGTAGGACTGTCCTGGCATCGAAATGCTCCACGGCCAGAGCGCGAGCGAGGCGGCTGTGTCGCTCGTAGTGGCCATGACTGTTTCCAGGCAGCCGGCGGCATCATCAATGGTACGGAATCGGAACAACCCCCCGGCATCGGGAAGAAACCGGCTAGGCCCCGTGTGCTGAACGACGGCCGGTTTGCCGCTGGCCAGATAGCACAGCGTACGATCGCTCATCCACGCAGTCTGCAGGCGGACATATGAAGGCTTCGCGCAACTGAATTCCCCAAGAGAGCTCTGGATATATTGCTGATAGTCCCACGGGGTTGATGCAACGTCCCACGCGTGGCGTACTCGCCAGCCCTTTCGCCGAAGCTCGGTCCAGTCCTCGTCATCACTCCGGATACAGAGCGCGAGCTCCAGCGGCCAGAGTGTGCGCTGCGGCAGATCGAGGAACGGGAGAAAGCCCGCCCGCTTGTCGTTCCGGTAAACATCGCCGTCCCACTCCACCCATTCGTTAGCATGCCAGTGCGATACGGTCGTGAAAGATGGACCGGTGCTCGCCGCGGGGGATGTCGGCGGCCACCAATCCAGGGCTACGGGCGGAGCGGTATACGTCCACGGCAAGCCGACGTCGGGGAATCCTGAATCGGGGTGCCCCACTGTCTCGCCGATGGTGAAGTAGATATCGTGCGACGCGATGGAGATCTCCTTCCTGTGAACCCAGATCTGCAGCAGTCCCGGGTCAATGTCGACGAGTGCCGTCCGTCGAAATCGCTGGACGACCGCGCGAGGCAGGCCATATACGAAATTGAGGAGTAGATCGCTCTCGCCGGCCGCGATCGAGGTCCAGGCACCCATCTACGCTTAGACGCAATGACGGCTCGGTGCGGGAACAGAGCGCCAAGGAATCGGCGAGACCATACCGTCGGAGCCGGTCCTTCAGCGTGGCGACGTACGTCCGTAGCGCATCCGGGGAAATGTCAGGCGGCACTGCTTCCAGCCATACAACGTGGCAGTCGAGCGCGCGCAAACCCAGAGCCCAGTTGAGATAAGCCCACAGATGTCCGCCTCCCTCGAGATAGGTCAAGGTATTTGCGACGAGACACACCGTAGTGCTCATGTGATCTTCAGGCCCAGACACGGCCGACTATGTCACCGTCCTCCCGCAGCTTGTGTTCCATGACAAAACGTCTGATTCCCGAGCGTGTTGAACAGGGCGCGATTTGAGCTGCGGCCAACATGTGCGCTAGGACTGTCCGCGCCTCGAAGTATTCTTCGGCTAGAGCCCGCGCCGCCAGACTATGCGCCGCGTACTCCGCGTTGACCCGATCGATCGCCGAGATCGCTTCTTCCATAGTGTCGAACGCGAAAAGACCATGGCCAGTCCGGTAGAACTTGCTCCAACCCGTATCCTGGAGAACGCACGGCCTGCCGAGGGCCAGGTAACAGGCACTACGGCAGCTGAACCATCCGCTCCGGGATTTGGCATAGGCTTCCTTGGCGATGCTCCATTCACCCTTGGAGCCACGCAGATAGTTCCGATAACTCCACGGATTGGGCAGGTGTGTCTCCGGCTCGATAATCCGCCAACCTCGCGAGCGCAAGAGCTCGGTCGGTCGCAGCTTTCCCGGTCCCATGCCCATTGCGATCTCGAACCGCTGCGCAGTCAAGCTGGGTAGCTCGATGAAGCGCAGGAACTCCACATCCTTCTGCCCCCACGTCTCGCCTGCGAACTTGCATTCCTTGTACGAAACCCAGTTCATCACCGTAGTAAGGACGTCGCGTGGCGACTCTGTTGCCATCGGCCACCAGTCGAGCACGATGGGCTGCCTGGTCGGGAGCCAGTTGAAGCCGGCTGCTGGAATGCGGCAGTCAGATTGGCCGATGTTCTCGGCGAAGCTGAAGTGAAAGTCGTGAGCGCGTACTCGCTCGAGGACGTCAGCGTTGGCTGACAAGAGGCCGATCTGTGTGAACATCGGGTCGGAGTCGATGAAGATCCGGCGAGGAATCGCCCGATACTCCGGCCGGAGCCATGCGGCGCCCGAGACGTTCACAAACAAGTCGGCGCTGGCACAAATCTGTCGCGCTTCGTCCGCGTCGACGCCGTAGTAGCGTTCGTCGGGACAGTTGCGATAGATCCAACGATCACCAAGGTCGAGCTTCGCCATGACGTCTCGAAGGTATGAAACGTTGTAGCTGCAGTCATCGGTAACGGTATTGTTGATGGGGTCATATGGCCAAGTCTCGGTGTCCTCGAGGTAGAACACGTCATGACCGAGCTGACGAAATCCTTCGACGTACTGTAGATAGTCCCAGGCGACTCCTCCGAACGCGTACTGTCCTACCAGACCCGTTACGATGACGCGCATGACCATTCTAGACCGCGAGCGTCGCAGTTCCGCTACGACGTAGTCTGCCGCTCCATCGAGGGCAAGTCATGTCACAATGATACCGTGCATTCGATATCGAGAACGGCGGACGTTTAGGGTGAAGGACGTGTCACGCAAGTGCCCGGCCCAAAACTCAGGGTCATCGAAATTTCGAAGCGCTACCCGTGTTCGACCATGAGGAGGCTCAATGGAAGGGCTGCTGCCGGATCGGCTGAAGGAACTGTGGGGCCGAGTCGACACTGGGCACTTGAGCCCGGACACCGCGCAACAGCAGCAAGAAGTACTCCTGGACGAGTATCGGGGGATCTGGACGAAGGCGTTGGTTCGCGAGAACGAGGTCGATCTGAAGCGCAGCCTCCTGAGCGAGCTCGCGACATACCTGAATCGGCCCGATCTGGTCGCGATTGAGGCGCGTTGTCGCGCAATCGGATCGGAGCTGAAAGCAGAGTGGGAGAGGATCGTCAAGCACGACGACCCATCGTCAATCGATCGCTTCTACGACGAGAGCCACGCTCATCTGTTTGAGTTGATGTGGTGGCATAGTCTGGCCGAGGACCAGACGCCATTGGCCTACGTCCTTGCGCTGGACTTCGCTCGCCGGCGTCCCGGTCGTCGCTATCTTGACTTCGGCGCTGGGGTTGGATCAGGAGCGATCCTGTTTGCTGAGCATGGCTTCGAGGTGGCGCTCGCGGACATCAGCTCACCGCTACTGCGATTTGCTGAATGGCGACTCGCCCAGCGAGGGGTGTCGGCGCAGATCATTGATCTCAAGACCGCGAGACTACCGACCAATACATTCGATCTGATCACGACGATGGACGTATTCGAACATCTCCGGGATCCGCTGGCGGCGGTCGATCAGCTGGCGGATGCTCTGAGGCCCGACGGTAACCTCTTTGGTCGTTTCGCGGCCGAAAAGGATCCGGAACGACCGCAGCACATCCTCTTCGAGTTCGAACCCACTTTTCGGCGTCTGGCGACACACGGATTGGTCGAGGTGTGGCGCGATCACTGGTTATGGGGTCATCAGGTATTCCGGAAGTCTCCCTGAAGACGTTGCCGAGGGACCGAATCGGACGCCAATTGTATGACCTGTAACGCTGTCCGTGGAAACGGGTCCTGCCATTGGCGCACCGGATCAACTATGAGCACCCTGGTCCCGGAGCCGTCAGGCAACGGGACACTTGTCGGTGTGATCGGCAAGTCGACGTTGTGCCGCGAGGACGGTATGTCGAGAATCTCCTGCTGTGGAGTCGCGGCCGCGGCCAGAGGAATCGTCCTTCGGGACGGCTCGAGCGGCACCGGGTCATCACGCTGGCCGCAACTTACCTCGTTGCTACAGGGGCCGGCGAAAACGCGAAAGGGCGTCGTGTACGCGGATTCGGGCGCGTCGTCAGCTCAAGACGGTGAAACTCGTAGGCCTGTTGCGGACTTCTTCTGCCGCTCATCGCCATGCCTGGCGCAGCGTTTGCCTGCGCCGATTTCGCCAAGGCTCCTAATTCCCGTTGGCGGGTTGAGTGGCAGGACAGAAACGCCTCGCTCGTGACGCCATGTGGAGACCGCTTCTTCTCAATCGGCGTCAATGGTGTCGATGGCGGATCAAAGCCTCGTGATGGCGTGAGCGGCTACTTCTGGGGCTTCTACGAACCGACCCTGAGTGGATGGACACGCCGCGCCCGGGAGCGACTTCTTGCGTGGGGCTTCAATACGGCCGGGGCCTGGTCACTCAAACCACAGATTCTGGACATGCCCGCCACGATCGAGTTGTCGCTCGGTCGCCGGGTCAACTTCATCTGGGGCGATCCCTTTGATCCTGATCTCCCGGTACAGGTCCGACGCATGGCCAAGAAGCTAATCGCCCCTTACAAGGGAGATCCTCGAAGGATCGGTTACTTCTCGGACAACGAGATCGGCTGGTGGAATGGCCCGCTTTTCAGCGCGTACACACGCTACGCGCCGAGCAATCACACAAAGCAACGCCTGGTTGGCTTGCTTCGGGAGCGGTATGGCGAGGATTGGCAGGCGTTCAAGGCGTGACTTCACACCGCCCGAGGACAGTCGAAGCTTCAACGATCTGCTTCGAGAGACGCGGACCACGACACGGATTCGGCCCGGCGGGCAAGGGTTCTCGGTCGTTCGAGATTGGACGCGCATCGTCGCGGAACAGTATTACCGGATCATGCGCGAAGCCATTTTGGCCGCTGATCCGGAAGCGCTGTATCTTGGCGACCGTCTCCCGATTTATTATGATTCCGACGCAGTCAGGGTTATGGGTGATTATGTCGATGTCATTGCGACGAACTACAACGTGGACGGACCTGACGGTTGGATCGCTCGATACTATTTTCAGGGACTACGCCAGTTGGCCTTGAAGCCTGTACTCGTCACCGAATGGTTCTTTGCTGCGCACGAGAATCGGACGGGAAATCTCAATCGGACGGGGTATCCGAGGAGTTCTGGTCGCAGTAAGTCGCCCAGCAACAACGCCAACAAGACGGGTCACCTCATGACCGTAGCAACGCAGGATGCGCGGGCAACAGGAGCCGCGGCCGCTACGGAGGCGCTCGCCCGAGAGCCGAACGTGGTCGGACTGCACTGGTTTCAGCTCTACGACCATCCAAAAGGCGGGCGCGCCGACGGTGAGGATTACAACTTCGGCCTCCTGGATGTCCGTGATCGGCCATACGAACAGCTCGTGACTGCTCTGAGCCGTGTCAACAGATTGGCACTCAAGCGTCGCCGCGAAAATCCTCCTGGTTCGACGATGCCGGGCGTCATATCCGTGCCGTACGCTGCGATCGATGCCCAGGACAGCGGCCTGGTCGATTGGCCCAAGCCTGTCGCTCTGATGTCGATGCAATCGGCGCCGGATGAGCCGGTTTTTGGTGACGTTTACCTGTCCTGGGATGACAATGCGTTGAACGTTGCAGTCATTGCGATGGACTATTACGATCCGCACCTCATGGCCTGGAGCGACGAGTTTCCGCGTGATGAGGCATTTCGGCTCACCGTCGGAATCAAACAGCGAGAGCGAGCGTATCTCGTAGAACTTCGGGTGGTACCTGACTCGACGACTAACGACGGCGGAAGATTCGGCTTTCGTGTGCGCGCCTGCCGCGTCGACCGAGACGCCTGTGCGGCAACACCGATCACCGCAAGATTCTTTGGTATTGCGATGGATCAACCGCGTGTCATCTTCGAGGCCAAGGTGCCTTGGGCCAGTTTCGGCGGTCGGCCGGCGGTCGGAACGGAGATGGGTCTCGCCGTTACGGCGATATCATTCTTCCGTTCCCGATGGATGTCGCTAGGTGGTGAGGCGCCTGATCCGTTGATGAAGGACCCGGCGCGATGGTTGAGCGTCAAACTGAGCCTACCTCCTGCCTCGGCATCCCCATCGCGGTAGCATTGCGCCACGTGGAGGCGCTCTCATGACGAATGTCGGGAAGTGGGTGGACTGGTATCGCGGTCTTGAGCAACCTTGGCCATACGGCGAGACAACGAGCTACGAGATCGGCGCGGCATGGCTTGCCCATTGCGCCCTTACCGAGGACTGGGGTTGCGGCGCGGGCTGGCTTCGGACGCTGATCCCGCCTGAACGGTACCGAGGCATCGACGGAAGCGCGTCTCCCGTTTGCGACGACGTCGTTGATCTCGTCGCGTACCGCAGCCGCGTCCCGGGGATCTTCATGCGACACGTCCTCGAGCACAACCACGAGTGGGCCCGGATTCTCGACAACGCCCTCTCGTCCTTCAAAGAGCGGATGGTGCTGATCCTGTTCACGCCAGAAAGTGAGACCACCCAAGAGATCGCTCGGACACCGGGGGTGGACGTGCCCGATATCGCATTTCGGCTTGCGGACATCACAGATCATTTCCCCGCTGATGTGACATACACGGTGCGGCGGATAACCTCGTCGACCCAGTACGGCCGTGAGACGATCCTCCTCCTTGAGCGAAAGGGGAGCGAACATCCGGTGGCTTCCGGTCCTGGCGCCACATAACCGTGAGACTGGCTCGGTCCCATTAGCCGAGCGACCGTAAACGGGCGCGTTCGCTTCGGGCCGGTTGGTGGGCGTCCACCCCTGTGTATTTCGGACGCACCAGCGCGCTGCCTGCATGCGGCGTCGGGCATGGCCCCGGCCGGGGCGATCTTGCCTGGCAGCCACGAAAGGCGCTATACGGGTAGTGTGTCTCCTCGGCCGGCGCGAGCATCCAACGACGACACGTCCGGAGACGGGCTCGTCGATGACGAGCTGGCCAGGCGCCCGGCCAACTTCGTCTCGCTAACACCGGTCAGCTTCCTCGTCCGCGCGGCCGCCGTCTATCCTCGGAAGCCCGCGGTAATCCACGGCGACCGCGTCATCACCTACGCCGAGCTATACGCGCGAGCGCGCCGGCTGGCCTCCGCGCTGGCGCGGCGGGGCATCGGGGTCGGGGACACGGTCGCCGTCATGGCGCCGAACGTGCCCGCCATGCTGGAGGCCCACTACGGGGTGCCGATGGCCGGCGCCGTGCTCAACGCGCTGAACTACCGGCTGGACGCCCGGACCATCGCCTTCATCCTCCAGCACGCCGGCGCCAAGCTCCTGATCACCGACACGGAGTTCTCCGACACCGTGGGCCCGGCGCTCGACCTCCTGCCGGGGCCCATCCCGGTGGTCGACGTGGTCGATCCGCTCGCCGACGCGAGCCGGGGCGGCGTGCGGCTCGGCGAGGTCGAGTACGAGGCGCTCCTCGCCGAGGGCGATCCCGCCCACGAGTGGTCGCGCCCGGCTGACGAGTGGCAGGCGCTGGCGCTGCTCTACACGTCGGGGACCACCGGGAATCCGAAGGGCGTCGTCTACTCGCACCGCGGGGCGTATCTGAACGCCCTCGGCAACGCGCTGGCCTTCGGGCTCTCCCCGCGCGCCGTGTACCTCTGGACCCTCCCGATGTTCCACTGCAACGGCTGGACCTATCCGTGGGCGGTGACGGCGGTCGGCGGCACGCACGTGTGCCTCCGCAAGGTCGACCCGGCGCTGATCTTCCGCTTGATCCGGCGCCACGGGGTCACGCATCTCTGCGGGGCGCCGGTCGTGCTCACGGCGCTGATCCACGCCCCGGAGGAGGCGAAGCTCCGCCCGGACCACGTGGTCGAGGTCGCGACCGGCGGGGCGGCGCCGCCCTCGGCCGTCATCGCCGCAATGGAGGCGATGGGCTTTCGCGTGACGCACCTCTACGGGCTCACCGAGTCCTACGGGCCGGCGACGCTCTGCGCGTGGCAGCCCGAGTGGGACGCGCTGCCCCTGCCGGAGCGCGCCGCCCACGCCGCGCGGCAGGGGGTCGCCTACCCGACGCTCGACGGCCTCATGGTCGCGGACCCGGTGACCCTCGCGCCGGTTCCGCGGGACGGCGCCACCATCGGCGAGGTGATGCTGCGGGGCAACACGTTGATGAAGGGGTATCTCCGGAATCCCGCGGCCACCGAGGAGGCGTTCCGCGGCGGCTGGTTCCACACCGGGGATCTCGCAGTCTGGCACGCGGACGGGTACATCGAGATCAAGGACCGCTCGAAGGACATCATCATCTCCGGCGGCGAGAACGTCTCGTCGCTCGAGGTCGAGGAGGTCCTCTACCGGCACCCCGGCGTCATGGAGGCCGCCGTGGTGGCGAAGCCGGACCCGAAATGGGGCGAGACGCCCTGCGCGTTCGTCACTCTCAAGCCGGAGGCGGCGCCGATCACCAGCGGAGACATCATCGCGTGGTGCCGGGAGCACCTCGCGCACTTCAAGGTCCCGCGGGCCGTCGCGTTCGGGCCGCTCCCGAAGACCTCGACCGGGAAGATTCAGAAATATGTCCTGCGCGAGCAGGCGAAGGCGGTGGAATGATGAACATCGCGAGCATCCTGGCGCGGAAGGGTGGCAAGGTCGCCACGTGCCGTCCGGAGCACACCATCCGGCAGGCGCTGGCGCTCCTGGCCGAGCACAACATCGGCGCGCTCGTGGTCGTGGACGAGGCCGCGGCGCCGGCGGGCATGCTGTCCGAGCGCGACATCGTCCGGGAGGCGGCCCGGGACGAGCGGCTCTTCGGGCGGACCGTCGGCGAGATCATGACGCGGGACGTGGTGGTCGGCGTGCCCGAGGATGATCTCCGCGCCGTCCGGCACACCATGACGGAGCGGCGGATCCGGCACGTCCCGGTCGTCGTGGACGGCCGGCTGGTCGGCATCGTCTCGATCGGCGACGTGGTGAAGGCGGAGCTCGACCAGTACCTCGGCGAGGTGGACACCTTGCAGACGCAGGTGGGGGCCAGGCCTTGATGTCGATGCCGGTCGGAGCGGCGCGGGGCGGCAAGCGCATGGAATTCAAGGCCTGACCCCGTGTCGCTTCGGGTCGCGGTCATCGGGGCGGGGCCGGCCGGGTTCTACACGGCGGAGCACCTCTTCCGCCAGGCTGGCCTCGACGTCGAGGTGGATCTCTTCGACCGCCTGCCGACGCCCTACGGGCTGGTCCGCTTCGGAGTCGCGCCCGACCACCAGAAGATCAAGAACGTCACGGCCACCTTCGACAAGACGGCCGCGCACCCCGGGTTCCGCTTCTTCGGCCACGTCGAGCTCGGGAAGGACGTGACGCTCGAGGACCTCCGGGCGCACTACCATCAGATCGTCTACACCACGGGCGCCCAGACCGACCGCCGCATGGGGATCCCCGGCGAGGACCTCCGCGGCAGCCACCCGGCAACCGACTTCGTCGCCTGGTACAACGGGCACCCCGACTACCGCGAGCACCGGTTCGACCTCTCGCAGGAGCGGGTGGCCGTGGTGGGCGTGGGCAACGTCGCGGTCGACGTGGTGCGCATCCTCTGCCGGACGCCCGAGGAGCTCGCGGCGACCGACATCAGCGACGACGCGCTCGCCGCGCTCCGCGAGAGCCGCGTGCGCGAGGTGTACCTCCTCGGCCGGCGCGGCCCGGCGCAGGCCGCCTTCACCAACCCCGAGATCCGCGAGCTCGGCGAGCTGCCCGGCGCCGACGTGACCGCCCGGACGGAAGAGGTCGAGCTCGACCCCCTGTCGCGGGCGGAGCTCGAGAAGAGCGGCGATCGGGGCACGGCGAAGAAGGTCGAGATCCTGCGCGAGTACGCCCGCCGCGCGCCGTCCGGCAAGCCGCGCAGGCTGATCATCCGGTTCCTGGTCTCCCCGGTGGCGCTCCACGGCGACGAGAGCGGCGGGGTCGCGGGCCTCCGCCTCGTCCACAACGAGCTCTCCGCCACCGCGGCCGGCACGCTCCAGGCGCGCGCGACCGACCGGTTCGAGGAGCTGTCCGTGGGGCTCGTGTTCCGCTCGGTGGGTTACCGGGGCGTGCCGATTCCGGGCGTGCCCTTCCACGACGCCTGGGGCGTGATCCTGAACGACAAGGGGCGCGTCCTCGAGCCCGACAGCCGCGAGCCGCGGGTCGGCGAGTACGCGGCCGGGTGGATCAAGCGCGGCCCCTCCGGCGTCATCGGCACGAACAAGCCGGACGCGGCGGAGACCGTCGCCTGCATGGCGGAGGACGCGGGCCGGGGTCGGCTCCTCGCGCCCGCCGAGCCGGACGCTGCCGCCGTCCTGGCACTGGTCGGGCAGCGCCAGCCTCAGTGGATCTCGTGGGCCGACTGGCAGCGGATCGACGCGCTCGAGGTCGAGCGGGGCCGCGCGTCCGGCCGGCCGCGGGTGAAGTTCACGCGCGTCGAAGAGATGCTCGCGGCGCTGGGCCGCTGAGCCCTTCCTTCCGCGGCTCGCCGGGAATTCCCGGCGGCCGTCGCACCGGGTCGCCTTACGGCTGCAGCCGGTAGAAGCGGAACAGGTCGTTCGCTACCGGAAGCACCTCGGTCCGGGCGAAGCCGGCCTCGGCGGCGTACCGCTCGAGAGTGGCCGTGCGCATCACCGTGCCGGTGGCGGCCGACGGCTGATCGGCCATGCCGGCCGGGAGGCAGCAGAGCACGCTGAAGCCGTACATCAGGCGCTCGACCTGGTCGCCCGGCGCGACGAAGGCGTCCGCCACCCGCTCGTCGACGACGAGGACCGAGCCGCCGGGTGCCAGGAGTTGCCGGCACGCCCGCAGGACGTCGACGGGACGCGACATGTCGTGGAGCGACTCGAAGATCGTGACGAGATCGTACCGGCCCGCCAGGGCGGGATCGGCGGCGTCGCGGACGGCGAGCGCGATGCGGCCCGCGAGCCCGGCCTTTGCCACGTTGACCCGCGCGAGCTCGATCGAGGGGGCGTCGAGGTCGAGCCCGTCCACCCGCACCTTGGGGTAGGCGCGCGCGATCCCGATCGCCGACCAGCCCGCGCCGCACGCGACGTCGGCCACGCGCGCCGGCGGATCCGCCCGGAGGCGGGCATGGAGCTCGGGCACGGCCGGCAGCCACTCCTGGCCGAGGAGGTGGAGGAAGGCCGGCCGGTTCTGAGCGGCCTGCGCTTCGCGGACGTCCGCGCCGAACGCGCCCCACGACACCCCGCCGCCGGTCCGGAACGCCTCCAGCAAGGCGGGCATGGCCCGGATGACCCCGACGCCGAACTGCGCGAGCGGAGTCATCGTGGAGAGGCTCTCGGGATCCACGAGGACGTCGCCGTGCCCGGGGGGCAGGGTGTAGCGCCGCTCCGGCGCGGGCCGCGCCGCGTCGTCGACGTCGAGGAGGCCGCTCACCGCCTGCTGCTCGAGCCACTCGCGGACGTAGCGCTCCTGGGTCCCGGTCTCGGCCGCGAGCTCGGACGCCGTCGCGGGGCCCAGCCGCTCGAGGCCCCGGTAGAGCCCGAGCCGGTCGCCGATGTGGATCGCGCCGAGGTCCATGAGGCCGAGGGTCGCCTCGAACAGCCGGCCGGCGAGCGCGTCCCGCCGGGCGATAGGATTGGAGGTTTCCGAGGGCGACATGCGCAGTCCCTCCCGCTGTTGGAGGTGTTTCGTGGATGCTCCCGAGTATAGGAGAGTCGGAGCGGCGCGACCAGGTGACTCGCCCGCGCCAGCGTGACGCGCCATGCCATGTAAGTACGCGTCCTTCTTGACAGCCTCCGCGCCGCTCCGCTACACTCCGCCTACCTTTTCGGGTCTTCGGGCATCGGGCCCAGCTCCAGGTGCTCCCGCCCGTGGCCCCGGCCAACGACGGCCCCGAGGCGGGTGAATGCCAGAAATCGAGCTCCTTGCCACCGGCGAGGGTGAGTATCGGCTTCACGATCCGGACACCCCGAGACCCCGGGCGCGCGCGGGACTGCCCGCCGGGGCCGGCGCCTGGCGCGCGGGGATCTTGCGGGCGATGTTCGGCTTCGATTACACGCCGCACGGATTGACGCTCCTCGACGCGCTCGCCCCGCCCACCGCGCGCGAGCTCGAGATCCTGCGGGAGCACATCGACCTCGGGCGAGGCGTCATCGGGAGGGACCGCGAAGAGCTGATGGCGCCGACAGAGCTGAGCCAGCCCACGAACGGAAGCGCCCACCTCGACCCCACCGGGGACACGTTCCCCAAGCTTCTCCTCCGGAACGTGGAGCGGTTCGGCGACAAGGTCGCCATTCGCGAGAAGGACTACGGCATCTGGCAGTCCTACTCGTGGCGCGAGTACCTCGCGCAGGCGCGCCTCATCGCCCTCGGGTTGGCGGCGGTCGGGTTCAAGCGCGGCGACAAGACGGCGATCGTGGGCGACAACCGTCCCCAGCTGTACTGGGCGATGCTCGCGACCCAGGCGCTGGGGGGCGTGCCCGTCCCGCTCTACCAGGACTCCATCGAGAAGGAGATGGAGTTCATCGTCGACCACGCGGAGGCCCGCTTCGCGATCGTGGAGGACCAGGAGCAGGTCGACAAGCTCCTCCAGGTGCAGGCGCGGTGCCCGCGGCTCGAGCGCATCGTCTACGACGACCCCCGCGGGCTCCAGCACTACGAGGCCGCCGGCATCCTCAGCCTGGCGGCTCTCCAGGAGCTCGGGCGGCGGTTCGATCAGGAGCACCCCGGCTACTTCGAGCGGGAGGTGGCCCAGGGACAGGCGGACGACGTCGCGATCATCTGCTACACGTCCGGGACGACTGGCCAGCCGAAGGGCACCATGCTGTCCTTCCGGAACCTGATCGTGACCGGCCGGAACGCTATCGCATACGAGGGCCTGCGCGCGAGCGACGAGGTCGTCGCGTACCTCCCGATGGCGTGGATCGGCGACCACATGTTCTCGTTCGCCCAGTCGATCCTCACCGGCTTCACGACCAACTGCCCGGAGAGCCCGGCGACGGTGCTCCAGGACCTCCGAGAGATCGGTCCGACCTACTTCTTCGCCCCGCCGGGCATCTACCAGCGGATCCTGACCACGGCCATGATCCGGATCGAGGACTGCGCGGGACCCAAGCGACGGATGGTCCGCTTCTTCCTGGATCTGGCGCGACGGGTCGAGCGGCGCCGGCTGGCCGGAAAGCCGGTGCCGCCGGGGGAGCGCCTCCTCCACGCGGTGGGCCGGGTGCTCGTCTACGGCCCGCTCCGGGACAACCTCGGCATGAGCAAGGTCCGTCTCGCGTACACCGCCGGCGAGGCGATCGGACCGGAGCTGTTCGAGTTCTATCGGGCGCTCGGCGTGAACATGAAGCAGCTCTACGGGATGACCGAGTCGAGCGCCCTGATCTGCATCCAGCGGGACGGCGAGGTCCGGCTCGACACCGTCGGGACGCCGCTCACGGACGTCGAGATCCGGGTCGATCCGTCGGGCGAGGTGCTCTACCGGAGTCCCGGGGTCTTCGTCGGCTACTACAAGAATCCCGAGGCGACCCAGCAGACAAAGGAGGACGGCTGGGTCCGTTCCGGGGATGCCGGGATCATCGACAAGGACGGGCATCTTCGCATCATCGACCGGGCTCGCGACGTCGGGCGGCTCGCGGACGGGACGCTGTTCGCGCCGAAGTACCTGGAGAACAAGCTGAAGTTCTCGCCCTACATCCGCGAGGCGGTGTGCGTCGGGCAGGACCGGCCTTTCGTGGCCGCGCTCCTCAACATCGACGTGACCGCGGTCGGGAGCTGGGCCGAGCGGCGGGGCCTCGCGTACACGAGCTACACGGACCTCTCCCAGAAGCCCGAGGTCTACGAGCTCGTCCGCGAGGAGGTCGCGCGCATGAACCGGAGCCTCCTCGACGAGCCTCAGCTCCGCGGGGCGCAGGTGCGCCGCTTCCTGATGCTCCACAAGGAGCTGGACCCCGACGACCAGGAGATCACCCGGACCCGCAAGGTGCGCCGGGGGTTCATCGCCCAGAAGTACGCCGCGCTGGTGGACGCGCTCTACTCGGACGAGGACCACGTTTCGGTCGAGGCGAAGGTCACCTACGAGGACGGGCGGACAGGCACGGTGCGGGCGGACGTGCGGATCCGGGAGGCGGAAGTCTTCGCGAGCGGGGCGCCGGCGTGAGCCCGCAGGCCGAAGGCCGTCCGATCGCCTTCCGCGCAGCGAGGCTAGGCGAGTGAGCGGGGAGCCCGCCGCGGGCACCTTGCGCGCGCCGCGCCGGGCGGGAGCGCCCGCGGCCCGAGCGGACCGGGCGTCCGGCGAGAAGCCGCTCCTCGAGGTGGAGAGCATCAGCGTCCGCTTCGGCGCAGTGCGCGCGCTCAACCAGGTGAGCCTCGACGTCCGGCGGGGCGAGATCCTGGCCATCATCGGGCCGAACGGCGCGGGCAAGACGACGCTCCTCAACGTCATCAGCGGGTTCTACCAGCCCTACGAGGGCCGCATCCTCTTCGAGGGCCGGGACCGCACCCACCTCCGCGCCCCCGACGTCGCCGCCCTCGGGCTCGCTCGGACCTTCCAGAACGTGGCCCTCTTCCGGGGCATGACGGTGCTGGACAACATCATGACCGGGCGGCTCCTCAAGATGCGCGGGAGCTTCCTGTGGGAGGCGCTCTACTGGGGTCCCGCCCGGCGGCAGGAGCTCGAGCACCGCGCCTTCGTCGAGCGGATCATCGACTTCCTCGAGATCCAGGCGATCCGGAAGACGCCGGCCGGGCGACTCCCGTACGGCCTGCAGAAGCGCGTGGAGCTCGCCCGCGCGCTGGCGGCCGAGCCGACCCTCCTCCTCCTGGACGAGCCGATGGCGGGCATGAACGTCGAGGAGAAGGAGGATATGTGCCGCTTCATCCTCGACGTCAACGACGAGTTCGGCACCACGATCGCGCTCATCGAGCACGACATGAGCGTCGTCATGGACATCTCCGATCGGGTGGCGGTGCTCGACTACGGGCGCAAGATCGCCGACGGCGCGCCGGCCGACGTCCGGGCCAATCCGGCCGTGATCCACGCGTACCTCGGAGTCCACCACGAGTGATCCCCGGCCAGCGGAGCGTCCCCGCGTGATCCCGCGCGGCCTCATCGACGGAGCTGCGCGCTGCCGCGTCGCCGCGGGGGAGGGCTAGCTCGTGGCGGAGGCCCTCCGCGCGGTCCTGGTTGCGCCGTTCGCCGACATGGCGGCCAACCCGGCGTTCCTGGTCGAGGTGCTGATCGGCGGGATCGCATCCGGGCTCATGTACTCGCTGGTGGCGCTCGGGTTCGTCCTGATCTTCAAGGCCTCCGGCGTGTTCAACTTCGCGCAGGGCGCGCTCGTGCTGTTCTCGGCCCTGACGCTGGTCGGGCTCATGGAGCGCGGGGCGCCGGTGTGGCTGGCGATCGGGCTGACCATGCTCGTCATGGTGATCCTCGCGTTCGCGATCGAGCGCGTGGTGCTGCGCCCGCTGGTGAACCAGGAGGCCATCATCCTGTTCATGGCGACGATCGGGCTGAACTTCTTCCTCGAGGGGTTCGGGGAGATGGCCTGGGGGGCCAACGTCAAGAGGCTCGACATCGGCATCCCCGACACCTCGTTCGTCGTCCGGGGCGTCCTGGTGAACCGGCTCGAGATGACCGCGGCGATCACGGCCGCGGTGCTGGTGACGATCCTGGCGATCTTCTTCCAGCGGACGCGGATCGGCCGCGCTCTCCGGGCGGTGGCCGACGACCACGCGGCGGCGATGTCGATCGGCATCCCGCTCAAGACGATCTGGGTGATCGTGTGGTCGGTCTCGGGCCTGGTGGCCCTGGCGGCCGGCGTCATGTGGGGCGCCAAGAGCGGCGTCCAGTTCTCCCTGTCGCTCATCGCGCTGAAGGCGCTGCCGGTCTTGATCCTCGGCGGGTTCACCTCGGTGCCGGGCGCGATCGTGGGCGGTCTCATCATCGGCGTGGGCGAGAAGATGGGCGAGGTGTACTGGGGGCCGCTGGTCGGCGGCGCGATCGAGAACTGGTTCGCCTACGTCGTGGCGCTGGCGTTCCTCGTGTTCCGGCCGCAGGGCCTCTTCGGCGAGAAGATCATCGAGCGGGTGTAGCGCGTGATCTACCGCGAGGCCGGGCAGTTCAAGACCACCTACGCCAGCGACCAGGCGATCTTCCCCATCGTCCAGGACCGGTGGGTCGCGGGCCTGCTGGTCGCTGGCCGCGGCGCTGGTGCCGCCGCTCGTCGCCAGCGACTACTGGCTCCAGGCGATCCTCATCCCGTTCCTGGTCTACGCGCTGGCCGCCATCGGCCTCAATCTCCTCACGGGCTACGCCGGGCAGCTGTCGCTCGGCACCGGCGGATTCATGGCGGTCGGCGCCTACTCGGCGTTCAAGCTCGCGACCGCGTTCCCGCGCGTCAGCATCCTGCTCGATCTTCCTGGCGTCGGGGGTGATCGCGGCGCTGGTCGGGCTCGTCTTCGGCCTCCCGAGCCTCCGGATCAAGGGCTTCTACCTCGCGGTCGCCACGCTGGCCGCGCAGTTCTTCCTGATCTGGCTCTTCAACAAGGTGGGTGGTTCGTCAACTACGCGTCGTCGGGCACGATCACCGCGCCGAACCGCGCCGTGCTCGGGGTGCTGGTGACCGGGCCCAACTCGGGCGCTCCCGCGCGCTACCTGATGGCGCTCGGCTTCGTCGCGGTGCTGGCGCTCGCCGCCAAGAACCTCGTCCGGGGCCGCATCGGCCGGTCGTGGATGGCCATCCGCGACCGCGACATCGCGGCGGAGATCATCGGCGTGCGGCCGCTCCGGACGAAGATGCTCGCCTTCGGGATCAGCTCCTTCTACTGCGGGGTGGCCGGGGCCGAGCTGGTGTTCCTGTTCCTCGGGCAGCGCCGAGACGCTGGCCTTCGACATCAACCAGTCGTTCCTGGTCCTCTTCATGATCATCATCGGAGGGCTGGGCTCGATCCTCGGATCGTTCCTCGGGGCCGCGTTCATCATCCTATTCCCATCCTGCTCACGAACATCCCGCACTGGCTGGGTCTCGGCATGTCGACGGCGCTGCAGAAAGAGATCGAGCTGATGGTGTTCGGCGGGCTGATCATCTTCTTCCTGATCGTCGAGCCGCACGGGCTGGCGCGGCTCTGGCAGATCGGGAAGGAGAAGCTCCGCATGTGGCCCTTTCCGCACTGAGGATGCGGCGCGCGTGCCAGCGCTCGTGCTAGCGTAGAAGAGATGCCACCCGTGACGTTGCGGCGTCTGGGAGCCAGGGGCGGCCGGCCCGGGCGCGGTGGCCCGGCGCGGAGCGAGGCGTGAGCGACAACGGCCGGCCGCTGCTGACCGTCAACAACATCGAGGTCATCTACGACCACGTCATCCTCGTGCTCAAGGGCGTGTCCCTTCACGTCCCGGAGGGCGGGATCGTGGCGCTGCTCGGGGCCAACGGCGCCGGCAAGAGCACGACGCTGAAGGCGATCTCCGGACTGCTCCGCACCGAGCGGGGCGAGGTGACCAAGGGCGTGGTCGAGCTCCAGGGGCAGCCGCTCCATCGCCGGAACGCCTCGGACATCGTCCGGTCCGGCGTCGTCCAGGTGATGGAGGGCCGGCACGTCTTCGAGCACCTCACCGTGGAGGAGAACCTCCTGACCGGGGCCTACACCCGCCGGAACGCCCGCGAGGTCGCGGACGACCTCGCCCGCGTCTACCAAGTACTTTCCGCGCCTCACCGAGCGGCGAACGGTGCGGGCGGGCTACGTGTCGGGCGGGGAGCAGCAGATGCTTGCGATCGGCCGGGCGCTCATGGCGCGGCCCCGGCTCATGCTCCTCGACGAGCCGTCCATGGGCCTGGCCCCGATGCTGGTGCAGGAGATCTTCGGCATCGTCAGCCGCCTGAATCGCGAGGAGAAGGTGGCCGTGCTGCTCGCCGAGCAGAACGCCGCCATGGCGCTCAACTTCGCCCAGTACGCCTACGTGATGGAGAGCGGCCGGATCGTGCTGGACGGCGACGCCCGGACCATCAGCGAGAACGAGGACGTGAAGGAGTTCTACCTGGGGCTCTCCGGCGTGGGCAACCGGAAGAGCTACCGGGACGTCAAGCACTACCGACGCCGAAAGCGCTGGCTCTCGTGACCGAGGACCCGGACGACCTCCGCGACCCAGGACTCTCGATCTCGACCTCCGGGCACACCATCACCCGCAACAAGGAGGCAGTGACCATGAGCTGGAAAGCCTTCCGGATCGGCATCCTGGCCCTCGCCATCGCGGCGGGGCCGCTGGCCACATCGGCCGCCGCCCAGGGCAACACGATCTTCATGCCGCTGCTGGTCTACCGGACCGGTCCCTACGCGCCGAGCGGTATCCCGATCGCGAACGCGGGCAGCGACTACTTCAACCTCCTCAACGAGCGCGACGGTGGAATCAACGGCGTCAAGATCGTCGTCGAGGAGTGCGAGACGCAGTACGACACCAAGCAGGGCGTGGAGTGCTACGAGCGCCTGAAGGGGAAGGGACCGCTGATCGTCAACCCGTACAGCACGGGCATCGCGTACCAGCTCGTCCCGAAGGCCGCCGTCGACAAGGTCGTCGTCCACTCGATGGGCTACGGCATGACGGCGTCCGCCGACGGCCGCTGGTTCCCCTGGGTGTTCAACTTCCCGATGACCTACTGGAGCCAGGCCTCCGCCTTCATCAAGTACGTCGGGTCGCAGGAAGGCGGGATGGACAAGCTGAAGGGCGAAGAAGATCGTCCACATCTTCCACAACAGCCCGTACGGGAAGGAAGCCAACCCGACGCTCGAGACGCTGTCGAAGCAGCTCGGGTTCGATCTCACGCTGCTCCCGGTCGACCACCCCGGGCAGGAGCAGAAGGCGACCTGGCTCCAGGTCCGCCGGATCAACCCGGACTGGATCTACATCTCCGGCTGGGGCGTGATGAACCAGGTCGCGGTGAAGGAAGCCGCGGCCCACGGCATGAAGATGGACCACGTGGTCGGGTAACTGGTGGACGGGCACCGAGGCCGACGTCGTGCCGGCCGGCGACGGCGCCAAGGGCTACAAGTCGATGACCTTCACGGCGCCCGGGTCACTACAAGGTCCACGAGGACATCGTCCGGCTGCTCTACGACAAGGGGAAGGGCGCCGGTCAAGAAAGACGGGCTCGGCGAGGTGCTGTACAACCGGATGCTCGTCAATGCGATGTTCAACAGCGAGGGCATCCGGACGGCCATGGCCAAGTACAACACCAAGGTCGCCCACCGCGGAGCAGGTGCGCTGGGGCTTCGAGAACCTGAACCTCACCGAGCAGCGTCTCGAGCAGCTCGGCATGAAGGGCCTCACCCGGCCGATCAAGGTCACGTGCGAGAACCACGAAGGCGACGGCATGGCGATGGTGCAGCAGTGGGACGGCAAGAAGTGGACCATCGTCTCCGAGTGGATCGAGCCGATGCGTGAGGTGGTCCGGCCGAAGCTCGAGGAGGCCGCGGTCGAGGAGGGCACCAAGCTCGAGTACACCAAGCGCGACTGCTCGAAGGAAGGCTAACCCCGCGCCGACGAGGCCACCCGCGGGCGGCGCGCCCGCCCGCGGGTCGGTCTCGCGCTCGGAAACCGGAAGCGTGACGACACGATCGGACCGCCTGCGCGGCTACTACGACCGGAAGCGCGAGACCATGGGGGTGCGGGCGCGCCGCGCCTACCAGGAGGCGTGGGTGCGGGCGCTGGTGGCCCACGCCTGGCGGCGGGCGCCCGGGGTGCGGCGCCGGCTGGAAGCGGCCGGGCTCCGGCCGGCCGCGGTGCGGACGCTCGGGGATCTCGCGCGTCTCCCGGTCGTGAAGAAGGCGGCCATGCCGGATCTCCAGCGCGCGGACCCGCCCTTCGGAGGGTTCTCCGCGTCGCGGCCCGCGGACGTCGGCTGGGTGTTCGTGTCGCCTGGGCCGATCTACGAGCCCTTCGCGCGCCGGGACCGGAGCCCCTGGCGCGCGGAGACGGCGGCGTACGCCGGCGGCTTCCGGTCGGGTGACGTGGTCGTCAACACGTTCCTCTATCACCTGACGCCGGCCGCTCACCTCTTCGACCGCGGGCTCGCCCTGCTCGGGTGCACCGTCGTGCCGACCGGCCCCGGGAACGTGGAGGTGCAGGTCCGGACCATCCTCGACCTCGGGGTCACGGGCTACGTCGGCACCCCGTCGTTCCTGCTGGCGATCTTGAAGCACGCCGACGAGAAGGGGCTGGGGCGTCTCCCGCTCCAGGTCGCCCAGGTCGGCGCCGAGGCGCTGCCGCCCTCGCTCCGGCGGGCCATCGAGACGGACCACGGCATCCTGACGCGGCAGGGCTTCGGGACGGCGGACCTCGGGATCGTCGCCTACGAGTGCCGGGAGGCCGATGGGATGCACGTGATGGAGGATGTCGTCCTCGAGATCTGCGACCCCGAGACCGGCGCGCCGCTGCCCGCCGGCGAGACGGGGGAGATCGTCTGCACCGTCAACCACCGCGCCTATCCGATGATCCGTTTCGGGACCGGCGACCTCTCGGCGGTCACCGAGGCGCCGTGCCCGTGCGGGCGCACCTCGCCGCGCATGCTCGGCTGGCGGGGCCGAGTGGACGAGGTGACCAAGGTCCGGGGCATGTTCGTCTACCCGCGCCAGGCCGACGAGATCGTGGCGCGCGTGCCCGGGGTGTCGCGCTGGCAGGTGGTGGTGACCCGCGACGCCCACCAGGACGGGCTCGAGTTCCACGTCGAGCTGGCCCAGGGGACCGCGCCGGAGCAGGTCAGCGCCCATCTGGTCGAGGCCATCCGGGACGTGATGAAGCTCCGGGGCGAGGTCCGGGTGGTCGCCCCCGGGACGATTCCGACGGGCGCGAAGAAGATCGACGACCGGCGGACGTGGGATTGATGACGACTTCCGGGCGGCGCGCGTTTGCGTGGCACGGCGAGCGGCAGGTGCTGTTCTGGAAGACCTACCACCAGGCGATCCGCGAGTACATCCAGAAGAACATCCTGGACTGACGGGACGCCGGCATGGCCGACCGCACCGAGACTTTCGAGCGGCTGCTCCGGCTCGAGCGGGGCCGGACGGCCCTGCTCGTGGTCGACATGCAGCGGGGCTTCCTCGACCCGGGGGCGGCGATGGAGGTTCCCGAGGCGCGGGCCATCGTGCCGGTCGTCGCCGATCTGATCGCGCGGTTCCGCGCGTCCCGGCTGCCCGTCGTCTTCAGCCAGTTCGTGTACTCGCCGGCAGCGCCGCTGCTCGTGGGGGACCTTCATCCCGAGCACCGGCCGGCGGCCTCCGGCGCGGCCACCGGCTTCGGCCGGCCCTCGTCGTCCTGTCTCGACGGCGACCCGAGCGTCGAGGTGGTGGCGGCGCTCGCGCCCGCGCCCGACGAGCTGGCCGTCCGGAAGCACTGGTACGACGCCTTCGCGGGGACGCCCCTCGACGGCGCGCTGCGGGCCCGCGGCATCCGCTCGCTCGTCGTGACGGGCACGATGACCGACATCTGCGTCCTCGCCACCGTCGTGGGCGCGTTCAACCGCGAGTACCGCGTGACCGTCGTCGAGGACGGGGTGGCGACGCTGTGGCCGGAGATCCAGCGGGCGACGCTGGACATCATCCGCCGGGCGTACGGGCGCGTGGTATCGGCCAAGGTCGTGGCGGACGAGGTCGCCACCTGGTGAGGGCGTCGTGTCAGGCTTGCACCGGACGCCCGGCCCGTGGAGTATAGGGCCACACCCGAACCGATCCATCTCACGGCCGACATTCACCCGAACGGGGAGGAGCCGACCATGACGGAGCGCTGGCAGAGCGAGGCATGGGCCCAGGACCTCTGGTGGAGCGGGAAGACGACTCGCCGGCGCTTCCTCGCGCTGTCCGCGAGCGCGGCGGGAGCGCTGGGGGCGACCATGCTGGTTCCGGCTCCCTGGCGCGAGGCGTTC
Source organism: uncultured Candidatus Rokubacteria bacterium (assembly GCA_963765195.1). Classification (GTDB taxonomy): domain Bacteria; phylum Methylomirabilota; class Methylomirabilia; order Rokubacteriales; family DASRDR01; genus DASRDR01. The sequence goes on from CAVXVV010000029.1 coordinate 108,494, forward strand.
GGCCAGGCGAAGCCTTTCAAGATCGGCACGCTCCAGCCCTTGTCGGGCACCGCGGCGGCCGGCGGCAAGACGGCGCTCGTCGGCGTGCAGATGGCGGTGGACCGGATCAACAAGAGCGGCGGGGTCAACGGACGGCCGCTCGAGCTCCTGATCGCCGACTACGAGTCCAAGCCCGACGTCGGGCGGCGCAAGGCGGAGAAGCTCGTGGTCGACGACCAGATCGACGCCCACGCGGGCGGCTACCTCTCCAACGTATGTCTGGCCTGCATGCCCGTCTACGAGGAGAACAAGGTCGTCAACATGATCACGGTGTGCCTCGACACCACGATCACGACGACCAAGTGCAGCCGGTACACCTTCCGGCCGTTCGACTACGCGCCGGCCCAGGCAGTCGCCGCGGCGCCGTACCTGGTGAACAAGATTGGCAAGCGGTGGCACATCGCCTATGCCGACTACGCGTGGGGACAGTCCACGCGCGACGCCTACGTCGAGCAGATCAAGGGCGCGGGTGGCTCGGTCGTCGAGACGACGGGCATCCCGCTCGGCACGGCCGACATGACGCCGTTCCTGTCGAAGGTCACTGGATCCTTCGACGGGCTGTTCGGGATCTTCTTCGGGCCCCAGGGGATTTCCTTCTTGACTCAGAGCTTCGATCTAGGCCTGAGCAAGAAGTACCGCATGGCCGGCGACGGGGCCATCGCGGTCGCCACCGCGCTGCCGGCGATCGGCAGCAAGGGGGAGGGCTTCGTCGGCATCGACCGCTACATCCCCGTGCTGGAGGGCGTCCTGAATACGCCTCACCACAAGAAGTTCTTCGACGACGCGGTGGCGCGCCTGAAGCAGATCGACCCGAGCGGCCCGCTGCCCGACCGCTACGTGCAGTCCAACTACGAGGGCGTCAACACGCTCAAGATCGGCATGCAGAAGTCGGGCTTCCAGGGACGCAAGGACACGATGAAGCTCATCGAGGCTCTGGAAGGGCTCGAGATGAAGGAAGGCGACGACTTCCCGCAGGGAGACAAGGTTCTCCGGAAGGAGGACCACCAGGCGTTCCTGCGGGAGTTCCTGTTCGAGCTCCGCGGGGGGAAGTACAAGATCCTGGACGTCATTCCCAAGGAAAAGACGATCTTCCCGTCCGGCTGCAAGTTCGCATAGCGCAGGCTCTTGTGACCGACGCGCGCGTCGGCGGGGCGGTTCACCGGTCCGGGCCGGGGGCCGCTCCGCCGCCGATCCTCTCGACCGAGGGCCTGACCGTGCAGTTCGGCGGGCTCATGGCCCTCAACCGCGTCTCCCTGGCGGTGGCGCCCGGCGAGATCCGGGCCGTCATCGGCCCGAACGGGGCGGGGAAGTCCACCCTGTTCAACTGCCTCACCGGCGTGCTGCGGCCCACCGCGGGCCGGATCGTCCTCGAGGGGCGGGACGTCACCGGGCTGCCACCCCACGCGCTGTCGCACCGCGGCATCGCCCGCAGCTACCAGATCACCAACATCCTGCCCGGCGCGACGGTGCTGGAGAACGTGCGCATCGCGGCCCAGTCGCGCCGCCATGGCTGGAGCCTCTGGCGGCACCACCTCGCCTACGCTGACCTCGTGGAGCGAAGCCGGAGCGTGCTGGCGGCGGTGGGTCTCGAGACGAAGGAAGAAGAGCTGGCGGCGAACCTCTCGCACGGCGAGCAGCGGACCCTCGAGATCGGCATCGCGCTCGCCACCGAGCCGCGGATCCTGTGCCTGGACGAGCCGACGGCGGGCATGAGCCCGAGCGAGACCCGCGACACCGTGGAGCTCGTCCGGCGCATCGCGGCCAACTACACCATCCTCATCGTCGAGCACGACATGGAGGTCGTGATGGGGCTCGCCCGGACCATCACCGTGCTCCACTACGGCGAGATCCTGGCCGAGGGCACACCCGCCGAGATCCAGGCGAACGCCCGCGTCCAGGAGGTGTACCTCAAGACCTGATGCTGGCCCTCGACGACGTCCACGCGCACTACGGCAAGTCGCACGTGCTGCACGGGGTGTCGCTCCGGGTGGAGCCCGGGGAGGTCGTGGGCCTCCTCGGGCGCAACGGCGTCGGGAAGAGCACGACGCTCAAGGCCGTGATGGGCCTCGTGCGGCCATCGCGCGGACGGGTGAGCCTGGAGGGGCGGGACATCACCAGGCTTCCTCCGCACCAGCTCGCCCGGTCCGGGATCGCGTGGGTGCCGGAGGACCGCCGGATCTTCCGGCTCCTGACGGTGTTCGAGAACCTCCGGACGGGCCTGGACCGCGCCGGCGTCTCGGAGGCCCGGCGGGCCGAGCTCCTGGAGAAGGTCTACCAGAGCTTCCCGGTGCTGGCCGAGCGGCGCCGGCAGGCGGGCGGCACGCTGTCGGGCGGCGAGCAGCAGATGCTGGCCATCGCCCGGGCCATGATGCTCGAGCCGAAGATCATCCTGCTCGACGAGCCGACGGAGGGCCTCATGCCGCGCATGGTCGGCCAGATCCGGGAGATCATCCGCGTGCTCCACCGGGACGGCGTCGCCATCCTCCTCGTCGAGCAGAACCTGCCGCTGACGCTCGAGGTGTCCGAGCGGGTCTACGTGATGGAGAAGGGCGTCGTGCGGCATCACGCGGCGGCCGCCGACCTGCGCGCCGATCCCACCGTGCTCCACCAGTACCTGGGCGTGTAGACACTCATGGACCAGATCCTGATCCAGACGGTCAACGGGCTCGTCAACGGGATGATCCTCGCCCTCGTGGCGTCCGGGCTGACGCTCATCTTCGGCATCATGGACGTCGTCAACTTCGCCCACGGCGACCTCGTGATGCTGGGGGGATTCGTCGGGGCCGCCACGATCGCGGCGACCGGGAACTTCTGGCTGGCGCTCCTGGTGGCGGCCGTCACGATCGGAGTGTTCGGCGCGCTGCTGCAGGCGACGACGCTGCGCCCGCTCCTCGGGCGCGATCCCTTGACGACGATCCTGGCGACCTTCGGCGCGTCGCTGGTCCTGCAGAAGTACGCCATCTGGCAGTGGGGCCCCACGGCCCGGCAGATCCCGGAGCCGGTGACGGGGCAGTTCGCGCTCTTCTACCTCCACTATCCCTGGTATCGCATCCTGGCGGCGGTGCTGTCCGGCGCGATCATCTTCGGGCTCTGGCTCTTCCTGAAGCACGGCAAGTACGGCATCTGGATCCGGGCGACGACCCAGGACCGGGTGATGGCCTCCGCCATGGGCATCCCCGTGCCCCTCGTGCACACCGGCGTGTTCGCCATCGGCGCCGCGATGGCCGCGGCCAGCGGCGTGCTGTTCGCGCCGCTCGCCGCCGTCACGCAGACGATGGGCTTCGACTTCACGCTCCGCGCGTTCATCGTGGTCGTGGTCGGAGGCATGGGCAACCTCGGGGGCTCGATCCTGGCGGCGATCTTCATCAGCCTGATCGAGGCCTACGCCGCGATCGTCGTGAGCCCGGCCCAGGCGGTGATCGTCTCCTTCGTGGTGCTGGTCCTCACCATGCTGATCCGGCCGACCGGGCTGTTCGTCCCCACGCCGAAATGACGACGGTCGTGGCCCGGCCCACCCGACCGGTGACCGGCTACTGGATCGGGTTCGGCGTCGTGCTGGCCGATCCTGGCCGCGGCGCCGCTCGTGCTGCCGCCGTTCTGGCAGCGCTTCGTGACGGAGATCCTGATCTGGGGCCTGCTCGCCATGTCCTCCGACATCCTGATCGGCTACACGGGCATGGTCTCGTTCGGGCACTCGGCCTTCTTCGGGCTCGGCATGTACGGCGCGGCAGCGGCGCTCCTCACGAGCAAGCCGCCGAGTCTCGCGCTGGCCGTGTTCTACGGCCTGGTGGGGGCGGGCGCCGTGGCGGTCTTCGTCGCCTTCTTCGCGACGCGCCTCCGCGAGATCTACTTCTCCATCTCGACCCTGGTCTTCTCCCAGATCTTCTACGTCATCATCTTCACGTGGACCGCGGTGACCGGCGGCGAGAACGGCCTCTCTTTCAGCCAGCCCGCCCTCGCGATCCCGGGCTTCGAGCGCACCCGCTTCACGCTGGCGACCTTCCACTGGTTCGTGCTCGGGGTGGTGGCCCTCTCGTATCTCGTGGCCCGACGCATCACGCTGTCCCCCTTCGGCATGGTCCTCCAGTCGATCCGCGAGAACGAGGGGCGCACGCGGGCCATCGGATATCACGTGGAGCGGTACAAGATGGTGGCGGTCATGCTCTCGGGGCTCTTCGCCGGCCTGGCCGGCGTGCTGTACGCCGTCCAGAACAAGTTCGCCGCGCCCGACTTCGTCCACTTCGTCGTGTCGGGAGAGGTCGTGATCTTCAACGTGATGGGCGGGATCGGGACCCTGGTGGGTCCGTTCGCCGGGGCCGCGTTCTTCCTGCTGCTGCGGGAAGGCGTCTCCCGCTTCTTCACGGAGTACTACCTCATTCCCGTGGGGGTCCTGTTCATCCTGATGATCATCTTCCTGCCGCAGGGGCTGCTCGGGTTTCTTCGACGGACCTTGAACCGCTGAGCGGGGACGGTCGCGCACGGGGGCTGGACCGGCCCGCGGCCGTTGACGAACCCCGGCGCCGCCGACGACAATGGACGTCTATGGCGTACCTACGCCGCGCCAGTGCGCGCGGCCGGGACGCGCTCCGGAGTCGCCGGCGGCGCCCGGTGACCGCGCTAGGCATCTTGACGGCGGTGGTCCTGCTGGCGACCGCCTGCGCCGGCGCGCCGCCTCCCGGACCTCCGGCCACCGGCCGGGGCCGCTTCGACCTCGACCACGACGCCTTCGCCTTTGCCAATCTCGTGCGGGCCGAGCGCCCGGGCTGGAACGACGACTTCGCGAACTACTGCCTGCTGATCGCGCGAGGGGCGAGCCAGTTCTACCGCTTCGCGCGGTTCACGCCCGATCAGCCCGCCGCGTCGCCCGAGGAGTACGAACGGCTGGTGCGCGCGGTCTTCGGCCGCGCGCCGTGGGCGCCGCCCGCGACGGAGGCCGATCGGGTGAGCATCCCGGGGTACGCGGACCTCCGCAGCTTCTCGGCCGCCCACGAGGCCACGATCAAGGCTGCCCTGGGCTCGAACGTTCTCAGCATGATGCACGTGCGCACGTGGCGCGTCGGCGTCGACTTCTCGCCGGAGCACCAGGAGCGCCTCGCGCGAGATCTCATCGCCGAGGTCGAGGCGGGCCGCCCCGCGCCGGTCATGATCACGAACTTTCCGCACGACGATCTCCTGAACCACTCGGTCCTGGTCTACGACCGCCGACCGGGCCACCAGGGGACGGACTTCGTGGCCTATGACCCGAACGACCCCGGCTCGCCCCTCACCCTCTACTACGACCAGGGGGCGCGCGCCTTCTGGGTCGGCCCGCTCACGTACAGCCGACCGGGGCGAGTGCGGGCCTTCCGGCTCTACACCTCGCCGCTCTTCTGACGCGTGCTCGCGCTCTTCCCGCACGCGCTGTGCCGGCACGCCGCCGGCCGGAGCATGCCGTGACCGTGACGCTCGCGCCCAGGGTCGACGCGCCGCCCGCGCGCTGGCACGCGCATCCCTACAACCGCTCGCGGTACTACCGGCTGGCGGCGGTGGCGGCGCCCCGGCTGCCCCGCCGGGCGCGGACCTGGGTCGCAGGCCGGCTGGCGAGGCTCCTGCTCGCCCGGTTCCCCGCGGAGCGGGCGGCGGTGCGACGGAACCTGACGCGCATCCAGCCCGGACACGGGCCGGTCTGGCTGGACGCCGCGGTCGAGCGCGTCTTCGCCCGGTTCGCCGTGTGCTTCGCCGACCTGCTCTCGCTGAACCGCGGGCCAGCGCTCGGGTCTCTGGCGGCACGTCATCGGCATCGACGGCCAGGAGCCGACGCGCGAGGCGCTCAAGCTCGGGCGCGGCTGCGTCTCCATCACGGCGCACCTCGGCAACTGGGAGCTGGCGGGACGCTTGCTCGCGACCCTGGGCCCTCCGGTGCACGTGGTGATGGCGCCCGAGCAGGATCCCGCCGTCGGCGCGCTGCTCGCGCGCGGCGCCCAGCACGGAGTGCGATTCGTGCGCCTGACGAGTCCCATGGTCGGCGTCGAGCTGGTGGCGGCGCTGCGCCGGGGAGAGATCGTCGCCTTCCAGCTCGATCGCGCGATGGGCGGCCGCGGCGACGAGTCGGTGCCGTTCTTCGGCGCGCCTGCGACGTTCCCGCTGGGGCCCTTCGTGACAGCGGCGGCCGCCGGGGCGCCCGTGGTCCCGGCCTTCTGCGTGCTCGGGCCGGATGGGAGCTATCGCCTCCACGTCGAGCCGGCGCTCACCGTGTCGCGCGGCGCCGAGCTGGACGCGCTGCGCCGGGCCGTGGCGGTGCTCGAGCGCTACGTCGCGCGGCACTGGGATCAGTGGTTCAACTTCTACGACATCTGGGAGCCCCGGCCGTGAGCGACGTGCCGGCTCCCCGCGTCGCGCCGGTCGCGATCACCGGCGCCGGCGCCGTCGCTGCCATCGGACAGGATCTCGACGCGTTCTGGGCCGGTCTCGTCACCGGCGTCTCGGGCATCAGCGAGATCGAGGGCTTCCCGGTCGGCGACCTGCGCGTCACGCGGGGCGGAGAGGTCAAGAAGCTTCGGCGGGACGTGCCGCCGCCGCCGGCCGGGGGCCGGGGGCAGTCCCGCCGCGTGACCTACTGCCGCACCTCCCGGTTCCTCGTGCAGGCCGCCCGCGAAGCTCTCGAGACGGCCGCGCTGCGGGATTCGCTGCCCCCGGCCGAGCGGATCGCCGTGGTCATCGGCACGGCCCTCGGAGGCATCGACGAGGCGAGCCGCGCGCTCGCGACCCCGGGCCCGCTCCGCGGGGTGACGGGCTCGGCGTACGACGGCCCGACCCGCAATCTCGCCCGGTGGCTGGGAGCCCGCGGGCCGGCCCTGACCGTGACGACGGCGTGCGCCTCGGGCGCCACCAGCATCGGCCTGGGCGCCGACCTCCTGCGCACGGACCAGGCGGACGTCGTGCTGGCCGGCGGAGGGGATGCCCTCTGCCGCTTCGTCCAGCGGGGCTTCAACGTGCTGCGCTCGCTGACGCGGGACGCCGTGCGCCCGTTCGACCGGCGGCGGAGTGGGCTCCTCCTCGGGGAGGGCGCGGGCCTGGTCGTGCTGGAGCGCGTGGAGACGGCTCGGCAGCGGGGCCATCGCCCGCTCGGGTATCTGCTCGGCCATGCCAGCACCGCCGACGGCGCTCACATCACCGCGCCGGATCCCGAGGGACGCGGGCTGGAACTCGCCGTGCGCGCCGCCCTCGCCGAGGCGGGGCTCCCGCCGGACGCGGTGGATCTCGTGAGCGCGCACGGGACGGGCACGGCGGCGAACGACCGCGTCGAGACCGAGGTCCTGAAGCGCGTCCTCGGGCGCCGCGCCCACGAGATCCCGGTGAACTCCATCAAGGCGCATCTCGGCCACACCATGGGCGCCGCGGCGACGCTCGAGGCCATCATGTGCCTCCTCGCCAGCCGCCACGGGCAGGTCCCTCCCACCTTGAACTACGCCGAGCCCGATCCGGCCTGCGACCTCGACTACGTGCCGAACACGGCGCGGTCCTGGCGGCCGCGGGTGAGCCTGTCCACGTCGCTCGGCTTCGGCGGGTGCAACGCAGCCCTGGTGGTCGCGGCCGGGGACGCACCGTGAGCGTCGCGGCGCCATCGTCCTCGGTTTTGGACCCGCCGGCGCCCCGGATCCGGGGCATTGGCGCCATCACAGGCTGGGGCGAAGGCATCCAGGCCCTGCCGGATGGCCCCCCGAGCGGCGACGGCCGTGGGCTGGTGACGGCGCCGACGCCGGTTCTGGGGGGCGACCGATTCCGGCGCGCGACGCGCGAGTGCCTCCTCGCCGTCGCGGCCGCCAAGGCGGCAGTGGCGGCCGCCGGACTGGCGGAGGCGGATCTGTCCGGGCCGCGAACGGGTATCCTGTACGTCAGCGCCACGGGGTACGCCGCCGCGAACCGGGCGTTCCTCGAAGACGAGTCGTCGACGACGCTTCACTTCCCGTACACTTCGCCCAGCGCGGTACCCGGCGAGGTGACGATAGAGCTGGGCATCCGAGGACCGTACGTCAACCTCATGGGGGGTGCGCCGGCGACACTGCAGGCGCTCTGGTGGGCCGCGCGCTGGCTGGCCGAGGGTCGCGCCGATCGGCTCCTCGTGCTCGCCGTGGAGGCCCTGCATGAGATTCGGGACCTGTTCGCCCGCGCCCGCCGGCTCTACGCGGGGCCACTGGTCGAGGGCGCGGCCTGTCTCCTTCTCGAGGCGGGCCAGGGGGGCGGGCTCCGCTGGGCGTCGGCGCTCGGCGGCCCGGCCGGCTCGCGGAGCGCCGTCGCGACGGTGCTCGATCGCGTGCTGAACGGAGACCGGCCGGGGCTGGTCTGGAGCGGATCGACAGGAGGGGGCCGGGAGAGCGCCGAGACGCGTATCCTAGCCGCCCGGGGGGCTCCGGCCACGGTGCCCCGACTGGGCGAGGCCCTGGCGTTAGGGCCGCTGCTCGCGCTGGCCCGTACCGAACGCGGGCAGGCGCCCGGGCCGTGGCTTCTGACCGCGACGTGGCGAAGTGAGTACGCGGCGCTCCTCTGGGCCCGATAGCGACGGGAGGACGGATGGATGAGCGAGCGATCATCGGGGAGCTGCGCGACATCATCGTCAAGCGGCTCCGGTTCGACCCCGCGCGCCTGACCGCGCTCACTCCCGAGACCCCCCTGCCGAGAGGCGTCGAGGGGGCGTTCGGTCTCGACTCGCTCGACTTTATCGAGCTCTCGATCGCCCTGGAGGAGCGGTTCGGCATCGTCATCCAGGAGGGAGAAGACGTGGCGGCCCACTTCGGCACGTTCGGCGCTCTCGTCCGCTTCGTGGGCGCGCGAGCCCAGGGGACCTGATCACGACGTGACGCGAGTCCTCGTCACCGGCCTCGGAGTCGTCAGCCCCTACGGCGCCGGCTGCGGCGTCTTCTGGGAAGGCCTGACGGCGGGCCGATGTGCGGTCCGGCCCATCGAGCTCTTCGACACGGAGGGATTCCGGGCCCGAGTCGGCGCCGAGGTGCCCGCCGGCACCGTGCTTCGCCGTGTGTCCTCGCGCCGCTCGCGGTCCGACCGGTTCGCGGCCGCGGCGGCGGACGAGGCGGTCCGCGACGCGGGTCTCTCGCGCGCCGAGCTGCGCCCGGCGGCGGTGATCGTCGGCGGCATCGGCGGCGGCATGCTGGAAGCCGAGGCCTGGTTCTGGCGGCGCGAACGCGAGGGCGTCGACGACCCGGATCTCCGGACGTCGCTCCGGACCGTCCTGCCGTTCGCCCACGCCGACGTCGTGGCCCGGCGCTACGGCACGACCGGGCCCAAGGAGACCGTGGTCCTCGCGTGCAGCTCGGGTGGCGCGGCCCTGGGGCTCGCTGCCGAGCTGATCGCCTCCGGCCAGGTGCCCCTGGCGCTTGCGGGCGGGGTCGATGCCATGACCCGCCTGTGCTTCATGGGCTTCAACGCGCTCAAGCTGCTCGATCCCGAGCCCTGCCGGCCGTTCGCGCGGGACCGCCGGGGCATGTCGCTCGGTGAGGGCGCGGGCTTCGTCGTGCTCGAGGACGAGGCGCACGCCCGCGCGCGGGGCGCGCGGGGCTACGCGGAGCTCGCGAGCTATGGCCTCACCACGGACGCCTGGCACCTCACGGCGCCCCATCCCGACGGGGAGGGCGGCGTCCGGGCGATGGCGGAGGCGCTGGATCGCGCCGGGGTGCCGGCGAGCGCCGTCGGGTACATCAACGCGCACGGGACCGGCACGGCCCAGAACGACCGCGTGGAGGCGGCCGCGCTCCAGAAGCTGTTCGATCCGGACGCGGTGCTCGTGAGCGCCAACAAGTCCCTCGTGGGTCACGCGATGGCGGCCGCCGGCGCCCTCGAGGGGATCGCGACCGTGCTCACCCTCGTCCACCAGCTGATCCCGCCCACCGCGCACCTCGACGACCCCGATCCCGCCATCGTCTTCGACTGCGTGCCCAACGTGGCGCGCCCCGCCGCGCTCGATTGCGCGATGTCGAACTCCTTCGGGTTCGGCGGACAGAACCTGAGCCTGCTCTTCCGCCGCGCCGCGGAGCCGCGGAGCCTGGATGCCGCCCGCTGAGGCCCGGATCACCGCGCGTCCCCGGGTGGTCGTGACCGGGATCGGCAGCGTGAGCGCACTCGGCGTCGCCGGCGGCGCGGCCGTGGGCGACGCGCTCGCCCGCGGCGTCTCGGGCATCGGGCCGGTTCGCTCCTTTCCGACCGGGCGCTGCTGGAGCCGGCTCGGTGGCGAGGCCGGCGACGTCACGCCGCATCTTCAGGACGGGGAAGCGCGCCGGCTGGCGCGCGCGAGCCAGCTCGGCGGTGATCGCGGCCCGGCTGGCCCTGAGCGATGCGGGTCTCCCGGCGGGCCAGCTGGCTGCGGTGGGCCTGGTGCTGGGATCGCACTGGGGCGACTTCCGCTCCTCGGAGGGCTTCGCGCTCGGCTTTCTCGAGCGCGGCATCCTCGGGCTCTCGCCTCTCGTGTTCCCGAACACCGTGATGAACGCGATGGCCGCGCAGGTCTCGATTGCCGTCGGCGTGCGCGGGCCGATGCTCACGCTGAACGAGGTGGATGCGGCCGGCGACCTGGCCGTGGCGCGCGGCGCCGCCCTGGTGGCCTCGGGCCGGGCAAGCGCGATCCTGGCGGGCGGCTGCGACGAGCTGTCTCCCATCCTCTACCGCGAGCTGAGCCGGCTCGGAACGATGTCCCGGGCGGAGCCGGGGCCCGAGGGGTGCCGGCCCTTCGATCGGCGCGCCAACGGCACCGTGCTCGGGGAAGGCGCGACCCTTCTGGTGCTGGAGTCGGCGGAAGCCGCGCTCGAGCGCGGGGCGCGGATCTACGCCGAGCTGGCCGGATCCGCGTGGGGCAATCTCCGGGCGCCCGCCCACGGGTTCCCCGCGGCCGCGCGACGGGATCCGGGCATCGTGCGTCGCGCGCTCGGCGCCGCCAGGGTCACCGCGGACGCGGTCGACGTCGCCTACCTCACGGGGGCGGGCCATCCCGCCCACGACGCGTGTGAGCTCGACCTCGTGGCCCGGGCGCTTCCGGGCGGCGGGACGCGGCTGACCGCCTTGACCCCGCTGGTCGGCGAGCATGCGGGCCTGGGCGGGCTCCGGGCCGCCGCGGCGACGCTCGCCGTCGCCGGCTCCGGCGTGGTGGCGCTGCCTGACCTCGCCGAGCCGATCCGCGAGGATCTCCGCTTCGCGAAGGCCGGGACCCGGGCGGAGCGACCGCCGAAGACGGTGCTGGTCCACGGCCTCGCCCGCGGCGGGACGCACGTCGCGCTCGTGCTTCGCGCCGTCGACCGCCTGTCCAAAGACGCCGCATGACCGGCGCGCTCTGGGCGGTCGTTCCGGTGTTCGACGAGGTGTCGACGCTGGGGCGTGTCGTCGAGCGCTTGCGGGCCCACTGCCCGGTGATCGTCGTGGACGACGCCTCGACGGACGGGAGCGGCAGGGCCGCGGCGCGGGCGGGCGCCGAAGTGCTGCGGCACGCGCGGCGCGAGGGCAAGGGCGCGGCCCTCCGCACGGGCTTCCGCGCGGCGCTTCGCCGCGGCGCGACGGCCGTGACCACCCTCGATGGCGATGGCCAGCACGACCCCGCGGACCTGCCGCGACTGCTCGCGGCGCACCACGCGATGCCGGACGCCCTGATCCTGGGCCATCGGTTCGGCGCGGGGGCAGGCGATCCGATCCCGGCGCTCCGGCGGCTCGCGATTCGCGCGGCGGACCGAACCTTGAGGTCCATCCTGCCGACGCCGCTGTCGGACAGCCAGTGCGGGTTCCGGATCTATCCGGGGGCGTTCCTGCGCGAGATCACGCTGGTGGAGGGCGGCTTCGTGCTCGAGACCGAGGCGCTGGTCCGGGCGACGGGGGCGGGGTACCGGTTGGTCTCGGTTCCGATCCGGTCCGTGTACCCCCGTGACCGCCGGAGCCGATTCCACGCCGTGACGGACGTGGCCCGCATCGCCGGGTATCTGGCGCGTGTCTCGGTGAGTGGCGGGACGGCCGGCATGGTCATCCCGGCCAGCGTCGCGCCGAGTGCCCGCGTCGCGGAGGAAGTCTGAGCATCGTGACCTCACCCGGCGGAGGCCCTCGCAGGGCATCCCCGGGGCACTCCGCGCGGCCGCCCGGCCACTGCGGCTCGCGCCGGTGAGCGGATCCCGGGCTTCGCGCCGCCGGCGTCTCTTCCCCCGCGGCTACGGTTTCGCGATCGCCGGCATCACCGTCGGGATGGCCGGGCTGGTGGCGCTCGGCGCGCTCTCGGGCCGGATCAGCCGGTTCATCGACGGCGGCCACCGCTTCGTCCTGGGGCAGATCTCGGTGGCGGGCGCCGGGATCGGGACCGGGGCGGGATTCACGGCGGGCGGTCTCCTGCGCCGCCAGACCATCGAGGCTCTCCGGACCGTGCCCGGCGTGGCGGCCGTCCAGGCGCAGGTCATGCTTCCGCTGAACCCGTCCACCTCGCAGCTCTTCTCCTTGAACCAGGAGCTCGTCCTGGGAGTGGACCTGGCCGTTCCCTCCCCGAATCGGAACTATCCGACCTTTCCGATCGCGCAGGGCCGCTCGCTGACGCCGGCCGACCATGGGCGCGTCGTGGTCGGGGCGGAGCTGGCGGTGGGCCGCGCCCTCCATGTCGGGTCCCGCCTGCGGATCGGCGAGCGGGATTTCGAGGTGGTCGGGGTGGGGGAGCGGCTGCTCACCGCGCCCGATCGCTTCGCCGTGGTCGCGATCGAGGATGCGCGCGAGCTCTGGCTCGCGCTCGACCCGACCCTGCGCGCGCTGTTCATGGCTGGAGGCATGGTGACTCCCGCGGACCTCAACAGCGGAGCGGCGGTGGGCTGGCGGGAAGGGGTCGATCCCGACGCGCTCGCGGCGCGCATCCGGAAGGAGGTCGCCGGCGTCAACGTCGTGGCGCCGGGCGAGGTCGCGCGTCAGCTCGCCGGATCCACGGCGTTCTTCTCGTGGCTCATGACCGGCATCACCGGGATCGGGCTCCTCATCGGCGGACTCTCGCTCTCGAACACCGTCGCCGCCGCGACCTTCGAGCGCATCCGCGACTTCGGGATCAAGCAGGCGCTCGGGGCCACCGACCTTCGGCTCCTGGGGGAGGTTCTTCGGGAGAGCCTCGCGGTCAGCCTGGCGGGCGGCATTCTGGGGACCATCCTCGCGGTGCTGGGGGGTACGGCCGTCGACGCGCGCGCGGCCCAGGCGGGCCAGCGGCTCTTCCTCTTCTCGGCCGAGCTGGTCGCCTTCGCCATCGGGTTCGCCGTCGCGCTCGGGGCCATCGCCGGGGCGTACGCCACCTTCCGGATTCTCCGCCTGTCGCCGGCCGAAGCGATCCGTCGCGGGGCCTGAGCGATGAGCACCGCCCCGCTACTTCGCGCCGTGGGACTCGTGAAGCGGTTCCGCACCGCCGACGAGCGCAACCTGGAGGTGCTCCGCGGGGTGGATCTCGAGCTCTTGCCGGGGGAGTTCGTGGCGGTGATCGGGCGGTCGGGATCCGGCAAGTCGACGCTCCTGAATCTGCTCGGGTGTCTGGATCGCCCGGACGGAGGGGAGCTGTGGTTCCGCGATCAGCGCCTGATCGGGGCCAGCCGGCGGGCGCTGGCCGCCTTCCGCGGTCGGCACCTCGGCTTCGTCTTCCAGACCTACAACCTCATCCCCGAGCTCACCGCCCGCGAGAACGTCCTGCTCGCGGCGCGGTACGTGGGCCGCGCCGGCGCGGGAGCCGAGACGGCGGCGCGCGATCTCCTCGAGCGGCTCGGGGTCTGGGAGCGGGCCGAGCAGTTTCCGCCGGCACTCTCGGGTGGCGAGCAGCAGCGCGTCGCCTTTTGCCGGGCCGTGCTGAACGACCCCGTCGTCATCCTGGCCGACGAGCCCACCGGGAACCTGGACGCGGAGAACGCGGCCGTGCTCCTTGCCGAGCTCCGGGCGCGGAGCCGGAGCGGCCGCTCGGCGGTGCTCCTGGTGACGCACAGCGCGGAGCTCGCGCGTGCCGCGGACCGGGCCGTCATCCTGGTCGACGGTCACCTCCGCGACGAGAGGAACCCGTGATGCGTCGCCGGCCGGGCTGACGGGGGGCGGAGGCCCATTGGGCGCAGTCGACAGAGCGGCCGTGACGACAGGTCCAGGGTCAGAAACTGCGGTGGCAGGTCTACCCTTGGCGGTGCGGGCGGTCCTTGCCCTGTCGGAGGCGGGATTCTCCACGGTGAGCCTGGTCGCGCACGGGCGGCCGACCTGGGCCGCGGAGCCCCTCGCCCGGCGCGGGATCGCGGTCCAATGGATGGGGGCGCCGTCCGGCGAGCCCGCCGACTCCTCCGACATCGACAATGGCCTCGTCCTCGTTCTCGCGGGGGACGTGCTTCTTGACGCAGCGGCTGGCTCGGCGCTGCGCAAGGCTTCCGCGGGTCCCGTCCGAAACGGGGAGGGCCGACTCGTCGGCGTGGTGTGCCGCCCGTCGGACGTGCCGCAGTACCTCGGACGCCCGCACCTGTGGGCGCGCGCGCCGGGCCCCGGAGCGCAGCTCATGACGGGCCTCGCGGTGCCGCTCGGTCCCGCGAAAGGCGTCCGGGTTCTCGAGCGGGTGCTGCTCGAGCACCTCGCGGACCGCCCGACGGGAGACAGCTACCTCGCCACTCTCATCGACCGGCCGCTGTCCCGTCCCGTGACGCGACTGCTCCTTCGGACGTCGCTGACCCCGTCGCACGTGACCCTCCTCGGCATGGCTTGCGGGCTTCTCGGCGCGGCCGGTCTCGCAACCGTCTCATACTGGGGGCGGCTCGTCGGAGTCGCCCTCCTCATCATGTCCATCGTGCTCGACTGTGTGGACGGGGACATGGCACGCGCGAAGCTCGAGCAGGGTGCCGCCGGCGCCCGCCTCGACGTCACGGGTGACTACCTGGTGCACCTCGCGGCCTTGGCCGGTCTCGCGATCGGCCTCTTGCGCGAGGGTCTACCCGCTCACGGCATTTGGGCGGCACTGGCCCTGATCGCCGGGGTCGGGGCCGCGATGATCACCGTCCACGTCCTCTTCATACGTCCCGCGCTCGAGCGAGGCGGCGACCTCCACTGGGCGGGAGACTCCGGAAGCCTTCGCGGTAGACCGGGAACGGTCCTCGTCGAGAAGCTGGCGAGCCGTGACTACACGTACCTGCTCCTCGCGCTGGCGGCCATCGGCCACCTGGAGTGGTTCCTGTACGCCGCGGCCGCCGGTGCATGGGTGTTCACCACGGCCCTGATCGCGTACTGGCTGCAGGTCACGTCCAGAGCCCATCGTGGAGCGCACCCGCGGTGACATGGGTCCGGCTCCGCGCCGTGGAGATCGGATGCCTGGCGCTCGGCGTAGCCATCCTCGCCATCACGGTCTGGACGATCGGCGCCCAGACCCTCATCGGGGATCTCCGGACCATGGGATGGAGCCTTGCCGGCCTCCTGATGGTGGAGAGTCTCAGCGTGCTGATGAACACCGCCGGCTGGGCAATGGCCTTCCCGGCCGGCGAGCGCCCCGTCAGCGCGGCGAGGCTGCTCGGGGCTCGTCTGGCCGGTGACGCCGTCAACTACCTCACGCCGTCGGCGACGGTCGGTGGTGAGCTGCTCCGGGTCCGGCTCCTGGGGCCGGACGTCGCTCCGAGCCTCCGATGGGCGTCCGTGAGCGCGGCGAAGATCGGCCAGTCGGTGGCGCAGGCCGTCTTTCTCCTGCTGGGCGTTGCGATCGTCGTCCCCGAGCAGGCCGTGACCCGCGGGTGGCTCGGGGCGCATGGAGCGGTCGTCGTGGCTGTGCTCGCGGGGGCCGGTGCCCTCGCGTCCGCGGTGGTGTTCGTCCGGGCCGTGGACCGGGGCTTCTGGGCGACGGCGCGCGATACGCTGCGGTGGATCAAGCTCGGCTGGCTCTTGCCGGCCTCGTGGGCCGGGACGGGACACGACGTCGACGCCGCGCTGGCGCGGGTGGGACGATGGCGATCGGCCGGCTTGCTCGCATGCTTCGTCGCCGGGTGGACCGTCGGCGCACTGGAGATCTACCTAATCCTCCGCGCGATCGGTGTCGCGGTGGGCTGGAAGATGGCGCTGGCGCTCGAGACGGGCGCCGTGCTCATAGATGGTATCCTCTTCTTCGTGCCCGGGAAGGTCGGGACGCAGGAGGGGGGCAAGGTCGTGCTCTTTGCAGCCCTCGGACTCGACCCGGTCCGAGGCCTCACGGTCGGCGTCGTGCGGCGCATCCGGGAGCTCGCGTACGCAGTCCTGGGGCTGCTCGCCCTCGGATGGGTGAGTACCCGCGCTGGCGCCGGATCAGTCCTGCGGCCCACCCCGGCTTCGTCCGGCGGACCTCCCATCGGGCATGTCTGAGCGGGTGGCCCTCCGCACGCTGTTTCTCCATCCGCCGTCGTTCGAGGGCTTCGATGGGGGGGCGGGCTCTCGCTACCAGGCGCGCCGCGAGATCCGGTCGTTCTGGTATCCCACCTGGCTCGCCCAGCCCGCCGCGCTGGTTCCTGGAAGTCGCCTGGTCGACGCGCCGCCGGACGGTCTCACGGTCGAGCAGGTGGCCCCGCTCGCCCGCGCTTACGACCAGGTCGTGCTGCATACGAGCACCCCCTCCTTCGGGAGCGATATCCGGGTCGCGGAGCGTCTGAAGGACGAGAATCCCAGGGTCCTCGTCGGCATGGTCGGCGCGCACGTGGCGGTCCTGCCGGAGGCGTCGCTCCGCGCGGCACGCGCCGTGGACTGGGTCGGGGTGGGTGAGTTCGACTACGCGTGCGCCGAGGTGGCCGAGGGGCGCCCGCTCGGGACCGTCCGGGGCATCGCGTACCGGGAGGGGGGCCGCGTTCGATTCACGCCGCCGCGCCCGCCGATCGAGGACATGGACGCCCTGCCCTTCGTGGTCGACGTGTACCGACGGGACCTGACGATCGAGCACTACGTCATCGGCTATCTGCTGCACCCCTATGTGTCGCTGTACACCGGGCGGGGATGTCGTTCCAAGTGCACCTTTTGTCTGTGGCCCCAGACCGTGGGCGGGCACCGCTACCGCGTGCGTAGCCCGGCGAGCGTCGAAGCGGAGATGGCCCGCGCCAAGCGATACTTCCCCCAGGTCCGGGAGTTCTTCTTCGACGACGACACGTTCACGGACGACCTGCCCCGCGCCGAGGAGATCGCGCGCCGACTCGGCCGGCTCGGGATCACCTGGTCGTGCAACGCGAAGGCGAACGTCCCGCGGCGAACCCTGGAGGTCCTGCGGGACAACGGCCTGCGCCTGCTGCTGGTCGGTTACGAGTCAGGCAATCAGCGGATCCTGAACAACATCAAGAAAGGCGTGCGGCTCGACGTCGCCCGCCAGTTCACCCGAGACGCGAAGTCCCTGGGCATCACGATCCACGGGACCTTCATCCTCGGGTTGCCGGGCGAGACCCACGAGACCATCCAGGAGACGGTCCGCTTTGCCTGCGAGGTCGAGCCAGACACCATCCAGGTCTCGCTCGCGGCCCCGTACCCCGGCACCGCTCTCCACCGGGAGGCGCAGGAACGGGGATGGCTCTCGGGACCGAACGAGGATCTGGTGAACCGGGACGGAGTCCAGACGGCGGCTCTCGAGTATCCGGGGCTCGCCCAGGCGGAGATCTTCGCTTCGGTCGAGACCTTCTACCGTCGCTTCTACTTCCGTCCCCGGAAGATCATTGCGATCGCCGGCGGGATGCTGCGGGATCCGGCGGTCATGCGGCGGCGGCTCCGGGAGGGAGCGGAGTTCTTCCGGTTCCTGCGGGAGCGGCGGGCCAGTCTGGGCGACGCGCGGGTGGCCGCCTCGAGCGCCGGCGGCTGATCGGCGAACCCCTTGCGCGTCCTGTTCGTCTGCCGTGGCAATATCTGTCGGAGCCGGGTGGGAGAGCAGATCTTTCAGGTCCTCAGCTGGAACGTTTCCGGCCGGGGCGATCACGAGGCGCGGTCGGCCGGCGTCGATCCCGATCCCGGGGGGCGCGCGATCGCCAGACGGGATGTGGAGTGGGCCGACGTGATCTGCGTCATGGAGCCCGAGCACGAGACATACATCCGAAAGCAGTGGCCTGCCCACGGGCGCAAGATCCGGGTGCTCGGGATCCCCGACATCTTCGAGCCGGACGACCCCGAGCTGCGGGATCGTCTGACGGATGTGGTGCGCGGGCTCCTGGCGGAGTCTTCGGAGCGCCCAGGTCCCGCCTCGGGCCCCAGCCCGCGGGGACGCTGGAGCTAGCGGACCAGGCCGGGCCCGCCCTCAGGCCCGCCGACGACCGCTGTCGCGGAACCGGACGGCGGCGCGGACGGCGGCGACCAGTTCGTCGAGATTGAACGGCTTGACGAGGTAGTAGAAGATCCCGGCCGCCCGGGCCGCCTGCTCGACCTCGTAGGAAGCATGGCCCGTCATCACGATGATCGGCAGCAACGCATCGAAGCGCTTCACCACCGAGATAGCATCAAGGCCGCCCAGCCCCGGGAGCTTGAGGTCCAGGATCAGCGCCCTGTAGGTGGTGTGCATGATGCGCTGGATGGCGTCGACCGCGCGGTCGGCCGAATCCACGTCCATCCCTTCCGCCGCCATGGCCTCGACGATCGTGTCCCGCATGCGGGGATCGTCGTCGCAGACGAGTAGGCGCTCTCGCTCCGCAGCCCCGACCGTCTGGGCCGGACTCGCGGCATCGTCGCTCATGTTCGCCTCCGCACGGTCGAGCCTAGGAGGAGGGGGCGGTCGCGTCACTGTCACCCCGGGCGCCGATCGGAACGCCGTAGCGTCGGAGCTTGTTGTAGAGCGTCTTCGTGTCGATACCGAGTATGCCCGCGACGCGCTTCTTGTTCCAGCGGTGACGCTCGAGCGTCCGCAGGATGTGGTGGCGTTCCACCTCGTCGAGCGTGAGGTCGGGCCTCCCGGCGCCCTTGGCGTCGTCCACCGGCCGGCCCGGCGCGTCGGCCTCGGCCAGCTCCTGCCCCGACTTGGCGATCGCCGGAGGCAGCGCGTCGACTGTGAGCACTAGGCTGTCCGACAGGACCGACAGCCGCTCGATGACGTTCCGCAGCTCCCGGATGTTGCCTGGCCAGGGGTACCGGGTGAGGCAGCTCATGGCCTCCGGAGTGACGTGGAGGCGTTCCCGGCCGCCGTAGGCGTTCACCTGAAGGAAGTGCTCGACCAGGAACGGGATGTCCTCCGTCCGCTCGCGGAGCGGCGGCATGTGGATTTCGATGACCGCGATGCGGTAGTAGAGATCCTCGCGGAAGCGACCCCGCTGAACCTCCTCGCGCAGGTCCTTGTTCGTGGCCGCGATCACCCGTAGGTCGGCCTTGATGTGACGGTTGGAGCCGATCCGGCGGAACTCGCCCGACTGCAGCGCGCGGAGGACCTTCACCTGGGTCGCCGGGCTCATCTCGCCGATCTCGTCCAGGAAGAGCGTACCCTGGTCGGCCGTTTCGAACAGCCCGTGCTTGAGGCCGTGCGCGCCCGTGAAGGAGCCTCGTTCGTGGCCGAAGAGCTCGCTTTCGAGGAGGGTGTCCTGGAGCGCGCCGCAGTCGACGATGGTGAGGGGGGTGCTCGCCCGCGGGCTGTTGGCGTGGAGCGCCCGGGCCACGAGCTCCTTGCCCGTGCCGCTCTCCCCTTGGATGAGAACCGGCGAAAGGGTGCGGGCGGCCTTGTTGACCAGGGCGAGCACGTGCTTGATCCCGACGCTGCGCCCAACGATGTCCGGGAAGGGGTCGTGGGCCTTGAGAGCGGCTTCCAGGTGGAGCGTCTGCCGCCGTCGGACGGCCTGTTCGTGGGCCGTGCGCAGTACGTGATTGAGGTCCTTGAAGTCGAAGGGCTCTGGAATGAAGTCGAAGGCCCCGTCGCGGGCCGCCTCGGCCGCCGCCGACACCGTTCCGCGACCCGAGGTGACCACCACCTCCGGCGCGGGAGACATCGCGCGAATGGCCCGGAGGGTGTCCGCCCCTGACATGCCCGGGAGCTCCAGGTCGAGCAGCGCCACGGTGACGTCGCCCTTGGCGAGCTCGTCGATGGCCTCCTCGCCAGAGGTCACCGCTCGAGTGGCATAGCCGAACGAAGGGAGCATGCGGTCGAGCAAGGCTCGGACCGCCGCATCCGAATGAACTATTAGTACCAGTGGCTGGTTCATGGTGGAAAAAGGCAGCGGAATTTCTCCCGGTGCCCACAATATCCGGGGTCCAGGAGAGTCTTGTCAAGGCATTTCCTGGTGCTCCTTCCGATCGGGTCCTGTGCCACGGAACCCCCGAACTGACGGTGCTTTAAGGCATTTGTTGGCTTTCCGCCAGGCGAAGGGTCCCATGGGCCCAAGCGTCACTGCCCTGGCACTTCAATTGCTCTATTGCCGCCACTCTTTAGACCTTGGCGGCGGGCTCGGGCACAGGCTGACCGACCGCTTCCTCATCACGGACGAGTCCGCAGGATTCCGGTCCCCGAGTTGACCCAGCGCGTCGATCGGGTGGGAAAACACCCTGGACGCCGGCGCGGACTACACCGTGCGCGAGCGGTACACGTTCGACGTGAACTATCGCTGGTTGATGGTGGACTACAAGGACGACCCAGAGTTCGATCAGCTCGACCGCGACGACCACACCATCGCAGGCACGTTCTTCTATCGCGTCTTTCCTAGACCTCGGTCCTCGGAGAAGTGCAGTGCAACCTCGTCCGATACGATAAGCCGGCGGTCGCGGCCGACCGCGATTCCGACGCCTGGCGCTTCCGGGTCGGTGTGAAGGGTGATATCACCGCCAAGACGACCATCCTCCTCAAGGTCGGCTGGACGTGTCCACCTACGTCGGCGCCGAGGTGCGGCACTTCCTCAGCGAGCGGCTCGTCCTTCGCGTCCGCAGCTTGGGCGGTGTCAATGACTATCCCGAGGACGTGACGGTCGGCACACATGTCCTGGGCGAGCTCAAGGACGTGTACCTTCGAGGCGGGAAGCGGTGGGGCATCTCCCTCGGGTACCAGATGCGACGGTTCTTGACCCTATCGTACGGACCCCAGGCCAGGGAATTCCTCCTCAAGGATGGAGATATTCTTCGGGTCGATCGGGAACACTTTCTATGTCTTGGGCGAGGTCAAGAAGCCTGGCAGGTACCCGATCGATCAGGCCTCAACTACGATCCAGGGTATTGCCATGGCCGGAGGCTTCACCGACAAGGCGGCGCCGAATCGGACGAAAATCATTCGGACTCACCCTGACGGACGTCAGGCAACGCTCTTGGTGGACCTGAACGAGGTCTTGAAGCGCGGGCGGAAGGACAAGGATCTGCCCCTCATTGCCGGCGACGTCGTGGTCGTTCCGAAGCGCTTCTTCCAGCCAAAATTCCTCCCTGGCCCCTCCTGGGGATGGGCACAGCAATTGCTCGCCCATATCCGGATCCTTGTGAGCATATCCGGATCCTTGTGAGGAGGACAGCGGCGTGGAGATGCACAGAAACGGTAGCTTCGCGCGGACCCCGGGCCGCGTCTGGGACATCCTTGATACTCGCCGGGTTACCCGGCCCTGATCCTCCTGGCCCGGTCCGGTGCCAGTGGCGCGACTCCCCAGGGCTACCAGATCGGCCCAGGGGACGTGCTGGAAGGTCACCGGCTGGGGCATGAAGACCTCACCCGGCTCAGCGTCGTGGGGACCGACGGTCGCATGCCGTTTCCCCTGATCGGCGAGGTCCAGGGGGCCGGCCTGACGCTGACCGAGCTCGAGGCGCAGATGCGCGAGCTGCTGGCGAAGGAGATCCCGGGGGCCCGCACGATCGTGGCCCGTGAGTCGAAGGAAGCGATCCGTCTCGACGCCCGCGCCGTGCCGGCCGTGGCGCAGCTTGTGGGCATGCCAGACCAGGCCAAGGCGCAGTACCAGACGGTCCTCGCGCGACAACCCGCGCATGAGGCTGCCGCTCGCGGCCTCGCGAGTCTCCGGAACCCCGGCTAGAGGGATCGGCGCCTACCATGTTGCTCAAGCCGGATCTGTCCGGAATCGAGATCGAGGTGCAGCATCTCGCGTCGCTCGCCGCCCGCGCGCTCCCGGTGACCGTCGCCAGCGTGGCTCTGTGGGACGAGCCTCGCCTGGCGCTGACGGTCAAGGCCGTCGACACCGTCCGTCCCGTAGACTGCTCGCTGCTCGTCGGCGTCCGAGTGCCATTCGCAGATGCCCCCTGGCACCGGAACGCCTTCGAGCAGAACGAGCTGATCCTCCTGGAGGAGGGCAACGCCGGAGCGCTGGGTGTCGAGCAGGAGGCCGGGCTGGCCCTCATCCCGTTCGCCCGCTCGGTGTACCTGGTCCCCATTCGGTTCGCCGGCGAGACCGTCGGGATGCTCATCCTGGGCGAGGCGCGCACCATCGAGCGCGAGCGCTTCTCGAGCGAGAAGCGCGAGCGGTGCCGTGCGATCGTGGAAGAGTTCGTGACGGTGACCGCCCATGCCTGGGAGGCCAGGCGGCTGCGCCGACAGGTGCGGTCGATGTCCTCGCTGATGCGGCTGGTTCGCGGCGTTGCGACGGCGCGCTCCTACGACGATGTGCTGGTCAGCCTTGGCTCGGAGGTCGCCGACTGGCTCGGCATCCCCGTCCGCGCCGTGCTCCTGGGAGTGACGGACAGGAAAATCGAGATCCTCTCTCAGTGGCGACTGCCGGAGGAGATCCTCGGCGACGACGGGCGCCAGATGTTCCTGGCGATGACCCGGAGTGACGCGCGGCCCTCCGGTCCCGTCACCGTGACGGTGGCTGGAGACGATCCGCTCGACCCGCTGGCGGCGGTCGAGCCGACGGCGAAGCAGTGGACGCGCGTCGGCGTGCCGCTCATGCGGGACGAGCGCCTGATCGGCGTCGCGTGCCTCTACCTCGAGGAAGAGATCCGCCTGGCAGACTGGGAGCTGGAGGCGCTTCGGCGGCGCGGGGAGATCGCCGCGATGGGCGTCGAGTCGGCCGGGCTGATCCGCGCCGGCGAGGTGGAACAGGAGAGCTTGCATAAAGTCGCGCTCGAGCTCCTGACGGGCTACCGCTGGGCCCTGGTTCGCGAAGTGTTCGCCGGCCTGGCGCGGACGCTGCCGGCGTCGCTCCACCAGCGCCTCAGCGGGACCCTGTCGGGTCTCGTCGATCTGAGTCGCTCGACGACCGGCCAGACGCTGGATGGCGAGCTGGTGTCAGCAGTGGTGGCGGAGGTAACCGCCGTGTTTTCGGAGCTGTGGGACGCGGCGGAGCCGGCCGAGTCGGTCCCTGTGCTCCTCGACGTGAACGACGTCGTGAGCCGGGCCCTCCGGATCGTCAGGATGAGCCTGGAATCGGCCTCCCGCGGAAACCGCGCGAAGGTCGACCTCCGCTTCGAGCCGACGGGCGGTCCGGTCGTGATCCAGGGCTCGCTGGTCCTGGTCGGAGCGCTGGTCCACGCGATCGAGAGCGCGGTCGACGCCATGCCCGCGGGCGGCGAGATTCGTGTGCGCACCGGACGGGAGAGCGGGCATGCGGTGATCTCGGTGGAAGACAGCGGCATCGAGCGTGCGGGGGCCGCCAACTCCGCGTCGCTGACCCGTTTCTCCCTGAAGGATCCCGGCACCGTCCTGTCGCTCGTGCGATCCATCGTCGAGCCCTACGGCGGGCGCGCGACCCTCCTGTCGCGTGAGGGATCGGGGAGCGCGCTGGTGCTCCACCTTCCCGAGACCGCGGCGGCTTCGCTGGGAGCCTGACGTGTTCGGCCCTGCTGCCGATCATCGTGCCGATGTGGACTCTGGAGCACGACCACGCCGTGGATCGTGCTTTCCGCCGCGACGGTGGACAGCGTCGCCGTGAAGCGGCTGATCGTCAGGTTGGCCGTGGCGACACGGAGAACGGCCCAGCGCTGGTTGTTGGACTCGTAGCGCTCCTCGATGCCGTCTGCGCCGTCCGCTCGGGCGACGACGTAGAAGGACCCGGGCCCGACCGGCGGGACGACGAGAGAGTGGGTGAGCTGCTCCGAGGCCCGGCCGCCAGTTTGGGCACGGGAAACCTGCTCTGGGCGGATCGCGCAAGCATCGGCGATTTAGCCCGCTCCGCCATGTGTTACACTTTTCGCGATTTTGCGACTCGCCTCTTCCTCCGTCGCCCGCGGCAGAGGTCGATGCTGCGGGTGAATGGATGGTGGGGATCTGCGCCCTTTCAGCGGAGCACGAGGAACGATGGCTCGTCGGCCGACGCGCCCCGGTAAGGCAGATTTTCGCTGTCGGACGCGCCACACGCGCGATGGCGCGTACCACGGCCACCCCCCGGCCGTGATCCGCGGACTGCGATGACCGACGTTCTCCTGACCGGCGCCGCCGGGTTCATCGGCTTCCACGTGGCCCAGAGGCTCATGGCCGACGGCCACCGCGTGCTGGGCCTGGACAACCTGAACGACTACTACGATCCGACGCTGAAGCAGGCCCGGCTCGACCGGTTGATGCCCAACGCCGCGTTCACCTTCGAGCGGCTGGACGTCTCCGATCGGGAGGCGATGTCGGAGCTCTTCCGGCGCCACCGCCCCGCCCGGGTGGTGCACCTGGCGGCGCAGGCGGGCGTCCGCTATTCGCTCCAAAACCCGCACGCTTACGTCGACGCGAACCTCGTCGGCTTCATGAACGTCCTCGAGGGCTGCCGGCACCACGGGGTGGAGCACCTCGTCTTCGCGTCGTCCAGCTCCGTCTACGGTGCGAACACGCGGCTCCCGTTCTCCGTCCACGACAACGTGGATCACCCCCTGAGCCTCTACGCGGCGACCAAGAAGGCCAACGAGCTGATGGCTCACGCCTACGCGCACCTCTACGCCCTGCCGTCCACCGGTCTCCGGTTCTTCACGGTCTACGGCCCGTGGGGTCGCCCGGACATGGCCCTGTTCGTCTTCGCGCGGGCTATCCTCGATGACCGTCCGATCGACGTGTTCAACGAGGGTCGGATGCAGCGGGACTTCACATACGTGGACGACATCGTCGAGGGCATCGTCCGCGTCCTGGCGAAGCCGCCCGCGCCCGATCCGACGTGGTCCGGCGACCACCCGGATCCCGCGACGAGCCGCGCACCCTACCGGGTATACAACATCGGCAACGATCGGCCCGTCGAGCTTCTCCGTTACATCCAGGTGCTCGAGGAGTGTCTGGGCCGGCGGGCGCGGATGAACCTCCTGCCGATGCAACCCGGCGACGTGCCCGCGACGCGTGCCGACGTGTCCGATCTCGCGCGCGACATCGGGTACCAGCCCCGGACGACCGTGGAAGAGGGCGTGGCGCGCTTCGTCCAATGGTACCGGGCGCACTACCGGGTGCCCTGACCCCGATCCGCATCAGATGAGGCAGGCCGGAGCCCACCGGTCGCAGGCGGCGCGTGGGCGTGATCGTTCTCTACTGCGCGGGGGGCCGGGGAGTGGATCGAGCCTCTGGGGTGGTGAGACCGCTCCGTTCCGCGCGGCGCACTCCGCGCGTCCACCGCGCGAGGGCGCGCTGAGGTGACCCCGGCCGCCTCCTACCGCCTGCTCATGCTCGACCTCGACGGGACGGCGCGCTCGCGCGTCCACGGCGTCACCTCGGGAGTGCGGGCCGCGGTGGCCGCCGCACGGGCGCGCGGCGTGCGCGTCTGCGTCGCGACCGGGCGAATGTGGCGATCGGCGGAGCCGTGGATCCACGCTCTGGGTGCCGACTCGCCCGCGATCCTGTACAACGGCGGGCAGGTGCTAGATTTCGCGGCGGAGCGGATCCTGTACGAGCGTCGACTTCCCCGAGAGGCGGCGCGGGCGGTGCTGGCCGTGATTCGGCGAGCCACGGGGGTCCAGCCGCTCCTGTACGTCCGGGATCGCGTCTACGCGGAGCGCCACGATCCGCGCCTGGACGCGTATGCGGTCGACGACGGACTGACCTACGACATCGGGCCGACGTTCGAGGCGCTGCTGAGCGACGAGCCGCACAAGATCCTCGTGATCGGACCGCGGGATCGAATCCAGCTGCTCCAGCAGGACGTGCGCGCGGCAGGGCTCCCGATCCACGATGTGCAATCGGAGCCGGAGTACCTGGAGATCCTTCCGTCCGGGGTCTCCAAGGGCACCGCGATGGATGCGATGCTCGCCGCCCTCGGCGTCTCCGCCGCAGAGGTCGTCGCGGTGGGCGACAACTGGAACGACCTCGAGATGATCCAGGCGGCGGGGCTGGGCGTGGCGATGGGCCATGCTCCCCCGGGTGTCCGGGAGCGGGCGGACTACGTGTGCGGGACCGCGGAGCAGGAAGGTGTTCGCGAGGTGATCGAACGATTCCTTCTGCCCGACGGTCAGCCGGCGCCGCGCGTGATCTGACGCCAGGTGCCGGCGGCAGCTCCCTTCACCGCGGCGCCGCCGTCCGGGCCTCGGCGCCTGCTCGAGGCGCGCTACTTGACGAGGATGGAGTCGAGGACGTCATCGAGCGGATCGTCCTCGGAGACGGCCGGCCGATGTGATCGACGCCCATCCAGCCCGGTGACCAGAGCCTCCACCGAAACCGAGCCTGACACGGTCCTTGCCGCCGACGTCCTGCATGCGTCGATCGGGGATGGTGGCCTCGGAAAGCGCCTCGTTGGGCACGTCCCCCCCTCGCCGAGCATGGTCGCTCTCGTGCGGCGCGGTCATGCCGGGTTGGTGTCCGTCGTATCGGACGGGCCGGAGGACGTCCTGCCCGCCGATGGTGCCCCCGGGGCGACCATGTGGCGGGCAGGCATCTTCCGTGCTTCCGTGGCCTACTTCAGGATCTCGTCCACGCGCTTCTGCGTGTCGGCCAGGATCGGGGCGATGGGCTGGGTCGTCGTCACGATCGTCTGGATCCCGTTGACGATCGCCCGCTTGACCTCGATGATGTTCTTCACTGGCAGCTCGGCGTGCGCGTACTGGAGCTGGTCACGCGCGGTGATCGCCTGGGGGTACTTCGCCGTGTACTCCTTCATCAGCGGTGTGTCCCAGGAGGACTTCCGCGGGGCGACGTAGCCCGAGTCGATCGACCACCGGGCGAGCATCTCCGGCGACGTCATCCACTTGACGAACTCCCACGCCGCCTTCCGGCGGTCGGGCGGGGTGGCCTTGAAGAGGTAGAAGTTGCCGCCGCCGGTCGGAGCGCCGAACCGCGCGTCCTTCGGGAGGAACGCCGTCCCGAACTCGAACTTCGCGTTGGTGCGGATGAAGCCGAGCGACCCCGTGGAGTGATAGATCATCGCCACGTTGCCGGCGACGAAGTCGTTGGACGTGGTGCCCCAGTTGACCGCCCCCGGAGGACTGACCTTCTCCTTCTCCCCGAGGTCCCGCAGGAACTGGGCGGCCGTCTCGGCCGGCTTGCTCGCGAGCAGCACCTTGCAGCAGGAGTTGTTCGCGTCGTAGAGGAGGCCGCCCGCCGCGATGGTGAGCGCCTCGAAGAGCCAGGTGTCGACGCCGCCGCTGGACGGGATCGCAAGGCCCCAGCGGGTCGTTCGGCCGCCCTCCGTCTTGGTGAGCTTCTTCGCGGCCGCCACCAGCTCCGCCTGGGTCTGGGGCGGCTTGTTCGGGTCGAGCCCCACTTCCTTGAACGCTTCCTTGTTGTAGTACATGACCGGCGTGGAGCGCTGGAAGGGGATGGACCACACCTTGCCGCCGCTCGTCGAGTTCAGCATGAAGGCGGGGAAGAAGTCGTCCAACTTGACCTGGGCCGCGTCCGCCGCGATCAGCTCATCCAGCGGGATCACGATGTCCTGCCCGATGATGTCGTTGAGGTTCTGGGACAGCATGACCGCCACATCCGGCGGGGTGCCGCCCTGGATGGCCGCCAGCGTCTTCGCGTAGGCCTCCGTGTAGCCGCCGGCGAACACGGGCTCCACCTGGATCTGCGGGTGAGTCTTGTTCCACTCCTGGACGTAGCCGTCGATGAAGCGGGCGAGCGGCCCCGCGACGCCCACCGGGTAGTAGAACTGGAGCTTCATCTGCGCCTGCGCCATCGGAGCGACGCCTCCCGACGAGCGCGAACAGGACGGCGGCGAGCAACACGCGGAGTTTCATGGGCGCCTCCTCGGCTGGGGCCTGAGGATCATCCCTTCAGACCCGACTGGGTGAAGGACTCGATGAACAGCCGCTGGAACAGGACGAACAGCACGATCAACGGCGCGATGACGATGAGCGTCCCGGCGCAGATCAGGCCCCACTCCGCCCCCGACTCCGACGCGCGGGTGAAGGACTGGAGGCCGACGGCCAGGACGCGGTTGGAGTTGCTCGAGGTCGCGACCAGGGGCCAGAGGAACTCGTTCCAGTGGTAGATGAGGCTCACCACCGAGAACGCGGCGAGGTGCGGCCGGACCATGGGCACCAGCACGTGCCACAGGGTGCGGAGCCGCCCCGCGCCGTCCAGCATGGCGGCCTCGTCGTACTCCGGCGGGATGCTGCGGAACCCCTGACGGACCAGGAAGATCCCGTACGCGCTGGCGACGTAGGGCATCGCGAGGCCGGTCAGCGTGTCGCCGAAGCCGATGGCCCGGAGGGTGAGGAAGTTCGGCAGGATCAGGACCACCGGCGGCAGGAAGAGCTGGAGGAGCACGGCGTAGAACACGGCCTGACGCCCCGGGAACCGGAGGCGCGCGAGGGCGTAGCCGGCGAGCGTGACGGTCACCAGCTGGACCGCGAGGAGCCCCACCGTGTAGAGGATCGTGTTCCGGTAGTAGAGGACGAACGTCGCCGACTGCCAGGCGAGGGAGAAGTTCTCGAGCGTCGGCGGGAAGCTCCAGTAGCGTCCCTGGCTGAACTCCCGCGAGGGCGTGAGGGACGCCAGGAACAGGAACGCGATCGGCCCGAGGAACGGCAGGCACAGCACCAGCGCCGGCCAGTCACGCCTCATAGTGGACCCCTCGCTCGAGGCGCGGCATGACGAGGACGGCGAGCGACAGCAGGAGGGCCACCATCAGGACGGTGAGCGCCGAGGCGCGACCGATGTCCCGGAACTCGAAGGCCTTGAGATACGTCTCGTAAAGCAGCACGTTGCTTGCGTTCGCCGGGCCCCCCCGGGTCAGCACGAAGATGTGATCCACGTTCCGGAGGGCGTCGAGCGCCGCTGTCACCGTGACGTAGAAGGTGATCGGCCCGAGCAGCGGCCACGTGACGTGGCGGAAGACGCGCCATTCCGAGGCGCCCTCGACGCGGGCGGCCGGCCTGGAGGTCCTTGGGGATGGCCTGGAGGCCGGCCAGGAAGAACAGCATGTAGAGCCCGCAGTTCTTGTAGACCGCGACGAGGGCGACGGTGATCAGGGCCGTGGCGGGATCCTCCAGCAATCCCTGCGCGCGACCGGTGACCCGGGCAATCAGGGCGGCGACCGGGCCCGAGACCGGGTTCAGCAGGAACAGCCACGTCGCGGCGATGGCGACCGTCGGGAGCAGGACGGGGTGGAAGATGAGTGTCCTCGCAGCCAGGCGCAGCCGGCGATGACCGTCCACGGCGACCGCCGCCACGAGGCCGAATAGGACCGCGAGCGGTCCGGCGACCAGTGCGTACATGGCCGTGTTGACCAGCACCTGACGGAAGAGCGCGTCGTTCCACAGGTCCTGGTAGTTCCGGAGCCCGACCCAGGTGGGTGGGCTGCCGATCCGACCGAAGCGCTGGAACGAGCCGATCACGGAGACTACGAGCGGCCAGTAGGTGAAGACGAGCAGGAACGCGAGCGTCGGCGCCAGCAGGACCGCGGCCAGCGCCACCGGCTGGGCGACCCCGCGGGTCGCACCGCTCGACGTGAGGCAGTGCCCGCGCTTCCGCGTCCAGTGTCGCCACGTCCATCCTCCAGCCGACGCAGGCTGTGGCCCCGGAGGCGCCGGAGAGGCGGCCGCCGGCCGACCCGAATCCGCGGCGGGACACTAGCACCCGTGACCATACTCGTCAATTGAGCGCGCCACGCTTGACGCGGGTATCACCCCCTCGTTACGATTCCGTGACGATACGCGGCCGTGGCGCGATTGGCGCCGGGTCTGCTCGGCGACCACCCAGGTCTCACATCCTCGACGAGGAGGACCGCAGGCATGCGATCACACGTCCGGACGTTCCTCGCACTCCTGGCCGGGCTCGGGGCGTGTCTCGCGCCGGGGACGGCCCGCGCCCAGGGCCAGCTGGTCGTCTACTGCACGGTGCAGGAGGAGTGGTGCCGCGCGATGGTGACGGCCTTCGAGCGGAGCCACCGGCATCAAGGTCAACATGACCCGCAAGAGCTCCGGCGAGAACTACGCCCAGGTCAAGGCCGAGGCCGCGAACCCGAAGGGCGACATCTGGTGGGGTGGCACCGGCGACCCGCATCTGCAGGCCGCCGAGGAGGGGCTGACGCTCGAGTACAAGTCGCCGAAGCTCGTCGACCTCCAGGACTGGGCCGTTCGCCAGGCCGAGCAATCGAAGTACCGGACGGTCGGGCGTCTACGCGGGCGCGCTCGGGTTCGGGTTCAACACCGAGCTCCTCGCCAAGAAGGGCCTGCCCGAGCCCAAGTGCTGGGCGGACCTCCTGGACCCGAAGTTCAAGGACGAGGTGCAGGTGGCCGACCCGAACTCCTCGGGGACGTCGTACACGATGCTCGCGACGATCG
Organism: uncultured Candidatus Rokubacteria bacterium; assembly: GCA_963765195.1. GTDB lineage: Bacteria > Methylomirabilota > Methylomirabilia > Rokubacteriales > DASRDR01 > DASRDR01. Next base: position 139,028 of record CAVXVV010000029.1, read on the forward strand.
TCCAGATCATGGGTGAGGACAAGGGCTTCGACTACCTGAAGAAGCTCCACAAGAACGTGAACCAGTACACGAAGTCCGGCGCCGCGCCGGCCCAGGCCATGAGCCAGGGCGAGACGCTGATCGGCATCACGTTCATGCACGACATCGTGACCTTGGCGGTCCAGGGCCGTCCGGTGAAGGTCGTGGCGCCGTGCGAGGGGACGGGCTACGAGATCGGCTCGATGAGCATCATCAAGGGCGCGCCGAACCTCGAGAACGCCAAGAAGTGGTACGACTGGGCACTCACCCCCGAGGCGCAGGCGCTCGGCGCCCAGGCGAAGGCGTACCAGGTCCCGTCGAACAAGGCCGCGCCGACGCCGGCCCAGGCGCCCAAGTTCACGCAGATCAAGCTCATCAACTACGACTTCGCCAAGTACGGCTCGTCGGCGGAGCGGAAGCGCCTGCTCCAGAAGTGGGACACGGAGGTGAAGGCGCTCCCGAAGTGAGGTCGACGGGGCTCCCGCCGCGCCTCCATCCGGGGACTGCGGGCGGGGGTCTCCGCCGTCCCGATCCGACCCGCCCGTCCGGCATGACCCGCGCCGCGAAGGGCTGGCTCGGGCTCGCCTGGCTGGCCTTCGCCGCCCTGCCGTGGTACGTGCTGCCGGGCGACGGGTGGCTCGATCCCGGCTGGCTCCGGCGCTACCCGGACGCCGCCACGGCGCCCGGCCCTGCTCCAGGGGTCTGCTCTACGGCCGACCGTGGCTTCTCCTGGCCGCGATCCCGCTCCTCCTGCCCTTCCTGGCGTGGCGCCGCCCGCAAGAGGATCCACGCGTCGCCACGCTTCTCGTGCTGGGCGGTGGCGGGGGCCTCGCCTGGACCGCTCTCCAGGGGCTGGCCATCGGCCATCGAGGCTGGTCGGCGGCGTGGGTGCGAACCTCGTCGGATCGCCGGGCCCCAGCCAGACGGGGTTCGGCGCGGGCGCGTTCCTCCTCTGCCTCGCCTGCCTCGTGCTCCTGTGTCACGGGTTGGCCGCACGCGGCTTCATGAAGGGCGACGCCTTCCTGACCAGCACGGTCGGCCTCGTGGTCGGGCTGGTCGTGGTCTTCGTCTTCTGGCCGGTCGCTCACGGTGCTCTCGAGCGCGGTGCGCGACGAATCTGGCGCGCTCGCGCCGGCCGTCTTCCTCGGCAAGGTGGCGAACCGGTCGATCTGGGGTCTCGACTGCCTCCGCGGGCCGCTCCGCTGCGGCGTGGCCTGGAACACGCTGTTCCTCGCGGTCCTCGTGGGCGCCGGCACGACGATCATCGGCCTCGCCTTCGCCCTGATCGCGACCCGCACGGGGTTTCCCGCCAAGCCGCTCCTGCGCGCGCTCTCCGTCCTGCCGATCATCACGCCGCCCTTCGTCATCGGCCTCGCGCTGATCCTCCTCTTCGGCCGATCGGGCGCGGTCACGGCGCTGCTCTCGGACTGGTTCGGGATCCCGCGGACGCGCTGGATCTACGGCTTGCCGGGGGTGCTGATCGCCCAGCTCCTCGCGTTCGCACCGATCGCGTTCCTGGTCCTGATCGGCGTCGTGCAGGGCATCAGCCCCTCGCTCGAGGAGGCGGCGCAGACGCTCCGGGCCAGCCGCTGGACGACGTTCCGGACGGTCACGTGGCCGCTCATCCGGCCCGGCATCGCGAACGCGTTCCTGCTGGGCTTCGTCGAGAGCATGGCCGACTTCGGCAACCCGCTGGTCCTGTCCGGCAACTACGAGCTCCTGTCCATCCAGATCTTCTTCGCCGTGGTGGGGGCGGCGCACGACCAGGGCCGGGCGGCGGTGCTGGCTCTCGTGCTGCTCGCCTTCACGCTGGGGGCGTTCTACGCCCAGCAGCGGTGGCTCGGGCGGGTGGCGTACACCACCGTGACGGGCAAGGGGGACGCCGGCCTTCCGGTGCCGCTCCCCGCGCCCCTCCGCTGGGGCTGTTACGCCCTCGCCCTGCCGTGGGCGGTCCTGGCCGTCGTGATCTACGCGGTCATCATCGTCGGCGGGTTCGTCCGGGCGATGGGTCGGGACTACACGCCGACGCTCCAGTACTTCCTGACGGCCTTCGGCGTCGAGCGCGCGGCGACCGGCGGGCTCCACTTCACGGGGTCGGCGTGGGACTCCTTCTGGACGACGATCCAGATCGCCGCGATCTCGGCCCCGATCACCGCGGCGATCGGCATCCTGACCGCATACCTGCTCGCGCGCCAGCGGTTCGCGGGCAGGAGCCTGTTCGAGTTCGGGACGATGCTGTCCTTCGCGATCCCGGGGACGGTCATCGGCGTGGCCTACATCCTGGCGTTCAACGTGCCGCCCATCGAGCTCACGGGCACCGGCGTGATCCTCGTCCTCTGCTTCGTCTTCCGCAACATGCCGGTCGGCGTGCGGGCGGGAATCGCCGCGCTCTCGCAGATCGACCGGAGCCTCGACGAGGCCTCGCTGACGCTGGGCGCACGGACGGGCACCACGATGCGGCGGGTCGTGCTGCCGCTTCTCCGGCCGGCGATCGTGGCCGCGCTCGTGTATAGCTTCGTCCGGGCGATGACCGCGGTGAGCGCGGTGATCTTCCTGGTCAGCGCGCGCTACAACCTCGCCACCGCGTACATCGTAGGCCGGGTGGAGGCGGGGGAGTTCGGCCTGGCCATCGCGTACTCGTCGGTCCTGATCGTCGTGATGCTGGCGGCGATCCTTCTCATCCAGTGGCTGGTCGGCGAGCGCCGGCTCGGCCGGCGGGCGCCGGCCGACCTCGGGCTCCAGACGGCAGGAGGGTAGGGAGAGCCATGGCCAGCCCGGCGGCCCGGCCCAAGGCAGTCGAGTTCCGTCGCGTGACCAAGCGCTACGGAGACGTCGTCGCCGTCAATCAGGTGTCGTTCACGATCGAGCAGGGAACGCTGGTCACCCTGCTCGGCCCATCGGGCTGCGGGAAGACCACGACCCTCCGCCTCATCGCGGGGCTGGAGCTCGCCAGCGAGGGCGAGGTCCTCATCGGCGGGCGGGACGTCACCCGGCGGCCGGCCACCGACCGGAACGTGAGCATGGTGTTCCAGTCCTACGCGCTCTTCCCGCACATGAGCGTGCTCGACAACGTCGCCTACGGGCCGACCGTGAGCGGGGCGTCGCGGGCGCGCGCCCACGAGCAGGCGCGGGAGAAGCTGGCGTTGGTCGGCCTCAAGGGCCTCGACGCGCGGCTACCCTCGGAGCTCTCGGGCGGCCAGCAGCAGCGGGTCGCCGTCGCCCGGGCGCTCGTCCTCGAGCCCGAGGTGCTCTGCTTCGACGAGCCCCTGTCGAACCTGGACGCGAAGCTCCGCCGGCGGGTCCGCGAGGACATCCGCGAGCTCCAGCAGCGCCTCGGCCTCACGGTGGCCTACGTGACCCACGACCAGCAGGAAGCGCTCGCGGTCTCCGATCGGATCATCGTCATGGACCACGCGGCCATCGCCCAGAGCGGGACGCCGCGCGAGCTCTACGAGGCGCCGGTGAGCCTCTTCGTGGCCGACTTCGTCGGCGACTCGAACCTCGTGGATGCCGAGCTGACGGCGCGGAACGGCGTGGCCGGCCAGGTCCGGGTCGGGGGGGTCGAGCTGCGCCTGCCGCATCGAGGCGCGGGGGTGGGGCCGGTGAAGGTGGCCGTGCGGCCCGAGTCGCTCCGGCTGTCGGCGGCGCCGCCGTCGGGACCCGCCCTCGAGGGCCGGATCGCCAAGGCCGCGTACCTGGGCACCCACATGGAATACACTGTTTCCACACCGGTCGGGGAGCTCTTCGTGGTCGATCGCGAGGTGACTCGTCCCGCCCCCGCGGGGACACCGGTGTGGGTGAGCTTCGAGGACCACGGCGTCACCGTCGTGCCCTGACCGGGGTCAGACCGTGACGCCTCAACGATTCGGCGGCGGGTGATCGGGCGCGGTTCGGAAGTCAAAGGCCTGACCCCGAAGGAGTGAGCATGCCGCTCTCGCATATCCGCGTGGTCGACCTCTGCCGGGCCCGGACGGGCCCGACGTGCATCCGGCAGCTCTCGGAGTTCGGCGCCCAGGTCATCAAGGTGGAGCTGCCCGAGGAGCAGGACGACGACGTCGGCGGCCGGCACGGCTTCGATTTCCAGAACCTCCATCCGAACAAGCGGAGCCTCACGCTCAACCTGAAGACGGACGCCGGCCGCGACGTGCTCTACCGCCTCGTCCGCCAGGCGGATGTCTTCGCCGAGAACTACCGCCCGGGGGTGAAGCGGCGCCTGGGCATCGACTACGAGACGCTCTCGGCCATGAACCCGCGGCTCGTCTACGTGAGCATCTCGGGCTTCGGCCAGACCGGGCCGTACGCGGACCGCGCGGGCCTCGACCAGATCGCCCAGGGGCTCTCGGGCTTCATGACCGTCAACGGCTTCCCGGGTCAGGGGCCGCTCCGCGCGGGGCTGCCGATCGCCGACCTCACGGGGGGCCTGATGGCGGCCCATGGCGTGCTGGTCGCGCTCCTCGAGCGCGAGCGCTCGGGCCGCGGCCAGTGGGTGCACACCTCGCTGCTCCAGGCGATGATCCGCCTGATGGACCTCCAGGCGGCCCGCTGGCTCATCGGCGGCGAGGTGCCCGGGCAGGCGGGCAACTACCACCCCGTCGGCGTCCCGACCGGCGTGTACCGGTGCCGCGACGGCAGCATGATCATCCAGGCCGCGAACAATCGCCTCTACCAGCGGCTCTGCCGGGCCATCGACGCGCCCGAGCTGATCGACGATCCGCGGTTCTCGACGAGCGACCTCCGGCGCGGGCACCGCGAGGAGATGACCGAGGAGCTCGAGCGCCGGCTCGTCCACCGGGACCCCGCCGAGTGGCAGTCGCGGTTCGACGAGGCGGGCGTCCCGGCCGGCCCGATCCTCGACGTGCGCCAGGCCTTCGAGGATCCCCAGGCTCGGACCCTGCCGGTCGAGCGGCCGGTCGTGAGCAAGGCGCTCGGGCCCATCCGGCTGGTCGGGCACGGCGTGAATCTCGAGCGGACACCGCCGGCCATGCGCTCCGCCGCACCCGAGCGCGGGGAGCACACGGAGGAGATCCTCCGCGAGCTCGGGTACAGCGCCGGCGAGATCGAAGGGCTGCGCCAGGCTCGCACCGTCTGAATCCGGCGGCTGTCCCGGGCGGGAGGGATCGACACTCCCGACTGGACGGGCGCCACGACTCTCGGGTCACACCCGAGCGCCCAGTAGACGACATGGGCAGCGTGCGCTTCACGCGGTTCGTGATCCGGCAGGGCGCGGACTATCGGGTCATCGACGAGGTCGACTCGTTGACCGTGCTCGAGCGCGTCACGACCGCCTAGCCGGCGGCGCGCGGCTACATCCGGAGGTCGGCGAGCAGGCGGCTCAGGTGGGCGAAGCCCATCCGCGCGTAGGTGAGCGGGTGGGCCTTCTTCGGATCCTGCTCCGCTTCCACGACGAGCCAGCCCGAGTAGCCCGCGTCGCGCAGGACCGTGAGGAGCGCCTTGTAGTCGACGCACCCGTCGCCGGGCACCGTGAAGACGCCCTCGACCACCGAGTCGAGGAAGCTCTGGTCACGCTTCCGCGCGCCGACCAGCACGGCCGGCCGGATGTCCTTGCAGTGGACGTGGACGATCCGGTGCGCGTGGCGCCGGGCGACGGCCAGCACGTCGCCTCCGGCATACGTGAGGTGCCCGGTATCCAGGAGAAGCCCCACCGCCGGCCCGGTGACCCGCATGAGCCGGTCGATCTCGTCCTCGGTCTCCACCACGGTCCCCATGTGATGGTGGTAGGCGAGCCGCATTCCGCGCCGCGTGAGGTGATCGGCGGCCTCGGTGAGCGCCTCCCCGAACTTCTGCCAGTCCGCCTCTGCCATGCGCGGCCGCGTGGAGAGCGGGACGCCGAGGCGCCCGTGCACGCTGCCCGTTTCCTCCGCGAACACCATGGCGGTCACGCCCAGGGCGTTGAGGAGGCCCGCGTGGTCCTGCATCGCGGCGATCTCTTCCGTCACGCTCCGGCGGAGCAGGTGCGCGCCGTACCACCCGGACACGAGATCCAGCTGGTGCTGCTGGAGGACCGCGCGGAGCTCCGCCGGCCGCCGGGGGAACTTCCGCCCGAGCTCGATTCCCGCGTACCCGGCCTGCCGCGCTTCGTCGAGGCACGTGTCGAGCGAGATGTCGTCCCCGAGCGTCTCGAGGTCGTCGTTGGTCCAGCCGATCGGATTGATGCCGATTCGTACGGCCACGCTAGCCTCCCCTTCGCTGGCGGCGGCGCGAGGCGTCGTAGGCCTGCCGGGCCGCCTTCACCTCGGGCCGGGCCGACACCTCGGGCACCGGCACGTCCCACCACGCGCCGCCACCCGTGAAGGGCCGCCCCGGGTCCGTCTCGATGACCACGATCGACGTCCGGTCGGCCCGGCGCGCGCGCTCCAGCGCCCCCTCGAGGTCGGCGATCGTCTTGACCTGCTCGGCCTGGGCGCCCAGGCTCCGCGCGTGCGCGGCGAAATCGATCGGCGGCGCCTCGGGCCCCAGGAGATTGTTGAAGGACGCGCCGCCGCACGCCTGCTGGAGCCGGTGGATGCAGCCGAAGCCGCGATTGTCGAGCAGCACCACGACGAGCTTCCGGTGCATCGCGATCGACGTGGCGATCTCCGAGTTCATCATCAGGTAGCTGCCGTCGCCGACCATGACGAAGACCTCGCGGTCCGGCAGCGCGAGCTTCACGCCCAGTCCGCCGGCGATCTCGTAGCCCATGCAGGAGTAGCCGTATTCGAGGTGATAACCGCGCGGATCCCGCGTGCGCCAGAGCCGGCTCAGCTCGCCCGGCAGCCCGCCGGCGGCGCACACGACCACGTCACGCGGGCCGGCCGCGCGGTTCACCGCGCCGATGACCTGTCCCTCCGTCGCGGGGACGTCCGCCCCGCTCGCGGTGGCGGCGTCGACCAGCCGGGTCCACTCGGCCGTGAGTCGGCGCGCCGTCTCCATCCGGGCGGCGGGTGCCCGCCAGGCGCCGAGCGCGGCCGACAGCTCCTCGAGCCCCCGCCCGGCGTCGGCGACCAGGGGAAGGGCCCCGTGCTTGCCGGCGTCATGCGGGGCGACGTTCAGCGCCGCCAGGGTGACGTCCGGTCCCTGGAACAGGGCGCGGGAGCCCGTGGGGAAGTCGGCGAGGCGAGTCCCGACGGCGAGGACGAGATCGGCGTCGGTGGCCAGCGCGTTGGCGGCGGTCGAGCCGCACACGCCGATCGCGCCGACGCAGGCCGGGTGATCCCACGGGAGCGACCCCTTGCCGGCCTGGGTCTCCGCGACGGGAATGCCGTGGCGCTCGGCGAAAGCGCGCAGCGCCGGCTCGGCCAGGGAGTAGTGGACCCCCCCGCCGGCCACGAGAAGCGGCCGCTCCGCCCGCCGGAGCCGCTCCGCCACCGCGGCGAGCTGGGCGGGATCGGCCCCGGGGCGCTGGAGCCGGTGCACGCGCGGCTCGAAGAAGCGCTCGGGGTAGTCGAACGCCTCCGCCTGCACGTCCTGGGGCAGCGCGAGCGTCACCGGGCCGCAAGTCGCCGGGTCCGTCAGGACGGAGATGGCGGCGGGGAGGCTCTGGAGCAGCTGCTCGGGGCGCGTGATCCGGTCCCAGTATCGCGAGACGGGCCGGAAGCAGTCGTTGGCGGAGATCGTCGGGTCCCCGAAGTCCTCGACCTGCTGGAGGACCGGGTCCGGGATGCGGTTGGCGAACACGTCGCCGGGCAGGAGCAGCACGGGCAGGCGGTTCACGTGCGCGACCGCGGCCGCGGTGACCATGTTCGTCGCGCCCGGGCCGATCGAGGTCGTGCACGCCATCATGCGCCGCCGCGCGTGCGCCTTCGCATACGCGATGGCGGCATGCGCCATGGCTTGCTCGTTGTGGGCCCGGAGGGTGGGGAGGCGGGCCTGGGCCGCGTGGAGCGCCTCGCCGAGCCCCGCCACGTTGCCGTGACCGAAGATCGCCCACACCCCGCCGAAGAGCGGCGCCTCGCCTCCCTCGGCCTCCGTCATCTGGGCGCAGAGGAACCGGACCAGCGCCTGGGCCATCGTCAGCCGTACGGTGCCCATCTCCAAATCCTCCTGGGAGGCGAGTGCCAGGGACACGGGGACTTCCCGAGTGTCGTCTTGACGGCCTCTCGAGCGCAATGCTAACGTCCCGCGCATGCTAAATGGTTTTGGCATCAACTTCAACTCGCCTCGGCATCACGGGCGAGACCGCTTGATAAAGCGATTCATCATTACGACATGGTAACGATCCACGACGTCGCCCGCCTCGCCGGCGTCTCGACGGCGACCGTCTCGCAAGCTCTGAACGGACGAGGTCGGGTGCACGCCAAGACCCGCGAGCGCGTCGCGCAGGCGGCGGCGAAGCTCCGGTACGCGCCGAACGCGAGCGGTCGCCGCCTGGCCCGCCGGCGCGCCGAGTGCGTGACCGTCCTTCAGGGCCGGAACATCACCACCGTCTTCGGCGACTCCTTCTATCGGGTCGTCCTCGGCGGGATGGCGGAGGTGGCCCAGGCGCGAGGGTACAGCCTCGTCTTCACGCCGCCGCCGGCCGAAGGGGCCGGCGAGGCCGAGGTGAGCCGTGTGCTGGGCCACGGCGCCGTCGACGGGGCGCTGGTGGTGGGCGCGCTCGACGCCGGCTTCCTCATGGGTCTCCGGCATCGTGGCCTCCCCGTGGTCCTCGTCGACAACCACGTGCCCGGGACGGACCTCCCGGCCGTGGTGCCCGACTACCGGGCGGGGGCTCGCCTCGCGACCGCCCATCTCGTCCGGCTCGGCCATCGGCGGATCGCGTTTCTCGGCGCGGAGGTGAGCTACCCCTTCGGCGCCCAGACGCTGGAGGGCTACCGGGAAGCCCTGGCAACGGGCGCGATCGCGCAGGACCCGGCGCTCGTGCACCGGACCGAGATCGGCGTCGAGGCCGCCACGGACGCGACGCGAACCCTCCTCGGCCTGCCGGCGCCGCCAACGGCCCTCTTCGCCGTCACGGACGCGATGGCCATCGGCGCGCTCCGTGCCGCGCGCGAGCGCGGCGTGCGGGTGCCGGAGGCGCTGGCCGTGGTCGGGATGGACGACATCGAGCTGAGCGCCTACACGGATCCGCCGCTCACCACCGTGCGGATCGAGAAGGAAGCCATGGGACGGCTCGCCGCGGACTGGCTGATCGCACTGATCGAGGGCGCCGCGGCGGATCGAGCGGTGGCCGAGGTGCCGATCGAGCTCATCGTTCGCGGGACCTGCGGAGCGGTCGCGACGACGGCGCCGACCCCGGGCGCCACGGAGGGGACATGACGCGCGCATCGACCAAGCTGGCTCTGGACGGCGGGACACCGGTGCGCAAGGAGCCCATCCTGCCCGGCTGGCCGGGCGGCCTCCTCATCGGCGCCGAGGAGAAGGCGCAGGTGCTGGAGGTGCTCGAGAGCCAGACGCTCTATCGGCACTACGGTCCGCACCCGCGGCACAAGACGGCGGAGCTCGAGCAGAAGTTCGCCGCGGCGATCGGCGCGCGCCACGCGCTGGCCGTCACGTCGGGGACCGGCGCGCTCCTGGTGGGGCTCGCGGCCCTCGGGGTGGGGCCCGGCGACGAGGTGATCGTGCCGACCTACACCTGGGTCGCGACGATCAACGCCGTGGTGACGCTCGGCGCGGTGCCGGTCTTCGTCGACATCGACGAGAGCCTGACGATGGATCCGCGCGCGGTCGAGGCGGCCATCACCGAGGCCACGGTGGCCATCGTGCCCGTGCACATGCGCGGGGCGGCGGCCGACATCGGTCCGATCCTGGCCATCGCCGAGCGGCGCGGCCTGGCGGTGCTCGAAGACGCCGCCCAGGCGGTCGGCGGCCTCTACCACGGGAAGCGGCTCGGAACGTTCGGCAAGTTCGGCGCGTTCAGCCTCCAGTACCACAAGACGATCACGACCGGCGAGGGCGGCATGGTCGTCAGCGACGACACCCGGATGTTCGAGCGGGCCGTGCGCTATCACGACCAGGGCTCGGTGCGCGTCGAGGAGCTCGACCAGATGATCCCCGACGAGAGCCCGCTCATCATCGGCGTCAACTACCGGATGAGCGAGCTGACCGCTGCGGTGGGTGTCGCCCAGCTCGGGAAGATGGAGTGGATCATCGGCCAGATGCGCTCGCACAAGGCGCGCGCGGTCCGCGGCCTCGCCGGCATTCCCGGCGTGCGTCTCCGGCCCCTCCCGGACCCCGCGGGGGAGACGGGCGCGACCCTCATCTTCTCGGTGCCCTCGGCGGCCGCCGCCACCCGGGTCGCCGCGGCGCTCACGGCCGAGAACGTGAAGGCCTCGGTCCCCTGGACGAGCGGCCAGCACGTCTACTACCACTTCGACCAGCTGATCGAGCGCCGCTTCCTGTCCAAGCGCCACTGCGCGTGGGAGTGCCCCCACTACAAGGGCAAGGCGACCCTGAAGAAGGGGCAGTTCCCGCGGACGGACGAGATCCTCCAGCACGCGGTCCACATCGACCTCCACCCGCTGCTCGCCGAGTCCGACGTGGACGACATCGTGACCGCGGTCGACAAGGTCGCGACCGCCCTCCTGTGAACGCGCCGCAGATCGGGATCGGCCTCCTCGGGCCCGCCGGGATCGGGCAGGCGCACGCGCACGCGTACACGCTCGTGCGGCAGGTCCTCTGGCCGCCGCCGGCGGTGCCGCGGCTCGTGCGGGTGTCCGGGCGGCAGATGGCGAAGGCGGAGCTGACGCGGGCCCGCTACGGATTCGAGCGGGCCGGGGAGCGCTGGCAGGAGCTGATAGACGATCCGGCGGTCCAGGCCCTCGACAACTGCGCGCCCAACCACCTCCACCTCGAGCCGTCGCTGGCCGCGATCCGGGCGGGCAAGCACGTCTTCTGCGAGAAGCCGCTCGGCCGGACGGCGGCGGAGGCGCGGGCCCTGCGGGACGCGGCGGTCCAGGCGGGGATCGTCCACATGGTCGGCTACAACTACCGGTTCGTGCCGGCGGTGGCGCTCACGCGCCGCCTGATCGACGAGGGCCGGCTCGGGCGGATCCACCACTTCCGTGCCCGCTTCGCGGATGCCTCGTTCCTGGACCCCGAGGCGCCCTTCACCTGGCACCAGGATGCCGAGGCGTCGGGCTCGAACGCGCTCCTCGACCTCGGGAGCCACCTGATCGATCTCGCGCGGTTCCTGGTCGGCGAGCCCGCGGCGGTCAGCGGGGTGACCACGACCTTCGTGCCCGAGCGCACGGATCCGGCGACCGGCCGGCGGCGCCGGGTCGAGACGGAGGACGCCTTCGAGGCGACCGTGGAGTTCGCCGGAGGCGCGCTCGGGAGTCTCTCGGGCACGAACATGGCCGCCGGCCGGCGGGCGCACATGACGTTCGAGCTGAACGGCTCGGGCGGCACCGTGACCTTCGACCTCGAACGGATCAACAGCCTGTCGGTCCACCTGCTCGGGGAGCGCCCGACCGGAGGGGGCCTCCGGGAAATTCACGTGACGGACGCCGACCACCCGTACGGGGGCGTGTGGTGGCCTCCCGGCCACTCGATCGGCTGGGAGGCCTCGCTCGTCCACGAGCTGGGGCACTTCCTCGGCGCCGTCGCCGGCCGCCGGTCGGCGGGGCCGCTCGGCGCGACGTTCGAGGATGGCTACCGCTGCGCGGTGGTGTGCGACGCGATCCTGGAGGCGGCCCGCACCGGCCGCCGGGTCGTGGTCAGTCAATGAGGCCAAGGGCCACGAGCACCTCCGGCCTCGACGGCGCTGTCCGGCGCGTACTCGCCCATCTTCGGCCACTTCGACAACTACGGCCTCGGCCGCCAGTCCTACCTTGAGCACTAGCGTCGCCGCGCGGCCGGTGGTGCGGGGCGTCCAGTTCGTCCTGGCGCACGTGCCGGACCTCGTCTGCTCGGGGTCCAAGCCGCGGCGCGAGCTGGCGCGGCAGGGGCCGGGGCTCCGCCAGAAGATCCGCGAGAGCGTCCGGTCCTTCGCCGCGGCGGTGGCCTACGCGCCGCACCAGGTCATGATCGGCAATCTCGCCCCCGAGGCGCTCTGGGATCGGCCGCGCCCGTGGCACGCGACCGCCGTCGCCGGCGCGGCGCCCGAGGGGCCCGGTGGCTGCCTGATCGACCAGTCGACCTTCTGGGCCTGGCTCGCGCGGGCTGACGCCGCGCGCCTGGTGACGTTCACCGACCGCTTCGCGTCGGAGCTGGGGCCCGCCCTGAGCGGCGTCCACGTGCGGACCGCGTCGGAGTCCGCGCTGGAGGCCGCGCTGGCGGGAGGCGCCGAGCCGCTCTACGCCGAAGGCGATCATCTCGTCGGCGTGGTGGCGCCGGGTCACGAGGCGGACGAGTCGCTGACGGGGGCGGTGCTGCTCGAGAACGCCGCCGCCAAGGTCACCGGTGCCCTCGCGCTCCGCCGGCTCCTGGAGCGCGGCGGGCCCGAGCCCGTCGACTTCCTCCTGGGTTCGGGTGAGGAAGCGGTGGGCGACCGGTATCAGCGCGGCGGCGGAAACCTGGCTCGCGCCATGGGAGAGCTCGCCGAGGTCCGCGGCGCCGGCGGGGCCGACGTCAAGGCGTTCTGCGCCGGTCCCGTGCACGCCCTGATCATGGCGGGCGCCCTCGTCCAGAGCGGGCTCCATCGGCGGGTTGTCGTGGTCGCCGGCGGATCGCTGGCCAAGATCGGGATGAAGTTCCTCGGGCACCTCGGCGCGGGCTATCCGATCCTGGAGGACGTGCTGGTGGGGGTCGCGATCGACGTGGGGCCGGACGATGGGGTGAGCCCGCGGCTCCGGCTCGACACCGCGGCCACCTTGCGGCTCGGCGACGGCGACGCGCCCCACCAGGTCGCGACGGCGCTCACGGTGGCGCCGCTCCGGAAGGCCGGGCTCCGCCTCTCCGACATCGACCGCTTCGCGGTCGAGCTGCACAACCCCGACATCACCGAGCCCGCGGGCTCGGGCGACGTGCCGGCCAACAACTACCGGGTCATCGCGGCGCTGGCCGCCCAGGCCGGCGAGATCGGGCGCGACGGGATGGCCGCCTTCGCGCGCGCGCGAGGCCTGCCGGGGTTCTCGCCGACGCAGGGCCACATCGCGTCGGCGGTGCCGTACCTGCCGCATGCCCTGGCGGGCTTGACGTCGGGCGGGCTGGGTCGCGTGCAACTGGTGGCCAAGGGTAGCCTCTTCCTCGGGCGCATGACGACGATGGGGGACGGCGCGAGTATCGTGCTCGAGCGGAACGGCGGCTGAACATGCTGGTGTGCGATGGACGCAGGGGATCGAACGCAGACGGGGTTTCGAGGAGGTGAGCTTGATGCTGGATCTGAAAGACAAGCTGGTGCTCGCGCTGGGCGAGCGGGACGGCATTCCGGCGCCCGCCCTCCGCGCGTGCATCGAGAGTGCCGGCGGCCGCGTGATCTACGAGGTCACGCAGTGCTTCGTCTGAACCTCGGCGGGCGCCATGGATCTCGAGGAGCAGGGGTCGATTCAACGGTTGGTGGAAGGCGGCGATCGGGAGCGGATGGTCGTGCTCCTGGGCACGCCGACGGCGGGCAGCACCGTGATGGTGGCCCTCACCCTGACCGAAGGCGATCCGAGCTACGCGGGGCCCTTGGCCGGAGTCCCGTTGGGACTCCCCGTGTACCACGTGCTCGAGGAGGGCGTGAAGCAGGCAATCCCGGGCGACGTGTACGAGCGAGAGATCGGTCCGATGGAGTTCGTGCTGGACGCACCGGCGATCGTGTCGGCGCTGGCGCGGGCGCGCGAGGCCGGTGGCGGGGCGTGACCGACCGCCACCGGCCGTGGCGAGCGACCGTGTGATACGCTGCCGCGGCCGGAGGAATCGGCGGGCCCGGCACGCCTGAGTGTTTCACCCGAGCGGCTGTGCCGGTCGCGAGCGGGGGTCAAGCTCCTCATCGCGCCTGATCACGCTCACGCCGCCGGACTCGTGGCGTGCCCGCCGACCGGGTCGGACCGGAGCGCGCCGGGGGCCGGACGATCGGCCTCCACATGACTGACCGACGCATACCTGGGGGACAGATGCCGCGAATTCGTATCGGGGTGGTGGGCTGTGGCCTGATCGGGCAGATGATGCATCTGCCGCATCTGAAGGAGCTGCACGAGCTGTACGAGGTGGTCGCCCTCTGCGACGTGTCGCCCGGCACGCTCCAGTACGTGGGGGACTACTACGGGATCGACGCGGCGGCACCTGGACCATCGCGAGCTGCTCAAGGAGCCCATCGACGCGGTCATGGTGCTGAGCGCCGACTCCCACGGCCAGGTCATCGTGGACGCGCTGCGGGCCAAGAAGCACGTCGTGACCGAGAAGCCCATGTGCTTCGCCATGAGCGAGGCGGACGAGATCCTGGCGGCCCACAAGGCGGCCGGCACCGTGTGCATGGTCACCTACATGAAGCGGTACGATCCCGCCTACCGCTACGTCGAGCCGCTGGTGCGGAATCTCCGCGACCTCCAGGCGATCGAGATCACGGTGTTGCACCCCTCGGAGGCGAACCAGATCGGCCACCACGACATCCGGCGGTTCCCGGACGTCCCGGCCGCCCTGCGGGAGCGCCTGCGAGCGGACCAGGACCGGCTCATCCGCGAGGCGATCGGGGAGTTCACGCCGCTCGAGCGTCGGGTCTTCGCGGACAACCTGCTGTCGACGCTGGTCCACGACGTCAACGTCCTTCGCGGCCTCTCCGGCGATCCGGCCGAGGTGCTCTTCACCGACGTCTGGGCCGGCGGCGAGAGCATGCTGAGCGTCCTCCGGTACCCGTCGGGCGTCCGCGCGACCATCGCGCTCCACTACCTGCCGGACCTCGCCAACTACCAGGAGACGGTCGCGTACTACGCGAAGGCCGACCGGATCAAGCTCGTGTTCCCGTCGCCGTTCTTCCGGAACATGCCGACGGGGATCGTCGTGGAGTCGATGGAGCAGGGGAAGGCCGTGGAGAAGCGCGTCACGGCGTCCTTGAAGGAGGCGTTCAAGGAGGAGCTGATCCACTTCGCCGACTGCGTCCGCACCGGGCGCGCGGCCGATCACCACGCCCGAGGAGGCGCGCGGGGACGTCGCGCTGCTCCACAAGATCTTCCACGCGATCAAGCGCCCGCTGACGGCATGACGCTCCGTCCCGAGACGCGGGCCGCCGTCGCGGCCGCTCGGGCGGCCGGGCGGATCCTCGATCGCTGGTTCGGCCGGGTGGGCCCGGTGCGCCTCAAAAGCGCGCGCGACCCGGTCACCCGCGCCGACGGCGCCTCCGAGCGCGCGATCCGGCGGCTCCTCGGCCGGCGGTTCCCGACCATCGGGTTCCTCGGGGAGGAGGGCGGCACGGTGGCGACCGGCCCCGACGGCCGCTGGATCGTGGACCCGCTCGACGGCACCATCGCCTTCGTCGCCGGACTGCCGACGTTCGGCGTGTCGATCGCGCTCGAGCGGCGCGGGCGGCTCGAGGTGGGTGTGATGCTGTTCCCGCGCCTCCGGGAGCTGTTCGTGGCGGAGCGCGGCCGGGGAGCCTGGCTCAACGGCCGGCGGATCCACGTGACGCAGACGCGCGACCTGGCCCGCTGCGTCCTCTCCCTCTGGCACGAGGCCGGGCTCTGGCGAGACCGCCCCATGCGGGAGCGCGTCGCCCGGCTGGGCGCGGAGGTCCGCAGCGTCACCATGGTCGGCGCGTGCTTCTCCCTCGCCTACGTCGCGGCGGGCCGCCTCGACGGCTACTGGGAGCGCCAGGCCCATCCATGGGACGTCGCGGCGGGAGCGCTCCTCGTCCGCGAAGCGGGCGGCCGCGTGACCGGCGGCGCGGGGCAGCCCTTCGATGTGGACGAGGCGACCATCGTCGCCTCGAACGGCCGCATCCACGACCGCATGGTCGCCCTCCTCAACGGCCGTCGCGTCGGCAGGCTGCGATGATTCCCCTGGCTCGCGGCCGCTTCGGCGTGTCGGCGTGGATCTACGGCGATGCGCCGCTCCCGGAGACGCTCGGCCGCATCGCCGCCGCCGGCTTCGACGGCGTGGAGCTTCCCGGCGAGCCCGGCCGCTGGCCGCCCGGGGATCTCCGCCGCTGGCTGGGCGATCACGGGCTCGCGCCCGTCGCGCTGACGGCGTCCTGCTGGCTGACGACCGAGCGCGACCTCGCCCATCCCGACGCGCGGGTGCGAGGCGTCGCGGTCGACTACATCCGGCGCTGCCTCGAGCTGGCCGCGGAGATCGGCGCGCCGCTCGTCCAGATGCTCGCCTCGGGCGAGCCGCGTCTCGCGCCGATCGCCACGCGCGACGCGGAGTGGGCATGGTCGGTGGCCGGGATGCAGGCCGCCGCCCGCGACGCGGAGCGGATCGACGTGCGGATCGCGGTCGAGCCCCTGAACCGCTACGAGGCCTACCTCGTGACCTCCGCGCGCGAGGCGCTGGCCTACCTCGACGCCGTCGGGTCGCCGGCGGTCGGCATGACCCTCGACCTCTTCCACGCCAACATCGAGGAGCCCGACATCGCCGGGTCGATTCGCCTGGCCGGCGGGCGGCTCTGGCACGTGCAGGTCGCCGACACGCACGCGACGCGGCCTGGGTCACGGACACCTCGACCTCGCCGGCGGTCGCCGTCGCTCTGGCGGAGATCGACTACGGGGGAGCCGTGGTGGTCGAGATCATGGCGCCGGGGCCGGATCCGTTCCGGGCGATCAAGGACGAGCACTCCGCCGCGATCCTCGACCGGGATCTCCGCGAGTCGCTCGCCCGGCTGCGGGCGCACTGGCCCCGGCGCGCGGGGCGGACCGGCCAGCACGGTAGGCGAACTCGAAAAGGGATCGATCGACGCCGTCAGCGGCGACGGAGAGGCCGCTGATCTGCGCGTCGTGCGGTGCGTCGAACGCGGCTACGCGAAGGAGGGCGTGTCCTCGCGGTCCGTCCGGGGAAGCAGCGACGGGCCCCCGCGGCGGTCCTCGATCACGTCGACCCAGCCGAACTCCGCGAAGAACTCGCGGACGGCCTCCAGCAGGCTGTTCTGCCCGCGTGCCACGACCAGGAGCGCTCGTTCGTCCCGAGGATCGGTGCCCGCCATCTGAACCCCTTTCCGGGTGGATCGATCGGCCACGAATCCAACGTCGCGACGCTGGCGCGGATCATACACCAGCGCTCCGCGCAAGAGCTAGAGGTGTGTCCGGGGCAGACCTGACCGGCGCCGCGATTGACTCTCCCGGAGGCGCCCCACAGAATGATTGCGTGGCGTCTCGCCGCTCGAGCGAGCCTCTCGACTTCGTGTCCGTGGGGCACCTCACCGTCGACGAGCTCTCGAGCGGCCTGCGTCCAGGTGGGTCGGCGCTCTACGCGGGGCTGTTCGCCCACCAGCAGGGCCTCCGGGTCGGGCTCCTGACGAGCTACGGCCCCGATTTCCCGTTCGAAGTTCTTCCGCCGGAGATCGAGGTGGTCGGCGTGCCGGCCGTGGGGACCACGCGGTTTGCCCTCGACTACCTGCCGGGGGGTCGCCGGCTGACTCTCAAGGAGCGGGCGGCCCGGCTGGAGCCCGCCCATCTTCCGCCCCACTTCGCGGAGGCGGGCCTCGCGTACCTCTGCCCGGTGGCGGACGAGGTCGCGCCCGACCTCGTGCACGCGTTCCCGGAGGCGGCCGTCGGCGTGGGGGCCCAGGGCTGGTGCCGGATCTGGGACAAGGACGGCGTCGTGACCATGCGGCCCTGGCCCGATCCTCGACCGGTCCTGGCGCGCGCCCAGGCCCTCTTCCTCTCGAGCGACGACGTGGCCGGCTGGGAGGAGCGCGCGCTCGAGCTCTATCAGGAGGTGCCGCTCGGGGCCCTGACCTTTGCCGACAAGGGCGCGGTCCTGTTCGTGAACGGCGAGCGGCACGCCATCCCGGCGGCCCGGGCCCGGGAGGTCGAGCCGACGGGCGCGGGCGATGTCTTCGCGGCTGCCTTCCTCGTCCGCTACAACCGCACGGGCGATCCTCTCGAGGCCGCGGCCTACGCGGCGGTCGCCGGGGCGCTCACCGTCGAGGCCCCGGGCATCGCCGGGGTGCCGACGGCCGAGCAGCTCGCCGGCCGGTGGCGCGCCTCCCAGCCGCGCTGAGTCCAGCCGCCGCGCTTTCGGGTCGGCGGACGC
This sequence comes from uncultured Candidatus Rokubacteria bacterium, assembly GCA_963765195.1. Lineage (GTDB taxonomy): Bacteria > Methylomirabilota > Methylomirabilia > Rokubacteriales > DASRDR01 > DASRDR01. The sequence continues at coordinate 157,091 of CAVXVV010000029.1, forward strand.
CGCCGTCCGGCGCGTCCATCCCGCCTCGGGACGCGGATGGCGTCAAAGGAAAATTTCATGGCGCTCAGTGATCTCTGGTGGATCGCCTTCCTCTTCATCGGCCTCCAGCCGGTCGTCAGGCAGAAATCCTCGAGGCGAGCCGGCTGCGGGTGCTGAAGCGGCTGGAGCAGGGCCGCCGGAGCCGGGTCATCGCGCTCGTGCACCGTCAGGAGACCATGAGCCTTCTCGGCTTCCCGATCATGCGCTACATCGACGTCAACGATTCCGAGGAGGTGCTGCGCGCAATCGAGCTGACGGACACCGACGTGCCGAGGTCTACGAGCTGATGCGCTCTTCCCGCAGCCGACCCGCACGCGCCCGTCGGTGGAGTACGTGCCGGTGCCGTACCGGCAGCCCAAGGAGCCCTGAGGCCTCCCGGGCGGTGGCGGCAGGCGGCGCCGCCGCTCAGTGGCTCCGGCGGATGCTCCCGACGAGCGAGGCGTAGCCCGCGCGGAGCACCGCGGCATCCGACGAGTAGTTGATCAGGGTCGCCCCGAGGGCGATCATCTCGCGCACGCCCTCCAGGCTGTCGGTCAGCATCGCGACGCCCTTGCCGTGGCGGCGCGCGGCGTCGACCAGGCGGCGCCGGTGCTCGTCGATCACGCTTCGCTGCGCCGGCGTGCCGAGGACGCCCAGGTCCTGCGCGAGGTCCGAGGGCCCCAGCGTGAGCGCGTCGATGCCCGGGACGGCCGCGATCTCGTCCAGCCGGTCGAAGGCCCGCTTCGTCTCGAGCATGACCGTCACGTGCACGCGCGCGTTCGACGCCGCCATGTGCTCGGTGACCGACGGCGATTGATAGCCGGTGTGCGGCCCGAAGCCGTACATCCCCCGCTCGCCGAGCGGCGCGTAGCGGGCGGCGCGGGCCACCCGGAGCGCCTGCTCCGGCGTGTCGACCTGAGGGACGTGGAGGTTCGGCACCCCGGCGTCGAGGAGGCGCGTGATCCACTCGCGGCTCCCCTCGGGCGGGCGGACGACCAGCGGGAAGTCGAGGGCGCGGGCGAGCGCGGCCATGTCGGCGACCGTCTCCATCGAGAAGGCGCCGTGCTCCATGTCGATCCGCGCGAAATCGAGCCCCGCGGCCTGGAGCAGCGTCAGGACGCCCGGCGTCCGGATCATCGTGATCCAGGTGCCGATCTGAATCTCGCCGCGCTCCGCGCGCACCCGCATGCGGTTCTCGCTCATGCCTTCTCCTGACCGGTGCTTGCCTGGGTGTCCACCGCTCGGCGTGCCTCGGCGACCTCGTGCTCGACGGCCTCGGGGCCGGGAAACGCGCGCTTGGCGCGCCGGTACCAGTAGCGCGCGTTGTCGAGGTCGCCCTCGAGCGTGTGGACGATGCCGTGGAGCCACGCGGCCAGCGCGGACTCGTCGTGCTGGACGATCTCGTGCGCCGCCTGCCAGTCCCGCTTCGCGAGGTGCGCGACGGCGCGTGCGAGGTCGGCGGTGGGCTCCCGGGACGACGGCATCGACGGCGGCGCGGTCAGGTCCGGGCGCGCAGGTCCTGGAGCATCCGGATCAGGACGCGCCGGGCGTCGTCGGCGCTCCGGACCTCCTCCGGGAAGGGGATCCGCTCCGCGTGGAGCCGTCCGCCGGACCGAATGCGCAGGCGGAAGCCCAGGCGGTCGACGGCGACCATCGTGGCGGCCTCCGCGTCCGGCGCCCCGCCGAGGCCGCGCGCGTAGGTGACGAGCGCGTCGGGATGGTCCTTGTTCATGTGCTCGAGGATGCTGGCCGCGACGTCGGCCAAGGGATCCACCCGGGCGGCCCGGTAGGCGGCGGCGGTGATCCAGTCCATCGCCGCGAAGCCGCCGACGAAGTAGAGGTCCTCGACCTCGAGGCGGTGGAAGGCGAAGTCCTCGAAGTCGACCCAGTACGCGGCGTTGGCGTGACGCGCGAGGTATGCGGCACGCGCCTCGGCGCGGTCCTCCGCCGGCACCGGCGTCACCCCGCCCATCAGCGTGATCCGCCCAGCGGCCAGGGCATCCCCCGACCAGTCGGGCTCGGCGACGAAGAGGCTCGCGCGCGGGTCGCCCCCGAGGTTCTGCGTGTGGACCGCCATCGAGCTGATCAGGAAGATGGGACGGCCCGTCTGGTCGAGCGCGTAGGGCATGAGCGACGCGAAGGGGTAGCCGGCGTGGCGCCGCGAGAGGGTCGCGAGGGTCCCCGTCCGCGCGCGGTGGACGAGCGTGCGCGCCCGCTCGGCGTACGTCGGCTCCGGCGGCGGGGGCGGCGCGTTCGGGTCGGGGGGCGGGCCCGCGTGGCGATTCATGCGCGGCGTCCGGGCGTCCGGCCCGTCACCGGTCGCGGAACGCCGGCATCACGTCCCGGGCGAACCACCGGAGCTGCTCGATGAACGCCGCGGCCGGGATGCCCTCGGGCCAGTGGAGCATGATCTGGTCGAGCCCCGGGTACTTCGCCTCGTACTCGCGGATGAGGGCGATGCAGTCCGCGGGGGAGCCGACCATCCAGGCTTTCTGGGCGGCGCCCTCGCGGATCGTCGGGGCGCGCGCGGGCGCGCCGGGCGTGCCCCACGGCCGGCCCTGATCGTCCGCGTAGCGCACGAAGCCGAAGGGCGCGAACCACTTGTAGCGCTCGTCGTGGGCGGGCTCGACGCGCCGGATCGCCTCCTCCCTGGTCTCCGCCATGTGGAACCCGAGACCGAGGCAGAGGTCCTCGCCGAGGCGCTTCTGCCGACCGTGGCGCGCGCACGCGTCCTGGAAGGCGTGGAAGACCTGGTCGGTGATGCGCTCCCCGTTGAGGGTGACCATGCCCTTCAGGTTGTGCTTGGCCAGGAAGTCGATGGTCTTCCCGCTCGCGATCGGCTGCCAGATCTCCACCGGCCGGTGTATCGGGCGGGGGACCATGGTCACCTCGGTGAGGTCGTACCCCCGGTACTTCACGGCGGGCGGCACGGTGTAGTACTTGCCGCGGTGCGAGAACTGCTCCTCGTGGAGCGCCTTCCACATGAGCTCGAACTGCTCCTCGAAGAGCTCGAGGTTCGCCGCCGCGTCGAGGAGGGGCGCGCCGAAGGACTCGACCTCGCGCGTGTGGTAGCCCCGGCCGATCCCCATGATCACGCGCCCGCCGGTCAGGATGTCGGCGACCGCGTAGTCCTCGGCCAGCCGGATCGGGTGCCACATCGGGAGGATGTTGAAGGCGCAGCCGAGCTTGAGCTGCCGTGTGACCGCGGCGAGGTAGGTCCCGACCAGGATCAGGTTCGGGAGGACCTCGTAGCCCTCGCGCTGGAAGTGGTGCTCGGCGGTCCAGAGGCAGTAGTAGCCCTCGTCGTCCATGACGCGCGCGACGTCGACCATCGAGCGGTAGGCCTCGGCGATCCGCTCGTTCGGGTAGCGCCGCTGGTCCGCGGGCGTGCCGTCACGGCCGACGTGGTCGAGGTCGATCTGGCCGACGTAGAGCACGGAGAACTTGCGGATCATCAAACCCCTCCTCGGGAGGACGCATGGTCGCGGATCGTCGCGACCACCGATGGCCGCGATTCTAGCAGAGGGCGATGGCCACCTGAAGGGGCGCACCGGTCGGCGCCGGTCGCGCCGGACTCGGCCGCGCGTCTGCCGCCGACCGCCGATCTCGCCACCAGAATGAGCGCGCTCTCCATCACGGTCTTTTTACCCAGGCCGGGCGGCGGCAATTCCGCCGCGCGGACGACTCTCGCTGATCCGCCGCGCCTGACGGTCAGCCCGACGAGAGTGCAGGGCGGCGAAACCTGTGACCGTGACGCTCACGAACGGGCTGGGCGGCTCGAAGGACTGGCTCGCTTCGTGGCGGTCGGGACGCCCGACGGGCCGGGGAAGTATCTCTCGTCGTGGTCGTCGCGTCGCAGGATGCATCAGCGCGACCGCTAGGCTGAGCGGCCCGTCAGGGCCAGAGCGAGGCGGGCGCGAAGGTGAGGTCGGGGAACGGCGGCAGCGCCACGGGGCCGGCGCCGGAGCCGCGCGCGAGGAGCGCGTAGCGGCCGGCGTCGAGGCCGAGGGCCTCGACGTCCCGGCTCTCGGGATCCACGATCCAGTAGTAGGGGATCCCGAGACTCCGCGTAGAGCCGACGCTTCCGACTCTGGTCGATCGTCGTGGTCGACGGCGAGAGGATCTCGACACGAGCGTCGGTGGGCCTTCGATGCCGCGGTCGCTGACGAGGTGTGCGCAGGTCGGCTCGAGGTACACGAGATCCGGCTGCACGACCGTCGTGTCGGCCAGGATGCGTCGACCGGTGCGTAGAAGACTCGCCGAGCCCGTGGCTGGTCGACGTGGGCGCCATGAGGACGAGTTAAGGGCGCTGCTGACCCGCTGGTGACGCGTGCCCGGCGCCGGGGTCACTGACAGCTCCCCGTCGTGCAGCTCGTACCGCCGCCCGTCGCCCGGGAGCGCCGCGTAGTCACGGTACGTGAGGACCGCACGCTCGCCGTTCACGCCCCGATTGTAGGAGCCGCTCGGGCGAGCGGTCAACGCGAGCGGTGGTCCGCCGGGGACGGGCTCGGCCGCCCGCGGACGCCGAGTGCCTCCTGGTGCGCCAGGAGGTGCTCCCGCGCCCGCTCCGCGTCGGCCGGATCCTTCCAGCGCACCTGACCGAGGCGGGCGAGCGCGCTCCGGAGGTGCGGGAGGTCGAGCCGCCCGGCGGCGTCGTGGTGCGGCAGGTGCCGCGACTTCGTGCGGTCCGGTCGGACGTGGACGACGGCGAAGGCCTCGTCGGGGAGCGCCCCGACGAACGCCCGGCTCCACGGCTCGGCCGTCGCCCCGGCCGTCGGCGCGACGGCGTGCAGCACGAGGGTCAACGACCACGCGAGCGTCTGCCGGCGGAACGCCGTCATTCCGCGCCTCCTCCAATCGGATGCGGCCCGTCGACAGAGGAGCAAGGACGAGGCCAGGCGCGGATCGCGTACAAACCGGCGTCGGCGCGGCGCGGCCGCGACGGCCGGCGTCGCCGGAACGGTACGGCCGTATCGGAATCAGTCTCGAGCCACTGGGTTCCCACCGGTATGGGCCCCGGCTCGCAGCCAGGGCTCCCGTGCCGGCGGGAGACGTCGGGCGTTCGAGAGCGTGGAAGCTACTTCACTTCGCGGAGGCGCCCCGTCCGGACGTCGAACACGAAACCGCGCACCTCGGTGCGGTGCGGGATGAAGGGGCTCGTCCGGACCCGAGCGAGCGACGGCGCACGTCCTCGTCGAGGTCCGGGAAGGGCTCGAAGGCGAACGGCGCCCGGATGCCCGCCTCCGCCTGGATGTCCCGCGAGAGGCCGATCGGACGCGTCAGACCGGCATGCGGGGGTCGAACGCGTCGCGCAGGCCGTCGCCGAGCAGGTTGAAGGCCATCACCGACACGAAGACGAGCGACCCCGGGAACAGGGAGACCCACCAGGCCGACCGCAGGTACTCACGTCCGTCGGCCACGAGGTTGCCCCACGACGCGGTGGGTGGCTGGACGCCCAGTCCGAGGTACGAGAGGCTCGCCTCGGCAAGGATGCTGACGCCGACTCGAAGGGTCACCGAGATCACGATGACCGCGACGATGTTCGGCAGGATGTGCCGCGCGATGATCCGGGCCTCGCGGGCGCCGAGGCTGCGGGCCGCCGCCACGAAGTCGAGTGTGCGCAGCCGCAGGAACTCGGCGCGCACGAGCCGCGCCGTGGGGGGCCAGGAGATCGCCCCGATCACCGTCACGAGCCCGGCGATGCTGGGGCCGAACAGCGCGAGGAACATGACGGCGACGAAGAACACCGGGAAGGCCAGCACCATGTCGGTCAGCCGCATGAGCACCGCGTCCGGCCATCCTCCGAAGTATCCCGCCACCGCGCCCACCAGAACCCCGAGCGTCACGGCAATCGCGGCGGACAGGAAGCCGATGGTGAGCGACGTGCGCGACGCCCAGATGGTCCGGCTGAGCACGTCGCGGCCGAGATGGTCGGTCCCGAACGCGTGGGCCGCGCCGGGAGGCACCAGTCGGTGGTCGAAGTTCGCCACGTCCGGGGTGTACGGGGCGACCGTCGAGGCGGCGACCGCGATCGCCGCGAGGAGGACGAGCACCAGCGCGCCGAGGAGGGCCCGTGGGTTACGGGAGAACCGGTGGGCGACGCCGCGGCGCCGGGGAGGGGAGAGGGAGACCGCCATCGGGCAGCGCGCTCAGTCGTAACGGATGCGGGGATCGAGCAGCGCGTACGACAGGTCCGTGAGGAGGTTGCTCACGACGATCAGCGCGGCGCCGAGCACGGTCATCGTCATCACGACCGGGTAGTCGCGACTCAGGGCGCCCTGGAGCGCGAGGCGTCCGATGCCCGGGATCGCGAAGATCGTCTCCACGACGACCGATCCGCTGAGGAGGGTCGGAACCAGCAGGCCGAGCAGCGTCACCACGGGAATCAGCGAGTTGCGGAGCACGTGGCGGATCAGCACACGGTTCCGACTCAAGCCCTTGGCGTGCGCGACCAGCACGTACTCCTGGCCGAGGGTCTCGATGATCGCCGAGCGGGCGTACCGCACGAGAAAGGGGAGGATCGACAGGGCCAGCACCACCGTCGGCATGATGACGTACGGCCAGGCGTCGGCCGGCGAGAAGCCGACAGTCCCCGCCGGCCGGAAGCCGCTGGCCGGCAGCCACCGCAGGCGGTCGGTGAACACGAGGATCAGCACGAGGGCGAACCAGAAGCTCGGGAGCGAGATCCCCAGCAGCGAGAACACCGTGACCCCGTGGTCGAGCGGTGTGTACGGGCGCACCGCCGAGGCCAGGGCGATCGGCAACGCGAGCCCGGAGGCGGGCGTGAAGGTGAGTTCGGGGAAGGGTGGAGCGCCACGGAGCCGGCGCCGGAGGCGCGCGCGAGGAGGGCGTAGCGGCCCGCGTCGAGCCCGAGGGCCTCGACGGTCCGGCTCTCGGGATCCACGAGCCAGTAGTAGGGGATCCCGTGATCCGCGTAGAGCTGACGCTTCCGGCTCCGGTCGATCGTCGTGGTCGACGGCGAGAGGATCTCGATTACGAGCGTCGGTGGCCCCTCGATGCCGCGGTCGCTGACGAGGTGTGCGCGGGTCGGCTCGAGGTACACCAGATCCGGCTGCACGACCGTCGTGTCGGCGAGGATGAGGTCGATCGGCGCGTAGAGCACCTCACCGAGCCGGTGACTGGTGACGTATGCCTTGAGGATCGAGTTGAGGGCGCTGCTGACGCGCTGGTGACGCGTGCCCGGCGCCGGGGTCACCGACAGCTCCCCGTCGTGCAGCTCGTACCGCCGCCCGTCGGCCGGGAGCGCCTCGTAGTCACGGTACGTGAGGACCGCACGCTCGCCGTTCACGCCCCGATTGTAGGAGCCGCTCGGGCGAGCGGTCAACGCGAGCGGCTGTCCGCCGCGGACCGACTCGGCCGCTCGCGGATGCCGAGCGCCTCCTGGTGCGCGAGGAGGTGCTCCCTGGCCCGCTCCGCGTCGGCCGGATCCTCCCAGCGCACCTGACCGAGGCGGGCGAGCGCGCTCCGAAGGTGCGAGAGATCCAGCCGACCGGCGGCGTCGTGGTGCGGCAGGTGCCGTGACTTCGTGCGGTCCGGTCGGACGTGGACGACGGCGAAGGCCTCGTCGGGGAGCCCCCCGACGAACGCCCGGCTCCACGGCTCGGCCGACGCCCCGTCCGTCGGTGAGACGGAGTGCAGCACGAGGGTCAACGACCACGCGAGCGTCAGCCGGCGGGACGCCGTCATTCTGCGCCTCCTCCAATCGGATGCGGCCCGTCGACAGAGGAGCAAGGGCGAGGCCAGGCGCGGATCGCGTGTAAACCGATGTCGGCGCGGCGCGGCCGCGACGGCCGGCGTCGCCGGAACGGTACGGCCGTATCGGAATCAGTCTCGAGTCGCTGGGTTTCCAACCGGTATGCCCCGGCTCGAAGCCAGGGCTCCCGTGCCGGCGGGAGACATCGGGCGTTCGAGAGCGTGGAAGCTACTTCACTTCGCGGAAGCGCCCCGTCCGGACGTCGAACACGAAACCGCGCACCTCGGTGCGGTGCGGGATGAAGGGCTCGTCCGGACCGGAGCGGGGCCCGCGTCCTCGTCGAGGTCCGGGAACGGCTCGAAGGCGAGCGGCCGCCCGGATGGCCGAGAGGCCGGTCGGACGCGTCAGACCGGCATGCGGGGGTCGAACGCGTCGCGCAGGCCGTCGCCGAGCAGGTTGAAGGCCATCACCGAGACGAAGACGAGCGACCCCGGGAACAGGGAGACCCACCAGGCCGACCGCAGGTACTCGCGTCCGTCGGCCACGAGGTTGCCCCACGACGCGGTGGGTGGCTGGACGCCCAGTCCGAGGTACGAGAGGCTCGCTTCGGCCAGGATGCTGACGCCGACTCGAAGGGTCACCGAGATCACAATGACCGCGACGATGTTCGGCAGGATGTGCCGCGCGATGATCCGGGCCTCGCGGGCGCCGAGGCTGCGGGCCGCCGCCACGAAGTCGAGTGTGCGCAGCCGCAGGAACTCGGCGCGCACGAGCCGCGCCGTGGGGGGCCAGGAGATCGCCCCGATCACCGTCACGAGCCCGGCGATGCTGGGACCGAACAGCGCGAGGAACATGACGGCGACGAAGAACACCGGGAAGGCCAGCACCATGTCGGTCAGCCGCATGAGCGTCGCGTCTGGCCATCCTCCGAAGTATCCCGCCACCGCGCCCACCAGCACGCCGAGCGTCACGGCAATCGCGGCGGACAGGAAGCCGATGGTGAGCGACGTGCGCGACGCCCAGATGGTCCGGCTGAGCACGTCGCGGCCGAGATGGTCGGTTCCGAACGCGTGGGCCGCGCCGGGGGGCACCAGTCGGTGGTCGAAGTTCGCCACGTCCGGCGTGTACGGGGCGACCGTCGAGGCGGCGACCGCGATCGCCGCGAGGAGGACGAGCACCAGCGCGCCGAGGAGGGCCCGTGGGTTACGGGAGAACCGCTGGGCGACGCCGCGGCGCCGGGGAGGGGAGAGGGAGACCGCCATCGGACAGGGCGCTCAGTCGTAACGGATGCGGGGATCGAGCAGCGCGTACGACAGGTCCGTGAGGAGGTTGCTCACGACGATCAGCGCCGCGCCGAGCACGGTCATCGTCATCACGACCGGGTAGTCGCGACTCAGGGCCCCCTGGAGCGCGAGGCGTCCGATGCCCGGGATCGCGAAGATCGTCTCCACGACGACCGATCCGCTGAGGAGGGTCGGAACCAGCAGGCCGAGCAGCGTCACCACGGGAATCAGCGAGTTGCGAAGCACGTGGCGGATCAGCACACGGTTCCGACTCAAGCCCTTGGCGTGCGCGACCAGCACGTACTCCTGGCCGAGCGTCTCGATGATCGCCGAGCGGGTGTACCGCACGAGAAAGGGGAGTATCGACAGGGCCAGCACCGCCGTCGGCATGATGACGTACGGCCAGGTGTCGGCCGGCGAGAAGCCGACAGTCCCCGCCGGCCGGACGCCGCTGGCCGGCAGCCACCGCAGGCGGTCGGTGAACACGAGGATCAGCACGAGGGCGAACCAGAAGCTCGGGAGCGAGATCCCCAGCAGCGAGAACACCGTGACCCCGTGGTCGAGCGGTGTGTACGGGCGCACCGCCGAGGCCAGAGCGATCGGCAACGCGAGACCGACGGCG
>CAVXVV010000030.1:0-174010 GCA_963765195.1 uncultured Candidatus Rokubacteria bacterium
CCTCGACATCGACGAGATCCTGGCCGCCGCCACCGACGGCAACTACCAGCTGAATCCGGGCTGGGTCTATCCGGCCAGCGCCTACTACGTCCCCGACGCGGGGCGCGCCCTCTACAACCAGAAGAACCTCACGAAGGCGAAGGCGCTCCTCACCGAATCGGGCTACAAGGGCGAGCCGCTCACGCTGATGACGAACAAGGACTACCAGTACATGTTCAAGTCGGCCGTGGTGGCCTCCGAGCAAATCAAGGCCCTCGGCGTCAACGTCAAGCTCGACGTCCTCGACTGGCCGACCATGGCCGCCAAGGCCCTGACCTCCGAGGGCTGGAACCTCGCCACTTCCGGCTTCGCCATCCAGCCGTTCGTCGGCCCCTACAGCTACCTCAAGCTCTTCTGGGGGCCAGCCCACGTGGGCCGGGTGCAGGGCGACGCCGTCCTCGACCAAGCGTGGACGAAGTTCAACACCTCGCTGAAGCAGGCCGACCGCAAGGAGGCGTGGGCGCAGATCCAGCAGCGTATGGCCGACCAGGTCTACATCCTCAAGCTGGGCGACCAGGGCTTCAAGCTCGGCATGACCCGGAGCCTCGTCGGGTTCAAGCCCTACCAAGGGGCGCACCGGTTCTGGGACGTGTGGCTGGAGTGACCCGACCGGGCCCGGTCGCCCGTCGTTCCGGCTCCCGGTGGAGGTGATGTCGGCCGTCCGGGCCGTCCGCGTGCGCCGGTAGACCGGGCCGCCGCGCGTGGGACGGTACGTCGTCCGCCGCCTCCTGGCCACGATCGTCGTCCTGTTCCTCGTCTCCCTGGTCTCGTTCAGCATCATGTCGATGGTGCCGGGCGATCCGGCCGTGGTGATGGCCGGCGTCGGCGCCTCGGCGGACCAGGTCCAGCGGATCCGCCAGCAGTTCGGCCTTGACGCGCCCTTCCCCGTGCGCCTGGGCCGCTGGTATGGGGGCCTCCTGCGCGGGGACCTCGGTCAGTCCATCCTCCTCAGTCGGTCCGTGGCCCAGGCGATCGCCGAGCGTCTGCCCGCGACGCTTTCCCTGGCCGTTCTGGCGTTCGTCCTGACCGCGGTCGGCGGGATCACGCTCGGCACCCTGGCCGCGCTCCGCCAGGGCAAGCTGGGTTGACCATGCCGTCATGACCCTGGCCGTGATCGGGGTGTCGGTCCCGGGCTTCTGGCTCGGGCTGATCCTGATCGTCCTCTTTTCGGTAATGCGTGACTGGCTGCCGGCTGGCGGCTACGTCCCATTCGGCCAGAGTCCCGCCGACTGGCTTCGCGCCTTGGTCCTCCCCGCCGTCTCCCTGGCCCTGCTCCAGGTCGGACTCCTGGCCCGGATCACGCGCTCGACCGTCGCTGAGACGCTTCGCCAGGACTTCGTCCGGACGGCCCGGGCCAAGGGCCTTTCCGGCAGGGCGGTCGTCGGCCGGCACGCGTTCGCCAACGCCACCGTCCCGGTGGTCACGGTGCTCGGGATCAGCGTGAGCTTGCTCCTCTCGGGCTCGGTCGTCGTGGAGACAGTGTTCTCCATCCCTGGTCTCGGCCGGCTGATGGCGACGGCCATCCTCGCCCGCGACTATCCGGTGATTCAGGGCGGGCTCCTGGTCACCGCGCTGCTGTTCGTCCTGATGAACCTCGCCGTCGACGTGCTGTACGCGTGGCTCGACCCCCGGATCGGCTATGAGTGATGGCCTCGCCCGGCCCGTCAGGAGAGGCTCGAGCGGGCCCTGGGCCGGGAGCCGGCCGGCCCTCCGGGGGATACTCGCCGTCGGCACCGGGCTCTGCGTAGCGATGGTGGCGGTGGCCATCCTGGCCGGTGCCATCGCCGGTCAGCCTCCGGAGCGCGTGCGAATGCGGGATGCCTTCGCTCGGCCCGGATCCGATCACCCGTTCGGCGCTGACAACCTGGGCCGGGACGTTCTCAGCCGCGTTCTCCACGGCACGCGGGTGTCCCTCGGAATTGGTCTCGCCACGGCGGCGCTGACCGGCATAGCCGGGACGCTCCTGGGATGCGCGGCGGGCTACTTCCGTCGCTGGGACGACCCGCTGATGCGAGCGATGGACGCGCTCATGGCGTTTCCCGCCATCCTGCTGGCCGTCGCGATCACGGCCGCCCTCGGGCCGTCGGCCGTAAACGTGGTGATCGCCCTGGTCGCTGTCTACACGCCCCGCACGGCACGCATCGTCCGGGCGTCCGTCCTGGTGACACGGGAGATGGAGTATGTGTCCGCGTCACGGGCGCTGGGCGCCCAGGCCGGGCGCACCCTCTTTCGCCACGTGCTCCCCAACTGCCTGACGCCCCTCGTCGTCCAGGTCACCTTCGTCTTCGCCTACGCCGTTCTCGCGGAGGCGGCTCTCTCGTTCCTCGGCATGGGTCCGCCCCCGCCCACGCCGACCTGGGGAAACGTCATCGCCGACGGCCGCGACTACCTCCGGGAGGCGCCCTGGATCTGCCTCTTCCCCGGGGCGGCCATCTCGGCGACGGTCCTCGGCCTGAACCTTCTCGGCGATGGGCTGCGCGATCTCCTGGACCCGCGGCTCCGCACGGACGGCGGCTGAGGCGAAGGCGGACATTCACCCAGAGTTGCGAGCGCCGTCCTCGGCACCGCGAGACTTCGAACGACGACGGGCTCGCGCACGCGATCTCTTGCCTAGATGCGCGTCGGGAGTTGGCTGGTGCTACGCATTTTCATTCCGTACGTATTTCATCCTATGGTCCGACCCTTCGTCTTGCCTAGACGCCACGGGGCTGTGCGGCCAGTCCCTGCATCGTCAGTTCGAGCAGCCTCTGCAGGTAGGCGAGTCGATGTGCCGTGGACTGCCCGGCTCCGACTTGATCCTCGAAGGACTGGAAGAGATACCCGTCGACGACTGCCGTGAGCACATGGGCGACCTCGTCCGGTGACCCGGCCCGAAGCTCTCCGGCCTCCTGGGCGTCACGGACGGCGAGAACCAACTCGTTGAATGCCGCGCCTCTCGCGACCAGTGCGCGCTGCATCCACGGCTGGGCCTTGGCGCGTCTGCGTTCGGACATGGCGCCGTGCCGCCGGCCGCACGCGCCATGCGGGGGACGAGACCTAGGCCGTCCCCCTCACCGGCGGGCCTCGACGACGCCGTCCTTCACGACGAGCGGATGCAACGCAGGGTCGGGCGGCACGAGGCACTCGTGGCCGGACGGGGCCACGCGATCCCCGATGCCACCGATGGGCGAGATGATCGTGATCGCGGTGTAGAGCCGTGGCCCGCGGATCAGCCCCTCGTCGACCGCCTGCCGGAACCCCGCGTCCAGCCCACCGGCGTCGCGGACGGCGGTGTAGCCTCGCGCGAGCGTCTGCCGGATGGCCTGCGCGGTGCGGAGGGCCCGCGTGCTGGCCGGCTCGTCGAGGTTCCAGCGTCGCGCGAGGTCGTAGCCGTGGAGCGCCATGTGATCGTGGCAGTCGATCAGCCCGGGCAAAACGGTCTTGCCCGATACGTCGATGATCTCGGCGTCCTTCGGCCAGGCGTTCGCCCCAGCGGTGGTGACCGCTTCGACGCGGCCATCTCGAATCACGACGGCCGTGTCGTGCACGGGCGCGGCCCCCGTACCGTCGATCAGAGTTCCCCCCTTGAACACGATCATCGCGTTCCCTCCCCGTGCACTGGCCCGACACCGTAGGGAATGACGAGCGTGAGTTGCGACCAATGCATAGGCGCCGTGGTGTCAGCGCCGACGTAGTACGCGCCGGTGCAGTGGAGCGCCGGGTGGCATGCGCTGGACCTCCTCAAAGACGTGACTTCAGGGAGATACAAGGGCTGATCACCTCATTCGAGGGTCGAGCGCGTCGCGGACGCCGTCGCCGAGGATGTTGAAGGAGAGGATCGCCGCCGCCAGGGCGATCGACGGTGACAGCACCAGCAGCGGCACGCGTTCCATGATGCTGCGGGCGGAGGAGACCATCGACCCCCAGCTTGGCGTCGGCGGCTGGGCCCCCAGGCCGATGAAGCTCAGGCCGGACTCCAGCAACATCGCCGCGCCCAGCGCCAGTGAGCCCTGGACGATCAGCGGGGCAACGATCGCCGGCAGGACTGCCTTGCGCAGCACGTACGTGCTCCCAGCGCCGAGGGCCACCGCGGCCAGCACGTAGTCCAGCGCGCGCACAGCTCGGGCCGAAGCATAGGCGACCCGAGCGAAGCGGGGTGCGTACAGCACCGCGATCGTCAGGATCAGGTTCGGAAGGCTCGGGCCGAGGATCGCTACGACACCGATCGCCAGTAGCACCGGCGGCACCGAGAGCACCACGTCCGCACCGCGCATGACGATCCAGTCCACCAGCCCCCCGAAGTAGCCGGCCAGCAACCCGGCCAGCGTGCCGACGCTGAGGGCCAGGGCGATCGACACCATGGAGACCTCGATCGAGACTCTGGCGCCGAAGATGAGCCGGCTGAGCACGTCCCGCCCGAACTCGTCGTGGCCCAGCGGATGGGCGGCGCTGGGGGGCGCCAGCGAGCGGGTCTGATCCGGCAGCAGCGGATCGTACGGCGCGATGAGCGGGGCGGCCGCGGCGATCACCACGAAGCCGATCAGGATGCCCCCGCCCATCAGAATGCGCAGGTTCAGACGACGCCGACCGCCGGCTCTCGTGAGTCCGATCCTCGATTTGCTGATGCTGCGATCGGCGGGCGCCACGCTCGGCTCGGTGGCCATCGCTCACGCCCGACCGTACCGGATGCGGGGGTCGAGATACGCATTGAGCAGGTCGACGAGCAGGTTGATCAGCACGAACGCCAGGGCGATGACCAGCACGACGCCCTGCACCATCGGATAGTCGCGGCGGTTCGCGGCCGTGATCAGTAGCGTGCTCACTCCTGGCCAGGTGAAGACGAACTCGATGATCACGGTCCCGCCCAGCAGGGTACCCACCTCCACGCCGGTCAGCGTCACCACGGGGATCAGGGCGTTCTTGAGCGTGTGCCGCAACAGCACGAGCCGCTCCGGCAGGCCCTTGCTCCGGGCGGTCCGCACGAAGTCGCTCCGCTTGACCTCGAGCATCGTCGCACGGGTCATGCGGGTGATGAGCGCGGCCATGAACAACCCCAGGGTGACCGCCGGCAGGACCAGCAGCCGGAGATGCAGCCACGGTCCATCCGTGAACGACACGAACCCCGAGACCGGCAGCCAGCGGAGCTGGAGCCCGAAGAAGAGCACCAACAGGGTGCCCGAGACGAAGCTCGGCACGCTGACCATCAGGAGCGAGGCGCCCGTCAGGACGTGGTCGGCCCAGTGGTCCTGGTGGGTCGCGCTGTAGACGCCGGCCGGGATCCCCAGCGCCAGCCCGACCAGCAGCGCGGCCGCCACTAGCTCGAGCGTGCGCGGCAGGTTCAGCGAGATGTCGCGGGCGATGGAGCGGCCGTTCACGAACGATGCGCCCAGGTCGCCCCGAATCACATGCCCAAGCCACTCGACGTACTGGACCGGCAACGGCCGGTCCAGCCCCAGCTCCGCGCGCTTGAAGCGCACCTGCTCGGCCGTCAGTCCGCCGGCGTCCCCCAGCGCCGCCAGCACCACGTCGCCGGGGGCCAGGTTGATCATGAAGAAGACGAGCGAGGCAGAGCCGAGTGCCAGGAACAGTGCCAGGATCAGGCGCTGGACGACGTACGCGCGCATCGCCCCAGAGCCGTGGCTACTTGTCGAGCCACCACTCGTGGGCGAGCTCGCCAGACCAGGCGAGACCGGGGAAGTGAATGTAGCCTTTCACATGGCTCCACGCGGCATCCGCCTGCTCGCGGGTCATGAGGAAGACCATCGGCACGGTCTCCATCAGCCGCTGGAGAACCTGGGTGTACAGCTTCTTGCGCTCCTCTTGGCTGGTGCTCGCTCGCGCCTGGTCCAGCCTGGTATCCACGTCGCGGTCGCTCAGCTTGAGATTCTGGCCCCAGAGCGACTGGCTGTGGAAGAAGCTCCACAGAAAGTCAGGGTCTGCGTAGGTCGGGATGACCGTCTCGACGACGATGTCGAACTCTCCCTTGACCGTCTTCTGCTTGGCGGTGGGAAAGTCGAACAGCGTCAGCTGCGCGTCCACGCCGATCGCCTTCAGCCCGGACTGGACCGTCACGGCCGTGTTCTGGTGCATGGCGAACGAGGTGTTCGAGAGGATGGTCGTCTTGAACCCGTTGGGGAAACCGGCCTCGGCCAAGAGCCGCTTGGCGCGCACGGGATCATAGGTGTAGATCTGCCTCACGTCCGGCGAGTAGGCCCAGCTCGACTTCCAGAGCGGCCCGCCGGTCAGCACCGCGCCGCGGCCGAACAGCGAGGCCTTGAGCGCCTGCTCCCGATCCACCGCGCAGGCGAGCGCCTGACGCACCTTGACATTGTCGAACGGCGGCTTGTCCTGGCGCATGGCGAACTGGAAGAGGTTGGTCTCCTTGTCCGTGTACAGGACGATGTCCTTGGTGGCTTCGAGCGCGCCCAGGTCCGACTGCGGCACGAAGTCCATGATGTCCACAGCGTGAGTCCGCAGCGCGGTGACGCGGGCTGTCGCGTCCGGGAAGAACAGGAAGGTGATGCCGTCCAGGTTCGGCCTGCTCGGCACGTAGTAGCTGTCGTTGCGGACCAGCTCCAGCTTCACGCCCGGCTGGCGGTCCTTGTACTTGAACGGGCCGGTGCCCATCATGTTGTCGGCCAGGTTGTTGCCCGCCTCCACCCACTCCTTGTTTACGACCGAGGAGGGCGGGACGGCCAGCAACGCCAGGAAAGCGGCGTTCGGCGTCGGGAGCGTGAACCGCACGGTGCTCGGGTCTACCGCCTCCACCCGCGCGTCTTTGCCGAAATTCGGCGCGTAGGGCGCCGCTGTCCTCGGGTTGAGCAGTCGGTCGAAGCTGAACTTCACGTCAGCGGCGCTGAACTCCTTCCCGTTGTGCCATTTGACGCCCTTGCGCAGGAAGAAGGTGTACACCTTGCCGTCCCGGGAGACCTCCCATCGCTCGGCCAGGTCGGGGATCACGCCGGAAGCATCCGGCTTGTAGTTGACCAGGCGGCTGTAGACCATCGAGCAGACGGTGTCGATCGCGCCCGTCGGACCGCTGGCGGCGGGATCGAGCTTCGGCGGATCGGTGTTGAGCGCGAACTTGAGGATGCCGCCACGTTTCGGCTGCCCCGCCGCCGTGGCCGGCACGACCAGGGAGGCCATGGCGGCCGCGCCAAGACGATGCAGCAGCGCGCGCCGACTGATGCTCGGACTCGGATGGTTGGCTGGCATCGCGGTACCCCCCTACTCGCGTCACCCGATCCGCAGGCGACGCTCCACGCCACAACCAGAGGCGCCATCTCTGCCGATCGCCACGGAGGCGTCCCGGCTCGGGACGCGGCGGATAGCGCCGCCCGAAAGGTAGATCACGCCCGCTTCATCGTCAAGGACGGGAGAGCGTCGAGGCTCTCCCATGAGACGTCCGAAAGATGAGATCGCCGTGCTCCAGTCCACCCTTGCAGGGCCTTCGCGCTCAGCCCCGCCACCTCGAATAGACTCGTCTGGCGTTGCCTTCGAAGATCTTCTGCCTGTCCGATCGGCGTTTGCATTCTGGTCGCGTCGTGAATAGATTACGGCGGGAAGCGAGGGGCCTCTCGTCACGTGCGAGCACGGTACCCGGCGCGTGACGCGCACGGAGGACGACGGCGGCATCACGGTGCTGGCCGACTCGCGACCCGCTACCGCTTCTAGCCATTCGGGCAGCCAAGGGGCGAGGGGCGCAACTGCTCGTGACCCTCCTCGGTGATGACATGCACGTCCTCCCAGAGGCAGTACACGCCGTCGAGCCGGATGCCCGGCTCCGTGCTGAGCACCATGCCCGGTTCGAGGACCGTGTGATCCCGGGGGTTGACGTTGGTCACGCCGGTGCCGAGGCGGATGCGCGAGGTGTGGACGGCCGCCACCGCCATGGAGACGAAGAGGTCCGCGCACAGGAGCTGCGTGTCCACGAACCATGCGTGGGAGAAGCCCAGGCTCTCCGCCCGCTTGACCACGCGCCACGCGTCGACGCCCGAAGTCACCCCGATGCCAAGTCCACGACGTGGTCCTCCTAGGCTCAAGACTACCCGTTCAGGCCCGTTTTCAATTCAGAGCCGCGCGTGAGCATTTGCACCGCGACCGTCTCCGCGTCGCCACCTGGTCGAGGCGAGAGGCCACCGAGCCGGTCATGAACGCAGACGCGACAGCGGACTTGGAATTCCGGAGGTCGGGCTCAGGCCTGCCCGACCGCGAAACGCGGCGGCTGGATGTGCTGACCACGGCAGAGGGGGCAGGCCGAGGGCCGGTCGAGGCGGTCTCGCTTCCTGAAGACAAACGCGCAGCCGAGACACTCGGCAGGCTCCACGCGGAGCCGCTCAACCGTCCGCTTGAGCGAGCGGGCAACGTGGGCAAGGTGATCGGCGACCTGCTTCTCCGGGATCCCGACGAGGCCCGAGAGCTCGTGGGCGGTGCGTGGGCCCTCACGGAGATGCCGAAGGAGCGCTTCACGAACGGTGATCGAGCGCTCGGCCGGTGGGCGCTCACGTCGTGGCGCAGCCACGACGCCAGGGTACTCCATGTCGACCCGATCGCCGCCACGGCTGAACGACACGGCTGAACGACTCGACCCGTTCGGACCCTGGCTCTCCCTACGCTTCGGTCGCCAAGCACCTCCACGTGCTCGCCGTCGCCGGCCTGGTGCGTGGCTTCCGCCAGGGGCGCGAGCGTGTGGGAGCTCGAGCGGGGTCAGCTCGAGGCGGCGCGGCGCGGCGCTGCCTGGCCCGCATATCGAGCCAGTGCGACGACGTCCTCGCTCGCCTCAAGGTATCCGGGAGGGCTGAGCGAGACACGGTGGCCTCCCGAGGAGATGTGCCTCCTCCTCAGGAGCGGAGACCACCCCGTTGACACCCTTCGGCGATCGCGCCTAGATTGCCGCCAAGTCGACCGCCCGATACCCGCGGGTCGTCTTCGGGACGGGGAGGCACCATGGCGAAGCCTGAGCGCAGCGCACGTCCCCACAACGGCCACCTGTCGCGTCGCCAATGGCTCACGTCGGCGGCCGCCCTCGGCGTCACGACGGCGCTGGTGCGCCCCGGCCCCGCAGGAGCGCAACAGCGCGGCGGACCTCCGAAGCCGGGTGGCATCTCGGTCTGGGCGGCGGAGACCGACCCCGTGGCGCTCAATCCGATCACGAACTCCAACTTCTCCTCGACGCAGGGCTTCGAGCATTGCTACGAGAGCCTCACCGCGTTCGACGCCAAGGCGCAGATCGTTCCCGCGCTGGCCGAGCGATGGGACACGCCGAATCCGACCACGTACGTCTTCCACGTCCGCCGCGGCGTCAAGTTCCACGATGGCAGCGAGCTCACGGCCGAGGATGTCAAGTACACCTTCGACATCGTTCTCGACCCGAAGGGCCCGGCCTTCTGGCGGGGCAACTTCGACCAGGTCGACAAGGTCGAGGTCGTCGACCAGCACACGGTGCGCTTCGTCACCAAGGCCCCGTTCCCGCCGCTTCTGGGCGCCCTCGCCATCCTGCGGAGCTCGGCCATCATTCCCAAGGGCGCGATGGAGAAGCTCAAGCTCGAGACCCAGGTGGTCGGCACCGGCCCGTACCGTCTCGTCGAGTATGTGCCGAAGAGTCACATCAAGCTCCGCAAGAACCCGGACTACTGGGCCAAGCCCCTCCCGTACCTCGACGAGGTCACGTTCCGGATCCTGGAGGAGGAGGATGCGCGCGTCGCCGGCCTCCGGGCCGGCAGCCTCGACTACGGCTTCCTCACGCCCGAGGGGATCCAGCGGCTCCGGGGCGACTCGCGCATCGTCGTCAGCAGCCGGCCCCGCACGTATCTGTATGCCTTCGTCATCAACCGGCAGCGGAAGCCGTGGAGCGACCCCCGCGCGCGCCAGGCTCTGTCCCTCGCCACCGACCGCCAGGAGATCATCGAGAAGGTGTTCTCGGGCGGGGCGGCGATGGCCGGGCCGATCCCGTTTGGCTTCGGCGACTGGTACCTGAGCGCCGAGGAGCTCCAGGCGAAGTGGTACAAGCCGGACCTCGCCAAGGCGAAGGCGCTCCTCAAAGAAGCGGGGGTTCCCGATGGCCACACCATCGACCTCCTGGTCACGCCCTTCAATCAGAACTTCCCCGGTCTCGCCGTGGTCTTCGCCGACCAGCTGAAGCGGATCGGTCTCAACGCGAAGATCCGGCAGGTCGAGCAGGGTGTGTTCCTGAAGGAGGTCCAGCCGCCGACCTTCAACTACGACATCCAGGCGAACGCGTACACGGCGCGTCACGACCCGGACGGTTACGTGTACAACGGGCTCCACTCACGGACTCCCAATGCCGCGGGCTACGCGAACCCGAAGCTCGACGAGCTGCTCACTCGCGCGCGCACGACGATCGACCGAGCCCAGCGCAAGACGATGTACCGCGAGATTCAGCAGATCCTGCTGGACGACGCGCCCAACGTCTGGCTCGCGAACGACAACGTGACCGAGGGGCTCCAGGCCTACGTCAAGGGGTACGAACAGAGCCCGTACACCTATCGCGCGTGGGGCCTGAAGCACGCGTGGCTCGACAAGTGAGCGAGCGCGGACCAGGGGCGGCCAGGGCTGATTGACCCGGTATCTCGCCCGCCGCCTGGGGCTGCTCGTTCCCACGCTCCTGGGCATATCGGTCCTCGTGTTCGTCCTGATGCGCCTCATTCCCGGGGACGTCGTCCAGGTCATGCTCGGGACCGAAGCGCAGCTCGGCCCGGAGCAGCGCCAGACGCTGTATCGGCTGTTCGGCCTCGATGTCCCGCTTCACGTCCAGTACTTTCGCTGGCTCGTCGACCTCCTGCGAGGCGATCTGGGGGTCTCCCTGCGCACTGCGGAGCCGGTGACCCGGGTCATCGCCGGGCGCCTGCCCATCACCCTCGAGCTGGCGCTGCTGGCAGCCCTCCTCTCGTGGGTGCTCGCCGTGCCCCTCGGCGTCATCGCCGCGATCCGCCGCGATGGCCTCCTCGATGCCTTCGCCCACGTGGTCGGCCTCATCGGCCTGTCCGTTCCCAACTTCTGGCTGGCGACGATGCTGCTCCTGGTCACGTCCCTGTATCTCCGCTGGCAGCCGGCCGGCGCCGAGTGGGCCAGCCCGTTCCGTGACCCGCTGACCAACGCGCAGCAGATGCTCCTGCCGGTCCTGTCGCTCTCCGCCGCACTGATCGCCGTCGTGATGCGGATGACCCGCTCGGCGATGCTCGAAGTCCTCGGCCAGGATTACATCCGGACGGCGCGCGCCAAGGGCCTGGGCGAGCCGCTCGTCCTCGGACGCCATGCGTCGAAGAACGCGGCGATCCCGGTCGTGACGGTCATGGGCGTGCAGGTGGGCTATCTCCTGGGCGGGGCGGTGGTCGTCGAGCTCATCTTCGGGCTGCCAGGGATCGGCTGGATGATCCTGAACGGCATCTACCAGCGCGACTACCCGCTGGTCCAGGGCGGAGTGCTGTTCGTCGCCGTCGTCTTCGTGCTCGTCAACCTCCTCGTGGACGTGACCTACGCCTACCTCGACCCTCGGATCCGGTATGACTGACATCGCGCTCGGTCCCCGCGCCCGGTCACTGCGGCGGCTGGCGCGGCACCCGACCGCCCTGCTGGGGATCGTCCTGGTCGGCACCTTCCTCGGGCTCGCGCTGACCGCCCCGCTCGTGTCGCCGTTCGATCCGACCGCCCAGCCGGCCAGGCGCCTCTTGCCGCCGGGCGGCCGCTACCTCTTGGGCACGGACGAGTTCGGCCGCGACGTGTTCAGCCGGATCGTACACGGCGCGCGCATCTCGCTCCAGGTCGGGATCGTGTCGGTCGGGATCGCGCTCGCCGTCGGCGGGGTGCTGGGCCTCGTCTCCGGCTACTGCCTCGGGATCGTGGACGCGCTGACCGGGCGGCTCGTGGATGTCATGTTCGCGTTCCCCAGCATCATCCTCATCATCGCCCTGTCCGGGGTGCTGGGCGCGAGCCTGACGACGGCGATGGTGGCGATTGGCGTGGTGTATTCGCCCATCTTCGCCCGGATCGTGCGCGCGCCCACGCTGGTGGTCGTCCAGCAGCCCTACGTCGAGGGCGCCCGCGCCCTGGGCGCGGGCGTCGCCCGGGTCGTGAGCCGCCACGTCGTGCCGAACATTGCGGCCCCGATCATCGTCCAGACGACGCTCTCGTTCTCGACGGCGATCCTGAGCGAGGCGACGCTGTCGTTCCTCGGGCTCGGCACGCAACCGCCCGACCCCTCGTGGGGCACGATGCTGAGCGCCGGCCGCCGCTTCATGGAGCTGGCGCCGTGGGTGACGGTCTACCCCGGGCTGGCGATCGCGCTGACCGTGCTCGGGCTGAACCTCGTCGGCGACGCGCTCCGCGACGCCCTCGATCCTCGCCTCCGGCAGCCCGGCGCGTGATGTCGCTCGATCGTCCGGCGGGCGATCGCGTCCTCTCGAGCCACGATCGAGCCGCGCGCCTCAGGGCCGCCGTGCCCGACGTCACCCGTCCAGTCGCGGTCCCGGCCCTCGCCGCCCGCGCGGAGGTCTGGCGTGACCGCGAAGGCGTCCCTCACGTCCGCGCGGCGTCGCTCCGGGACGCGTTCGTGGCTCAGGGCTTCGTCCACGCGCAGGACCGCCTGTGGCACATGGAGTACGATCGGCGGCGCGCGGCGGGCCGCTGGGCAGAGTACGTGGGCGCCTCCGGGGTGCCGGACGACGCCCTGATGCGGCGTCTTCGGCTCGCGGCGTGCGCGCGCTCGGAGTACGACGCCCTCAACGGCGAGACGCGGGCGATGCTCGACGCGTACGCGGCGGGGGTGAACGCGTTCATCCAGACCCAGGGCGCGGACCACCAGCTGCCGATTGAGCTCCAGCTGCTCGAGGCGCGGCCGGAGCCCTGGGAGCCCTGGCAGAGCCTGGCGGTCTTCAAGGTCCGTCACGCCATGATGGGCACCTGGCAGCTCAAGGCGTGGCGCGCCCAGCTCGTGCGGCACCTGGGGGTCGACCGGGCGGCCCGGCTCTGCCCGGGCACGCCGGCCAACCCGGTCCTCATCGTGCCGCCCGGCCTGGCGGCCGATGGACCCGCCTTCGACATGCTGGGGGATCTTGCGCAGGACTCCGTCGTGCCGGCCTCGCTCATCGACTGGGAGACCGGGAGCAACAACTGGGCCGTCGCGGGCCACCGGACGGCGTCCGGCAAGCCGCTCGTCGCCGGCGACCCCCACCGGCCGCTCGACGTCCCGAACGTGTATTACCAGAACCACGTCGCCTGTCCCGAGTTCGATGCGATCGGATTCTCGTTCCCCGGCGTGCCCGGATTTCCCCACTTCGGGCACACCCAATCGGTCGCATGGTGCGTCACCCATGCCCAGGCCGATTACCAGGATCTCTACGTCGAGCGGTTCCACCCGGACGACGCCCGGCGCTACGAGTACCGCGGCGAGTGGCACGAGGCCGCGACGAGCCGCGAGACAATCAGGGTCCGGAACGGCGAGCCGGTGACCATCGACGTCACCGTGACCCGGCACGGTCCGATCGTCCTGGGGGATCCTCGCCGGGGCCATGCCGTCGCCATCCGCTACACCGGCACGGCGGCTCCCAATGCCACCGCCGAGACGCTCTTGCCCATGCTCCGCGCCCGGTCGGCCGACGAGTTCGAGACGGCGGCGCGCCGGTGGGTCGACCCCGTCCAGAACCTCGTCTTCGCCGACAACCGCGGCGCGTCGGGGGCGATCGGCTACCGCACGCGGGGCCACGTTCCCGTGCGCGCACGGGCGAACGCGTGGCTGCCGGTCCCCGGCTGGGACGGCCGGCACGAGTGGGAGGGGACGGTTGCGTTCGAGGCGATGCCGGCCCTCCGCGATCCTCCCGAGGGGCTCATCGTCACGGCGAACAGCCGGATCGTCGGCGCGGAGTACCCGCACCACCTCGGCCTCGACTACGGCGCGGACTTCCGGACGCGACGTCTCTGGGAGCGGCTCTTGCCCCTCGCGCGCGCGACGGCGGCGGACATGGCCGCCATCCACGCGGACCGCGTTTCGATCGCGGCGCGCGAGCTCGTCGCGAGCCTGGACGGTCCTGCCGAGGCCATCCGTCAAGCGTTGGCAACCGATCCAGCCGTGAGTGGCGCCCTCGGGGAGCTGCTCGCGTGGGACGCCGAGATGGACGCCGAGCGCGTAGCGCCCACGATCTACGCGGCGTTCCGGGAGCGGCTCCTGCGCGAGCTGATGGCGCCCCTCCTGGGCCCCCTCGCGGCCGAGGCGTTCGCCGGCGCGCCGCGCGGCGCGGTCGGTCACATGGCCCGGCTCCGCAGCCTCCTGGCCGGCTGGATCCGTCGGGATGACCGCGCATTCCTGCCGCCCGGCATGAACTGGCCCGCCATGCTGGCTCGGGCCTTGACCGGGGCGGTCGCGGAGCTCGGCCGGCTCGCGCCCCGCGAGGACGGTCGGCGCTGGGGGCGGCTCCACGCCACGGGCCCCCGCCATCCCCTGTCGGCGATGTTTGCCGACTGGGCCGACGTGCTCGACCCGCCATCGGTGTCGATGGGTGGCGATGGGGACACCGTGCAGCAGGCGGGCTTCTTCGGCGGGGCGGGTTACGGCGTCACGGTGCTCTCCGTCTCGCGCTACGTGTTCGATCTCGGGGACTGGGACCGGAGCGGCTGGATCGTCCCGCTCGGCGCCTCCGGCCACCCGGGAAGCCCGCACTACGGCGACCAGCTCCCGACGTGGAGCGCGACGCGCCTCGTCCCGATGCGCTACGACTGGACGCGCATCCGCGAGGAGGCCGCGACGCATCAGACACTGGAGCCGACGCCCGGCGCTTCACCCGCGTAGCTGCTCATGACGATCGACGCGCTCAAGCAGGCATCGGCAGGGAGGGTAGTCGACGCCAGCCCCGGCATCGAGGCCTGATCGGAGCCGCCAGGAGCCCGTGGCGCGGGGCACCCCCGGTGCCGCCTGCGCCTTGACGGTGCTCCGTGATCGGACGCAGGATGGCCTGAGGTTAGTCAAGGGCTCGCGAAACTCCCCTGTGACGCGTCTCGCACGAGACGGGAGCAATGGGACCAGACGGGGCCGCGCGCAGCAAGGCGTCGGGTCCGGCCGAGGAGGGAAGCTGACGATGGCGTACGACCTCGTGGTCAGGAACGGTATGGTCGTCGATGGATCCGGACTGCCTCGGTACCGCGCCGATGTGGGCGTCCGTCACGGCCGGATCGTGAGCATCGGTCGCATTCGTGAGCGCGCGCGAGAGGAGATCGACGCCGATGGCCAGGTGGTCGCGCCGGGCTTCGTGGACGGACATACGCACATGGACGCTCAGATCTTCTGGGATCCCCTCGGCACGTCGTCCTGCTGGCATGGCATCACGACCGTCGTCATGGGCAACTGCGGATTCACGCTCGCGCCCTGCGCGGCTCCCGACAAGGACCTCGTAGTCCGGAATCTCCAGCGAGCCGAGGACATCCCGGCCGAGGCGATGGCGGCCGGGATCGACTGGCGCTGGACCACGTTCCCGGAGTTCCTCGACTGCCTCGAGTCGCTGCCTAAGGGGATCAACTACGCCGGCTACATCGGCCACTCCGCGCTGCGCACATACGTGATGGGGGAGCGGGCGTTCGAGCAGCCGGCCAACGAGGACGACCTGAGGGGGATGGAGCGGGAGCTCCGTGATGCGATCCGCGCGGGCGCCATCGGCTTCACCACCTCGCGCTCACCGTCCCACGAGACGCCCGACGGCCACCCGGTCGCGAGCCGGCTCGCCACGTGGGACGAGGTTCGACGGCTGGTCGGGGTCATGGGCACGATGAACGCGGGGATCTTCGAGCTCGCCGGCGAGGGCGTGGACCGCACGCTCGGTGATCCGGGCCTGCGCGACTATCACGCGCGGCTGCGGGATCTGGCCGTCGAGAGCGGGCGTCCGATCACCTTCGGCATCTTCAGCCGCCGCGAGGTCCCCGGTGTCTGGCGGACGTACCTGGACCTGCTCGACGAGACCGCCGCCGCCGGCGGACGCATGTTCGGGCAGGCGCACAGCCGGTCGCTGAGCGCGCTGCTCTCGTTCAAGACCCAGCTGCCTTTCGATGCTTTGCCGGTCTGGCGAGACCTCCGCGCGCTCCCGCTCGCCGAGCAACGGCAGCGGCTTCACGATCCCGAGCTGCGCCGCCGCCTGGTCGAGGCCGCCGACGGGCCTTCTGGCCGCCACGCCATCGGGACCGAGGCCCGGGACGCTGACTACGACTGGATCCTGGTGTTCGACACCGTGGAGGGTCCGCACCGCACCGTGGCCGCGGTCGCGCGGGAGCGCGGCCAGCACCCGGCCGAGACGATGATCGACCTCGCGCTCTCCCGGGACCTGGACCTATTCTTCCTCCAGCCGGTCGCCAACGAGGATCAGGACGCTGCCCTGGTGCTGATGCGGCATCCGCGCATGGTCACGACATTCTCGGACTCGGGCGCCCACGTCTCCCAGTTGATGGATTCGTCCCTCCAGACGCACCTCCTGAGCCACTGGGTGCGCACGAAAGGGGCGTTCACGCTAGAACAGGCCGTGCGTATGGTGACCTTCGTGCCCGCGACGATGTGGGGCTTCGCCGATCGCGGGCTCATCCGCGAGGGTCTGGCGGCCGACCTCGTCGTCTTCGACCCCGACACCATCGTCGCCGAGATGCCCGAGGTGGCGAACGACTTGCCGGCCGGCGCGCGCCGACTGGTGCAACGTTGCCGTGGTGTCGCGGCGACGGTCGTGAACGGCGAGGTCCTGCTCCGGGAAAGCAAGCCGACCGGCGCCCTCCCCGGTCGCCTGCTGCGCGGTCCCCTGGGACGGAGGCCCTGAGCTTCCCCCCTACCATGATGTCGATTTCGCGGGCGCGCGGTCGACTATAGGGCAAATGAACATCTCCTGAGTGAGCCGGCCGAGGGGTGGACGTAACCACTCTTGTGGCAACCCTTTGGAAGAGAACCTATGACAAAGCTCAGAGTCCACGCGTTCACCATCTCTCTCGATGGGTATGGGGCCGGGGTGCTCCAGAGCTTGGAGAACCCACTCGGCGTCGGCGGCATGTCGTTGCACCCGTGGATGATCGGGACCCGGACGTTCCAGAAGATGCTCGGGAACGAGGGCGGGGCGACCGGGGTCGACGACGACTTCGCGGCCCGCGGACTCGCCAACGTCGGCGCGTGGATCTTGGGCCGCAACATGTTCGGGCCGGTCCGGGGCGCCTGGCCGGACGAAACCTGGAAGGGATGGTGGGGAGCGAACCCGCCGTATCACACCCCCGTCTTCGTGCTCACTCATTACGGGCGGCCGTCGATCGCGATGGAGGGAGGGACGACCTTCCACTTCGTGACCGGCGGAATCCTGGAGGCCCTGAAGCGCGCCACCGACGCGGCGGGAGGGCAGGACGTTCGGCTGGGCGGCGGGGTCTCGACCATCCGCCAGTACCTGCAGGAGCGGCTGGTCGACGAGATGCACCTGGCGATCTCGCCGGTGCTGCTGGGCTCGGGAGAGCAGCTTCTGGGCGGCGTCGATCTGTTGACCTTGGGTTATGAATGCGCCGAGCATGTTCCCACGGCGCAGGCGACGCATGTCGTGCTGAGGAAGCGCCACAACTAAGGAGAACGACCATGGCTGCACCCGAACGGATGAAGATCCATCCCTTCTTCTGGTATGCGAAGGAGGCCGAGGAGGCGGCGAACTTCTACGCCTCGGTGTTTCCGAACTCGCGCGTCGACCGAGTGGTGACGATGCAGAGCGAGTCGCCGAGCGGCCCGCCGGGTTCTGTGAAGGTGGTCGACTTCACGCTCTTCGGCCAGAAGTTCCAGGCGATGACGGCCGGACCGCACCACGACTTCAACGACGCCATCTCGATGGTCGTGGAGTGCGACGATCAGGCGGAGCTGGATCGGTACTGGTCGGCGCTCCTGAGCAATGGAGGGCAGCCGCAGGCCTGCGGCTGGCTGATCGATCGCTTCGGCCTGCGGTGGCAGATCGTCCCGGCGGGGCTGGTGAAGATGATGGCCGACCCGGATCCGGTCCGCTCGAAGCGGGTGTCGGACGCGATGCTCCAGATGATCAAGCTCGACATCGCGGAGCTGGAGAAGGCATACCGCAAATCCTGACCGGAGTTCGCGCGAGGGGCTGACCTCAGGGAAATGGCTCCGCTACCACGTCGTGTCGCGCACCTCACGCGAGCCACAACTCGGGAAACTGGACCGCCAGCCATTTCGCGAGGGCCGCGTTCACCACGGCGGGCTTTTCCTGCGCCATCCAGTGTCCCGACGCCACGGTCATCTCGGTCAGGTTCTTCACGTCCTGGCGCATCGGCTCGGCCAGTCGCGACGTCACGGTCTCGCACGTGTAGTCGTACTCGCCGTGGAGGAACAGAACGGGCATGGTCAGCAGGCCGGCGTTCTTCGCACGCGAGGCGAAGTCGAGGTTGCGCTCCCGGTTCATGTACCAGGAATCCGGCCCGAAGAAGCCGTTCGACTGGAGAGCGGCGACGTATGTCTCGAAGTCGTTCTGGGTCAGCAGGTCGGTGTCCATCGGCAGGTCGGGCGCCTGGCCGGTGCCGCCGAACCAGCCGCCTTCGCGGCGCACGACCGCCGTACGCGACGGCTTGCCCTTGCCGCGCGGATTGCCCTTCCTGAACAGCGCCTTCACGGTGTTCGCGACGTTGGCCTCGAACGCTGCGCTCGCCTTGTCGAAGCTCTCCTCGTAGAAGAGCTGATAGTCCCATTGTCCGGCCGGATACTCCGCTTCCGGATAGACGGAGCGGTCGATCAGGGGCAGCATGATCTCGGGCGCGAAGCCCTTCGCGAAATACGGTACGCACAGGTTCGCCACGCCGAAGCAGCGCTCGGGGTGATGGCTGGCCAGCGCCCAGACCACCGGGCTGCCCCAGTCGTGACCGACCCAGATGGCCTTGTCGCGCCCGAGCGCGTCGAGCAAGTCGATCATGTCGCGCACGATGTGCTGGAGCGCGTAGTCCTCGTGGCGCCGGTACACGCCGGATCGGCCGTAGCCCCGCATGTCGGGCGCGACGGCGCGGAAGCCGAGATCGGCGAAGCACGGCAGCTGGTGCCGCCAGCTGATTGACAGCTCCGGCCAGCCGTGCACGAAGATGATCGGCGGCGCGTCCGGCGAGCCGGCGGCGAGGTAGAACGTGCGGTGGCGCTCGTTCTCGACGGTGTGCTCGGTGATCGGGTAGATCATCGCTCCTCCAGTCCGGCGGCCTCGTAGTTCTCGTCGAACGCGATGCCGGCGCGCATGTCGAGCAGGTGTCTGATCGTCGCGCCGTCGTACGCGGTCCTCGCGACCTCCGGGATGACGTCCGTGACGAGGCGCTCGGGGCGGAGATCCTTCCGGCCGATCAGCACCGCCGCCAGCAGGCCGAGCAGCCGATTTCGACACCGACATGAGGATGTGGGGCGTGTCCGCCGTCATCCCGTGCGCGTAGTGCTCGAAAACGACGCGATCGCGGTGGAGGATCACGAGGCCGTCGGTGGTGGTCTCGCGCAGGACGTCTTGGAACGACAGGGGCTCGCGCCCGCCGGCCGCGATCGACAGCGCCCCGAGATCGATCGGATCTGATGGGAGCTCCGCCGCGACGGACGGATCGTTCGGAATGTCCACCGAGGGCACGATCTCGCGTGTGTGCTGAAATCCCGAGAGGTTGAAGGGCGACCGGGCCCAGTTCGCGAGGGTCACCTGTTGCTCCGGCGGGGGTGGAAATGCGCCCATCACGATAGCGGGTAGTGTAGTCACTCACCCGTCGCCGGGCAAAGTCCCGCGCTCCGGAGAAGGAAGCCGTACCTGTCTTAGGAGGTCATCACCAGGAAGCGTCGTCCAGGAAGCGTTGCTTGACCTTCCCAGCGCCTCCGACTAGGCTTGCCACGCTGTCGATCGGGGCCCGCGCAGCAGCCGCACGGCGGGCGGCTGACAACCGGACTCAACGGCTTGCGCCGGGCTGCGCGGGTAGCCGTGCCCTCCACAACCGTGTGGTCTCCACCAGTGCCCGCATTGAGGGGAAGAGCGGTGCGACACCGGAACATTGGGCTGGTGGCTACTGTCCTGGCCTTGCTTGTTCCATGGCCACCAGTGGCCTCCGCCCAGGCGAAGGTGCCGAGCCGACCGGTCCAGCTCATCGTTCCCTGGGCAGAAGGCGGCGGCACCGATCGGATTGCCCGGAAGCTGGCAGTGCTCCTCGAGAAAGACCTCGGCCAGCCCGTCACCGTCGTCAATCGTATCGGGGGCGGCGGGGCATTGGGCCATACCGCAGGCGCAACGGCCGCACCGGACGGCCACACCCTCACGATCGTGACCGCTGACCTGGTCATGATGCACTGGACGGAGTTGACCCCTCTCCGACAGGTGCCCACCTACCAGGACTTCGCGCCGGTCGCGCTCCTGAATATCGATCCGGCGGGCGTCCAGGTGGCCGCCAATTCTGAGTGGAAGACGCTGAGAGACCTCCTCAAGTACGTGAGGTCGAATCCGGGCAGAGTCAAGGCCTCTGGAGCCCCAACGGGCGGGATCTGGGACCTGGCGCGGGCGGGCATGCTCAAGGCTGCAGGGATTCCGGTTGATGCTATGCCGTTCGTCCCGAGCACGGGCGCCGCCACCGGATTGCAGGAGCTGGTCGCGGGCCGCATCCAGGTCTCGACGGCCAGCCTGGTCGAGGGCCGCCCGCTGATCGACGCCGGGAAAGTTCGTCCTCTCGCTATCATGGCCGAGACGCGAGATCCCGCCTTCCCGAACGTCCCCACCCTGAAGGAGCTGGGGCTCAACTACAGCATGGGTTCGTGGCGCGGCATCACCTTGCCCAAAGGCACTTCAGCGGACATCGTCGCGGTGTACGAGAAGGCCGTCGACAAGATCGTGAAGAGCAAGGAGTTCGTCGAGTTCATGAACGATGGCCCCTTCACGATCCTCCACAAGACATCGGCAGACTTCAGCAAGTTCCTGGCGGAGCAGGATGCGCTGATGGGCGTCCTGATGAAAGAGGCCGGGATCATCACCAAGTAAGACGTCACGTGAACGCGAACGGCCTCCAGATCGCGTGCACGACGCCATGCTTCCGTGGTAGGACAGCACGACGCTGAGCGTGTGGTCCACGAAACTGCAGTTCGGGACCTCACCTCCGGAGACCCTGTGGAATCAGCCGTGAGGTCTTCCCGCTTCCTCGCGCTCTGCGCATTGGCTACTCTGACGGTGGCCTGGACGCTTCTCCCCGAGGAGGCCGCTGCCGGCGAGGCCCGCCGTCCCTACCGCGTCGGTGTGCTCAACGAGGCGGCGGCGGCGAACCACCCCACCGTCGAGGGGCTGAAGAGCGGCCTCAGAGAACTGGGACTCTACGAGGGCCGGGACGTCACGTTCGACATCCGCTTCACGAAAGGCGATCCGTCGGCCACGAACACCGCTGCGGCCGCCTTGGCAAATGCCCAGGTGGACGTGCTCTTCACGAGTAACGAGGCGGCCACCCAGGCAGCCAAGAACGCGACGCAGAAGGTCCCCATCGTGTTCACCCTCGTGGGAGATCCGGTCGCCGCGGGAATCGTCACACAACTCGCGCATCCGGGCGGGAACGTCACCGGCGTGTCGAGCCTCGCGACCGAGCTGGTTCCGAAGCGCATCGAGACTCTGCGGAAACTCGTGCCGGCCGTCCGGCGTATCTGGATCATCTACGATGCTGGCGACCCCTCCTCCGTGGCCGCGGCCCGGAAGGGCCGCGACGCGGGACCCCGGTTGAATCTCCAGGTGCTGGATCGCCCGGTGCGCACCACTGAGGAGCTCGAACTAGCGCTCAAGCAACTTCGACCTGGCGACGCATTCTTGCCCCCGGACATCGCAACGATGGACATCCCGGCCGTGATTCTGGAGGCGTCGCTGGCGTTCCGCATCCCGGCGGTCTTTCCGGCGGCGCTCTGGGTCGGCCACGGCGCCCTCGTGTCCTACGGCCCAGACTATTACGCACAGGGGATTCAGGCCGCGCGGTTGGTGGCGAAGATCCTGCGAGGGGCACGGCCCCGGGATCTGCCTGTCGAAGGGGCCGACAAGATCGACCTCGCGGTGAATCTGAAGACCGCGAACCTCCTTGGACTGACGGTACCGCGGACAGTATTGCTTCGCGCCGACTGGCTGCAGCGGTGAACGATCGCGGGCCGCGCGGCCGACTCTTCCGGAAGTACGTCATCGTCCTCCTACTCCTCGTGGGTGGCGTACTTCTGGCCAGCAGCGCGGTCGACCTCTACTTCTCTTACCAGGAAACGAAGGCGGCGCTCGTCCGGATCGAGCACGAGCAAGCCGTGGCGGCGGCAGCAAGGATCGAGCAGTTCCTCCAGGACACCGAGCGGCAGGTGCGCTGGACGACCCAGGCCGCCTTCGACGATCCAGCGATGGCACAGGAGCAGCGGGAGGTCGATTATCTGCGGCTCTTGCGCAACGTCCCGGCGATCACCGAGATCAGTTATCTCGACGCGTCCGGCAAGGAGCGGCTTCGAGTGTCCCGACTGACCCTGGACGCCGTCGACAGCCGGGAGGACCATTCGCAAGCGCCGAAGTTCCTCGAGGCCAGAGCCGGGAAGACGTACTTCAGCCCGGTGTATTTCCGGAACGAGTCCGAGCCCTACATCACCCTCGCGGTGTCCGCCGGCGCGCCTGGCGCAGAGGTCACTGCCGCCGAGGTGAACCTCAAAGCGGTCTGGGACGTGGTCTCCCGGATCAGGATCGGTCAGGGCGGGTACGCGTATGTGGTCGACTCGCTCGGCCGCTTGGTCGCCCACCCTGACATCAGCCTCGTCCTCCAGAAGCGGGACCTGTCGGCCTTGCCTCAGGTCCGCTCCGCACGGGACCCTCGTCTGACCGAGGGTGACGAGGGCGCCGGCATGATCGCCGCCGGGCTCAAAGGCGGGCAGTTTCTCATCGCATACGCGCCGATCGCGACGCTCGGGTGGCTCGTGTTCGTCGAGCAGCCGCTCGGCGAGGCGCTCGCGCCGCTTCAAGCCTCCATCGTCCGCAGCGTCGTCCTGTTCGCCCTTGGCCTCGTGCTGTCAGTGCTCGCGAGCGTGCTCCTGGCCAGGCGGATGGTGGCACCGATCCGGGCCTTGCAGGCCGGGGCCGCTCGGATCGGCGCGGGCGATCTGGGTCACCGCATCCAGATCCGGACCGGCGACGAGCTGGAGGCGCTCGGCAACGAGTTCAACCGGACCGCCACGCAACTGCAAGAGTCGTACGCGAGCCTCGAGGAGAAGGTCGTGGTGCGGACGCGGGAACTCAGCAACGCTCTGGCAGAAGTTCGCGCTCTGAGCGAGATCAGCCAGGCGGTGAGCTCGACCCTGGATCTGCCGACCGTGCTCACGACGATTATAGACCGGGCAGTCCATCTCTCGGGAGCCCACAGCGGCGTGATCTACGAGTACGACGACGCTACGCAGGAATTCCACCCAAGGACCACGCACCGGATGGCGGAGGAGCATTTCGAGGCGCTTCGCGCCACGCCACTCCGTCTCGGGGAGGGCGCTGTCGGCAAGGCCGCCGAGCTCGGAATGCCCGTCCAGGTGCCGGACATCCTGGACGAGCGAGAGTTCCTCGCCACGCATATCCGGCCGATTCTCGCCCGGTCCGGCTACCGGTCGATCCTGGCGGTGCCGCTCCTCCACGCGCACGTGATCATGGGCGGCCTGGTGGTGTGGCGCCGGGAGTCGGGCACGTTTATCCCCGAGGTCGTGAACCTCCTCCAGACCTTCGCGACCCAGTCGGTGCTCGCTATTCAGAACGCCCGGCTCTTCCGCGAGATCGCGGACAAGAGCCGGCAACTGGAGGCCGCGAGCCGCCACAAGTCGGAGTTCCTCGCGAACATGTCCCACGAGCTGCGGACGCCGCTGAATGCGATCCTCGGCTTCTCTGAGGTCCTTCACGAGCGCATGTTCGGGGAGCTGAACGACAAGCAGGCCGAGTACCTCCAGGACATCCTGGTCTCCGGGCGCCACCTTCTCTCGCTGATCAACGACATCCTCGACCTTTCGAAGGTGGAGGCGGGGCGAATGGAGCTAGAGCTGAGCCGATTCGACCTGCCGGCGGCCCTCGACGACGCCGTCACCCTCGTCCGGGAGCGGGCGACCCGCCACGGGATCACGCTCGATCTCGTCGCGGATCCGGCGGTCGGCGCGGTCGTCGCTGACGAGCGCAAGGTCAAGCAGATCCTGCTGAACCTCCTGTCGAACGCGGTGAAGTTCACGCAGGACGGGGGGCGCGTCGGTGTCACGGCGAGCGTGGCTCACGATGCCTCATCGCCGGGGGCCATCAAGGTCGCCGTCAGCGACACGGGAGTCGGCATCGCGCCCGAGGACCAGGCGACGATCTTTCAGGAGTTCCGTCAGGTGGGAAGCGGAGCGCAGCGACAGGAAGGCACTGGACTCGGACTCACCCTCACTAAGAAGTTCGTGGAGCTGCACGGCGGCCGGATCTGGGTTACGAGCGAGATGGGTAAGGGCTCCACCTTCACATTCACGGTGCCGGGGCGGCCGTAGCCCGACGGGAGCCACGCTCGAATCTCGGTGACAGGCCGGTGCCAAGCTCCACCGAACTCCACCACACCGTGATCCCGCGGGATTGACACCGGCCCGCCTCCGGGGCCATGCTCCCGCCCAGACAGGGCGAGCCCCGGTCTGGCGACGTTCGCCGCGGCTAATACGAAAATCCCTCTGGTGACCATTCATATAGAGGTTCATCCGGCTTTTCCGTGGGTAGCCGGGTAGAGGTCGAGGCCGCCGCAGTGGAAGTAGATGGCCGTCTTGAAGTGCTCGCGGTTCCGGAAGCCGTAGGCCATCTTCTTGATGGTCTGGATCTTGGAGTTGAGCCCCTCCGTGACGGCGTTCGTGATGCGGTGGGCGAAGAACGTCATGACGTTGGGCAGGTGGCGCTGGATTGTCCGCGCGGTGTCGATCACGGGCGTCAGGCGCGAGTGGGTCGCCCAGAAGTACCACCGCTTCCAGTGGCGCTCGGCCCAGCCGCCGCGGGTGTACTCCCAGAGCTCGCGCAGACTCTCCTTGAGCGCCCAGGCGCGGCCCGTCTTGAGCGTCAGGGCTTTGAGCTGGGCGAACCGCGCCCGGTGCTGCTCCGGCAGATTCTCCTCGGCGTAGAGCCAGAGGTATTTCGAGCCGCTCAGCGTGGCATCTCCGGCCGCGGCCAGGGCGCGATGTTCGCGTTTGCGGACGTTGTCCACGGCCTGTCCCATGTGGGTCATGATGTGGTAGCGGTCGAAGACCATCTTGCTCTCCGCGCCCGGCACGTGGGCGCGGAGCGCCTGGACATAGGGCTCCCACATGTCCAGGGCGATGGCCTCGATGCCGGCCAGCTGATCCGCCGCCAGGCCGGTGAAGTAGCCCGCGAGGCTGGCCTGCTTGCGATCCTCCGCGAGGTATTCGACGGTCGCCCGGTCCAGGTCGCAGACAAGCGTGAGGTACTGGTGCCCCTTGGCGATCGCCTTCTCGTCGACGCCGAGGTGGGGCGTCACGCGCGGGCGCTTGGCGCGCTGGCCGCGCTCCACGGCCCGCTCCAGGATATGCCAGGCCTCGTCCCAGCTGATGCGCAGGATCCGGGTGGCGCCGCGGACGTCGGTTTCCTGGAGCACGTCGATCGCGAGCCGTTCAAAGAGGGCGGTGAACCGGGCCCGCACCTCGGCCCAGGGCAGGCGGACTTGCCGGACCCCGTGGGTCGGGCACTCGACCCGGGGCGGCTGCGCGTGCAGGTAGGTCATGAACTGGCAACTGTCCAGATGCCGCCACACGCGTTCCTCGGAGTGGTCATAGAGCCCCAGCGGGGTCCCACACTCGGGGCACGGCCAGCGGACGTCCTCGGCGTGGCCCGCCCACACGTCAACCCGCTGCCCCGGGACGTTCAAGTCCACCGAGCGGACGGTCCACGGCGTCTCGAGGCCCAGCAGATGGCGGTAGAGTTCGACATCGCGCATGGCACCAGCCCTCCTGGAACGACCGAGCTGGAGCCATCCTTACACCACCCGCTACCCACGGAAGAGCCGGATGAACCCATATAGAGAAGGAGGCTGCTGGGAGGGGCATACGATTCTTTGAGGCCCTCCTCGAGCAAGTCGTGATCGACGAAGTTGCCATCATCGATGATTTCCAGAGCGGGTCCTCGGTCACAGAAAAGGTGGTCCTGCTTCCCAAGAGAGTGACGATCAGTTACTTCCCGGAATCGGCTTCTGGGCTGCCGCTACCCGCCGTCATCGGCACACTTAGCTACTTCCCGGTGCGGAATGGGCCAAGGGCGCTCAGTGTTTTCAAGGGGGTGCCGGGCTCGGACATGGCCCAAACGCACCGATATTGGTTGACGATGACGGTGTCTACGCGCGATGGTGAGCAAGCAGCCCGAGTGCCGCCCGGCACTCGGCGCCGCTGCGCAGCTCACGCGGTGCAGCCCCTGAGGTCGTCCGACCTCATCGGAGGCGCCATGGTCCGGCGCACCTACACGCAGCGCACCTTGGTCGAAGTCCTGCTGCCCGACGCCGATAAGCTGTGGGATCCCGTCCTGCGACAGATCGACCTTGTCCTCGAGGACGAGGAGTTGGTGGATCAGGTCACGGCGGCCCTGGGGCGCCGCCATCCCCTGAGTGCGCGTCGTGGTCGGCTTGGCACGCCCGCGGCCGTCGTGCTCCGGATGCTCGTGCTCAAGCACCTCTCGGACTGGAGCTTCGACGAGTGCGAGCGAGAGGTCCGGGGGAGCCTCGTCTACCGGGCCTTCTGTCGGATCGATGGCGCGCGCGTCCCGGACGCCAAGACGCTGATCCGCCTGGCGCACGTGCTGGACGGGCCGGTGCTCAAGCAGTTGCTGGAGCGCCTGGTCGCGATCGCGCGTCAGCGGCGCGTGATGCACGGCCGCCGCTTGCGGGTGGACACGACCGTCGTCGAGACCGCCATCCGTTACCCAACCGACAGCGGGCTGCTGGCTGATGGCGTCCGAGTTCTCACGCGTACGATGAAGCGCCTCACCGCGCGTCTGGGACCCGCCCAGGGCCACATCCGCGATCGGGCACGCAGCGTGGCACGCCGGGTCTTCGCGATTGCGCGACACACCCGCACGGCGACGCTGCGAGCGAGCCACACGGTGCGGGAGCGCAGCAAGACCCGAATGCGTCAGCTCTACCGGGGGCTGCTGCGGATCACGCGGAGCGTCCTTCGGCAGGCGGAACGCACCGAGCGGGTCAGTCGCCTCCATCCCGAGCCCGCGGTACGAGAGCTTCGCGCCCGCCTCCGCGCGACCGCCGGCCTCGTCCACCGGGTCGTGGCTCAGACCCGGGCGCGGGTGCTGCGCGGCGACACCCACTACCGGGACAAACTCCTCAGCCTCTTCGAGTCCCACACCGAAGCCATTCGGAAGGGCAAGGCGACCAAGCTCACCGAGTTCGGCAAGCTCATCAAGATTCAGGAGGCCGAGGCTCAGTTCATCACCGACTACGCGGTCTGTGTGTCCCGGGTGCCGGATCAGACGCTGTGGGAACCCTCGCTCGTCCGACACGAGCAGCTCTTCGGGCGGCCACCGTGCCTGGCCGTGGCCGATGGGGGTTTTGCCTCCCGGGCGAATGAGCAGATCGCGCACGACCGCGGAGTGCGCACGGTGGTCCTGCCGCGGCAACGCCGGAACGGGCGCTCGCGCGCCGTTCGAGCCGCGCTCAAATGGCGGACCGGCTGCGAAGGCCGCATCAGCGCTCTGAAGCGCCGTCATGGCCTCCGACGCTGCCGATATCGGGGCGTCGCGGGCATGGAGCGCTGGGTGGGGCTCGGGGTGATCGCGAACGACTTGCTGGTGCTCGGACGAGCGGGGCCTCCAGCACGGTGATGCCAACCCAGGAGTGATTCGATGGGACGCGAAGATAGAGAACGCGAGAACGGACGTAGGAGACGGATGCAGGACCCGCGCTCCGCTCGAGAACGACTCGTCAACGATCACTTTTGCACCGGGAAGTAGCTAGCTGCTGAACAGGGGGGGCATCGGTCAGACCGCGGGTTTGGGAAGGCGTCGGCCACGGCACCGGTACGGCACCAAAGCTCGCAAGTGCGCGAATACCCTGGCGACGCGGATGCGTCACTGACAGTGAATCAGTGGGCCCGGTAGCGACCGGCGGCACCGGAGCGGCTCGGTGGCCGGTGCCAGGGTGGTGCCGTAGCCCGGCGTACCACGGTAGGCTACCGCCCACGTTGAGCACCTAGGCAACCCTGTGATTCCCCTGGCTAGGCCTCGGGTCGTGCTTGGGGGAGCGCTGCCGGGGTAGTCTCTTAATCAGTAGGTTGAAGGTTCGATTCCTTCACGGCTCACCACTCACGGCGGGGGCCTTCAAAGCCCCCGCCGTCTTGCGTTCTGTGCCTCGTGCCGCATCAGGTTGCGCACTACGGCGCCGTCGCGCTCCCCTGTCGCGTCGGGGACCCCGATCGGAAAGGAAAGGTCGAGTCGGCGATCGGCCACACGCAGACCAGGCCCGCAAAGGGCTGCGCTTTGAGTCCCTCGAGGAGGGCCCGGCGCATTCTCGATCGCTGCGACGCCCAATGGGCGTGATGCGCACCTCGAACGCGCTGGCGCCGATGCGCACACTCGGGCTGTGGGAAGGACGAACCGTCTACGCCATCCGGATGGCGGCGGCCTTCTCCAGACCCAGCAGCGTCACGCTCTCGTCGCGCATCAAGAACTTCTGGACCTTGCCGGTGACCGTCATGGGAAAGGCGTCCACGAAGCGAACGTAGCGCGGC
Source organism: uncultured Candidatus Rokubacteria bacterium (assembly GCA_963765195.1). Taxonomy (GTDB): domain Bacteria; phylum Methylomirabilota; class Methylomirabilia; order Rokubacteriales; family DASRDR01; genus DASRDR01. The sequence continues at coordinate 28,745 of CAVXVV010000030.1, forward strand.
ACCTTGTAGTGGGCGATCTTGCCGCGGCAGTAGTCGCGGATCTCCTCGACGGTGGCGGCCTGGCCCTCGCGCAGCTTCACCCAGGCCATGATCTCCTCGCCGTACTTCTCGTCGGGCACGCCGATGACCTGTACGTCCTGGACCTTGGGGTGGCTGTAGAGGAACTCCTCGATCTCGCGCGGGTACACGTTCTCGCCGCCGCGGATGATCATGTCCTTGATCCGTCCCACGATGTTGAGGTAGCCCTCCTCGTCCATCGTGGCCAGGTCGCCGGTGTGCATCCAGCGGGCGCCGTCGATCGCCGTCCGGGTGGCCTCGTCGTTGTCCCAGTAGCCCAGCATCACGCTGTAGCCGCGCGTGCACAGCTCGCCGCGTTCGCCGACCCGCACCACCTGGCCGGTCTGCGGGTCCACGATCTTGATCTGTACGTGGGGGTGCACCTGGCCGACCGTGCCGACCTGCTTGGCCAGCGGCGCCCCGATGCGCGTCTGCGTGCTCACCGGGCTGGTCTCCGTCATGCCATAGGCGCAGGCCACGTCGCGCATGTGCATCCGCGCCTGCACCTGCTTCATGACTTCCACCGGGCAGGGGGAGCCGGCCATGATGCCGGTGCGCAGCGTGGAGAGGTCGTATTTCGCGAAGTCGGGATGGTTCAGCTCGGCGATGAACATGGTCGGCACGCCGTAGAGCGCGGTGGCGCCCTCGGCCTGGGCGGCCTCCAGGACGGTCAGCGGGTCGAAGCCGTCGCTCGGATAGATCATCGTCGCGCCGTGGGACATGCAGCCCAGGTTGCCCATGACCATGCCGAAGCAGTGGTAGAGCGGCACGGGGATCAGGAGCCGGTCGCGGTCGGTGAAGCGGAGCAGCTCGGTGGTGAAGAAGCCGTTGTTGAGGATGTTGTGGTGGCTGAGCGTGGCGCCCTTGGGATAGCCGGTGGTTCCGCTCGTGAACTGGATGTTGATGGGGTCGTCAAAATCCTGCTGGCGCTGGCGGTGCGCCAGCTCGTCGGCGCCGACCCGCTCGGCCATCGCCAGCAGCGAGCTCCAGCCCAGCATCCCCGGCGCCGGCTCGGCGCCGAGCCGCACCACGCCGCGCAGGTCGGGGAAGCTAGCCGCCTCGAGAGAGCCAGGCTGGCTGCTGCCAGCTCCGGCGCAAGCTCGTGGATCATCGCCGTGTAGTCCGAGGTCTTGAAGTGCGGCGCGGTGACGAGCCAGGCGCAGCCGGATTGCCTCAGCGCGTACTGGACTTCGTTGAGCCGGTAGCTCGGATTGATGTTCACGAGGATGGCGCCGAGCTTCGACGTCGCGAACTGGGTGATGGCCCACTCGGCGCAGTTGGGCGCCCAGATCCCTACCCGCTGGCCCTTGTCCACCCCGAGGGCGATGAGCGCGCGGGCGCAGCGGTCGACCTCGACCTGGAGCTGGCGATACGTATACCGGAGTCCCTGGTGGCGGGAGACGAGCGCCTCGTTGTCCGGAAACCGGGCCACCGTCTCGTCGAACATGTCGCCGATGGTGAGGCCGAGCAGGGGGACGTCGCTCGTGCCACTCGTGTAGCTCCAGGGGTTCGGCGCCATGGGATCTCCGTCGCCCGCGTGATCGGCCGGGGTCGCCCGGCGCCCGCATCGTGCGACAAGCGTCGCCCCCAGGTCAACCGGGCATGGGTGCCGGCGCGATGGGTCCGCTCAGAGCCGCGGGAGCTTCCAGCGAAGCGGCTTGACCCGCAGTGTAACCGGTCGAAACCCTCCTGGACCTCGGCCCTGGAGCCGGCCGCCGTCGCAGTCGGCCACGGCCGGGGCTCGACGCTCGCCGGGACCCACAGTAGTCACTAGGTTGGAGGTTCGATTCCTCCACGGCTCACCACACAATCAGAGGTTGCCGGGTAGCCGGCGCCCCCTGATCCTGGCTCTACTACCATTACCAATCCTGCAGTAGCGCGGCTCTTCGGCCGCGCTAAGATCGCGAGGTATCGGGCCCCCGACGAGATGTGAAGTCTCACGAGATTTGTGCGCACTCGCGGGCGCCAGGCGACTGGTGGGCGGATCGTCGTGCAGACCGGTGGCAAGGCGGCCTGTGGCTTGGCCGTGCTACCCTGGCCGCGCTCCGCCGAGGGGGAGGGGCCCGGTATGCAGTGTCCCCGGTGCCAGCATGACAATCGCCCCCAGGCGAAGTTCTGCGAGGAATGCGCCGCTCCGCTCGCGCGGACGTGCCCGAACTGCGGCACCCAGGTCTCTCCGGAGGCCAAGTTCTGCTCGGAATGCGCTCACGCTGTTACGGGGCCGGTCTCGACACAACCTCGGTACACCTCACCTGAGACGTACACTCCCAAGCACCTCGCTGAAAAGATCCTCACCCAGAAGAGCGCCCTCGAAGGCGAGCGCAAGCAGGTGACGGTCCTGCTGGCCGACCTCAAGGGCTCGATGGAGCTGTTGGCTGACCGGGACCCCGAGGACGCGCGGAAGCTTCTGGACCCGGTGCTCGAGCGGATGATGGAGGCCGTCCACCGGTACGAGGGGACGGTGGAACCAGGTGATGGGCGATGGGATCATGGCCCTCTTCGGGGCGCCGGTGGCCCACGAGGACCATGCCGTGCGGGCATGCTATGCCGCCCTCGTGTCCGCGCAGGGCGAACCGACCGGATCATCGTCCGCGAGGACGTCTGCAACGAAGCTCAGGGTGTCGCGAATGTTCACCCGGACGCCTACGTCTCCACCACCAGGACCGATAGACCGGTGGCGCGCCCATCCGCCAGCGTTCACGAGGAAGGAGCGAGAAGAGACGGCCGAAGAGACCCGGTGCCCAGGACACCCCGCCTGCTCACCCCGTTCCTCTTCAACCCCTCACCTGGCGATTCCTGCGAAGGACGACGCGACGACGCCCCTTTGTCGTGAGGGCGGCGAGTTCGTGGCACTGCGCGCCCCATTCTCGCATGGCCGTGCATGCGCCCGCGACGCTCACGAGAATGCGCGCCCAGGGTGCCAATAGTCCGGGCGATCGTCCCTCCCAGGGGCAAGCGGAACTCTTCCGTGAAGCGCCCGGCGCATGGCCAGCTCGGCGTGATCGATCCCAGGAACTTGGTACTAGAACACGATTAGCGCCTCGAAATGATTGAGTCCGTGATCAACGAGGCGACCATGATCGCCAACCAGCTCGAGCAGATCCGAGCCCTGATCTACGCAGACCACGCCGTCGTGGTCCGAGGGGATTTCCACCCCAGGCTCGTGGAGCACGCAAACGTGCCGTCGCCTCAGCTCATGTGGCGCACCTGGGCCCGGGCGGGAGTCACCATCTCTGGCGTCACGCCCGCTTCGACTGGCCGTCAGTTGACTGGAACCACGATCGATCTCCGCCGCTTCAACGTCCGCGTCCGCCGGGAGTAGCGCTCCCCGGCGCTCCACTGGCGTGGGAGCGGCCGACTCGGCGGCGCCGGAGCCCCGGCCCCTTGCCTGGGGCGGCGCCGGAGGGTATGGTTCATCCGAGTCCGGCGAGACGCCGGACCAGCTCCGTGACGAGGCACGATGCACACCGACCCGACCGCGGTCCTCGATTTGGTGAACAACCTCCTTCATGCCGCCCCAGGCCCGCGGGGCCCACGATCCCGCCTCCCGGGCTGGCCCGGGCGCACGAGGTACTCCGATGACTGTCCGGCCGTTCCTTGTGGGAGTGCTGACCATCCTGACGACGCCGCTCGCCGGCGCGTCGCCGCCGGGCTCGGACTATCCGCCGCCGGGCTCGGACTACCCGCCCGCTATCCGAGTCGACGTCGAGGCGTGCAACGGCACGCGCGACCAGGTCCACGCCGGGCTCAGGACGGGCGGCTACTCGCCGCCCCTGACGATGCAGCAGGCCCAACAGGCGTTGTCCCAGCAGGGGCGCGCGGGCAATCCGAACTACAACATCGTCGACTGCCACGGGAAGTACGTGTACTCGGTGAACGACCGGTGACCGGAAGATGACGGGACAGCGCGTTGCCGCCGATTTTCGCTGATTGAGCCGCCCGCCGGTCCTGGAGTAAGAGGTTGCCGCCGATCCCGGCGCCTCGCGGCGAGGGCGCCTCAGTCCGCTGGCCGCACCGGGCGGACTCCGGAACGACCTAGGTGGCGAGGACGGATCCGAACCCGAGACCAACGGCATGCCGACAGCGAGCCCTTCAGCCGCCGCCCGGAGGCCCCCGCCGGCCCAGCGAGACCTGCCCTGGGCACCCTTGACGGCCGGCGGCTCTTGGGCAAAATGGTCGTCAGTATCTGACTGCAGGACGGTTCCTTCTCGGTGCCGAACCTGATGCGATTGCAGACGCAACCCTCGTGCGACGTGACGTACCGCGATGCTCCCCAAACCAGTGGGCCGGAGCTCGCGGCCCGCTTGGCCATGGGCGAGGGACATCGACTCACTGCGGTTGGACCGCGGGGGTCGGGCACCTCGCCTGCCTCTGTGGGGCACGCCACCGAGACCGCACGCGCGGCCGTGACCACAGGTCAAGGCCGCTCCTGTCACCGTCCCCGACGCCGCGCAACTCCGCCGCGGTTCCAATGATCGAGCGATCCGCGACCGGCTGGCCGTCCACGGGAGCGCGAAAGCGGCCGCCAGCGTGAAGCGGACCGACCGCCGTCGAAACCCACCGCGTGCACTCGCTGCGGGAAGGTGTGGGATGAGGATGCGACGCGCCGCTGCAATGATGGGGCTCGTCGTGATGTGCGCCGGGTGCGCCAGCGGTCCCCGGGCGACGGGCACATTGGTGGGGGCGACAGCCGGAGCTGCCTCGGGCGCCCTGATCGGCTCGCGGATTGGGGGCGGGAGCGGGAATGGGGCGCTCGTCGGAGCCGGACTCGGAGCGCTGCTCGGGATGCTGATGGGCGATCAGCTCCAGCGGAAGCAGACGGACTCGCCTCCAGCGGCGCCGCCACCCGCGACGCCGCAATCCTCGACAAACGGGTCCAGGCCGCCAGCCGCGGGAGACTCGGCCAAGGTAGATCCGACGAAGGGGGAATTCATCAACGGCACGATCTGGGTCCTCCGGGTCTACGTCAATCCGTCGGATCCCGAGGACTTGGAGAAGATCACGCCAATCCTGCTCCAGCCCGTCGAGAAGGTGCCCTGGGGGCTTGACGTCGGCCAGCACCGGATCGTCGCTCGGGCGTATGCCGGGACGCAGTATGGCGAGCGGCTGGTAGGTCGGTTCGACCGGACAATTCAGATCGACATCCGGCGCTCCGGATGGTTTCTGGAATTTGGTGAGGAAGACTTCCGCTAGGGTCGTCGCGGGCTCGCTCGCGCTGGCCCTGGGTCTGCAGGTCCTGCCGGGATGCGCAACGGCCCCCAAGGCGCCCACTGGTGGGACGTCGAGCGGCAGCGCGCCCGCCGCCTCGGGGGGCAGCGTCAGCCATCCCGAGGCCCCGACCCCCAGCGGTGGGACGTCGAGCGGCAGCGCGCCAGGAACCTCGACGAGCAGCGCCAGTCAACCTGACTCGACCCCCACGCCCTCGACGTCGCCCGCGCCCCCCGGCGGAAGTAGCAACCGGACGCGGCCGCGCACCTCGACGAAATCCATCGAGCAGGCGACCCTCATGGGCTTCATGTTCGGCTCGCCGTTCGGCGTCATCGGTGCCGGCGCCGGCACGATACTGGGCTTCATCTACGGGCACCTCGCCCGGCGCGATGCGGATGCGAAGGCCGAGGTCGACGCCCAGCGCCAGGAGGCGGCCGACGCCGACCTCGAGCGGCAGATCGACGAGCGGAACGCCAACGGGGCTGGACGCACGGAGGCGAAGGCGACCCCGGCGCGCAAGCAGGGCGTCATCATCGTGAAGGACCATCTCGCGGATTCCCCGGGCCGCCGGCCGGCGGGTTCCGACCCATCCGGCACCGGCGTCGGCCGGCCCACGCCCCAGACCGGCGTGGCGCGTGCCGCGCCCCTGGAGACCGATGCCGACGGCTTCCGTCCCGTCTACGAGGGCGGTCGTCTGGTACGGCGCGAGCGCGACGCTCAGGGCAACGGCCGGCCTGACACGATCCTCCACTATGGTGCCGAGGGGCAGCTCGTGCGACGCGAGGAGTCCTCGCGCCTCGACGGTCGCATGGACATGTGGACGTACTACGCGAACGGAAAGGTGGCAAGGCGGGAGGCGGACACCCGCGGTACTGGCCACGCGGACCTCTGGATCTACTACGACGAGGCCGGGAACGTGGCCCGGGCCGAGGCGCTCCTCGAGAAAGACCTCAAGCTGACCCAGGTCTTCGTCGACGGTCAGGTGGCCCGGGAGGAGTGGCGGCGTCACCCGGGCGGAGAGCTTTCCGCCATCGCCACGCATCAGGACGGGAAGGTCGTCCAGCGTGAGGAGGACTCCACCGGACGGGGCCGCCTCGATCTCGTGTCCGTGTTCGATCCCAGCGGCCGACTCGTGAAGCAAGGACGGCGCGCGGACGAGGGCTGGCTGATGAGCTGGCGGTACTTCGACCCTGCTGGAGGCCTGGTGCGCGAGGAGGAGCTGAGGAAGGACGGCGAACTCGTCACCGTCTCGATCTTCGAGGACGGGCGGCTGACCCGGAAAGAGCTCTACGAGCTGGACGAAAGTCTCTTCAAGCGCGCACCGCTGGTCCCGGACCGCGCGGCGGCGATCGGCGGATGAGGCGGGCGATGCGCAGATGGCTGATCGCGCTCACTCTCGTCGGGGCGGTGGGCTCGGCGTGGGGGCAGGGGGAGCCGGAGGTGTATTTCTCGAGCCCCCAGGCCGGCGCCGCGATCGAGGGCCAGCCGTGGGTCACCGTCACCGGACGGGCGCGCGGGCCCCGGGTCGAGCCGACGACGGGGTTCGATGTCATGCTGATCATCGATACGTCGGGGAGCACGGCGACACCCTCGCGCGGCGTGCTGGGCAGCATCGGCTGGGGGAGCATCGGCGGCGGCGTCATCCGTCTTCCCAAGGCGCTGGCGCGGGAATCGATTCTCGGTGCGGAAGTGACGGCGGCGCTCAACTTCCTGGCCCAGGTCGACGGCGCGCGAACACGGCTTGGCGTGGTGACCTTCGCCGAGGCCTACGGGACTGCGAACGGTGGTCCCGCCAATGCCCTGGTCGTGCAGCCACTCACGTTCGATCAACAGGCGGTCCGGTCGGCCCTCTTGCGGGTCCTTGCCCGGGGTTCGGACGGGGGCACGGACATGGGGGCGGGCCTCCGCTTGGCCGTGCGGGAGCTCCTGAGCCTCGAGGGCGCCGCAAGCCCGCCCCGTCCCGATGCGCGAAAGGTCGGCCTCCTGCTCACCGACGGATTTCCGACCTTGCCGTTCGGCGGAGGCCACGGGATGGAGCCCGGCGACCTCGACGTCACGCTGAACGCCGCCCGCGTGGCCGCCAAGGGCGGCATCCTCGTCCACACCTTCTGCCTCGGTCCGGAGGCGCTGGGGAAGCCCGCCGCCTGCACGGAGATCGCCCGGATCACGGGCGGCCGCCACCACCTGGTGGAGACCCCTGCCGACATCGTCGACATCCTTCCCCGGACGTCGATCGCGAGGGTCGAGCTCCTGTCCGTCCGGAACGTCACCACGGGGCAGATGGCCCGAACCCTCACCGTCGGCCCTGACGGCCAGTTCACGGCCGAGGTGCCCCTGGCCCCCGGCGAGAACCGGGTCATCGCTGACCTCCTCGGCGGCGCCGTGCGGAAGTCCGCCGAGCTCGTGGTCCGGTATGGCCAGCCCGACGTCCGGATCCAGGTCGATCAGGATCGCGAGCGCAGCCTCCAGATCCAGATCGAGCGGCCCGGATCCCGCCCATGACGACGAGACGGCAAGCACCGTGAGCCCTTCGTGGACGGAGGTCGAATGGAACCGACCCTGAGCATCTTCGAGCTCGTCCGGCAGGGCGGGCTCGCCATGTATCCACTGGTGGTGTGCTCGATCCTGAGCCTGGCCGTTATCTGCGAGCGGGCGTGGATCCTCTGGAAGGTGGTGCGGCCGGGTCACGCCCTCACCGCATCGGTCCTCGCCCGGGTCAGTCGCGCGGACCTCGACGAGGCGCGCATGATCCTGAAGACGGCCGAGACGCCGGTGGCCGAGATCTTTCGAGGGGCGCTGCTCCGGGGGCCCAATGGCGACTACGGGCTCCTCGAGATGGACAGAAAGCGCCAGGAGCTCCTGCACGGGCTGCGTCGGCACCTGTGGATCCTGGGGACGGTCGGGTCGCTGGCGCCGTTCATCGGGCTGTTCGGGACGGTCCTCGGCATCGTGCGCTCCTTCCACAACATGGCCCTCACCGGCCAGGGTGGGTTTGCGGTGGTGGCGGCCGGGATTTCCGAGGCGCTGGTGGCGACGGCAGCCGGGCTGGTCGTGGCCATCGTCGCCCTGACCGCCTACAACTGGTTCGTCACCATCATCAACTCGTTCGGCGCCTTTCTCCGGTTCCGCATCGAGGAGCTGGTCCAGCACCAGCGTGACAAGGGGTCGCTCTATGGCGATGTTCCCGCTGTCCGATGACGCCGGCCGAGATGAGGTGGTGGCCGAGATCAACGTCACGCCCCTCACCGACATCTTTCTGGTCCTGCTCATCGTCTTCATGGTCACGAGCACCACGCTGACTCAGGCCGGGCTCAATGTGAGCCTGCCCCGGTCGCGGACAGCGTCGAGCCAGGCCCAGGGAGTGACCATCACCGCCGCCGCGGACGGCACGGTCCTGGTTGACAGTCAGCCGACCACACTGGCGGACATGGGCCGGCTCTTGCAGGCGACCTTCGCCCGCGGGCGCGAGCGCACGGTGACGATTCGTGGGGACGAGCGGGTCGGGCTGGGCACGGTGGTGGCCATCATGGACGTCGCCCGGCGCGCGGGCGCCGAGAAGATCGGCGTGGCGACGCGGCCCGGCGACCGCTGAGCCGCACGCGGAATACCCTGGGGAGAGCTCTCGTGAGCGCGCCGGTTGGAAGCGGCCCGGGCCCAGGTCCGGACGCCCGATGTGTTCCCTCTCCACTCGTCCGGGGTGGGAGGCGCCTGGGGTGCGGGGGAAAGCCCTAAGTGTCCGAGCTCTTGTGGACCCCGCAGGAGCATCTCGGGCGTGCGACCTGGGGGTTCGCGCAGCAGTCCCGTATTCGCCGCTTCCTTGGCGTGTCCACCGCGATCCACGTCGCGGTGGCGGCCCTGTCACCTTGGCTCTTTCTCACCTTCGCCCTGAGCGGGCGCGAGGAGCAGCTCGTCATCCGGACGGTGGACTTCTTTCCCTCACTCGAGGCCGCGCCGTCTGAGTCCGCGGGCCGGGGAGGCGGCGGCTCACCCCTGCTCAAGCCGTCCGCCCGGGCCGTGCCGGCGGCACCCGCGGCGCCGTCGGCCCCGGCTTCCCGTGCGACTCCCGAGCCGACGCCGGCACCCGCCCTAGCTTCCCCACCGGCGCCTGAGCCAATGCCGGCGCCCGCGACAGCATCCGTCCCGGCTTCCCCACCGGCGTCCGAAGTGACGCCGACGCCCGCGCCGCCCGCACCCCGCGATGTCCCCACGGTGCCGACGGATCCTCGCGGTACGGCGCCCGTGCCTTACGCCGCCGGGCGACCCTCGGTGCCCTCGCCATCCACCCGCCGAGCCGGGGCGCGGCGACGCCGGGCAGACCGCGGCGCTGGCGCGGGACATTACAGGACGCGGAGAGGGCGGCCCGCGAGCGACTGTCGACATCCCGCGGAATCTGGTGCGGGGCACTGGGGGCGGCGGCACGAGCGGCGCTGGGGCCGGGACCGGAGTCGGCTCCGGCGAAGGTGCCGGGCGCGCCGCCATCGGCTCCGGCAGCGGGGCCATCGACACCGGCGATCCCGACTTCGGCGAGTACTTCCGGATCATCGAGGGGCGGGTCCGCGCTGCCTGGAAGTATCCCGAGAACCTTGGAGGGACCACACAGACGGTGAAGCTCGGCTTCTCGCTCCGGCTCGACGGGGCGGTCGACGATGTCCGTGTCGTCAACTCGACGAGCGGCGTCATGAACGAGAGCGCGCTGGCGGCCGTGCGCAAGGCGGCGCCCTTTCCGCCCCTGCCCGCCAAGTTCCGCTCCCTGGTCGGTCAACCGCTCGTCATGAGCTTCACGGTGACGATCAAGTGAGCCGGCGCGCCGGCGCGACGCTCCTAGTCGTGGCGGTCATGTCGCTAGCCGCCTGTTCCGGGGCGGTCGCGGCCGCCGAGGGGCGGAAGCCCCGGGCGATCATCCACTACGACGCGCAGGGCAACGTGGTCGCGGCAGGAGATCGACACATCGGGCGCGGGGCGTGTCAACCTGTGGGTGTACTACGAAGGCGGCCAGATGGTCCGACAGGAAGAGGACACGGTCGGGGACGGGAAACCCCACGTGTGGTCCTTCTTCCAGAGCGGACGGCTCGCGCGCCAGGAAGTGGATCGCCGGGGCCAGGGGCGACCGGACGTGTGGTACGAGCTGGACGCGACGGGCACCGTCGTCCGGAAGTCGGAAGACACGACGGGGCAGGGTCGGCCGTGATCTCGTCGTCGAGTACCAGGGCGGCGTACCGGCTCGCTCGGAGCAGGATCTGGACGGAGACGGCCGGCCGGATCGGGTTCTCGTCTTTACCGCGGGCCGGTTGGCCCGACTCGAGGAAGCGACGCGCCGGGATGGCCGGATCGATCTGTGGGTCATGTTCGACGACAAGGGCGAGCGGATCCGGGAGGAGCGTCGAACCCCGGGCCGCGATGCGGCCGATTCCGTCGCCTACTACGAGGGCGGGGTTCTCGGCAGGCTCGAGGAGGATCCTAGCGGGAGCGGGCGCGCGAGCCGGTGGTCGTACTTCACGGCCGGAGAGCTCGCGCGGGTGGAGGAGGACCGAAACGGCGATGGTCGGCCGGACGTGTGGGTGACCTTCGCGCAGGGGAAGCGGGTCCGCCAGGCCGAGGATCGCGACTTCGCCGGTCGCGCCACCGTCCTCTACTACTTCGAGAACGAAGAGCTCGCCCGGATGGAAGAGCGGAGCACCGGGCGACGGCCCTCCCGAGCTCGTGACGTACTATGCGCGCGGACAGATCACGCGGAAGGAGCACGATACCAAGCGGGCCGGCCGCTTCGACATGATCAGCTATTTCGAGAACGGGACGCTGACTCGACAAGAGGCGCAGACGAGCTGTCCGGACCGCCCGGATGTGTGGGTGTACTACCAGGACGGCAAGCGGATCCGCCAGGACGAGGATCAGGACTGCGACGGGGTCGCCGACGTCCGCTATTTCTTCGAGAACGGCTCCGTCGTCCGCCGAGAGGGGAAGTAGGACCGCCGACCCGAAGCGCTCACTTTTGCGTGGAGCCGCTTCAAGTGCGTCTATGAGTAGGAGGGGAACCGTGAGAGCTGTCGCATTCGCGCTCTTCGTGATCGTGACCTTGGCCACGGGGGCCGGCCCCGCGATGGCCGGTGCACATACCACGCCGGGCTCCTCCTTGGAGGACGCTGGGCGGCTTGTCGACCTCCTGGTGGGCCGCCTGGGCAGCGTAGGGGCCGAGCTGGCCCAGCAGCTCCAGGGCCGTAAGGCGCCGGCATCGGCCGAGGAGGCCGGACGGCTGGTCGACCAGCTGGTGGACCGGCTCGGGAGCCTCGGGGCCGAGCTGGGGCAGCAGCTGCCCTCAGGGCGCGGGGGGATGGGGTCCGCCGGCCGGACGGGCCGCGCGATGAGCGACCCCTCTGACCGTCCCTGGCTGACGATCATGCTGGACCACCGGAGCGAGCTCGGGCTCACCCCCGAGCAGGTGAGTCGGCTGGAGGCGCTCCGCGGAGAGTTCGCGCGGGACGCGATCCGGCGAGACGCCGACATCCGGATCGCCGAGATGGATCTGGTCGCTCTCCTCGACCAGGAGCCCCCGGACCTGGCGCAGGTCGAGGCGAAGGTGCGCGAGGTGGCGCAACTGCGCGCCGAGCTGCGCATCGCGCGGCTCCGCGCCATCGAGCAGGGCAAGACACTGTTGACCGCCGAGCAGCGGACCCGGCTTCAGGCGCTGCTCGGCAGCACGCACGACGCTGGCTCCGGGGCAGGCTCCGGCCACCCGCCCGCCGCGCGGCCGTCCCCCGCGACAGGCGCGCGCCTGTAAGGACCCCCATCGAGCGGGATGACGATCTCGAAGGTCGGCGTGGTCGCGGGCTCATGGGCAGCGGCATCGCCTAGGGCGTAACCACATGTCAGCACCCGCCCGGGATAATGCGGCTCTAGTGCATTTCGGAGCAGCCGACAGCTCTCGATCGTTGGGGCTGACTCCGCCAGACCAGTACGGTCGGTCATGTTCGGCGCGTAACTGTAGATTCCACCATGACCCGGGCGCGCTGGCCGGACTCGGGGTCGGCCTCGGAATCGGGGTTACCGCCTCCGGGGAGGCGAGATGTACCGCGGTACATCGTGGTGGGCAGGTGCGGCCGGGGACTCTTAATCAGTAGGTTGAAGGTTCGATTCCTTCACGGCTCACCACTCGATCGGGGGCGGGTATCGTCCCCGGTCTGGTGGAAAATGTAGCGGCGACCTTCCGGCTCGTCAGCGTGCTCTACTGGATGATTTCATCCGCCAGCGCCAGCACCGAGGGCGGGATGGCAAGACCAAGGGCCTTTGCTGTCCTGCGGTTGACGACCAGCTCGAATACCGTGGCTTGCTCGATGGGCAAGTCATGAGGTCGCGCCCCCTTGAGAATACGGTCCACGTAGACGGCCGCCCGCCGAACGTTGTCCGAGAGGCTCGACCCGTATGACATTAGGCCGCCGTCCTCGACCATCTCGCGGAATGGATACAGGACCGGCAGCCGGTTGGTCGCGGCGAAGTCGATGACGGTCTTCCGGTGCGCCAGCGTGATCGGGTCCGGAAGCAACAGCAGCGCGCCGGGTCGCTCCCTGAGCGCGGTGGCGAGGGCCTCGGGGATCGCCTCGGGCCCGCGCACGTCCAGCGGCTCAAGCTTCACGCGCAGCCGGGACGCCGCCGCCTCGACCTCCCTCAGCGTCGCGGGGTGAAGCGGGTGGCCCGAGTTCCAGAGGACGGCCACGCGGGACACCTTGGGCAGAGCGTCCTTCAGCACCTGCAAGCCCTTCCCGCTCAGCTCCACGTTGAGAAGGGAGACCCCGGTGAGATTTCCGCCAGGCCGCGCCAGGCTGGCGACGAGTCCGGAGACGATCGGATCGCCGACGTTGGCCATGACGATGGGGATAGTCGTGGTCGCTGCCTTTGCGGCCATCGCCGCCGGCGTCCCGGCCGTCACGATCACGTCGGGGTTCAGCTTGACCAGTTCGGCCGCGGAGTCGCGCAGCCGATCCGCATTACCCTCCCCAGCCCGGAACTCAAGGGTGAGATTGCGTCCCTCGATGTACCCTAGTTCCCGGAGTCGGCGCTCGAAAGTCTGCCAAGAGGCCGCGGAGCGAGGTGTAGCGCTCGATAGGATGCCAATTCGGACGACTCGCCCGGCCGTCTGAGCGGCGGCGACCGGTGCGCCAAGGAAGCCGACGGCCACAAGGACCACGAGAACGCGCCGCGGAACCGTCATGCCAGCCACCAATCTGAAACGAGATGGCTCAGGATAGCCCGGCGCATGACAGCCTGAAATGCCTCTCTTGGGCCATACACGGGTATGGGTTCGAGAGTCGAACGCCATCCTGGAGCCTCTGCGCGATGCGTCATGCTGCCGGACGCCGGCCTGGACGGAGTACGGCCGGGATTTGGCGCCAGCCATCCAGGCGCCGCAGGCGAATCTGCCCGCCGGCCACGAGGCCGAAGAGCAGCACGAGCGCCGCGTTGACGTCGCCCGGGGACTCGCGATCCGCTGCGACTGGGGGCCCGCCGTCCATCGCCGACGCCTGAATCAGCGAGGTGAAATCGCTGGGAATCACGATCTCGCCATCGTACGTCGGCGAGCCCGAGTGCAACGGCGTCATCGAGCGCTGCATGCAGACGTTGAAGGAGCAGTGCCAGTACCTCCACCGGTTCCAGACGTTGGAGGAGGCGCGGGTGATCGCCTCACGATCGGGGTTGAGCCGCCCACGCGATCGACGGCAGAATGACCGAAGGGAGATACCGATGCGTGCCTGCCTCGTCCTCGTGCTAGCTCTCCCTCGCCGCCCTCGTCGCGGCGCCGGTTCCCGCCGCGGCCCAACCGCCCGACTGCTCGCTCTCGTATCCGCCGAAGGGCGAGATTGACGTCGAGTACACGCGCCTTCTGCGCGCCGACGGGCCGCTCAAGTGCCCGATGGCGCTCGAGGAGCCGGTGCTCGACCGGGAAGGTGCCTTCCAGGAGTTCCAGCGGGGGCAGATCGGCTGGTCCCCCCAGAGCGGCAACCCTCATGCGGTCCAGGCCGCCTACTACAAGCCCGACTGCACGCCGGACGGGGACTGCATCGTCTTCCGCTGGTGGAACATGCCGGAGAGCGACGTCTGGCAGGTCCGCCTCGCCGACACGGACCACGCGGGGATCGTCCCGGAAGAGGCGAGGGAGGGCGCCCTCGAGATCGTCGTCCAGACCACTTCGCTCGAGTTCGCCGATGCCGAGGACAAGGCGTTCGACGCCAAGGCGCGCGTCTTCCTCAGCCCCGACGAGACGATGTCGCGCACCGCGGGCGCCATCGGCGTGCGCGTGAACCGCTACCAGGCCGGACGTTACAAGTTCGTCATCCAGGGCTGCACGCGCGAGTCGGGGTTTCTCGGCATCGGCACCGACACCGACTGCCCCCACCAGTGGTCGAATCCGGTCCACGTCGACTATGAGTTCCTGGACTACAACGGCATCGTCAACAACTGGAAGGCTGACCCCGCGCTCAACGAGTTCTACATTCTCTACCGCCGCCTCCAGGCGCTCGGCTACGCTTGCCGGCGCGCCCGCGGTGTCGAGAAGGGCGGCGCCGCCGGCAGTGTCGGGATGGCGCTCCTCGGGACCGAGCCGACGCCCCTCCTGCCGCTCCCGCCGAACACACCGCCGCCCTTCCAGTGCCCGCGGGCGGCGGACGACCTGACCGACTACGACACCAAGTCCAATCTTGCCAAGCTCCAGGCCGGCGATCCGGTGCTTGGTCTAGTGGGCGGCAACTGCGACGCCGGGCTGGGCCCGCTGCCGTCCACGAACGCGGCCGTTCTCAAGAACGAGTGTCTTATGGCGCTCGCGCTCCGGGACGTCAAGAAGACGAAGGAGGTCGGGACCGACACGTACAAGGACCCGCCGGGGATCATCCTCGACCTGGCAGGCGCGGCGCTGGGCCTGATCTCGACACTCCCGTTCGGTGCCCCCATCGGGTTTTTGGCCGCTGAGCTCGTGAACCAGATCGTCGACGCCTGCGGGACCCACGGGGACTACGACTTCGATCTTCAGTGGATCATCCGGATGATGCTTGTCCACGGCCCCACCGGCACCGGGGGGGACAACAAGATCGACGAGCGCACCTGGGACCACTTGCTCACGCTCCTCACCGAGCGCGGCAAGGGAACCTTCGACCGCAAGGCCCACTTCTGCGGCGTGCCGATTCCGGAGACCGAGAACCACACCTGGATGATCGAGAGCGCCCGCTACCTGGCCAACGAGATCCTCACGCGCGATGCGATCTGGCGGGGGCTCACGCCCGATCCCACCTGGGATAATGCCGCGAACGGCCAGCGGCAGCTCATCCTCGAGCAGCTCCGCCGGCTCCTCGTCGAGGATTTCTACGAGTTCAACTCGCGCCCGTACCAGTACCTCGCGGTCTTCGCCATCCGCAACCTCTACGAGCTGACGACGTTCCGGCAGAACCCGAACGACCCGGTGCCGCGGGCTGCCGAGATCGTGCTCGACTACCTGTCGGCGCGCTACGCGCTCTCGTCGAACGGGCTCCGGCGCGTCGCGAACTTCCGCCGCCAGCCCCATCGCGCGCGCTACGGCACCATGTTCCAGGCGATCGGCGATGCCGAGTTCGCCCGGATGGCGCTGCTCGCTGGCGGGAGCCTCCCGCTCCACCTCCAGCGCTGGGGCCGCGTCCACCCGTGGGAGGTCGGGACGATCGTCTTCCACGGGACCGGGCGACCCTACCGCGTCCCGGACACCGTGCGCGACTATCTGGTGCGGGGCGCTGAGCACCGGAAGCCCGACGACGTGCTGCAACGCTTCCGCTCGCGGGGCGGCCAGGACGACGGCGGTCTCGAGATCCACTTCTCGACGCCGAGCTTTCTCCTGAGCGCCGGCGGCGTTTATGTGGAGGCGCGCGGGGGCCTGGGCGGCGAGCTCTTCAGCGCCGAGCAGAGCTCGCCGCTCCCCACCGCGTTCCTTCTGAGCAACGCCGGACGCGGCTGGGAGGAGATGATCCGGTTCCAGGGTGTCCCCGACCAGAGCCGGCGCTTCAACACCTGCGTCGGCCCGAACTTCGCCTGTGGGGTCGACCCGAAGGTGCCCACTACGATCCCGGCCGCCTGCATCGTGCGCCAGGGGAAGTGGACGTTCTTCAACTTCAACAGCAGCACCACGGACTGCTACCGCCCCTTCGGCGTGCACGTTGCACTCTACACCGAGCCCTGCACCGACCAGGACTGCGCCTACGGCGGCTCGAGCTGGGGCCTGCTAGAAGCCCAGGAGACCCCGATCGTGAGCCTCCCCCTCGGCCCCGCCCTCTTCGCCCAGGAGGGGGCCGCGTTCCAAGCCTTCCAGACCGCGGTCGTGAGCAACAACGCGGCGTTCGAGCCGGCCTGGGACCAGGCCAACTTCCAGAACCTCTACCGCACCGCCAAGAACCGGCTGATCCAGTTCAACCCCGGCCCGCTCGGGGCGCAGGAATGGTCGGTCAACCACCTCGACGGGGTCAAGACGCCCGAGCCCAAGGACTGGCCGGTGGCGCAGGGCGACGTCATGAACGCTGTGTTCAACCAGTCCTGTATCGAGTTCGACAACCACTACCGCAAAACCCGCCTGATCCTGGATCTGCGCGACCTGACGAAGGAGCCTAAGCGCTGGAAGTGTGAGGGGCCGCTGATCCGGTACGTGCTGGGCAGCACGTCGATCGATCCCCCGAGCTGCCAGATGGCCGATCCGTGCCCGTGACCGGCGAGCCACGTAGTTCGGGGGGCCGCCCCTTCCTTTCAGTCTGAGTTCTGACTGAGTTTGAGGTCAGGGCCGCACAGGGTGCGGGCCCCGGGCGACTGGAGACACACGCCTGGTGCTGTGCTCAACCTCGACCCGGCTGCTCAGGCGGCGACCTTCATGCGGCAGAAGCAGGAGGCCTTCACCGGCACCTCTGATCTTGCCAGCGCCAGGTCGAGGCGCTGCTTGATCAGGGCCGCCTCGACCGTCTCGCCGCGCCGGGCCAGGCATTCGTGCAGTCCGTGCAAGCTCCAGAGGTTGTCGGGATGCTGACAGGCTCGACTGAGCTTGCCGTCGAGGCCGAGATCCGAGCGGTAGATCGCCTCGGCCTCGACGACCCGGCCCTGCTCCAGCAACAGCGCGCCGAGTGCGTGCCGGGTCGGTTGCATCCAGCCCCACGGCTCGTCGTAGGGCAGCGCGTCGTCGAGCTCGACCGAGCGGCGCAGGTGGGCGAAGGCCACCTCGTAGTTGCCGCGCCGGTACTCGATCTCGCCGTTGAGCATCGCCTCGGCCACCCCGAGCAGGTCCTGGACGGTGTTGTTGTGCACCCGCCGGCTCTCCGGCACCCGGAGCTTCGCCTCCATGAATGCCGCCTTGGCCGCTTCTGCCTCGGCGATGTGGCCGAGCGCGGAATGCGCCACCGCCTGGGCGTAGAGCATCATCGCGGTCGTCGAGCAGTAGAGCTCCCGGTCACGGGGCAGCTCCTGCGCGATGATCTCGTGCCACTTGCCGAAGCGCACCAGCACGTGCTGCTTCATCGGCAGGTAACCCTCGACGAAATCGGCCATCGGCGGCGAGGGGATGCGCAGGAGCTCCTCGGGCGTGGTGTCGATCAGCTCCTGCGCCGCCTCCATGGCCGGCCCGTACTGGCCGAGGAACATGGCTCCGTAGACGGCGAAGTGGTAGTCGTGGGTGCGGTAGAGCGCATAGACGTTCATCGCCCCCTCGCGGGCCAGGAACTTGCGGTCGGCGACGATCGCCTTCTGGTTGTAGACCAGCACGTCGCGGTAGTGGCCGCAGAGCACGTCGATGTGGGTGGGCATGTGGATCAGGTGCCCGGCATCCGGCACCAGATCGCGGAGCCGGTCGCCCGCCCGCAGCGCGCGCTGCGGGAAGGGCGACATCTCCATCAGGTGGACGTAGAGATGCAGGAGCCCCGGATGGTCCCACGAGGCGGGGATGTCGCGGAAGGCGCTCTCCAGCACGTCAACCGCTTCCGCCGTGCCGGCGCCCTCGGCGACACCCCCCGTCTTGAGGTCCCACATCTTCCAGGGCGTCAGGTTCAAGATCGCCTCGGCGAAGACGGAGCGCACCTCGAGGTCGTTACGATTGGCGTGGAACACCCGGCGCATGGCGTCCGCATAGGCGGTGTTCCACGGCGACTGGTCCTCGATGGTCTCGCGCTGCGGATAGCGCGCGGGCAGGGCGCGGATCAGCGCCTGCTCGACCGGGCTGGCGCCGCCGGCAAGGGCCAGGGCGGTCTGCATCGCGTCGTGGGCGGCGGCGAGGGCGGCCGCCTTGCCGGCGGGGTCGTAGAGGTGCCAGGGCAGGTTGTAGTTCGGCCCGGCCGCGTAGGAGATCCCCCAGTAGGCCATGGCGCAGGCGGGGTCGCGCTCCAGCGCCTTCCGGAAGCACGCGATCGCCTCGGCGTGGTTGAAGCCGAAGAGCCAGTTGAGGCCCCGGTCGAACCACAGCTGGGCCTCGGGCACGGCGGTGGTGACCTGGCGTGTGTACGAGCCGAGATCGTAGTAGTCCATGTGATCCTCCACTACGGCGGGAGTGGCGCCGACGATCCGGCTGCCTTGGCGTCTGGATCCGGCCGATGGCGATACTGCCCTCCGAGCGGCAATGCGTCAACGGGAACGCAAACCGGCAGTCGCTAGTCTGCTCCCCAGTTGAGTTAGACAACGAGTTGGTCCTGCTGGCGCAGTTGGGTCAGATCCGCATTATCTCGGTGTCCGAGAATCGTCCGAGAACCTGCGCCATCGTTGCCCAACCGGTCCCCAGAAGAGCGTGGCCGAAATCCACGGAAACCCTTGGTCTGTGTTGGTTTGGATTGGCGAGGGTCACGCCGCCGGTCGGTCTCTCAATCAGTAGGTTGAAGGTTCGATTCCTTCACGGCTCACCACTCGATCGGGGGCGGCGACGTCCCCCGATTCGTCTTTTGGCGCGCGATCTTGCGCGCTCGAGCCGATGGATCTCGCGGGCCCGGCGAAGCGGAATCGTGAGATGCTTCTCGAGTGGAGAGTGAGGGGGGGTAGGATGCCGACACAGTTTGGAGTGTGTTCCGTGTGCAAGACATCGATCCCGATGGGGACGAAGTACTATCGATGCTCAGTGTCGACCTGCAACTCCGGACGGCTGAAACTCAGGTTCTGCAGCGTGCGCTGCTGGGACGTCCACTTGCCGGAAGCGCGTCACCGGGACGCCGGCGCCATCGAGGAGATGGCTCGGCCATCCAACCGAGGATAGGGGGTCCGGGAACCGTCCCCCCGCGCCATCGCACAGACGGTACGGCCGCCCCGCGCGGGGCGCGATGGCGGACGGGGCGGGATCGGGAGTTCGCGGTTCCAGGCTGGTTCCAACTCACGCGAAGGCATCGCTAGGCGAGAACAGGTCGTCTCGCGGCTCTTCCATTGCTTCACGGCTCGCCGCTCCTGAAGCTCGGCGTTGATCTGGCCCGCGGCAATGGCGACGGCAGCGGGCGCTTGCCCATCCTGGCCGCGTTCGTGATCGACCGCGAGGGCACGACCCAGCGACGAGATAGCTTGTGCTTGCACGCTGGCGAACGGGCATGCGGGCTTCTCCTCGGCAGAATCCGGGCTCACACGACGACCTGGCCGGTCCGGTAGTCGGCGACGAACCGGTCGACTTGCTCGAGCCCGGCCCGGATCGTCTCCGGAGGGGTGCCCGGGCCGAGGCCGAGCCGAACGTGATGCTCGTGACCGTAGCAGCTTCCCGGGATCAGGTAGGTCCGGTACGGCGGGTCGAGCAGCCGGACGCAGAGATCCCACGACGGAATGTCGAGCGCGTAACCGGGGAACGACAGGAATCCGCCCCGGGGCGGGACCCAGCGGAACACGCCGTTCCGCCCCATCCAGTCGGCGACCACGTCGTAGTTGACGCGGGCGGCGGCCATCGTGTCCTTCACGAGGGCCCAGTACTTCGTCGGCTCGAGCGCGGCCATCGCCACCACCTCGTCGAGCCGGCTCTGCTGGTGGAGGCTGATGTAGTACTTGAGGTTCACGCACCGCTCGATGAAGCTCTTGTCGCGGGTGGCGAGCCACCCGAGCCGGAGGCCGCTCATCCCGAGCGTCTTCGACACGCTGCTCGTCGTGATCCCCCGCTCGTAGACGTTGGCGACCGACGGGGAGAGCGGTCCGTCCCACTCGAGCCCCCGGTAGATCTCGTCCGACAGCACGTAGGCGCCGACGCGGTCGGCAAGTTCGCAGATGGCCCGGAGCTCGCGCTCATCCAGGACCGCTCCGGTGGGGTTGCTCGGATGGCAGAGGTAGATCAGCTTCACGCGGGGCGATAGGAGGGCCCGGAGCTCGTCGAGGTCGAATCGCCAGCCGAGCTCGGGGCGCCGCCGGAGGATCCGAGGCTCGACCCGGAAGGCTTCGCAGAGCACCTGGGGCTGCTCCCAGGACGGCGACTCCACGATGGCCTCGTCGCCGGCCTCGAGCGTGGCCGCGAACGCCAGGAAGTTCGCGTGCTGGGTTCCGGAGGTGACGAGGATGTGCTCCGGGGCCAGCTCGTAGCGCTGCGACTCCACGATCCGCTGGCGGAGCGGCGGGTAGCCGTAGCGGCTTCCCGACTTCTCGAGGCGGAGGTCGAGCGGGATGCCGTCGAGGACGTCGCCGAGCGTGAGCACCCGTCCCTCGGGATCGACGAGCGAGTGGACCGTCCAGACCTGCCGCGCGACGTCCCACCCGCGGTCCCGCCCGATGTTGAAGAACTCGCCGAGCTTGCGGGATGCCATCTGCATCGGAACCTCCTCAGGCAGGACCCAGGAACCGGTCGGTCGGCGCGAAGGGCGGCGCGGGCTCCGTGACCCAGCACTTCAGTACCGGGTCGCCGGAGTTCACGACCTTGCGGGTCCAGACGAGGCGCACCAGCCCCTGGGCCGGCGCACGGAGAGTCTCCACGACGTCGCCGAAGACGTCCCAGATCTCGCCGAGCGTCTGGCCCTCCGCGACCGTCTGGCCGACGTCCGTCGACAGGCGCACGAGCCCGCCACGCCGCGCGTGGACGACGAACTGGCCGGTGCCGAGGAGCTGGCGGGCCGGCACCAGCGGGTGCCCCGGGAGCATCCCGAGGTACCGCATGACGTTCGTGATCCCGTGGAGGTGGGTGCGGACGTCGGCGGGGTCGAGCCCGTTGTCGCTTCCGCACTCGCCCAGGATGGACGCGATGCCGCGCTTGGCCGCCTCCGTGGTCACGGTCCCGGAGGGGATCATGGGTGTCCCGTCCCGGAAAAGCGCGACGATGCGCGGGCTCCAGCAGCGGGCCATCGCCTCGCCCGTCCGGTCGAGCTCGGCGTCGCCGGTCATGCGGTACGCGGCGTAGGGCCACAGCGCCTCGCCGAGGTCGCCTCCGTGGCAGTCGATGTGGTGGGTCGCCTGGGTCAGGATCTCGGTGAACAGCGTGTGGGCGAGCAGCTCGGTGATCGTCCCGTCGGGGCGCCCCGGCGCGACGCGGTTCAGGTTGAGCCCGTCGATCGGCGAGACGAACCCCGAGCGAGCAGCGAACATCGGCAGGTTGACGACGGGCACGCCGATCACCGTCCCGGTCAGGGTCGACGGGTCGAGCTGGCGCGTGAGCTCGCGGACGGCGGTCTGCCCGGGGTACTCGGTGGCGTGGACGCCGCCGGTCAGGCAGAGCGTCGGCCCTGGCCGGGCGCCATGGATGACGACCACCGGCATCTCGACCGGCCCGGCGCCGGTCTCGCCCACCTTCAGGAAGCCGCGGCGCGTGGTGCCGCGCTCGACGACCACGTCCCGGATCCGCACGGCGTCCTGTGTCATAGCCGCCCCTCCGGCGTTCGACGTCACTATCACGGCGGCGGACGACCTCGTCAAGCCGCGGTCCACATCGTCTCGGAAGCAGACCCGGTCGGGCTCTTCGGCACCTTTGCGCTCGCCGGATACGGGATGGGAGGACGGCTCGAGTATCTCTTGATCCCCCTCGTCTTCGGCCTCGGCTCGGCGCTCGTCACGAATGGCCGGAACCAACGTGGGCGCGGGCCAGCTCGCACGGGCCCAGCGGATCGCGTGGGTGGGCGCCGCGATGGCCGGAGCGGTGACGGGTGGGATTGGGCTCGCAGCCACGTCTTCCGTAGGCGGTGGCTCTCGAACCGGCCTGCGCGGCCGTGTGGCCTGCAGCTCGTCGTGAGCGGGATCGAGGGCGAGCGAAAGGGCGCCCCTCGAGCACGCAGGCGGCCCGTCAAGGGACCGCCCGGCCCCGGCCGCAGCCCGTGCGCATGTCGGGTAGGATGGGCGCAGCGAGGCCGTCCCCAGGACTGCCCTAGGAGGCTCCCGTGGCTGACGTGGATCCCTTCTCGACCGCCACCGAACTGCTGGCCGCCCTGCGGACCAGGCAACTGACGTCGACCGAGCTCACCGACCTCTACATCCGCCGAATCGAGCGCCACGACGGGCGCCTCAACGCGGTGGTCGTTCGGGACTTCGAGCGGGCCCGACACCAGGCCCGCGCCGCCGACCAGGCCCGCGCGCGCGGCGGGGACGGTGCCCTCCTCGGCCTGCCCATGACCATCAAGGAGTCTTTCAACGTGGCCGGGCTACCCACTACCTGCGGCGTGCCCGAGTGGCGTGATTTCGTGTCCCAGCACGACGCCCCTGCCGTCGTCCGCACCCGCACGGGAGGCGCCGTGCTGCTGGGCAAGACCAATGTCCCGCCCATGCTCGCCGACTGGCAGTCCGCTAACCCCATCCACGGGCGAGCGAACAATCCCTGGGACCTCGGACGGACTCCCGGAGGGTCGAGCGGCGGGAGCGCGGCGGCGATCGCCGCGGGGCTCTGCGCCCTCGAGGTGGGCAGCGACATTGGCGGCTCCATCCGCGTGCCCGCTGTCTTCTGCGGCGTCTACGGCCACCGGCCGAGCGAGACCCTCTTGCCGAAGAGCGGGCAGTTTCCCTTGCCGCCGCTGCCCAACTCCGTGGGCGTCATGGGCGTGCAGGGTCCGATCGCCCGCAGCGCCGAGGACCTGGAGCTGGCGCTGTCCGTCCTCGCCGGTCCCGAGGCGGGAGAGGATGTGGCCTGGCGCGTCGAGCTGCCGCCCGCCCGCCGGGACCGGCTCGCCGATTTCCGCGTGGCGGTGTTGCCCCCCATCCCGTGGCTCGCCGTGGAGGACGAGATCCTGCAGGCACTGGAGGAGCTGGCAGCGCACCTCCGCCGGCTCGGCGCCACCGTCAAGGAGGTCCAGCCCGACGTCTTCGGGGACCATCGGGGCCATCACCAGCTTTACCGGTCGCTGCTCTCCGCGATGACGAGCGCGCGCGAGACGGTCGACGGGCGCCAGCAGCGCATCGCGTACTGGAAGCAGGGGGACGACGAGTTCTCCCGCGCTAGTCTGCGCGGCCTCGAGGGCGCCCCGGGCGATTTCATCCTGTGGGGCGGCCAGCGCGAGGGGTTCCGCCAGGCGTGGCGCGCGTTCTTCCGCGACTGGGACGTGCTCATCGCCCCGGCCATCCACGTGCTCGCCTATCCGCACGTCGAGCGGGCCTGGCCGCGGCCGGACAGCGACTTCTACCTCACGCTCGAGGTCAACGGTCGTGCTGTGCCCGCCGTACACGGCCTCGTCTACCCCTCCCTGTCCACGGTGGCGGGGCAGCCGGCGACCGCGTTCCCAGTGGGCCTGTCGCGCGGCGGCCTGCCGATCGGCCTCCAGGCCGTGGGTCCGTACCTGGAGGACCTCACGCCCCTTCGCTTCGCGGCGCTCCTCGCCCGGGAAATCGGCGGGTTCAGAAGACCGGTCGGCTACGACGCCAGTTAGAGCCCCAGGGAGGCGCTCGGGAACGGACGCAGATTGCTCACATGAGCGGTTCCGGCCCGGCGTGTCCATCCCTCCACTAGGGGCTCAGGCCAGTGCCTGCTCCAGCCTCTGAGCGAGCAACTGCAGGTCGCCGCGGCGCGATTGCGGCAGATGTCCGTTCGTGTCGCATTGGGCCAGAAGCGCGCTCGCCACGGTGACGCCCTCTCGCGCGGGCGGCAGGACGTCGGCCAGCGAGCGGCCGAGCTCGATCAGCGTCCGGAGCGACGACGCGTCGTCGCGCGCCCCCGGGATCCAGGCGACGCGGGGCTCCGGCCGGGCGCAGGTCTCGCGCACGAAGCGCTCCAGCCAGCGCGCCGTCGCTTCCATCTTTGCCCAGTCGAGCCAGGCCGGCGTGTCCTGAGGCGTGTGGTAGTGGCGTCCGTGGGCGCAGGAGAGAAAGAGAAACGGGATCTCCTGCCGCCAGAACGCGTCGTAGTCGGAAAGCGGCGGAATGATTTCGGCGTCCGCGCGGCGCACGACGACACCGGGAACGGCGCGCGAGAGGGCGTCGACCTGCGCCGAGGTCCCGACGCTCCGCTCGGCGCCCAGCGCGAAGAGCGTCTGGCTCACGTCCTCCGGCGTCCCGGTCGGCCCGACGGCATGGCCGACGAGATCCATGCAGATCATCAGGTCCAGCTGGTCGAGCGGCACGGTGGGCCGCCGGACCCACTCGTGCGAGCCCATGGTGTTCTGCAGAAAATGGGGCGGCTCCTCGGCGTCGAACGCCGCGAAGATCACCCCGCGCTTCAGCGTCTCCCGGGCGAGCGCGCGGGCGACGTCGATCAGAATCGCCACCGCGGCCGCGTTGTCGTCGGCGCCCCGATAGATGTCGCGACCGTTCTTTCCCAGATGGTCGTAGTGGGCGGCGACCATCACCCATCGATCCGTCGTTCCGGGAAGGGTCGCGAGCACGTTGGCGCCGACCGCGATCGTCTGTTCGACGGGCGTGAGCCCGGCGCCGCGGAGGGCGTCCATGACGATCCGGCGGGCGGCCAGTCCGCCCGCCGTGCCCGGCGCCCGCCCGGCGCACTCGTCGGAACAGAGCGCCTCGACCACTTGCTTCATTCGAAGGGAGGTTGAACCTCGGCGGTCCACAGTCTGTTTCCTGACTCCGTTCCTGCCCCGCCGTTGGCCCGGCGACCGGCTTCCCTGGGTGGCCAGCAGACTCTAGCGTGCGACAGACCGGCCCGGCAAGGGCCGGAGCGGACCGGGACGGACTCGGGGAGAGAGCCATGCTGGCCCCCCGGGACGTGCCGGGCTGCTGCGGGCTGCTATGCGGTCGCGGGCCGGCCGGTTGGGTTGAGCGCTTTGAAGACGAGTGCCGCCGCGGCCCCTCCCAGCAGTTCCGCGACGATGTAGAGCCACAAGTTGGACCACGGGAGCAGGCCCCGGATCGAGGCGCCGATGGCGACGGCCGGGTTGAAGGCCGCTCCCGACACCTGCCCGACGGCGAATGCGCCAGCCAGGACGGTGAAGCCGATCGCGAGACCGAAGTGGGAATTCCCGGCTGTTGCGTCGGCCGTGGCCACGTTCAACACGACGTACACCAGCGCAAACGTGAAAAGGAACTCGGCCAGAAACACCCCAAATACGGGGGCATGGAATGGAGTCACCGGGGCGCCCCGAAGGGCGAAGCCGACGATCCAGGCCGCACCGGCGGCACCGAGCAGTTGCGCCCCCCAGTAGGGCAGCACGTCCGAGGCAGGGCACCGCCCCCGCAGGAACACCCCGAGCGTGACTGCCGGGTTGTAGTGGGCGCCCGAGATGTGGCCGCCCGCGTAGATCATCGCCATCAGCACGGCCCCGATGGCCAGCGGAGCAATCACCCCCGGAGCCGCGGCGAGCCCCGTACAGCCGATGGTCAACACGAGAAAGAACGTCCCGATGAACTCCGCGGCGTACTGGCGCATGGCGAGTCCTTTCGTCCTGATTGTCGGACCTCTTCCGAGGCCCACTTCAACGACTCAAGCAAGCTATCGTGGCGCGGCCGCCGACTTCAGGATCCCGGGCGGTGCAAGCCTGCCCGCACGCGCGACGTGCTTCCCGCGCGGCTCGATCTCCGCGATCGCCCGGCGCCCGCCGAGACCCTCGTTCTGTTCTTGCCGTGGGCGGCGGGCCGGTCCCGGTGCCCCGTCTTCGTCCACGGCGGCCATTGGAGGGCGCTCGACGAGGCCGACCTCAGCTTCGTCGCCCCCTCCAGCAAGTCGGCGTCCTCGTCACCGTGATCACGTTCGATCACGTTCGGTCTTTCGCGTGATGACCAGCCGCTGGTCGGTAGTAAGTCGAGGGCGCTTTCCTCCCTTGGTTCGGCGATGACGTGCCAGGGAGGGTGGGTCATGTGGTCCTCCCCCTGAGCTGCTCCAGTTGTGGGCCGACCTGGTGCTCGTAGCACGTTGGGCAGATACCGTGACTGAACTGCACCGGAGCATGCGCCTCGATGTACGTCTCCACCTGCTGCCAGTCGTGCTCCTCGTTGCGGATGCGCTTGCAGTAGCAACAAATCGGCAGCATCCCCTGCAACTGCCGCACCTCTGCGAGCGCCCGACTCAGCTCGGCGTTGACGACGCGTAGTGCCTCCTCCCGCTGGGCCTGCTCCGTGAGATCCCACACGAACATGCTGGTCAGTTGCTCCCCGCTGCTGTCGATGTAGACGGCTGATGAGAGGGCCGCCAAAAACTGACTGCCGTCCTTGCGCCGCAGCGGGAGGACCCCCTGAAAGTGGCCAGTCTCCAGACGCTCGGCCAGCGCGGCACGGATCCTCGGGTCAGCTAGGTCGACGACCGCGCTGCGGCCGAGCGCTCGGAACTCGTCGAGCGTGTATCCGAAGAGCCTGCATGCGGCCGGATTGGCATAGAGGATCGCCCCGTCGTCCGGGCGCGTCTGAAATGCCGCATCGAAACCGTGCTCCACAAGTTGTGGATAGATCGATTCAGCGGGTCCGGTCATCCTCGCGCCCTCCCCTATGGCGAGGTCTTGGTTAAGTCGCTTGCCGACCTCGTGTCCGATCCTGCCTGCACGTGAACAGTCCCATTGTGTCGTACTCCTATTGCCGGCCGCCGGGCGTCAGCTGCTGCCGAAAGCCGCAGCGCAGCGCAGGCCGGGAGCGCGACGGACGCGGCGCGAGTCAGGAGGACCGCGAGCCGTGGGTCCATGGCGCGGACCCTACATCAGACACCCGGTGACGAGTCAAGGAGCGAAATTTCATGGAAGGCACCTTACTTTGACCCTTTGATCATCTTTCGGAATTCCCCTTCGGGGAAGGCCCGCAGGGTGACGGTCTTCACATGCCCCGCCGTTTCCGCCGCGAGAAGGTATACGGCGAACGTTTTGTCGTCTGGAGCCTCAAGCGTCATCACAAAGTCATACTGGCCCATGGTCAGGTGGAACTCCTTGAGATTGCCACCCAATTGCTTCAAGACGGCCTTGGCGACATCGAGGCGGGCCGGCGAATCCAACATCGTGCGCCGCCCTTGGTCGGTCAAGCTCCCCAGGACGATGAACGTTTGCATCGCGTCGTCCTCCTCCATTGCGCGTAGTGGGCGTCGAGTATGACACGACCTGCAATCTGCCGAACACCGTTTGCCCACGAGTCAGGAGTCGGAGGAGCGTTCGCCGGGAGCGGCGAGGGAGCGCGGGGTCAACCTCCCGGGCGGCGGTCACGTACCGCGCGCCCGCCGGGGCCGCCGTCGGACCTCGGAGCGCCGCCTCGAGGGCCATGACGCTCCAGTTCATGCCCAAGCGCGAGGATCAGTACGGCGAGGGCGAGTACAAGGACGTCGAGAAGCAGCTCCACCGCCACGTGCTCTACCACGTGGAGCGCGGCGACATGGTGGTCGTCGACGCCCGCGCCGACATGCGGAGCGGCGTGTTCGGCGAGATGATGATGACCTACTTCAAGGGGCAGGGCGGCGCCGGCATGGTCATCGACGGCTGTCTGCGCGACTGGCCCAACATCGCCAAGCTCGGCGTGCCGCTGTGGATGCGCGGCGTGACCCCCAACTTTCACACCCAGACCGACCTCATGCCGTTCGCCGTCAACGGCCCGATCGCGTGTGGAGGTGTCACCGTGATTCCCGGGGACATCGTGGTCGCCGACGACGACGGCGCGGTGGTCGTTCCCGCCGGACTCGCCGAGGCGTGCGTCGCCAAGGCCAGAAAGGATCACGAGTGGGAGGACTTCTCGCGCGAAATGCTGGCGCGGGGCGGGGATCTGCGTCGCTATTACCCGCTCTCCGACGCCGCGCGCCCCGAGTACGAGGCATGGAAGGCGCAGCGGGCGAGGCGCGATCCGTCAGGCTGACCCGGGCCGATCTGGTGTGCCCGGAAAATGCGATCGCGCGTGCCTCCTGTGGGCCTCAAACAGGCCGCCGACCGAACGCGGATATGACCGACGGATCGATCCACGACGCGGCGCGGCTCCGGAGCAGAGCTATGCTGCGGTCAACCTCATCGTCCGTGAAGCCCGCGACATTCAGCATCTGCGATCGGAGCGGTTCCACCGCTCGCCAGATCACTTCGGACATCGGGCTGCCGCCCTGTACTGCGTGGCTCCGGGCGAGATGATCCACGTCGTGCAGACCGAGACCCCGGAACAGAACAGCGAGGCGAGGCGCAAAAGAGAAGTCGGTGCCCGCTGCGGCAAGAATCAGACGTAGCGCCTCGAAGAACCGCGCCAGAAGACGATCGTCCGAATCACCCGCGACGACTCGGTACTGGAAATCAGGCTCCTCGCTCACCAGCCACCCGCCCGGACGCAGGCTCTCCACCAGGCGGCCAAGCACCTGCTCTCGGCTCGAGACGTACGAGAGCACCGACCGATGGTGGACAAGGTCGTAGGCTTCGCGGCCGAACTCCGCGTCAGCTGCGTCCAGAGCGCGAACCTCGACGTTGCTGGGCAAATCGACCAGAAACCTGCAGTTCACGTCCGCGGCAACCACCGATCCAGAGGGCCCGACCCGGTCAGCCAGCCAGCGCGCGATCGACCCGGCTCCGGCGCCCAATTCGAGGCAGCGCCAGCCGCGCTGCACCATCACTCGCTCACCTAGAACGGAGCACGTATTCTCGTCCCAGACTCCTTCCAGCGCGCGCAACCGCGAGAGCTCGACGCCGTCGGCGAACGCATGTCCGATCCAACCTCACGCATGGACGTTCATCACCTCCTACCACGACAGGCATGCCTGAACGATGCGCTGGCTTGCTGGCATTGCGCTTGGCGACATGTGGATGTCCCTCAATCAGGACATGGCGTTCTACCCGTTCGCAGTGTCGTCCCACGCACGGCTCGATCGATCCGGGGCCAGACCTCGTTCGCCATGAGCTCCATCGAGCGCCGGGCGAGCGCCGGATCGGCCCAGTCGTGTCCCGTGTAGAGCAAGGTGCCGAACGCGCCGACCTCGTTGCGGAATTCGAGAATCTGGTCCGCGACGCTCTCCGGGGTGCCCGCGATCACGAGACGCTCGAGGCACCGCTTCGTCGAGAGCTCGGAATCCGGCTGGTCGCGAAAGTCGCGCATCACGTCCAGGACGCCGGCCTTCGCGAGCTTGGTCTTCATCACATGGAAGTAGAAGCCGTGGGCGCCGTCCTCGCGATGCGCGTAGTGACGCGCCGTGGTTGCTTCGTCGGCGACGAAGACACTGCGCGCCACACGCCAGCCGGAGGCGTCGGCTGGCAGGCCCGCCGATCGCCGGCCTTCCAGGTAGCTCTGGATGTGGGCGCGGACGACGTACGCGCCGACGTAGCTGGCCGAGATCCCGGTCCAGCCGCGAGCTCCCGCCGCGTGCGGTCCGCGGCCGTCGGGGCGGATCGAGGTGATTGCGATCGGCGGATGCGGCCGTTGCAGTGGGCGGATGGCGCCGCCGACCCCGATCTGCGGATCGAACGAGCCCTCCGTGGTGGTCCGGTAGAACTCGCCTTCGATCCGGTACGGCGGCTCTTCGCTCCAGATCCGGCACATGTGCTCGAGCGCCTCCTGGGTCTTTCGGTTGCGATCCGAGCCCAGGTCTCCGATCGCCTCCGCGTCGGGGCGAACGCCGGGCCCCACTCCGAGCACGAGCCGGCCATGGACGAGATGGTCGACCATGGCGACCTGCGCCGCCGCCATCGCCGGGTGGTAGTTGGCGAGCGGAAGCACGCCGGTACCGAAGGTGATCGACGGGCATGCATCGGCCAGGCTCGCGATGAACGCGAGGCTCGAGGTGATCGTTTCGGCCGCGTCGACGAGATGCTCGCCGATGAAGGCTTCGCGATAGCCGAGTCGATCGGCGAGGACGACCGCTTCGCGATCCTCGCGGAGGACGTCCGCATAGGGGCGGCGCGGCGGGTGAACTGGCTGGATGAAGAATCCGAGCTTCAGCGGGCCTTGCATAGTGGCTGTCCTTGTCCCCCCTGGGGGAAACAGCTGAGAGCGAGCTTCTATGTCGATTACCGACTCGAGCGCGGTCCGGCGCGCGCCCTCGAGCCGTCCGGGCGCCGTCACCGCTTGAGCACCTGGAAGGCTTGCGGCGTCGTCACCTGGTGAATGAGGTGGAGTCCGATAAGGAGCTGGGTTTGGCCGGACGGCAGCATCCGATCCGTGTGGGCGTCCCACACCTTGTCGAGCAGGGTGCGTGGCATGAAGGCCTCCTCCTCGAGGCTCGTCCGGCCGTCGAGACGGCGACGGCGACCGGTGGCCCCCGGCGTTGCCGCATCCTGTCCCCCCGCGACTCTGTAGTCCAGTGAAACGTTTTCACCAAACTGATAAGATAGACTTAATGATTGATGCCACCCTCTTTCCCGCCCTCGAGACCTTGCTGACTGTTGTCCCCACCGACTGCGTCACGGCGACTCGGGCCGATCTGGGCGTGCTCGGAAATGCGATCGCGCGTGTCTCCTGCTGGTCCGGTGGCACGCAGCTAGGTCCCGCGACAGCCATGTGACCCGAAGCACCCGTCCACCGTGATGCGGTGGGCAAGTGGGTGCACCTCCATAAGGACTACTTCATCTTCGAGAAGGATGGCTTGCGCTTGACCGGCCTCATGGACATCGACGAGCGCGAAGACTTTCTGGAGTTGCATGATCGGCGTGTCCGGGTGCACACGCGCGAGAGCGCGCCCGCTCGTGGGTGCCGCGGCCGAAACGCCCTGTGTTGAATGGCTAGGGCGGCAAGTGACATGCCGGTGCCGACGTTCCTCGACCGGCACCTCGGGGTCTGGCAAACCTCCGAGCCGTCACTGGTATTCCGCGCGTCCAACTTCCCGATGAACCCGATGGCGGCGTCGTCTTGTTCAGCTACCGCGGGTTATCGCGGGCGCTAGACGGACGCCCCGATGCCCACAGATCCGTCCACGCTGTGGGTCGAGCTCGCGGGACGCCTGGGGCTTCGCGTGACGGCTCCGTTTTCGCTGATCGATTCGTCGGGCGTAGTTCACCGCTTCGACGCCTGGTTTCACGATTTCGGTGCAGCGAATGAAATGCTGCTCTTCACGAACTGGGATCAGGCTGCCGCCGACGCCGCTCTCGCATCCGGCCACGGCTTTTCCTGCGTCTCGCCCTAGCAGCATGAGCATGATGATGAGATCGACATGGTCCGCGACTGGGGCTGGACCGGCACGCCCAGCGATAGACCATCTTGGTGCTCCAACTCGTCTCTGAACCTAGAACCTGGACGCGACCAGCTTCACGTCCGCTCCCGCCCAGGCCCGCCGGAAACGGGCGTCCACGGCGGCCGCGTCTTTGCTCTTTCCTTGCGCGCGGAGTGCTTGCGCGAGCCCGAACAGGGCCCAACCGTTCTCGGGGAATCGGCGGAGATCCTCGCGATAGACCTTCTCGGCCTCGGTGTACTGACCCGCCTTCAAGAGCGCGGCGGCGAGCGAGTGCCGGATCGGGTAGTACCACTTCGGCGGCTCGAAGTAGAGCCCCGCGTCCTCGATGACGACCGCCTCACGGAAGTGGGTGATACCGGTGTTGACGTCGCCACGGCGGCTCGCGATCTCGCCGAGCAGCGCGCGCTCCGCGATGGAGAGCGCAGTCTTCGAGTCGGCGGCCGCGGGCGTGGCAGCGTTGATCGCCGTCACCGTCTCGAGCGCGGCCTGCGCGTCCGCCCACTG
Organism: uncultured Candidatus Rokubacteria bacterium; assembly: GCA_963765195.1. Taxonomy (GTDB): domain Bacteria; phylum Methylomirabilota; class Methylomirabilia; order Rokubacteriales; family DASRDR01; genus DASRDR01. Next base: position 60,894 of record CAVXVV010000030.1, read on the forward strand.
TCCTTTCGCGGCGTACGCGACGCCGCGGGCGTAGTGCGCCATTGCGTACGGGAAACGGATGTCCGACGGCGGAAGCGCTTCAGCGAGCACGTCGTCCCATCTTCCGAACGTCGTGAGCGTGAGCGCGTGGTACGGCAGCATCTCCTGGAGCATACCGACCTGGCGTGCAGCGTCGAGGTTCACCTTGGACGTGAGCGTGCGCGACGCCTCGATGGCCATGGCGCTGCGACCGGCCATTGTAGAGGCGAAGGCGAGGAAGTGAATGTTGTGTGGGTAGTACGCGAGCGGATAGACGCCCTTCGGCTGCTGACCTTCGATGAACACCTCGTCGGTGTGGATGGCGTGCTGGTTGGCCTTCACGGCGTCGTTCCAGCGTCCGACGCGGATGTAGATGTGCGCGGGCATGTGGACCATGTGTCCTTCGCCCGGCATGAGCCTCGCGAGTCGCTCGGCGCACGGCACCGCGGCCTGCGGGTTCACCGCTTCGACGGCGTGGATGTAGTAATGGCACGCGCCGGGGTGGTTCGGGTTGCGGGCAATGACTTTCCGAAGCTGGCGCACGATCTCATCCGTGCCGGGGTATGGCGTGCCGTCCGGCCGCCAGTAGTTCCACGGCCGAAGGTCCATAAGCGATTCGGCATACAGCGTCGCGGCGTCGAGGTCGTCCGGGTAGGTGCTCGCCACGGTTCCCATGGCGCGCGAGTAGAGCGTGTCGAGTTCCGTCCGATCGGCAGGTGGGTCTGCCGCGTAGCGCTGCGCGACGGCTTCGATGTACGCGCGCTCGTGCGGCGTGGCGTGAGCCATGAGCGAATGCGCGCGCTGCACCGCCGCGTACGCGGCCACGCCGCTGGCGGGGTCCATGGGCGCGTTGACGTGCGGACCGTAGGCGAGGGCGATCCCCCAGTAGCACATGGCGCACGTGGGATCGAGCTCCGCCGCGCGCTGGAACGCGCGGATCGCTTCCGCGTGATTGAACCCATAGACGAGTCGCAGGCCCTGGTCGAAGTAGCGCTGGGCGGCCGGGACCTTAGTGGAAATGGACTTGTGGTGGGAGCCGAGGTTCGTGTACAGGGGTACCGGATCGGAGGGGCGCGTCGACTGTGCGCGCGCGATCGTTGGCCCGATGCCTGGGCCAGGAGCCGCACACGCGAGCAGCGCAGCGGCGAACAGGACGATGCGGGGGAACGTCATGGCTGCCTCCTCTTCTCTCGGCGGCGGAGCGTGTTGTGCTCAACCGCCAGTGAGACGTGATGACCGAGGTTCTGGACGTCCATATACAGGGCGAGCTAGATCCTCGCAGGGTTGGTACGAGTCGGCGCGGCGCACTCACCGATAGGATGCATCGTCGCCCCTGTCGCACCGCGCATGCTCACCCGCCAGGCCACTCCCAAGCTCCGACCGACCTCGAGGTCCGGGTGCCCGCGCCCTGGTGACCGGTCCGCACCCGGGTCAGCCCGGTGGCCGCTGGCCGGGCCGACCCGGTCGACCCCGGTTTCAGATCGCCGTCACACCGCAACCGGGGTCCGGCCTCCTCTGACCGTGCCGCCGCGCACCCGGCGGGCGAAGAAGCCCTTCATCAGGGCCACGATGCGATCCAGGTCCTCCTCGAGGGCGAAGTGTCCGGTGTCGAGGAGATGGATCTCCGCTTCGGGGACGTCTCGGCGGAACGCCTCGGCGCCCTCGGGGGCGAAGATCGGGTCGTTCTTGCCCCAGACGACGAGTGTCGGGGGCTTCCGGGTTCGTAGATATTGCTGCCACACCGGGTACTGCGTGACATTCGTGCGGTAGTCATAGAAGAGGTCGAGCTGAATCCGCTCGCTCTCAGGTCGGGAGAGGGCAGCCAGGTCGACGATCCAGTTGTCCGGGCTGACCTGCTCGATGTCGCGGACGCCGGCGGTGTAGATCCACCGGGCCGCATCGGGTGTGAGGAAGCTACGCAGCGGCGCCTCGGTCTCGGGGGACGGGTTCTGCCAGTACTGTTCGCGGAGATGGTTCCAGAACCCGGTGAACCCCTCCTCGTACGCGTTGCCGTTCTGGACGACGAGCCACTGGACTCGATCCGGGTGGCGGGTCGCGAGCCGGAAGCCGACCGGCGAGCCATAGTCCTGGACGAACAATCCGAAGGCCTCCAGTCCCAGCTCGGCAAGGAGGAGTTTCTCCATGACGTCGGCCAGCCGGTCGAACGTGTACCGGAACGACGACGGCGAGGGAGCCGCGCTCTGGCCGAAGCCGGGATAGTCCGGCGCGATTACGTGGAACTCGGTTGCGAGCGCGGGGATCAGGTGGCGGTACATGTGCGATGACGTGGGGAACCCGTGTAGGAGGACGATCGCCGGCTTCCCCGGATCACCTGCCTCGCGATAGAAGATCGAGAGTCCGTCGATGATGCGGGTGCGATGCTTCACCATGGTGGCCTCCTCCGCTGCCCCAACGGGGCGTCCGAAACGTTGATTGGTTGAGTTCGCCTCAATCGTGGTGCTGCTCTCGAGTCACACCGGTTAGTCCCGCGACAAGGCCGTGTGTTACAGCGATCGAGGGTGGACCCGTTGGACTGGGCCGGTCACCGCGCGGTAGGATCGCTGCCGAGCGTGCGCGGGCCGGACATCGGAGGCAGCCAGTGAGTCAGGATGCGCAACAGCCGTCCGCGGGCCGTGTCGCCGACGCGGCTGGGGCGCCTTCCCCCCTTCGGCGGATCTTTCCCTCGTCGAAGCGCTCCGGCGCGGCGACGAGCAGGCCTTTGCAACCCTGGTCGATACGCACCAGGGGAGCCTTCGGCGGGTGGCGCGCCTCTACGTCGACAACTCGGCCGTGGTCGAGGAGGTGATCCAGGATACCTGGCTGGGGGTCATCCAGGGGCTCTGGGCCTTCGAGGGCCGCTCGTCGCTGAAGACCTGGATCTTCCGGATCCTCATCAACCGAGCCAAGACCCGGGCCGTGCGGGAGGGGCGCACCGTGCCGTTCGCGAGCCTGGGGTCGTCATCCGACCCGGACGACGCGGAGCTGGCCTGTCCACCCCGACCGCTTTCTCCCCGCGGATCGCCCGACCGAGCCCGGTCACTGGGCGCGGGCGCTCCAAGACCTGGGACCGTCGCCAGAGCGCCGGCTCGTGGCTCAGGAAACCCGAGACCGGCTTCGGGCCGCGATTGAGGGATTGCCCCCGAACCAGCGGCTCGTCGTAAACCTCCGAGACGTGGAAGGATGGTCGTCGGAAGAAGTGTGTAACGCCTTGGGTCTTCGCGAGACTAACGTGCGGGTGCTCCTGCACCGAGCCCGGTCCAAGGTGCGAGCGGCCCTGGCATCCTATCTCGAAGGGGGGTGAGCCGGGATGGTCCGGTCTGCTGACATGCGATGCCAGGAGGTTGTGGAACAGGTGACGGCGTACTTGGAGGGCGGGTTGGCCCCGGATGAGCGGGACCGCTTCGAGATGCATTGCCGGGTCTGTCCGGGCTGTGAAACCTACCTCGCCGAGACGCGACTCGTCGTCAACGCGCTCCACAGTCTCCGGGAGGCGCCGCCGGTGGACCTCGCCGCCGACAAGGCGCGCCTGCTCGGGGTCTTCCGGACCCGAGGACCCTCCAGCCACGCTCCCCGTGAGCCCAGCCTGCCCCTCGGCCTGGGGGACGCGCTCGTGGCGCTGGGGGACCATGTCGCGTATCTCTGGGAGTCGGACCAGGAGTTCGAGGCGACGGCGGACTTCCTGGCGGCGGGCTTGGCGCGCGACGAGATCGCTGTGCTCGTCGGTCACGAGGGGGCCAACAACCGCGTGCTGGCCTCCCTCGAGCGGCGGGGACTCGATCCCGAGGGACTCGGCCGAGAGGATCGCCTGCATGTTGCCCCGGGCCCCCTCTCGGGCAACGCCATCCTTCGCCATCTCGACGACCGAATCAAAGCTGCCGTGGATCGCGGCGTCCCGGCAATCCGGATCCTCGGCAACGTTGGATGGGGCCAGCCGGGCTGGCCGTCGGACAGCGACCTGCTGGCGATGGAAGCCCGGACGACCGATGTCCTGCGGCGGCTGCCCAGTGTCGTGGTCTGTGCCTATGACGTGCGCGGCCTGCCTGGGCGAATCCTCCTCAAGGGGGGCCTGGAGTGCCATCCCTGGACCTTCCGGCATGACATGCTCCGCCGAAACGAGCATCACGTCCCCACCACGCGGTTCCTGGAGGCATTGGCTCTGGAGACGCGTTAGAGCACCGCATCGGCCGCCTCCTCAGGGGATCCCGTCGGCATTGAAGTCGCGAGCGACTGCTCAAATACCCGTGACCACGCTCCTTCGTTCCGCCGATCGGGGATCCGCATGCCGGAGCCGCCGATGCCCCGACGATGCGGGGCCGAGTCCACCCCTGGGCGTTCCTGACGTGGTTCAGGACGGCAGCTTCTGGGCGGGACGTTCGCCTACCCGGGGCCGTCACCGGGCCATGCTCTGAGGCACTGGCCGCGCGGAGTAGTCAGCCCGTGTAGCGGAAGGCGCCTTCGTAGATCACTGGCACAGCCCCGGTGTGGAGCTTCCCTGGCTGTGGCCGATTGTGCTCTCGGAGCGGCACGCCCGGGTCCGGCGTGAACCCGACGACGTCCAACTCCCGGACGAGCTGGTCCTCGGTCAGGAAGCACTGCGGCTGCCCCGAGAACTGGGTGAACACGAAGGGCTCGCCCGGCACGGGGTCGGTTTGCGGTGGAAGGGTGGTGCGGGAGAAGGTGAAGAGGAACAGGCCGGCCATCGGCCGGGCCACCCGGGCCGCCTCTCCAAGCGCCCGCCGGAACTCCGCCACGGAACGCGCGAGATTCCAGATGCCGTGGGCGATGAGGAGATCGGTGCAGCGGTCCCGGACCGGGAGTCCGTCCATGGCGGCGAGGGCTAGATGAACGCGGCCGTCGACGGGATCCTCCCGGGCGCGCTGGGCAGCGGCGCAGAGCATCGGCCAGGAGAGATCCATCCCGAAGACGGTCCAGCCCAGACGTGCCAGCGGGATCGCGTTGCGCCCCGCCCCGCAGCCGAGGTCGAGCACCCGCGTGCGATCGCCACGCCGCCACTCGGTCTCCGCGAATCGCATCAGGACGGCGTTCGGGAGGGACTGCGCGAACCCGGCCACGGTCCCGGGTGCGCTCCACGGCGAGCCCGCGAGCGGGTCCATGCTCGAACCCTACCATGCGGTCACCGGCCTTGAGCGGTGCATGAGGACCGTGATCAGCGCTCCGGACCGGGCCATGTCCGTCTTGGACACCGGTCGGGACGTGATCGTCCGCCGCTCCCTTCCCGGACCCGCCGGCGGCCCACGGGGTAGACTGTCGTCCGGGGCAGTCGCGTGGCATCCGACTCGAGAGGAACAGGAGATCCGCATGTCCCCCATCACCGCGACGATTCCGCCCGCAAAGGCGCTGCAGCTGCACTCGCTCATTGCGCCCACCGAACAGGGGATCGCGAGCCGAGTACTGGCGAAAACTGCCGGGGGCAATCTCACGCTCTTCGCCTTCGATGCGGGGCAGGGACTCACCGAACACACGTCGTCGTTCGACGCGCTCGTGCTCGTCCTCGAAGGCAGCCTCACCCTGACGATCGGTGGGACCGCCGTCCGCGCGACGCCGGGCAGCATCGTGCGCATGCCGGCCGACGTGGCCCACGCGGTCGATGCGCCGGAGGCGGCCCGGATGCTGCTCATCATGCTGCGTGACCACACCGAGAGGGGAGCATAGTGGCCGTCTGAGGTGCGGGCCGATCTTCTATCCTCGCTTGGGAGGGTCACGCCTGGCACGTCCTGCCTTCCGACGGGGATCGGCCGTTGGTCGGGCATTTCGGTACTCGATCTGTACCCCCCCGAGCGGTTGTGCTGCGCCGCCGGGCGATTCCCTTAGAGGGCCGATGGTCCAAAGCGGGCCGCCGGCAGCCTGGCGGAGGCGCGCTCACCAGAACTGACGCTGGCACTGGTCCGCGATCCGGTGATAGTGTCGGGGGACGGGGTGACCAACCCGTCGCGACATCCTCAACTTGGAGGAGATCCCATGGCTGAGCCTGGCAACATCCCTGTCAGCCGTCGCCGCTTCCTCGCGACCGGAGCCCTCGCCGCCGCGGGGACGTCGCTCCTGGGACGCGCACCGGGCGCGTCCGCCCAGGTGCGCAGCACGAAGGTACTGGACTTCCAGACCGGCGCCGACGTCGCCAAGGCCGAGCAGGAGGGTGAGGTCGTCTACTACGGCCACGACGGCGAGGCCGCCATCGGCGTCTTGCTCGACGCGTTCAAGAAGGACTTCCCGAAGATCAAGACCAGCTACGTGCGCCTCCAGACCGGCGCGCTCTACGCGAAGATCACCGCGGAGCGGTCGGCCGGACGCTTCGGCGTCGACGTGCTCCAGGTCTCCGACATCTCGCCGGCCATCGATTTCCAGAAGAAGGGCGGGTACGAGCAGTACCTCTCGCCGGAGTATGCGGCGTACAAGCCCGAGCACCAGTCGAATCCGGCGGGCTACTACGGCTGGGGCGGCGTCACCTTCGCCGGCATCGCCTACAACCGCACCAAGATGACGGCGGACCAGGCGCCCAAGGGGTGGAAGGACATCCTCAACCCGGCCTACAAGGACGGCATCAGCGCCAAGCTCGCCACGTCGGGCATGCAGCACGCCCAGTGGTACATGCTGAGGAAGCTCTACGGCGCCGAGTTCTGGCAGGAGTTTGCCAAGCAGCGGCCGAAGGGGTTCGACGCGCGCGCCCAGCTCTTCGACCGGCTGTCCAAGGGCGAGGATCGCATGTGCGTGCTGGCGGAGTACGCCGGCTACACGCTCTTCTCGGAGAAGGGCGCGGAGATCGAGTTCGTGGCGCCGGCCGACGGGCTCCCGGCGACGTCGTTCTTCATCGGGGTGGTCAACCGGGCGCCCCATCCGGAGGCGGCGAAGCTCTTCGTGGACTGGGCCCTGTCCAAGCGGGGCCAGGCCGTCTACCAGAACCAGAAGATCCTTCTCTACGGGTCGCTGCGGACGGACGCCGAGCCGATGCCCACCGGCAAGCGGCTGTCGGACTTCAAGCTCCTGTTCCCGTCGGACTGGAACGACTACGTGGCGAGCCATCCCGTGTTCGTGAAGGAGTGGAACGCGCTCATGGGGCTCTGAGCCCCGCGCCGTGGACCTCGTCGGGCGGGCCCGGTCCTGGCGGCCGGGCCCGCTCCTTGTCAGCCTGGTGGTCGGCGGCGCCGCGGCCGCCCTGGTCCTCTACCCGATCGCGCTACCTGATCCAGGCCTCGCTCAGCGTGGGTGACCCGCAGGCGCGCCCGCCCGAGGCGTACGGCCTCGACAACTTCACGGGCCTCGGCCGCTACGCCCACATCTTCGGCAACACGCTGATGGTGGCGAGCGCGGCCACCGTCCTCGCGGTGGTCGTCGGATTCACCATGGCGTGGATTCTCTCGCGCACGAACGTCCCCGGCCGGGGCGCGCTCGAGCAGCTGATGGCCATGCCCTACTACGTGACCCCGCTCATGGGCGCCCTGGCGTGGGCGCTCATCGGCTCGGCCAGCAGCGGCTTCGCGAACCAGCTCTGGCGCGCGCTGGGGGGTCGGAGCCACCTGATCGACATCAACACGCCCTGGGGAATCGCGTGGGTGATGGCCCTCTTCGAGGGCTCGGTCGCCTTCGTGATGATCGCTGCCGTGATGAAGTCGATGGACCCCGCGCTCGAGGAGGCCTCGCAGGTGCTGGGCGGCGGGCGCCTGCGGACCATGCTCAGGATCACGCTGCCGCTGGTCCTGCCCGGCGTCCTGGGCGCCGCCATCTTCGTCTTCGCCGAGATGCTGGGCTCGTTCTCGGCGGCGCTGGTCCTCGGGCTCCCGAGCCGCTTCTACGTCGTCACCACGGCGATGTACCAGTTGGTGTCGCAGTACCCGCCGCGGTTCCCGACGGCGGCCGCCATGGGGGTGGCGCTGTTCGCCGTGATGTTTGCCATGGTGCGGATCTACCGCCGCATCGTGACCCGCGGCACCTACGCTACCATCACCGGCAAGGCCTTCCGCCCGCGCGTTCTGGACGTCCGCGGCCTCCGCTGGCCGCTCTTCGCCCTCTGCGTCGCGTACCTCGCCGTCGCCGTGTTCCTCCCCGTGCTGACGATCGTCTACGCCTCGTTCCAGCGGCTGACGGCGCTCTGGCCGCGCCGGGACAACTTCACGCTGGCCAACTACGCGACCGCCCTGTCCCTCGACGCGGTCCAATCCGCCCTCTGGAACAGCCTCCTCCTCGGCGTCGCCACCGCGAGCATCGGCGTCCCCCTGATGGGGTTCCTCGCGTGGCTGATCTATCGCTCGCGGCTGCCCGGCGCCGGCGCCATCGAGTATCTCCTGATGTTCCCGCAGGCGGTGCCGCGCCTGGTCTTTGCCTTCGGGATGCTGTGGGCGTGGCTGGTCTTCCCGATCCCCATCTACGGCACGCTGTGGCTGCTCCTGATCGCATACCTCACCGTGTTCCTGCCGCTCGGGCTCCGGACGATCGCAGGCGTCATCCTCCAGATCGACCGCTCGCTCGAGGAGTCCGCCCAGATGTGCGGCGCCGGCTGGGGCTACCGGCTGCGCACCGTCACCGTGCCGCTGCTCCGGCCGGGCCTGATCGCGGCGTGGCTCCTGCTCTTCATCGCCAGCGTGCGGGAGCTCGGCGCGTCCATCCTGCTGATGGGGCCCAAGGCCAAGGTCCTGACGCCGGCCATCGTCGAGTCCTGGTTCTCCACCCACTCCGAGCTCACGGCGGCGATGGCCGTGCTGCAGACCCTGGCCGTGGCCGTCGCGCTGGCGGTGCTCTTCGCGGCGGCGCGCCGAGCTGTCCAGGCGGGAGCGGAGTGAGCGCGCGCCAGGCCTCGATCGAGGTCCGCGACCTGACCGTCCACTACGGCGCGGTGGTCGCGGTGCGCGGGGTGACGTTCGACGTCGCCGCGGGCGAGCACCTGACCCTGCTCGGCCCCTCGGGCTGCGGCAAGACGACGACGCTGCGGGCGATCGCCGGGCTCGAGCGCCCGGCGTCGGGCGAGATCCGGATCGGCGGCAGCCCGGTCTTCTCGTCCGCCGCGCGGGTGAACGTTCCCGCCGAGGACCGCGGACTGTCGATGGTCTTCCAGTCGTACGCCATCTGGCCGCACATGAGCGTCTTCGACAACGTCGCCTACGGTCTGCGGGTGCGGAAGCGGCCGGACGCGGAGGTGACGGCGCGGGTGCGCGAGGCGCTCGACCTGGTCCAGCTGGGTGACCTCGGCCGCCGCAGCGCCGCCAAGCTCTCCGGCGGCCAGCAGCAGCGGGTGGCTCTCGCCCGCGCCTTCGTCTTCTCCCCCTCGGTGCTCCTCTTCGACGAGCCACTGTCGAACCTCGACGCCAAGCTGCGCGGGGAGATGCGGGTCGAGCTGAAGGAGCTCCAGCGCCGGCTCGGCATCACCTCGGTGTACGTCACCCACGACCTCGAGGAGGCGCTGGCCATCTCCGACCGCGTGGTGGTGATGCGGGACGGGGCCATCGAGCAGGTCGGGACACCGGGCGAGATCTACGACCGCCCCCGCAACACGTTCGTGGCCGACTTCGTCGGGTCGGCGAACCTCATCCGCGGCCGGCGACGGCCCGACCTCGAGCAGGACGGGCGCGTGGTCATCGAGACGCCGAGCGGCGCGCTCCTTCACGGGACCGCCCTCGACCGCCGGAGCGGCGCCGAGGCGCTCGTGGCCATCCGCACCGTGCGCCTTCGCCTCGCGCGCGCGCCGTCGCCCGGATCGGTCAACGTGTGGCCCGCCCGGATCCGGCAGCGCGTGTTCCACGGCGACTTCACTCAGTACCACGTGGACTGGGACGGGCGGCGCCTCATCGTGCGCTCGGCGGCATCGGAGCCGATGGCCGAGGGCGAGGAGGTCTTCGTCAGCGCCGACCCCCGGGACTGCGTGCTCCTCGAGGAGTAGCTGACCCCTGCGGACCAGGCAATCTGGTTCCGCGATGGCTTCAAGTCACCCAGATGTACGACGACGAACGGGCGGGAACACTCGAGACGTCTTGCCGGTTGGCGGACGGATGGGGTCTGGTGAGTGGCGGAGCGCGGCCCCCAGCGGGACTCTCGATCAGCAGGTTGAAGGCTCGACCCCTTCGCGGCTCACCACTCGATCGGGGGGCGGCGACGCCCCCCGCGTGGCATTTGCAGCAGGGCGCCCTGTTTGTTGGGGCCGCGCAGCGAGCGGACCGCAGTGAAGCGACAATCCTAGATCAGGAGCCGTGAACATGCGTGGATTGAAGGGAAAAGTAGCCGTGATCACCGGCGCCGCGGGCGGCATCGGCCGCGCGCTCGTGCGCCGGTTCTGTGAGGAAGGCGCCACCGTCGTGGGACTGGACCTGAACGCTGCGGGCCTGGAGGAGCTGGGCGGCCAGCTCAAGGAATTCGCCGACCAGCTGATCCTGCGTCCGCTGGACATCACCGACCATGCGGCCGTTGCCGTGATCATCCGGCAAGTCCACGCCGAGCGCGGTCGCATCGACATCCTGGTCAACAACGCCGGTTGGGATGTCGCGATGCAGTTCGTGGAGACCACGCCCGAGTTCTGGGACAAGGTCATCGCGATCAACCTGCGCGGCCCTCTGAACCTGCACCATGCGGTCGTGCCGCTGATGATCGACGCGGGCGGGGGGAAGATCATCAACATCGCGTCCGACGCGGGCCGCGTCGGTTCGTCGGGCGAATCGGTGTACTCGGCGTGCAAGGGCGGCATCATCGCCTTCAGTAAGACGTTGGCGCGCGAGACCGCGCGCAAGGACGTGCGCGTCAACGTTGTGTGCCCGGGCCCCACCGACACGGCGCTGCTGCGCTCGTTCATGGGCGAGGGTGAGTACGGCCAGAAAATCTACGAGGGCCTCAAGCGCGCGATCCCCCTGAAACGCCTCGGCCAGCCCGAGGACATCCCGGGCATCGTCGCCTTCCTTGCGAGCGACGACGCCAACTTCATCACCGGACAGGTCATCAGCGTGTCCGGCGGCTTGACCATGCACGGGTGACTCCAGTAGGGTTGCCCCCGCCTGGTTGGCCGAGCTCTGTAGCCGACCGCGTCTGCGCGCGCCCTGTCGCCGGGCCCGTCCTCGGCCGAGGGCTTCCCCCGAGGATGTTGGCCGCGCGCGTCGGAATCCGTGCCCGTTCGGCGAACGGCGTCGACCGATACCGGCGGCACGCGTCGGCCGCCTTGACTCGCCGCGCCTCAATCCCCGCCTCGTCCAGCGCGCGTTAGGTTGCCAGCGTGTCGCCCGTCGTGGGATTGACGCTGACCGTCTTCGGCGACTTCGAGGCGGACGCGCGCGCCTGGCGAGCGGCGGGCTCTCGCTTGATGACAGTCCGGGCCATGCCACACCTCGCTCGCTCCGCGGCCCGCCGACGTGGCGCCGAGGTCCGAAGCGCTTTATGTTGAGAAGAGCAAAGAGCGAGACCACCGAGTGGTGCGGCCCGGGCGAAGCGATCGTGCGCGCGAAGCGATCCTGGCTCGTGTGATCTCGCCTGGACGAGAGGCGCGTCAAGACGTCCGCGCCGCGTCGTCGTGTCGTACCAGCGGCCATCCGGCGCTACGACCGGCATGCGGCGGCCCAGTGCTTCCGAGACCGCTCGGCGAGCCGAAGGACTATGGAGGAAGACCCCATGTCAATCCGAACACCTGGCGGCGCGATGGTCGTCGGCTTGCTGGCGATGGCCGCGATGCAGAACGCCTCGGCCCAGGCGCCGCAGTCGCCGACACCGGCGCCTATCGACGGCGTCGTCCGCGCCGAAACCGTCGCGCGGGGGCTCGAGCATCCCTGGGGGCTGGCTTTCCTGCCCGACGGCCGCATGCTGGTCACCGAGCGTCCGGGCCGGCTCCGCCTCGTCGATCGAGACGGTCGGCTGTCCGATCCCCTCCGGGGCGTGCCGGACGTGGCGGCGGGAGGCCAGGGCGGCCTGCTCGACGTCGTGATCGATCCCCGCTTCGCCGAGAACCGCTGGATCTACCTCTCCTACGCGGAGCCGGGATCCGGCGGCATCGCCGGAACCGCGGTCGCGCGCGGACGGCTCGGCGAGGGACGCCTCGAGGACGTGCGCGTGATCTACCAGCAACAGCCGAAGGTGAGCGGAGGGAACCACTTCGGCTCCCGTCTGGTCTTTGCGCGCGACGGGACCCTGTTCGTCACGCAGGGCGACCGATTCGCCTATCGCGACAAGGCCCAGGACCTCGCGGTCGGCTTCGGCAAGATCGTGCGGATCAATCCGGACGGCTCCGTGCCTCGCGACAACCCGTTCGTCGGCCGCGCCGACGCGCGCCCCGAGATCTGGTCCTACGGGCACCGCAACGTGCAGAGCGCTGCCCTCGATCCCCAGACGGGCCAGCTCTGGACGGTGGAGCACGGCGCGCGCGGCGGCGACGAGTTGAACCACCCGGAGGCCGGCAAGAATTACGGCTGGCCCGTCATCACGTACGGCGTGGACTACTCGGGCGCGAAGATCGGCGAGGGCACTGGGAAACCCGGCATGGAGCAGCCCGTGTACTACTGGGATCCCGTGATCGCGCCGTCCGGGATGGCCTTCTACACGGGCGACGGGCTACCCGGCTGGAAGGGCAGCATCCTCATCGGCTCGCTGAAGCCGGGGCTCCTGGTCCGGCTGACGATGGCGGACGGGCGCGTTGTGCGCGAAGAGCGGTACCTCGCGGACCTGAACGAGCGCCTCCGCGCCGTGCAACAGGGTCCGGACGGCTTCGTCTATCTCCTGACGGATCGCCGCGAGGGCCGGATCCTTCGCGTCGCGCCAGCGCGCTGACGCGGGGGAGCTGACCGGCCCGCTGGACGTGGTCGTCCAGACGCACTGCGGGCTCAGTCGCATTTCCACGCTGGCCGCGTGAATGAGATGATGAAGTGAGTTGACGGTGAGTGACGAGTAAGCGCCGTCTCCGCGACCTGCCCGTGCGGGGAGTGATACGGCGCACGGGTCCGGTCAGACCCCGGTTGAATCCCGATGGACAATCCGTTCCGACACGGCTGGTCGAAGCATCTCGAGCGCCTGCGGCTGCGCAGCCGTCCAGAGGTCTCGAAGGCTCCTCGGAAGCGACTGGAGATTCTCTGGAAGCGGCTGGTGGACTCCTTGACCGAGCTGGAGCCCTCGCCGCCGACAGCGGGTCACCACACGCACTATTGCGAGGAATGCGATCGACACTGGGTCCACGAAGGACATGTCTGCGCCATCCACTGGGCGGCGCCCTGCGCGGATCGGGGCCATGAGAGCGGCGCCGCGACTGCGCGGCCCCCGGTGGGCCGTTGGCTCGTCGTGGTTCGCCGCGATCGCCCCGAGCTCTGCCGCCAGTTGAACGAGAGCTTCGGCGACAACCCGAGAATCACCTTGGTCGTCGACCGACGTCTGTGCGAGCGCCGGAGACCGCCCGGACTAGGGGCTGCCCTCAGAGCCGAGCGCCGACATGGGAGCGATCGGCGCACGCCGGCGACGGACGGGGACGGTCAGGTCTGGGAAACCCTTGGATTCAGGCCGCATCGCGCCAAGTCGTGATGACCCTCGATGACACGATGGACCCTCGCTGATCGAGGTCGCGAGAGGAGAGGCGGATGCGGCGGCTCGCCGATCAGCGAACCCGGACGGAGTACGTGTAGCGGAACGCGAGAGGGGCGCGGCCGCTCCCTACCGGGATCTCCAGGGCGCCTTGACTTCCCGTTCGAAGGCCGACTAGCGTTCAATCGATGATGACGACGCGCGCGCGCTTGGGCGTGCTCGTGCCGGCCGGCAACCCGACCGTCGAGCCGGAGCTGTACCGGATGGCGCCGCCGTCCGTGACGATCCACTTCGCGCGGCTCGAGACCGTGGCCGGCGATCCCGGCGCCGCCGAGGGCATGGAGCAGCGCACGCTCGGCTACCTCGACTCCCTGCCCGCCGCGACGCATTCCCTGTCGGCGCTCCGCCCGGACGTCGTCGCGCTGGCCCACACGGGGGTGAGCTACCTGACGGGCTACGCGCGCGAGCCGGCGCTCCTCGACCGCCTCCAGGGGCTGGCCGGTACCCGCGCCTTCACCGCCGCGCGCGCGATCATCGCGGCCCTTCACCATCTGGGCGTCCGCCGGCTGGGCCTGGGGACGCCGTATCCCGACGCCATCAGCGTTGCGGGGCGCGCGTACTGGCAGGCGGCCGGCTTTGACGTCGTCGGGTACCATCGCCTCGACGATGTGGCCAACATCTACGAGGAGACGGAGGCGCGCGCCTACGCACTCGGGCGCGCTGCCGATTCCGCGGACGCGGATGCCGTCCTCATCAGTGGAACGGGGCTGCCCACGGCGGGAATCGTCGAGCGCCTCGAGCGTGATCTGGGCAAGCCCGTGGTGACCAGCCAGGCGGCGACGTTGTGGCACGCGCTCCGCATCACGGGAGTTCAGGACCCCGTGCGCGGTTTCGGGCGTCTCCTCGGTCAGTGAGTCGCGGCCATGACCGGGTGCCGGGGTAGCTCGGCGGTGCCAAGGGGCGGACCGGACAATGGCGACGCGATCACGTTGATACGGCCGGCAGGAACACAGGCCCACGAGCGAGGTGGCCTGTGGCGTGAGGAGATGGTAAGACCTCCACCAGACGCCATTGGTACGGCGTACGGATCGATGAAGAGGAGATCAGGTCATGGCCAGAGCCAAGCTCGCCCCGAATCTTCCGGATTGGATGGTGGAACACACCAACCGCTACCTTTCGAGCGGCGGCACCGACGGGCACATGTACAAGATGACGCAGCCCGGTCGGCCGGAGCTGACCGTTCCGTCGTTGCTGCTGACGACGAAGGGGCGGAAGTCAGGGGAGAGCTTCATCTTTCCGCTGTTCTACGGGGAGGCCGGCGACAGCTATTTCGTGGTCGCCTCCAAGGGTGGCGCGCCGCAGCACCCCGGATGGTATCAAAACATCCTGGCTGACCCCGTGGTCGAGGTTCAGGTCGGGACCAAGAAGTTTCAGGCGCGGGCGCGAACCGCCACGGGCACGGAACGGACGCGACTCTGGGAGAAGGCGCTGAAATTCTGGCCACCCTATGCCGACTATCAGCGCAAGACCGAGCGCGAGATCCCGGTGGTCGTGCTGGACCCCGTCCAGTAGGAGCCGAGACTGGGCAGCCACGCCTTTTGCCTGACGTGATTTCGGGCTGGCATCGAGGTCCTTTGCCTCGCGGGTAAGACAGCCGCCGGTGACGGGGCCAGGCACGAGATCGCCGATTTTGCGATCTTGCCCGGTGGCGCGGCGAGGAGACCGAGGAGCCGACCGGCCAGGCGCGGCGCTGCGTTACTCGATCACCTGGTTCGCCCGTGCCAGCACCGCCGGCGGGATCGCGAGCCCGAGGGCCTTCGCCGTCTTCAGGTTGACGACGAGCTCCACGCTCGTCGGTAGCTCGACGGGGAGCTCGGCCGCCCTGGCGCCCTTGAGGATCCGGTCGACATACGTCGCCAGCCGGCGAAATGACGCCGGCAGGTTCGGGCCATAGGTCATGAGACACCCGCTCTCCGCGAACTGGGCCCAGCCCGAGACGACCGGCATTCGTTGATCGAGGCCGAACCGTGCGATGCGCTCGCGAGCGCGCAGCGTCAAGGCGTCGGGGAACACCACCAATGCCTCGCTTCGTGCTCTTGGAATGGCCGCGAATGCCTGGTCCATCTCCGGCTCGTCGCGGACCGGAAAATACTCGAGGCCCAGACCGAGCGCCTTCGCCGCGGCCTGCGAGACGCGCAGCTCCCCTTGCTCGCCCGGATGCTCGGGACTGGCGAGGATCGAGACCCGCGTGAGCTTCGGCAGCACGTCCTTGAGCAGCTCGATCCGCTTGCCGACGAGCTCCAGGGAGAGAAACGACACGCCGGTGAAGGTGCGCCCCGGCCGAGCCAGGCTCTCCGCGAAACCCGCCTCCACCGGATCTCCGCTGTAGCCGAACACGATGGGTACGGCGGGCGCGGTCCTGCGAAATGCTTGAAGCGCGCCCCCTTGCGTGACGATGACGTGCGGCCTCGACGCGACCAGCTCGGAAGCCATCAGCTCGAGGCGCTCCCTCGATCCCGCCGCCCAACGGGGATCGATGATCACGCTGCGGCCCTCGATGTAGCCCAGCTCGCGCAGGCCCGCGCGAAAGGGGCCGAAGAAGGGCGAGCTCTCGTCCCGGTCGAGGGAGAGCCAGCCGACGCGGGACGGCCCCGGTTGCTGTGCGTGCGCGCGCAGTGGTGGGCTGAGCGCGCCCGCGCCCACCGCGAGCAGTAGCTGCCTCCGGCTGATCACAGGATCACCTGGTCCGCTCGCGCCAGCCCCGGCCGGCGGGATCGTCAGGCCGAGGGTCGTGGACCCTCCGGCCCATACCAGCTTCGGGTGACCGTCCTCGGCTTGGCCGTTCGGCCGACGCGTCGAAACGATAGCGCGTGCCCGATGGGGCCGGCAAGGGCATCGGGGCGCCGGAGCGCTCCCCCTGGGCCGGCGGCCGGAAGGGGGCTCGCGGGGTGACGGACGGCGCAAGTCGGCGTGGGGCCCGCGGGACCGGAAGGCGACTTCGAGTTTCAAGGCGGCGGTCGGCGCTGTAGACTCGGCGGGTCCGACCACCTCCGAACGAAGGGAGACCGCGACATGCGCAGGAGTATGGGGCTCGGTATCGTGCTCATGACCCTGGTCGCGCCGTTGATGGCGGGGGCGCAACCGCCGGGCCCGCCGGCGCCGGTCCTCAGCGCGATCGTGCAGGGCATGCCCAAGGGCGAGCAGCAGGAGGTCCGCGTCATCGTCGCGACCCTCAAGCCCGGCGACGTGACGCCCTTTCACAGCCACCGGTTCCCGGTGACGTTCCTCGTGCTGGAGGGTAGCTTCACCTTGGAGATGGAAGGGCACACTCCTGTCACGGTGACCGCCGGCCAGGCGATGGTGGAGCCGCCCCAGGTGAAGATGACGGGCTACAACCGGAGCACGACGGAGCCGATGCGGGTCGTGATCTTCTACGTGAGCGAGCCGGGCACGCCGTTTCTCGACGTCGCCCAGCACTGATCGGCCAAGTGCGGGGGCACGCGGCGCTCCTGGACGCGTTACCGTAGGTCTCTCTGCCTGGAGGCGAACGACCATGTGGGAACCGAGCGAGCGCTATCCCGACCCGGCCGTCCGGGTGCTCGATCCGGCCTTCAACCAGTACCGGCTGATGCTGGCCTCCGTCGAGCGCCTCTACACGGGCTGCCGCTGGTCGGAGGGCCCCGTGTGGTTCGGCGACGGCCGATATCTCCTGTGGAGCGACATTCCGAACAACCGCATTCTGCGCTGGGAGGAGGAAACGGGCGCGGTCTCGGTGTTCCGCAAGCCGTCCAACAACGCCAACGGGAACACGCGGGACCGGCAGGGCCGGCTCGTCACGTGCGAGCACGACGCGCGGCGCGTCACGCGCACGGAGCCCGACGGCGCCATCACCGTGCTGGCGGACTCCTACAACGGCCGGAAGCTCAACTCTCCGAACGACGTCGTCGTCGCGCGGGACGGCGCGATCTGGTTCACCGATCCGCTCTTCGGCATCCTCGGGTACTACGAGGGGCACAAGGACGAGTCGGAGAACCCGCCGGCGGTGTACCGGCTCGACGGCCAGACGGGGCAGCTCGCGGTGATGGCCGACGACATCGCGGGTCCGAACGGACTCGCCTTCTCGCCGGACGAGACGACGCTCTACGTGGTCGCGTCGCGCGCGATGCCTCACCGCACGATCCTCGCGTACGACGTGACCGCCGGCGGCGCGAAGCTCGCCCGCGGCCGGGTGCTGATCGACGCGGGTCCGGGCGGCTCCCCGGACGGCTTTCGCGTCGACGTGGACGGCAACCTCTGGTGCGGCTGGGGGATGGGGGATGCGGAGCTGGATGGCGTGCGGGTGTTCACGGCGAGCGGCCAGCCGATCGGCCACATCGCCTTGCCCGAACGCTGCGCGAACTTGTGCTTCGGGGGCCGCTACCGGAACCGCCTGTTCATGGCGGCGAGTCACGGCCTCTACTCCCTCTACGTGAACGCGCAGGGCGTGGCGGGCGGGTAGCCGGATCGGGCCTGTGCTATCCTCCGGGTGGCACTCCTGCCGGACTCGAGGGTCCCGCCCCGCCGTCGACGTTCTCGCTGCGCGCTTGGAGCGCGCGGACCCCGCGGCCGGCGGACTCACGTTTCGGGGAGGCCACGCTAACGCCCGCGCCAGATCGGGGGATGCTCGCATGCCGCGACCGTCGGATCGCCTTCGGGACGCCGTCACCAGGCGCGCCGCGGCGGCCGCCGTCCCGGTGATCACGGGCCGCGGCGCGGCCTGAGCCCATGCGCGCGACTCGCCCCCGGGAGTTCCGGTGCCCCGTCGTGTCGGAGACGGTGATGATCCGGCTGACCCGACCGCCACACCTCACGCGTCCGAGCGGCTACTTCGTCCAGTGCAACCAGCTGGAGTGCCAGTATGTCGAGACGAACGCGCCGCCGTGCCCGCTCCACGTCGGGATGTTCGCCGAGGAGATCCGGGCGGCCGAGGCCATGCGGGCGGCCCGGCGCGAGGGCTACTGAGCCGCGACCTCCTGGGCACCGGGCGAGGCTCGGTGCCGCGACCGGCGAGCCCGCTCGGGCCTCGAACCTCCTGTCTCCCCGAGGATGCCCGGGCCCCGGAAGGGATAGTCCCGCGCCCTAGCCCGGGGGCCCGAGCCGTGGTGTAATGCCGTCCCAAGCGGTCCTCGGAACGGTGCTCCTGACAGACTCGCGTGGACTCGGCGCGCCGGCGCGGCTGGCGCAAGACAAGCGGCACAACTCCGGAGTGGAAGAGGGAGCGCGGCCATGGCGTGGCGGATGGTGATCGGAGGGCTCGTGGGCGGCGCCTTGCTCGTGACGGGGTGCGCCACGAAGAAGTTCGTGCAGGAGGAGGTCGCCAAGAGCCAGCAGCGGACCGGATCCGAGGTCGGCCGCGTCGACAAGTCGCTCGGCGAGGAGAAGGCCCGGGTCGACGGGCTCCAGAAGGCGCTCGGCGAGACGCGAACCGCGACCGAGGACGCCGCCAAGAAGGCCGGGGAGGCCTCGACCGCGGCCAGCCAGGCGGCCACGCGCGCCGACGAGGCGAGCGCGAAGGCCACGGAGGCGGCCGCCAAGGCGGACGCAGCCGGCACCACCGCAAAGGACGCCCTCGCCAAGGCGACCGACACCGACCAGCGCCTGACGAAGCTCTGGGCAAACCGGGACAAGCGGACGCTGACGGAGACCGTGGTGGTGCAGTTCGACTTCGACAAGTGGCTGCTGAACGACGGCGCCCAGACGCGGCTTCTCGAGCTGGTCAAGCAGCTCCAGGACCAGCCGCAGCTCTCCATCGAGCTCGAGGGCTACACCGACAGCACCGGTCCCGGCCCGTACAACATCCAGCTCAGCCAGCGTCGCGCGGAGACCGTGCGCCGGCTCCTGGTCGAGAAGGGCGTCGAGATCTCGCGGATCCACTCGATCGGGCTCGGCGACATCCGGCCGGTGGCCGACAACAAGACGAAGCAGGGCCGTGATCAGAACCGGCGCGTGTCGATTCGCCTCTACGCGCCGGCCGAGTGAAGCCGGGCCGACCGTCATAGCCGTTCGAGACGGGTCCGCGTCGCTGCCGCCCGGCGTCCGGCTGACGGCCGGCCGGGGTGGTCTCCCGCGGGCCGAGGTGACGACGTCCCTCGCCAGCGCGGAGGTCTATCTTCAAGGCGCGCATGTCGCCGCCTACGCACCCGGCGGCGGCGCCCCGGTTCTCTTCCTGAGCGAGGCAAGCCGCTTCGCGCCCGGTCTCCCAATCCGCGGCGGGATTCCGCTCGCCTTCCCGTGGTTCGCGCGGAAAGCCGGTGAGCCCGCGGCGCCTCTTCACGGGCTGGCGCGCCTCGTCCCGTGGGCCCTCGAGGCCGCCACCCAGGACACGGCGGGCGTCGTCGGCCTCACGTTCGCACTCGCAGGCGTGTCGGACTCGGCGTGGCCCGAGGGCTGCGCGCTCCGCTACCGCGTCGAGATCGGGGACCGCCTCCGGCTCGTGCTCGAGGTCGACAACCACGGCCCCGGGCCGGTCGTGTTCGAGAACGTGCTCCACACCTATCTGGCCGTTGGCGACGTCGGCGCACGTGTCGGTGACGGGCCTCGCGGGCGCGGCGTTTGTCGACGAGGCCGACGGGTCCGCGCGGAAGCGAGAAGGATCGGCCCCGCTCCGCGTCCGCGGGGAGACTGTCCGCATCTACGACCACCGGGACGCGCCCTGCGTCGTGGAGGATCCGGGCGGGCGGCGCCGCCTGGAGGTGACCAAGACGGGGTCCGCGTCGACCGTGGTGTGGAATCCGGGTGCGGAGCGGGCGCGGGCGCTCCCCGATCTCGGCGACGACGAGTGGCCCGACTTCGTGTGCGTCGAGTCCGGGAACGTCGGGAGCGGCGGCGCCGTCCACCTCGCGCCCGGCGCCTGTCATCGCCTCGATGTCAGCGTGCGCGCCTTGCCATGGGAGGGTGTTTGAGACGCGGTTTCTTGCCGGGGGTTCCCCCGTCCGGTATACTTCTCCCGTCGGTACGAGATCACGCGCGGGGCAGGGAGGTCGAGGCCGCCGCGACACCCGGACGCGCGAGAGTGGCGGAATTGGCAGACGCGCTGGACTTAGGATCCAGTGGGCGCAATCCCTTGGGGGTTCAACTCCCCCCTCTCGCACCACACCTCCCCTAGAACACTGGCACGGTCTATTCGATGAAAGTCGAGATTCAAGAACTCGATCCCTGTAAGCGTCAGCTGGTCGTCGAGGCGCCCGAAGAGGAAGTGCGGGCGGCGTGGACGGCGGCCTGCGGGCGTGTTCAGCGCGACGCCCGGTTGCCGGGCTTCCGCCGGGGCAAGGTCCCCATGACCCTCGTCCGATCCCGGTTCGGGGACGAGGTGCGTCAGGCGGTGGCCGAGGCGCTGATCCCCGTGGTCTACCGCCGGGCGGTCGACGAGACGCAGATCCGGCCCGTCGAGGATCCCGAGTTCCGTGAGCTCCAGCTCGAGGAAGGGCAGCCCCTCCGGTTCACCGCCGTCGTCGAGATCAAGCCCGCCATCGCGCTCGGAGAGTACCGGGGCGTGACCGCCCGGCATTCGCCCCGGCCGGTGACCGAGGCCGACGTCGAGCGGACGCTCTCGGCGATCGCCGAGCAGCGGGCGACGCTCGTGACGGCCACGCGCCCGGCGCGGGTCGGCGACTTCGTGGTGGTCGACTACGAGTTGCTTCCCGAGGGGGGCGAGCTGCGTCGCGAGCAGGGCTACGCCTTCGAGGTCGGCGGCGGGCGCGTGCTGCCCGAGATGGACGAGGCCGTGATGGGCCTCGAGGCCGGCGAGGAGCGGCGCGTCCCGGTGCGGTTCCCCGACGCGCACCCGCGCGAGGAGCTTCGCGGCCGGCCGGGCGAGCTCACGCTCCGGGTCGTCGAGGTGAAGGAGAAGGAAGTCCCGCCGCTCGACGACGAGCTGGCCCGAGGGCTCGGCACCCACGAGACGCTCGCCGAGCTCCGGGACGCGGTCCAGACCCGCCTCACGGCCGACCGGGAGCGCCAGGACCGCCAGGCGCTCGAGGAGGCGGTGGTGGACGCGGTGCTCGCGCGCCACGACTTCGTCGTGCCCGAGAGCCTGGTCGTCCGCGAGGTGTCCCACCGGATCGGCCACGCCCGCGAGAACCTGCGCCGGCAGGGCGTCGACCCGGATGCGGTACGCTGGGATTACCAGAAGCTCGCCGCCGACCTCCGGCCGGACGCCGAGCGCGCGGTGCGCCGCACGCTCCTCCTCGAGGCGATCGCGGCCCGGGAAGGGGTGACCGTCGGGGAGGGGGACGTGGACGCGGAGATCGCGCGGCTGGCCCAGGACTCGGGGCGTGCGCCCCAGGCCATCCGGAGCCTGCTCGAGCGCGGCAACGAGCTGGAGGGCATGCGGCTCACGCTCCGCGAGGCCAAGACCCTGGCGCTCCTGGTCGAGCACGCGAAGATCGAGCCGGCCGTCGCGGCCGAAGCAGCTTCCGAGTCAGGTCAATGAAACGCCCGACGGCGGGGTCGGGCCAGGTAGGAGGCGCTGTGGCACTCGTTCCCATGGTCGTCGAGCAGACCCCGCGCGGCGAGCGCGCCTACGACATCTTCTCCCGGCTCCTCAAGGAGCGGATCATCTTCCTGCCGAGCTACATCGAAGACGACATGGCCAACCTGGTCATCGCCCAGATGCTGTTCCTGGAGGCCGAGGATCCGGACAAGGACGTCTACCTCTACGTGAACAGCCCGGGCGGCTCGGTGACGGCCGGCATGGCGATCTACGACACCATGCAGTACGTGAAGCCCGCCGTCTCGACCATCTGCATGGGCCAGGCAGCGTCCATGGGGGCGCTCCTCCTCTGCGCGGGCGCCAAGGGCAAGCGCTTCGCGCTGCCCCACTCCCGGATCATGATCCACCAGCCGCTGGCGGGGGTGCAGGGCCAGGCGACGGACATCGACATCCAGGCGCGGGAGATCCTGCGCATCCGCGACGAGCTGAACAAGATCCTGCTGCACCACACCGGCCAGGCGCTCGAGCGGATCGCCAAGGACACGGACCGCGACTTCTTCATGACCGCCGAGCAGGCCAAGGAGTACGGGATCGTCGACCAGGTGATCCTCTCCCACACCCCGGTCCTCCGCGCGGCGGCCGCGGCGGGCGACGGGCGGCGAAGCTAGACGGAGGCCCGGGAGCATGGCGCGAACGCGGGAGTCGAACGGTGGCGTCCTCAAGTGCTCGTTCTGCGGCAAGAGCCAGAACGACGTGCGGAAGCTCATCGCCGGCCCGACGGTCTACATCTGCGACGAGTGCGTCGAGCTCTGCAACGACATCATCGCGGAGGAGTGGGAAGAGGAGCGCAGTCGCGAGATCCGCAGCCTGCCCAAGCCGTCGGAGATCAAGTCGATCCTCGATCAGTACGTGGTGAAGCAGGAGCGGGCCAAGAAGGTGCTGGCGGTCGCGGTCCACAACCACTACAAGCGGATCGAGGCCGGGGCGGGGGCGGGGGACGTCGAGCTCCAGAAGTCGAACATCCTCCTGATCGGCCCGACCGGCTCCGGCAAGACGCTGCTCGCCCAGACCCTCGCCAAGATCCTCCACGTCCCGTTCACGATCGCCGACGCCACGAGCCTCACCGAGGCCGGGTACGTCGGCGAGGATGTCGAGAACATCATCCTGCGGCTCCTCCAGGCCGCGGATTACGACGTGGAGCGCGCGGAGCGCGGCATCGTCTACATCGACGAGATCGACAAGATCGCGCGGAAGTCCGAGAATCCCTCGATCACGCGGGACGTCTCGGGCGAGGGCGTGCAGCAGGCGCTCCTCAAGATCCTCGAGGGCACCGTGGCGAACGTGCCGCCGCAGGGCGGCCGGAAGCACCCCCACCAGGAGTTCATCCAGGTCGACACCACGAACATCCTCTTCGTCTGCGGCGGGGCGTTCGTCGGGCTCGACAAGATCATCGAAGGCCGGGTGGGGAAGTCCGGCATGGGCTTCGGCGCCGAGATCCGCGGCAAGTCGGACCGCCAGCTGGGCGACGTGCTGGCCCAGGTGCAGCCGGAGGACCTCCTCAAGTTCGGGCTGATCCCGGAGTTCGTGGGCCGGCTCCCGGTGGTCGCGACGCTCCACGACCTGGACGAGGCGGCCCTGATGCGCATCCTCCTCGAGCCCAAGAACGCGATCGTGAAGCAGTACCAGAAGTACTTCGAGCTCGAGAAGGTGCGGCTCAAGTTCACGGACGACGCGACGGCGGCGATCGCGCACGAGGCCCTCAAGCGGGGGACGGGCGCCCGGGGACTCCGGGCCATCCTCGAGGACGTCATGCTCGACGTGATGTACGACCTCCCGTCGATCCCGGGGCTGACCGAATGCGTCATCACCCGCGACGCGATCCTTGGCACCGAACGCCCCATCCTCGTCACCGAGCGCAAGGCGGAGAGCGCCTGAGCGGCCCGGGCCGGGCCCTGGCCGTCCCGGAGCCGGCTCTGGGCGATGACAGCCTCGCGCCGCCGCCGGCGGCGGCGCTGCCGGCCGGCACCCTCTTCGTCGTCGCCACCCCCATCGGCAACCTCGAGGACATCACCCTGCGCGCGCTCCGCGTCCTGCGCGAGGTCGACCTGGTGGCGGCCGAGGACACCCGGCGCACCCGAGCCCTCCTCGAGGCCCACGGCGTCCACGCGCCGCTGATCTCGTACTTCGAGCACAACCAGGCGCGCCGCGGCCCCGAGCTCCTGCGCCGGCTCCAGGGCGGCGCGCGGATCGCCCTCGTGACGGACGCCGGCACCCCGGGCGTGTCCGATCCCGGCTTCCGGCTCGTGCGGCTCTGCCGCGACGCCGGGGTGCCGGTGGTGCCGATCCCGGGCCCGTCGGCCCTCGTCGCCGCGCTGTCGGCGGCGGGCGTGCCGGCCGACCGGTTCGTGTTCGAGGGATTCCTGCCGATGAAGGCCGGGCGGCGGCTCAACCGGCTCCGCGACCTCGCCGCGCTCACGCGGCCGGTCGTCCTCTACGAGAGCCCCCACCGTCTGCTCGCGACCCTCGAGGCGGTCGAGGCCGTGTTCGGCGAGGCCGAGGTGGTGCTGGCCCGCGAGGTGACCAAGCGCTTCGAGGAGTTCCGCCGGGGGACCGCCGCGAGCCTCCGCGCCGCGCTCGCCGCGACGGGGGTCCGCGGCGAGGTCACGCTGGTGATCAATCCGCGCGAGGCGGCGGCGCCCGACGCCGCGGACGAGTGATGTTCTTCAGGAAGGCGCTCCCCCCCGGGGTCGACCCGCAGGACATCGACGAGGGCCGCATGCCCTTCCTCGCCCATCTGGGCGAGCTGCGGCAGCGGATCATCGTGGCGGTGATCGCGCTCGGCATCGGCTTCATCGCGACGTTCAGCTTCTCGGAGCGGATCATCACGTGGCTCGCCCAGCCGGTCGAGCCGGTGAAGCTGGTCTTCCTCGAGCCGACCGAGCCGTTCTGGGTCAACATGAAGGTTGCGCTCATCGCGGGCGCGTTCCTGGTCCTGCCCGTGCTCCTCTATCAGGTCTGGGCCTTCATCGCGCCCGGCCTCTTGCCGCACGAGCGGAAGTTCGCCCTGCCCTTCGTCTTCCTGTCCACGCTCATGTTCTTCGTCGGCGCGACGTTCGCGCTGAAGGTGATCATCCCGTTCGCCGTGAAGTTCCTGGTGAGCTACAAGACCCAGAACCTCGTGCCGACGCTTTCCGTGAACCGGTACGTGGACTTCATCCTGAAGTTCACCCTCGCCTTCGGTCTCGTCTTCGAGCTGCCGCTCGCGCTGACGCTCGGAACCCGCCTCGGCCTCGTGACACCCGAGTTCCTGTCGAAGAACCGGAAGTACGCGATTTTGCTCTGCTTCGTGGCGGCCGCGATCCTGACGCCGACGCCCGACGCCTTCAACCAGTTGTTGATGGCGGGGCCCCTCTGTCTCCTCTACGAGGCGGGCATCATCTGCTCCCGCATGTTCGGTCGCCGGAAGACCGTGGCGGCCTGACGCGTGCGCTTCGCCGAGCTCGACGTCCCCGACGAGGTCCAGGAGGGCATCCGCGCCGCGGGTTTCACGATCGCGACGCCGATCCAGGAGGCGGCGCTGCCGGTCGCCCTCCGCGGCAAGGACGTGGCGGGGCAGGCGCAGACCGGCACCGGCAAGACGGCGGCGTTCCTGATCGCGACCTTCACGCGGCTCCTCCGGCACGCGCCGGCGGCGCCCCGGGCCGGCGCGCCGCGGGCCCTGATCATCGCGCCGACCCGAGAGCTCGTCGTCCAGATCGATTCGGACGCGCGGCAGCTCGGCCGCTTCACCGGCCTCCGGACGGCCCTGGTGTTCGGCGGGGTGGACTACATCAAGCAGCGGGACTCCCTCCAGGGGCCCATCGACCTCCTGATCGGGACCCCGGGCCGGCTGATCGACTACCTGAAGCAGCACGCGTGGTCGCCGGCGCAGGTCGAGGTGCTCATGCTCGACGAGGCCGACCGGATGTTCGACATGGGCTTCATCGCCGACATCCGGTGGATCCTCCGGCGCCTCCCGCCCCCGGAGGCGCGGCAGTCCTTCCTGTTCTCGGCGACCCTGTCCTTCCGGGTGCTCGAGCTCACCTACGAGTTCATGAACAACCCGGCCCAGATCACGGTGTCGCCGGAGCAGGTGACGGTCGAGCGCGTCGAGCAGGTGCTCTACCACGCGGGGCGCCACGAGAAGTTCGGGCTCCTCCTCGGCCTCCTCGCCGCCGAGCAGGGCGGGCGGATCCTCATCTTCACCAACACGCGCGACGAGGTGCACCGCCTGGTGGAGCGGCTCGAGCGGAACGGCCACGTGGCGCGGGCGCTGAGCGGCGACGTCGACCAGCGGAAGCGTCTGAAGACCCTGGAGTCCTTCAAGGACGGGAGCGTGCCGATCCTCGTCGCGACCGACGTGGCGTCCCGGGGGCTCCACATCCCGGACGTGACCCACGTCTACAACTGGGACCTGCCGCAGGATCCCGAGGACTACGTCCACCGGATCGGCCGGACGGCGCGGGCGGGCGCGACGGGGAAGGCGATCAGCCTGGTCGACGAGGCGAGCGCCTTCTCGCTCGAGGGGGTGGAACGCTTCATCGGCCTGCGCATCCGCGTGGAGTGGGCCGAGGACGCGATGTTCCTGCCCGAGATCAAGCCGACCGCCGAGGAGCGCCGCCGTGCCGCCGAGGCGCGCGAGGCTCGCCGGGCCATGCACGGGGGCCGCCCGCCGCGCTCGGGCGGGCCCGCCCGGCGCTCGCCCGGCCGCCCGGCGGACTCCCCCCGGCGCGACTCGCCGCCGCCCCCGGAGCGGAGCGGATCGACCGGGGCGAGCCCGGACGCGGCACCGCGTCGCCCGCGCCGCCGACGGCGGGGGCGCCGGCCAGGCGCCGCCCCGGGCCCGGCCGCCGCCCCGCCCGGCGTCTGAGCCCGCCGCTAGAACTTCACTTCGATCAGCGCGTGGAGCATGTGCCCGCCGAAGTCCCCGTTGCGGGGCGCGTCGAGGCCGTATCCGTAGCCCCCGACCACGGTGACGCGCGGAGTGACCGCGACGGACATGTCAGCCCCGACGCCGCGCAGGTGCTCCCGCGGGAGGCTGTGTCCCTCTACGTAGTCCACGCCCGCCATGTCGAAGCTGATCCGAAGCTGGACGTCTCGTGACCCCGGCCAGGCGGGGAACCGGTACGACGCGTTCACCAGCCAGAAGCGCTTGGCGAACACCTCCTCCACGAAGTAGCCGTGCAGGACCAGCGGGAACTCGGTCCGGAAGGGGAGCGCGCTGCCCATGCGGTAGCTCGAGAGGAGGTCCACGTCGTGCGAGAACCCGGCGGTCGCCTTGACCTCGATGGTGTGCCCCTCGGCGGGCGCGAACACGGCGGCCAGACGACCCCAGGCCCGCTGCGTGAGCGACTCCAGTGGCTCCGGCCGCCCGGGGAGCCCGAACGTGTCGGTGTTCGACCGCCAGGTGGCCTCGTACCAGGCGGACGCCTCGAGGGCGATCCGGGGCAGGAGCTCCGGCGGCACCCCGCCGAGACGGAGTCCCGCCCGGCCCGTCAGGAGCCCGGTGTCCGGAGGCAGCGCGAAGCGGTCGTCGGTGTCGAAGGACTTCTGGTAGGCCACGAACGCCGGCGTGAGGCGGAGCTGGCCCTGGAGCGGGAGCTTGTCGAAGAGCTTCGTGCCCGCGTAGTAGGAGAGCGGCATCTCGGCGCCGTGGCCCCAGAACGACTCCTCGGCCTGGTAGGATCCGTCCCGGTATTCCTCGTGCCCGAACCGGAAGCCGCCGCCGTTCAGGCCGATGCTGACGGCGTGGCGCCCGAAGGGCCAGTGGTCCTGGACGAGCTCCGTGATCAGATACGTCGGCGCGACCACCACCCGCAGGTACTGGTCGGTCGACGGGAAGTTCGGTTGGTTCCAGAGGAAGAACGCGTACCCCGAGTTCGTGAGCGGGGCGTTGCCCTTCCCCGCGATCTCCGTCCCCACCTCGAGGTACTTGCGCTCCTCGGGATCCGCCTGCGCGCCGGCCCGCGTGGCGGCGAGGAGCGAGAGCAGGACGAGACCGGCGAGCCGACGGAGGATCTGGGCCGGCCTAGAAGCGCCGGCGTCCAAGCAGCGTTTTCTTTCTCAGGCGCAGCGAGCTGGGGGTGACCTCCAGCAGCTCGTCGTTGCGGATCCACTCCAGACACTGCTCGAGGCTCATGAGGCGCGCCGGCGACAGGCGGATCCCCTCGTCGGAGGTGGACGCCCGCATGTTCGTCAGCTTCTTCTCCTTCGTCACGTTCACGTCGAGGTCGTTCTCCCGGACGTGCTCGCCGACGACCTGCCCCTCGTAGACGGCGTCGCCGGGCCGGACGAAGAAGGTGCCGCGGGGCTGGAGGTGGTCGATCGCGTAGCCGGTCGCCCGTCCCTCGCGATCCGCGACGAGGGCGCCGGTCGTCCGCCGCGGGATCTCCCCGTGCCACGGGGCCCAGCCGTCGAAGAGGTGGTTGAGGAGCCCGCTGCCGCGCGTGTCCGTGAGGAACTCCGAGCGGTAGCCGATCAGCCCCCGGGCCGGGATGCGGTACTCGAGGCGCACGCGGCCGGTCCCGTGATTCGTCATCTTGACCATCTGGCCCCGGCGGGTCCCGACCTTCTGGGTCACGACGCCGATGTACTCCTCGGGGCAGTCGACCACCAGGTGCTCCATGGGCTCGAGCCGCTGGCCGTCCTCGGTCCGGGTGATGACCTCCGGCTGCCCGACCTCGATCTCATAGCCCTCGCGGCGCATCATCTCGATGAGGATGGCGAGCTGGAGCTCGCCCCGGCCCGAGACCCGGAAGGTGTCCGGGCTGTCGGTCTCCTCGATCCGGATGGCGACGTTCGTGCGCGCCTCCTTGAAGAGCCGGTCCCGGAGATGGCGGGAGGTGACGTACTTGCCCTCGCGCCCGGCGAACGGCGACACGTTCGAGGAGAACAGCATCGCGACCGTGGGCTCGTCGATGTGGATTGGCGGGAGCGCGACCGGCCGCTCGGGCTCGGCGAGCGTCTCCCCGATGTCCATGGCCTCGACCCCCGCGACCGCGACCACCTCCCCGGGGCCGGCCTCGGGCACCTCCACGCGCCGGAGCCCGTCGTAGACGTAGACGACCGTCACCTTGGCGGACTCGACCGCCCCGGAGCGCCGGACCACGGCGACGCGGTCGGTCGCGCGGATGGTGCCGTTCGTGACGCGGCCGATGATGAGCCGCCCCACGTAGTCGTCCCAGTCGAGGCTGGCCGCCCGGAGCTGGAGGCCCATGGCCGGGTCGTAGCGGGGGGCGGGCACCGTCGCGAGGAGCGCCTCGAACAGGGGCTCGAGCGTGCGGCCGGGCTCGGCCAGGCTCCTCGTGGCGGTGCCGCGGCGCGCGTCGGTGTAGAGCACCGGGAAGTCGAGCTGGCTCCCGTCCGCGTCGAGGTCGATGAAGAGGTCGTAGACCTCGTCCAGCACCTGGGCCGGGCGGGCGTCCGACCGGTCGATCTTGTTGATCACGACGACCGGCGGGAGCCCGGCCTCGAGGGCCTTCCGCAGCACGAACCGGGTCTGGGGAAGGGGGCCCTCCGCGGCGTCGACCAGGAGCAGGACGCCGTCGACGAGGGTCAGGGTCCGCTCGACCTCGCCCCCGAAGTCCGCGTGGCCGGGGGTGTCCACGATGTTGATCTTCGTCCCGCGATAGGAGATCGCGGTGTTCTTGGCCATGATCGTGATGCCCTTCTCCCGCTCGAGGTCGATCGAGTCCATGATCCGCTCGGGGACCGACTCGTTCGCGCGGAAGATCCCGCCCTGCCAGAGCATCGCGTCGACCAGGGTGGTCTTCCCGTGGTCGACGTGCGCGATGATGGCCACGCTGCGGAGATCCGGCCGTGTCTGCATAACTCGTCCAGTGTAGCAGATGGGGTAAAATGGCCGGCGCTTCGACAGCGAGGAGGCGGCCGACATGCACCGGAGGCAATGGATTGCTCTGATGGCGCTCGTGGCGGCGCTCCCGGCGATGCCGGGCGGCGCGGAGGGGCAACAGCGCATGCATCCGACAGCGGTGATCACCATGGACAAGGGCGGCGAGATCCGGATCGAGCTCTATCCGGAGGACGCCCCGAAGACAGTCGAGAGTTTCATCACGCTCAGCAAGAAGGGGTTCTACGACGGGCTCACGTTCCATCGCGTCGTGCCGGGTTTCGTGGCCCAGGGTGGGGATCCGAAGGGCGACGGGACCGGCGGCCCGGGCTATTCGCTCAAGGCCGAGTTCAACAAGCGGAAGCATGTCCGCGGGACCGTGGCCATGGCCCGCTCCCAGTCTCCGGACTCGGCGGGGAGCCAGTTCTACATCTGCTTCGCGCCCGCGCCGCACCTCGACAACAACTACACCGTCTTCGGCCAGGTGACCTCGGGCCTGGACGTGGTCGACCGCATCAAGCCGGGCGACAAGATGAAGAGCGTGAAGATCGAGGAGCCCAAGCCCTGACCGAGAATCCGGCCCGGCCCGCCGCGCCCGACACGCGGCTGGCCTGAGGCGCCCGTGGCCTTCGACTGGCTGATTCGCGGGGGGACGGTCCTCGACGGGACCGGCGCCCCCGGCCGCCGCGCGGACGTCGCGCTGTCCGGGGACCGTGTCACGGCCATCGGCCCGGCGCTCGCGGGCGAGGCCGCCCACGTGGTCGATGCCGCCGGGTGCATGATCGCGCCCGGCTTCATCGACATGCACGCCCACTCGGACTTCGCGCTCCTCGCCTACCCGTCGGCGGAGGCCAAGATCCGGCAAGGTGTCACCACCGAGGTGACGGGCATGTGCGGCTTCTCGCCGGCCCCCGCCCCGCTGGGAGGCGGGCTCCTCCGGGAGTGGGCCGCGTTCCTGTCCCCCCAGCTCGACTGGAACTGGACGGGGTTTGGCTCCTGGCTGGACCGGCTGCGCGGCGCCGGCCTCACCGGCAACGTCGTGCCCTTCGTGGGCCACGGGACGCTCCGGATCGCCGCGATGGGATTCGAGCGGCGGCCCCCCACCCAGGACGAGGCCCGGCGCATGGACGCACTCCTCGGCGAGGCGCTCGACGCGGGCGCGTTCGGGATGTCGACGGGGCTCATCTACGCGCCCAGCGTCTACGCAGACACGGCGGAGCTGATCGGGCTGGTCCAGACGCTCGGCCGCCGTCCCGGCCGGCTCTATACCTCCCACATCCGGGGCGAGGGCCCGACCCTCGAGGCCGCGATCGCGGAAGCGATCCGGATCGGCGACGAGGGTGGGGTGCCCGTCCAGGTCTCCCACCTGAAGGCCTGCCTCAAGGCCAACTGGCCCAAGATGGGCGAGGTCCTCCGGACCATCGAGACGGCGCGTGCCCGTGGGGTCGACGTGACCGCCGACATGTACCCCTACACGGCGGGGTCCACCACCCTGGCCAGCTTGCTTCCGGTATGGGCGCACGAGGGGGGCATGGCCATGCTCCTCGGCCGGCTCGCCGACGGCGCGACGCGCCAGCGGATCCTCGACGGCGGTCGGGCGGCCGAGGGGGAGTGGAACGGCCCGAACGGCGCCGTGGCCTGGACCGACGTCATGGTGGCCGAGTGTCCCCGGGTGCCGGGTGTCGAGGGACGGACGCTGGCCGAGATCGCCGCCGCCCGGCGGGCCCCGGCCGAGGAGGTGTTCATCGACCTCCTCCTCGAGGCGGACGGCCAAGTGTCGATGATCAACTTCCTGATGCTCGACGCCAACGTCGCTCGCGGCCTCCAGTTCGCCCACGTGACGATCGGCTCCGACAACCTCGGGCTCTGCGCGGGGCCGGAGCACGACCATCCGGGGAAGCCTCATCCCCGGCAGCACGGCTGCTTCGCGAAGGTCCTCGGCACCTACGTCCGCGAGCGTGGGGTGCTCACCTGGGAGGGCGCGGTCCACAAGATGACCGGGCAGTCGGCGGCCCGGCTCGGGCTCACCGACCGCGGCGTCCTCCGCCCCGGCGCCTTCGCCGACGTCGTCGTCTTCGATCCGGCGACGGTCGACGACCTGGCGACCTACCAGGCCCCGCATCGGTATCCGGCCGGCTTCCGCGCCGTCTGGGTGAACGGCGAGGCCGTGCTCGAGGGCGGTCGCTTCCACCCGCGCCCGAGCGGCCGCGTCCTGGCTCCGGTCCGGTAGCTTCCCCTCGCGGAATTCGCCCTCGTAGCGACGAAGTAGCGCTGCTCGACCGGCATCCCTGGAGGGGTACACCCGGCGCCTACGCCCAACCTTCGTCGGTGAATATTGTGGTGAATCGCTGATCTAATTTGATCCAATTTGATTGAAATGCTAGGCTACCGCCCAGATGGAACCGCGCTTCCTCACGGTGGCCGAGGCGGCCCGCTACCTGCGACTGAACCCGCGCTCCGTCTATCTGCTGGCCCAGCGGGGCGGGATTCCGGCGAGCCGGGTGACCGGGAAATGGCTGTTCCCTGCCCATCTCCTGGACGAGTGGATCGAGTCGAGCGCGCGCGGTCGGACGGGGGCCAGCGACGTCGCCGCGGCCCAACGCGGGTCGCTCCCGCCGGGCAGCTTGCTCCTCGCCGGGAGCGATGATCCCGGGCTCGAGCTCCTGGCCGATGCCCTCCGGGACCAGCCCAGTCAGCCGCTCCTCTTCAGCGCGACGCTCGGGCGCGGCGGCGGTCTCCTGGCGCTCCGCGAGGGCCGGGCGGACATCGCCGCGTACGCCCACCCGGCGCCCGCCTCCGGCGAGCCCGACCTCGGCGACCTGACCCGGGCTCTCCCGGGCCGGGCCCTGGTCGTGGTCAACGTGTTCGGCCGGGAGCTCGGCCTCGTGGTCTGGACCGGCAATCCGCGGAAGCTCGAGGGGGTCGGGGATCTCGCCCGCCGTGGGGTCCGCTTCGTGAACCGGCAGCCCGGGTCGGCGACGCATGCCTTCACCGAGGCGGCGCTGGCCGAGGCGCGGATCGAGCGCGGCGCCGTCGTCGGGATACCGCGACGAGGTGTCGACCCACTGGGCGGTCGGGCTCCGGGTGCTCCGGGGCGAGGCCGACGCCGGGGTCGCGACCCGGGCCGTGGCCTCGGCGCTGAGCCTCGGGTTCCTCCCCCTCGCCCCCGAGCGCTTCGACCTCGTGGTCCCGAAGGAGACCTTCTTCCGCCCTCCGGTCCAGGCCCTCATCGAGGCCATCCGGTCGGAGCGGTTCCGGCGGGAGGTCGAGCGGCTGGGCGGGTACGACTGGGCGCGCACGGGCCGCGTGGTCGGCGAGGTGGGGTGAGAGGGGTTGCCGGCGAGAGGGGCGGCGAGTCCTCGATATCGGTCATACTGGCCATCGGCGAACCCGTTCCCTCGCACCGACAGGAGGCCGCCCAGATGACGCGACGTCGCTTCGTTCTGACCACCCTGCTCATGCTCCTGGTGGCCGCCGGCTCCACGGCCGCGCAGACCCCCGGCCCGCGAGCGCTGGTCCTCTCGACGACGACGAGCACGCAGGATTCGGGCCTCCTCGACGTGCTCGTGCCGATGTTCGAGCAGGCCACCGGCTACTCCGTGAAGACGATCTCGGTCGGCACGGGCCAGGCGCTCGCCCTCGCCGCGCGGGGGGAGGCCGACGTCACGCTCGCGCACGCGCCCGCCCTCGAGAAGAAGTACGTCGAGGAGGGCAAGATGCTGAACCGCCGACTCGTCATGTACAACGACTTCGTCGTCATCGGCCCCGCCGACGATCCGGCGCGAGTCAAGGGCTTGAAGGCGGCCGAGGCGCTCCGGCGCATCGCGGAGGCCTCGGCGCGCTTCGTGTCGCGCGGCGACAAGTCGGGAACCCACCTGCTCGAGCAGACGCTCTGGAAACAGGCCGGCCTCGAGCCCCGCGGGACCTGGTACATCGAGTCCGGCCAGGGGATGGGCCAGACGCTCCTCATCGCGAACGAGCGGAAGGCGTATGCGCTGACCGACCGGGGCACCTACCGCGCCTTCCAGAAGCGCGTCGAGCTCCCGATTCTCGTGGAGAAGGACCGGCCGCTCCTCAACATCTACTCCGTCATGGAGGTCAATCCGGCCAACGGGCCCCGGGTCAACGCCGCCGCGGGAAAGGCCTTCGCCGACTTCATGCTGTCGCCCGCCGTGCAGGCGGTCATCAAGACCTTCGGGGTCGACAAGTACGGGCAGCCGCTGTTCGTGCCGATCGCCGGCCAGCGGGAGGAGGAGGTCGGCGGATAGCGGGCGCGCCGCGCCCGCCGCTGCCGGCCCCGCGGTGATGGCGCGACGGACCCGTCCCGAGATCGCGAGGCCACCCGGGTGGCGCTGATCTGGGACGGCGTGGTCCGCGCGGCGGAGCTGATCGGACGCGGCGACCCGGAGGTCCTGGGGATCACGTGGCTGTCGCTGCGGCTGTCCGGTACGGCGACCGTCCTCTCGCTCCTGATCGGCATCCCGCTCGGGACCTTGCTGGCGCTCGCCCGCTTTCCCGGCCGGCGGCTCGTCATCGCGCTGGTGAACACGGGGATGGGGCTGCCGCCCGTCGTCGTCGGTCTCTTCATCTCGATCCTGCTCTGGCGCAGCGGGCCCCTGGGAAGCCTCGAGCTTCTCTACACGCCCACGGCCATCGTCATTGCCCAGTTCCTCCTCGCGGTCCCGCTGGTGATCGGCCTGACGCTGGCGGCGGTCCAGCAGATCCCGGACCGCTTCCGCCTCCAGATGCAGGCCCTCGGCGCCTCGCGCGCTGCAGCTCGTCTGGGTGCTCGTCCGGCAGGCGCGGCTCGCGCTCCTGGCCGCCCTGATGGCGGCCTTTGGCGCCGTCATCTCGGAGGTGGGCGCCTCGCTGATGGTCGGCGGCAACATCCGGGGACAGACGCGGGTGCTGACGACCGCCACCGTGCTCGAGACCGGCAAGGGGAACTTCGACGTGGCGATCGCGCTCTCGCTCATCCTGCTCGCCCTGACCTTCCTCGTGAACTGGGTCCTCACCTCGCTCCAGCAGGGGCGTCGTGGCTGACGAGCCGGCGGAAATGGCGCGCGCGGCCGCGCCGGTCCTGGAAGCCCTGGACCTCGAGGTCCAGTACGAGGGCGCACCGGCGCTCGCCGTGCCGGCGCTCGCGGTGCAGCCGGGCGAGGTGCTGGCGGTGATCGGGCCGAACGGCGCCGGGAAGTCCACGCTTCTCCGCGCGCTAGCGCTCCTCGCCCGCCCGACCCGCGGCACCGTCCGGCTCCACGGCGCGCTGCCGGCGACCGAGGCGGAGCGGCTCGCCTGGCGGCGGCGCATGGCGTGCGTCTTCCAGGAGTCGCTCCTCTGCCGGGGCTCCGTCCTCTACAACGCACGCCTCGCGTGTCGGCTGCGCGGCGTGGCGCGCGCGGAGGCCGACCGGCGGGCCCGGGACTGGCTCGACCGTCTCGGCATCGCCGCGCTGGCGGACCGGTCCGTGGACCGGCTGTCGGGCGGGGAGGCCCAGCGCGTGAGCCTCGCGCGGGCCTTCGCGGCCGCGCCGGACGTGCTGTTCCTCGACGAGCCCTTCGCTGCGCTGGATGCGCCCACGCGTGAGACGCTGCTCGACGATCTGGGGCGGCTCCTCGCCGCGGCCGGCACGACGACGGTGCTGATCACGCACGACCGCGCCGAGGCGCTCCGCCTCGGGGATCGGGTGGCGGTGCTGCTGGAGGGGCGGCTCGCCGAGGTCGGGCCACCGGAGCGCGTCTTCGGGAGCCCCGTCAGCGAGGCCGTGGCCCGCTTCGTCGGCGTCGAGAATCTCCTGCCCGGCCGCGTGCTCTCCCACGGCGACGGCCTGGTCGTGGTCGAGGTCGGCGCGCGACGGGTGACCGTCGCCGGGACCGCCGAGGCCGGCGAGCGCGTGCTGGTAGGGCTCCGGCCCGAGGACCTCACGCTCGAGGCGCCGGCGCCCCGCGGCGCCACGAGCGCCCAGAACCGACTTGCGGGCCACGTCGTCCGGCTCACGCCGCTCGGCCCCCTCTGGCGGGTCAGCCTCGACTGCGGGGTGCCGCTCACCGCGCTTCTCACGCGTCCGGCCGTCGCGACGCTCGCGCTCGGGCCCGGTGTCCCGGTCGAGGCGACCTTCAAGGCGACCGCCGCGCACCTCGTGCGGCGAGGCGCGCGCCCCGGCCCGTGACCGTCCATGTGTCGGCGCGCGTCGGGTCGCCGCCCGGCTTGACATGGCTTCGGGCGGTCTGCTACAAGGGGGCTGAACGCGGCAGGCCAGACCCCGGAGGTCGACGGGAGGCCCAGTGCGTGGACAGAAAGCCGGATCCGATTGATTGTTGAGATGGCCATCGCCCGTGTGGGCGCTGGCCGTTTTCTTTTCTGAGCCGGGAGGAGGACACATGCCCGATCGCGAGGTCGTCGTCCAGCGCCTGACCGAACTCAACGAGGAGTTCCGGCGATTGCGGGCCGAGCATCAGGCGCATGAGCAAGAGCTGGCGGAGCTTCAGTCCCGCCCGTATCTCTCACCCGAGCAGCAGTGGCGGGAGAGCGAGCTGAAAAAGCTCAAGCTCATCGGCAAGGACCGCATGGAGACCCTCATCCGGCAAAACCAGGCCGCGCCGCAGATGTCGGCCTGAGGCCGACGGCCGTCTCGGCCCATGCCCCGCGCGTCCGCGGGCGCCCGGGCCCGCGGGGGGCGCGGTGCGTCTCGGCCCCGCCGCCCGGGGCCCTCGCGCCAGTCCGTCTCCCGCCCTAGGCCCGCGTCAAGTCGCCGCGCCGCGGCGGGCCTGTCCGGATTGAGTCACGTCGATCCTCACGGGAAGGCGCGTATGGTCGACGTCTCCCTGAAGCCGGACACGGTGCGCGAGGCCCGCGCTCGCGTCACCCTGCATGTCCGTCCGGCGACGCTGCGGGCGATCCGCCAGGGCGAGATCGTCAAGGGCGACGTGCTTGGCGTGGCGCGTCTCGCCGGCATCATGGCGGCGAAGCGGACGGCGGAGCTCATCCCACTCTGCCACCCGCTCCGGCTGACGGGCATCGACGTGCGGTTCACGCTGGATCGGGCGCGCTCGGTGGTGCACGTCGAGACGGCCGTGCGCACCGTGGACAAGACCGGCGTCGAGATGGAGGCGCTGACCGCGGCCGCCGGCGCGGCGCTGACGATCTACGACATGGTCAAGGCGATCGATCGCGGGATGCGGCTCACGAACCTCTGCCTCGTCGAGAAGTCCGGGGGCCGGAGCGGCCACTGGGTGCGGCGGTGAAGACGGCCCTCGTCCACTCGGACGCCTACAAGCGCTTCGACTACGGGCCGGAGCATCCACTCCGCATGGAGCGGCTCGGGTTGACCTTCGGCCTGATGGAGGCCTACGGGCTCACGCGCCTGCCGGACACCGAGGTCCTGCCGCCGGCTCCCGCGCCGGAGGCGGCGGTGCGGGAGTTCCACGACGAGGAGTACCTCGCCGTGCTGCGGGCGGCCGGCGCCGGCGAGCCCGTGCCCGACGCCTACCGGTACGGTCTGGGACCCGGCGACAACCCGATCTGGCCGGGGGTCTACGAGGCCTCCGTCCTCGCGTGCGGCGGCTCGATCCTCGCGGCCGAGCTGGTCGCGCGGGGCGACGTCGCGCGCGCGTTCGCGTTCGCCGGCGGTCTCCACCACGCGATGCCGGCCCGCGCGTCGGGCTTCTGCTATCTGAACGACGCCGTCCTCGCCATCCTGGCGCTCCGGCGCCACGGCCTCCGCGTCGCGTACGTCGACATCGACGCGCATCACGGCGACGGCGTGCAGGCGGCGTTCTATCGGAGCGCCGACGTGCTCACGATCTCGACGCACGAGCGGGGCGACCGCCTGTTCCCCGGGACCGGCGCCGTCGAGGAGCTGGGCGAGGGGCCGGGGCGCGGCTACTCCGTCAACCTGCCGCTCAATCCCTACACCGACGACACCGTGTACCTCGACGCGTTCGACGCGGTCGTCCCGCCGGTCCTCCGCGCGTTCCGCGCGGATGTGGTGGTGGCCCAGCTCGGCATCGACGGGCACCGCACGGATCCCCTGACGCATCTCGCGCTGTCGGTCGATGGGTTCGCGGAGGCCGTGCGGCGCATCGTCGGGCTCGCGCCGCGGCTGGTCGCGCTGGGCGGCGGCGGGTACGACCTCTCGAACGTGGCCCGGGCCTGGACGGCGGCGTGGGCAATCATGAACGGGGTGACGCTTCCGCCCGAGCTCCCGCCCGGCTTCGTCGTCGACGCGGCGCCCTACCTCCACGGCCGGCGTACCCTGTTGGACCCGCCCGCGGTCCTCCCGGTCGAGGCCGTCCGCCCCGCGCGGGAGTTCGCCGAGCGCCAGATCGCCGAGCTTCGCCGCCGCGTCTTTCCGCTACTGGGGGTGCCGCCCGCGGGCGCGTGACGCCCCGGCCCGCGTGTGATAGCGTGACGACACCATGGCGGCCGCGCGTCCCGACGGCCCCCGGGGTCGCCTGATCACCGTCGAGGGCGTCGAGGGGGCAGGCAAATCCACCCAGGTCGAGGGCCTGCGGGCCTGGCTGGTAGAGCGGGACGTATCCGTCGTCGCGACGGCCGAGCCCGACGGAACGCCGCTCGGCGCGTTGCTGCGCCGGGTCCTCGCCGAGGTCGATCGCGTCACGCCCCTGACGGAGGCCTTCCTCTTCGCCGCGAGCCGGGCCGAGCACGTCCAGCGTGTCATCCGGCCGGCCCTCGCCGCGGGCCAGGTCGTTCTCTGCGATCGCTACGTGGACTCGACGGTCGCCTATCAGGGCTACGGGCGGGGCCTGCCGCTCGAGACGATCGCCCAGCTGAACCAGCTGGCCACGGACGGCCTCATGCCCGACCTGACGCTGGTGCTGGACCTCGACGTCGCCGAGGGTCTCCGCCGGGCCCGCGCCCGCCGCGGCGCGCTCGCCGCGTGCGACCCCTTCGAGCGGCTGGCGCTCGAGTTCCACGAGCGGGTGCGGAAGGGCTTCTGGGCTGTCCGCGACCGGGAGCCCGACCGCGTGATCGTGATCGACGCGGATCGCCCCCCGCCGGTGGTCGCCGCGGAGATCGTCCAGCACGTGAGCCGTCGGCTCGGGCTCGTTGCGCCATGAGCGGTGCCGCACCCCGCGCCTGGGCCGGCATCGTCGGGCAGTCCGCGGCCGTCGCCCTGCTTCAGCGCGCGATCGCGGCCGACCGCCTGGCGCATGCGTATGCCTTCGTCGGTCCATCGGGCGTGGGACGTCGGCTGGCGGCCGTCGCGTTTGGCCAGGCCGCGCTCTGCGCCGCCGAGGGATGCGGGACATGCGCGACGTGCCGGCGCGTCGCGGCGGGCCAGCACCCGGACTGCCACGTGATCGCGCCCACGCCGCCGCGGGACAATCCGAAGGGCGCGCCGATGATCCGGATCGAGGAGGTCCGGGAGCTCGAGCGCATGGCCGCGCTCTCGCCCCACGAGGCGAGCCGCAAGGTATTCATCCTGGACGACGCGGACCGCATGACGCTCCCGACCGCGCAGGCCCTCTTGAAGACGCTCGAGGAGCCGCCGCCGCGGACGCACCTCGTCATGATCATCGCCAACCCGCGAGCGCTGCCCCCGACCCTGATGTCGCGCTGCCAGCGGGTGCGGTTCGGCCCTCTCCCGACGGAGGATGCGGCGCGGCTCCTGGAGGCGCGCGGCGTCCCGCCCGAGGCGAGCCAGCTCCTGGCCCGGCTGGCCCAGGGCCGCCCGGGGCTCGCCCTCGGGCTCGACCTCGACGCCGTGCGGAGCCGGCGGGACGCGGCGCTCGCGCTCGCGGCCGAGCCGCCGGCGCGGCTCGGCGTGGCCCTCGACCGGGCGCCGACCGATCGCGCCACGGTGGCGGCCTACCTCGAGCTCTACTGGGCCTGGTACCGGGACGCCCTCTGCCTCGCGGCCGGCGGCTCCCCGGCGCTCCTCGTCAACGCCGACCAGGAATCCGCGCTCCGCGCGCTTGCCGCGCGGGTGCCGGCACCGGTCCTCGCGGCCGCGCTCGCGCGCGTGAAGGCGGCCTGGGTCGCCCTCGAGAGCAACGTGAATCCCCGGCTCGCGCTCGAGACCGCGCTGCTCGGGCTCGGCGTAGTCGCGGCGTAGGAGGTGGACGCTATGCACGACCCGCTGGACGACCTCGAGGGCGCCGCCGCGCCGCGGCGGCTGATCGGGGTGCGCGTCCGCGAGAGCGGGCGGGCCGACGACTACCTCGTCGAGGGCCTCGAGCTGCACGTGGGCGATCACTGCATGGTCGAGGTCCCGAGCGGACACGCGGTCGGCCAGGTCCGCCGTCCCGCGCGGGACGTGCCCGCCTTCAAGCAGGACCGCGCCTACCCGCGCGTGCTGCGCCTCGCGACCCCCGAGGAGGTGGCCGAGGGGAAGCGGCGGCGCGAGCGCGAGCTGGGCGCGATGCGGACCTCCCAGCTCCGCGCCCAGGGCCGCGGACTTCCCCTGAAGGTCGTCGACGTCGAGATGACGCCGGACGGCCGGCGGGTGACCGTGCTCTTCGCGTCCGAGACGCGGATCGACTTCCGCGAGCTGGTGCGGGACCTGGCGCGGGAGTTCCGGGCCCGCATCGAGATGCGGCAGGTCGGGGCCCGCGACGTGACGCGAGTGCAGGGCGGCGTCGGGCCGTGCGGCCGCTCGCTCTGCTGCTCCACGCACCTCCGCGGCTTCGAGCCGGTCTCGGTGAAGATGGCCAAGACCCAGGACGTGCCGCTGAACGACAGCCGGCTCCTCGGCAACTGCGGACGGCTCAAGTGCTGCCTCCTCTACGAGTTCTCGCAGTACGAGGCCCTCCGCGCCCAGCTGCCGCGCGTGGGCTCCGCCTGCCAGGCCGACTGCGGCGGCGGGGGCTGCATGGAGGGGCGCGTCCGGGCCGTGAAGGTCCTCAAGGAATCGGTGCTGGTCGGCTTCGCCGACGGAACGGAGGCGGAGGTCCCGCTCTCCCAGCTCACGTGGGAGGGGCGCCCGCATGTCAAGCCGCTCTGACGGCGTGTTCTACCTCACCACGCCGATCTACTACATCAATGCGCCGCCGCACCTCGGCCACGCGTACACGACGATCGTGGCCGACGCGATGGCGCGCTACCGCCGCCTCGCCGGCGACGACGTCCACTTCCTGACCGGGACGGACGAGCACGGCGACAAGATCGCCCAGGCCGCCCAGAAGGCGGGCGTCGCGCCCCAGGTCCTCGCCGACCGGAACTCGAAGGCGTTCCGCGACGAGTGGGACGCGCTCGGGATCACCTACGACGACTTCATCCGGACCACCGAGACCCGGCACGCCAAGGTGGTGCAGGCGATCCTCCAGGCGCTCTTCGACAAGGACGAGATCTACTTCGGCAAGTACGGCGGCCAGTACTGCTACGGCTGCGAGCGCTTCTACACGGAGAAGGAGATCGTCGACGGCAAGTGCCCCGACCACCAGACGCCGCTGGTCTACATCGAGGAGGAGAACTACTTCTTCCGGATGTCGGCGTACCAGGACTGGCTGCGGCGCTACCTGGAGGACCATCCGGAGGTCGTCCAGCCCGACCGTTTCCGGAACGAGCTCCTGGGCTTCCTCCGCGAGCCGCTCCAGGACCTGTCGATCAGCCGGCCGAAGAGCCGGCTCCAGTGGGGGATCCCGCTCCCGTTCGACGACCGGTTCGTCACCTACGTCTGGTTCGACGCGCTCCTCAACTACGTCTCGGCCCTGGGCGATCCGGGCGACCCGCGGTTCGAGCGCTACTGGCCGCGCGTCCAGCACTTGATCGGCAAGGACATCCTGAAGCCCCACGGCATCTACTGGCCGTGCATGCTGAAGGCGGCCGGGCTCCTCCGGGACGAGGCGACGGACCCGGCGGCCCTCCCGGGATTCGCGCGGCTGCGAGTGCACGGCTACTGGACGCTCGGCGGCGGCAAGATCTCGAAGAGCGTCGGCAACGTCGTCGAGGCGCTGGCTCTCACCCGGAAGTACGGGAACGACGCCTTCCGCTACTTCATCCTTCGCGAGATGCCGTTCGGCCAGGACGCGAACTTCTCGGAGGAGGCGCTCGTCGAGCGGCTCAACGCGGATCTGGCGAACGACCTCGGCAACCTGGTCTCCCGCGCGACGACGATGATCGTGAATTTCGGCGCGCAGACGGCCGGCGCGACGCCGGCGCCGGAGGCGGCGGACGACGCGATCCGCACGCTCGTCGGCGAGACCGGCCGCGCGGTCGAGGCGGCGATGGCCGAGTTCGCCTTCCAGCGCGCGCTCGTGGAGATCTGGAGCTTCATCGGCGCGGTGAATCGCTACGTCGACGCCGCCCGGCCGTGGGCGCTGGCGAAGGATCTGGCGCAGCAGGGGCGGCTGGCGGCGGTGCTGGCGACCCTCGGGGCCGCGCTCCGATACCTCGGCATCGTGCTCGAGCCGTTCGTGCCCGACGCGGCCGCGCGGATCCGGGCGGCGGTGGGTGACGCGCGGCCGCCCGCGCTCGGGAACACGGTGGCGGAGCCGGGCGCGGATCCGCGCGCCGTGCAGCGGCTGTCCGGGCTCTTCCCCCGGGTGGACACGAAGGCGCCGGCGGCCGCGGCCGGGCCGCCCGCGGCGGCCGCGCCCGTCGAGGGCGCGACGGCGCGCATCACCATCGACGACTTCAAGCGCGTGGATCTCCGGGTGGCGGAGATCGTCGCCGCGGAGCCCGTGCCGAAGTCGAAGAAGCTCCTGAAGCTGACCATCCGGCTCGGCGAGGAGGCGCGGACCTTGGTCGCCGGGATCGCCGAGCACTACCGGCCGGACGCCCTGGTCGGCCGCAAGGTCGTCGTCGTCGCCAACCTCGAGCCGGCGACGCTCATGGGCGTGACGTCGAACGGCATGGTCCTGGCCGGCTCGGCGGGCGAGACGCTCGCGCTCCTCGCGCTCGACCGGGATCTCCCGTCCGGCGCGAAGGTCCGCTAGGCCGCCACTCTCGTCGGCGCGTGGATTCCCGGACGGATCCGTTTCCCCAGAGCCGCCGGCTTGCCGTCCTGGACGCGGCCGCGTGGCGCGCGTTCGTGTGGCGCTGGGGGATCTCGCTCGCGTCGCTGGCCTCCGGCCTCGTGACGCTCTTCATCTTCCGGCGGGGCGTTCCGCGCGTGGGCTGGATCATCGGATACGTCGTGGTGCTGTGGCTCCTCTTCGCGGTCCTCGGCCAGATGCGCGGGGCGCTCCTGGCCGGCGGCCGCAACCTGGTCGTGGCCGCAGGCGACTACACGATCCAGACCCTCTACCACGGCCTCCTCCTGTTCGTCCTGCCGGGGTACTTCGCGGCCACGACGTTCGATGGCATCACGGTCGTCTTCTTCGTCGTCCTGGTGGCGGCCGCGCTCCTGACCACGGTGGATCCCTGGTATCGCGTCGTGGTGCACCCGCGGCCGTGGCTCGGGCTCACCTTCTTCGGGTTCGCGCTCTTCGCCGGGCTCAACGTCGCGCTCCCGCTCGTCGGCGTCCCGCCCGCCGGCGCGGTCGTGGCGAGCGCGGGTCTCGCGGCCCTCGGGCTGACGCCGTCCTTCTTCGCGCGCGCCGGCCGGTGGCCCGGCGCCCTCGCGCGGGCCGCCGCCGTCGCCGTGCTCGCCGTGGCCGTGGGGTGGCTCGCGCGCCCGGCGGTGCCGCCGGCCCCGGTGAGCCTGGTGCGTCCCACGCTCGCCCGGGCCG
Source organism: uncultured Candidatus Rokubacteria bacterium (assembly GCA_963765195.1). GTDB lineage: Bacteria > Methylomirabilota > Methylomirabilia > Rokubacteriales > DASRDR01 > DASRDR01. The sequence goes on from CAVXVV010000030.1 coordinate 104,389, forward strand.
TCGTGGACCTGGTCCCCGTCGAGCCTGTGGCGCGCGTGACCCTGGAGGAGCTTCGGGCCTGGGGCGGGCTGACGGCCTTCACGCCCGTGGCGGCGCCCGCGGCGCTCCAGCAGGCCATCGAGCACCGGTGGCGGCACGAGGGGCGCGTGGTCTCGACCGTGCACCTCGCGATGCCGGTCCAGGGCGGCCGCCCGGGCGGGTTCCGGACGTACTCGCGGAAGACGGACTTCGCGCCCGACGCGCGCGGGCGGTGGACCGTGGACGTCGTGACCGCCTCCGGCCAGCTGATCGGCCGCCTCCGCTTCCGGGTGGACGGGTGAGCCGGCTGGTCGACACGCACGCGCACCTCCACGACACGGCGTTCGACGGCGACCGTGCGGCCGTCCTCGCGCGCGCCCGCGCCGCCGGCGTCGCGGCCTTCCTGACGATCGGCACGGACGTGCCCACGTCCGAGGCGGCGGTGGCGCTCGCCCAGGCGGAGCCGGACGTCTACGCGGCGGTGGGGATTCACCCGCATGACGCCGCCACCGCGGACGACGCGGCGCTCGCGCGGATTGCCGAGCTCGCCCGGGCGCCGAAGGTGGTCGCGATCGGTGAGCTCGGACTCGACTACTATCGCGACCTCTCGCCGCGCGACGTCCAGCGGACGGCGCTGGTCGCGCAGCTCCGCCTCGCGCGGACCGTGGGGAAGCCCGTGCTCCTCCACTGTCGCGAGGCGCACGCGGACCTGCTCGAGCTCTGCGCGACGGAGGACGTGGCCACGGGCGGCGGGATCCTCCACTGCTTCTCCGGCGACCTGGCCGTGGCGCACCGGGGCCTGGATCTCGGCCTCCTCATCTCGATCGCGGGGCCGGTGACGTATCCGAGCGCGCGACGGCTCGCCGAGGTCGTGCGGGCGCTGCCGCTCGACCGGCTTGTCGTCGAGACCGACTGCCCCTATCTCCCGCCCCAGCCGTGGCGCGGGCAGCGGAACGAGCCCGCCTACCTGCCGGTCACGGCGGCGCGCGTGGCCGAGCTCCTGGGCCGGCCGGCGGCGACGGTCGCGGACGCGACCACGGCGAACGCCGCCCGGCTCCTCGGGCTGCCACTCGCGCCGGAGTCCGAGGGCGCCTCCCGGTGACCCAACGCCCGGGCCTCTGGCGCCGGGAGCTGCGCCGCGTCCTGGGCGGAGCGCTGAACGTCACGACGGCCCGCCTCATGAATCGGCGCCGGGGCCGGCCCGGCGTCGAGCCCCGGCTCGACCTCGCCGGCTTTCGCGCCCTGTCGGCGCCCACGCCGCGCGACTTCGCGGAGCTCCTCGCGTACCGGTCCAATCGCGAGCGCGCGGGGCTGACCGAGGCCGTGCTCCGCGCGGCGGGCCTGCCGGTCACGCGCGAGCCGTATCGCACCGTGGAAGGGGCGGGGGTGAATCTCTTCGTCGATCTCGGCCCCGGGCCGCGGACGTTGCTCTTGGCGTCCCACCATGACGCGGTGCCCGGCAGCCCCGGCGCCAACGACAACGCGGCCGCCGTCGGCATCCTCTACGCGCTCGCCGCCCGGCTGACCGGCGCGCCGCCACGGCGGCTCCGGGTGCGGCTCGCCTTCTTCGGCGGGGAAGAGCGGGCGATGCTGGGCTCGCGCGTGCACGTCCGGCGGCGCGATGCCGCCGCGCTCCTGCGGGAGCTCGTGGGGGTGGTGAGCCTGGAGCTCTGCGGGATCGGCGACAGCCTGGCCCTCTGGGACGTGAGCCCGGCGCTCGAGCAGACGGACCTGGTGCGCGCCTTCGTGGCCACGGTGGAGGCGCTCGGGTACCGGCGCGACCAGACGTATCACCTGGCCGAGCCCGTGCCGTTCTTCGGCAGCGACCATCGCCCGTTCGTGGATCGCGGCGTGCCCGGGGTCGGGCTCACCGCGATTCCGCAAGCGTCGATGGAGCCCTTGCGGGCCTTCATCTACGGCGGCGTGCGCGGCATCTTGATCCCGCCGGCGCGGCGCCCGGCGCCCTTCACGACCTACCACACGGTGGACGACGCCCCCGAGACGCTCGAGCTGCCCACCCTCGCCGCGGTCGAGACGGCGCTCGACGTCCTCATCCGTACCCTCGACGCGGCGGCGCCCGCCCGCTAGCCGCCCCCGCAGCCTCGCACGCGCCTCGAGTCCGGCGCGTTCACGCGACGGCGGCGACGTACTCGGGCGGGAAGTCGAGCTTCTGGAGCGCGCGCCGGAGGCGCGCGGCGTAGTCGGCATTGCGCTCGTCAGGCGCTGGCGCGGCGATGAGGTTGTAGCAAAGAGCCGGCGTCGCCAGCCCGTCGACGGCTGGGCGAGGACGGCCTCCGGCCGGTACTGCTCGAGGCCGGGCGCGCCGTAGAGGCGGTCCAGCTCGGCGTGGGTGAGACTCATGAGCATCCCGTAGGCGCGCGCGCCGGCCGATGGCATGAGGGTCGCGCGCTGGCCGATCCGGAGCGCGTAGCCGTCCACGCGCGCCCGCCGCGGGTTCGTGGGTGCGCCGCCGCTCTCGCGGAGGAGATCGGCGTCCATGAACAGGCCGTAGAAGAACGCGTCGACGCGTCGCGCGCTCACTGGCGATCCCGACCGAGGAGGCGACGGCTCGCGGCCAGCGCCTCGCGGCGGACCAGGATCCGGACGGCCCCTTGCTCGCCCACGGAGAACGGGTAGACCGTGGGCGCGACCTGACTGCGAAGCAGCACCTCGATCCCGTGCGCCTCGAGGAGCCCGCGGACGACGAGGGCCTCCGCCTGATCGCGCACGCGCGTCAGCTCCTCGAAGCCCTGCGTGTCCTCCGGCTCCGGTGGCTCGGGCGCGCGGCCCGGGAACGGAATCACACGACCGGCCACGTCCGATGTCTCCTCTGGCCCGTCAGGCGCTCCGGCGCGGCGCCCCGAACAGGTCGCGCCACGCAGGGAGCCCGCCGAGCCCGGTCGCGGTCCGGATCGCGCGGACGATCGCCTCGGCCACGCACTCCGCCGCGCCGAGCCCGAGGGCGTCGACCGGCGGGGCGTCGGTCCGCGCGAGCGAGCCCGTCGCCAGGCAGAAGAGCGCGTCGCCGTCCACGCTGAGATGGGGCGGCGACAGCGCCTGGGCGAGCCCGAGGTGCGCGAGGGCCGCCACCCGGCGCGCCTCGGGGGCGTCGAGCGAGGCGTCCGTGGCCACGACGCCGATGGTGGTGTGGGTCTGCCGGAATCCCGGAACGAGGCGGCCCTCGCGCAGGTGGCGGGCCGTGTCGACCAGGTCGCGCCCCGCGGGCGCATCGCGCGCCCCCGCCAGGAGGGCGCCGGTCTCGGGGTCGCGCACGTCGCCGAACGCATTGACCGCGACCAGCGCGCCGACGGTGGCGTCGCCGACCCGGCGGCTCGCCGTGCCGAGCCCGCCTTTCATCGCGCGCGCGAGCCCGAACGCCTTGCCGACGGAGGCGCCGGCGCCCGCGCCGACCGACCCCTCCGGAACGGCGCCGCTCGTCGCCTCGCCCGCGGCGCGCGCCCCCATGGCGCGATCGGGCCGGGCCTCCCGAGCGCCGACGGCGAGGTCGTACAGGATCGCGCCGACGACCAGCGGCACCACGCCCCCCGTCGTGGGGAGCCCGACGCCGCGCGCTTCGAGGTGGGCCATCACGCCGAAGCAGGCCTCGAGCCCGAAGGCGCTCCCGCCGGCGAGCACCGCGCCGTGAATCCGCGGCGCGATGTGGGCTGGGGTCCAGGACGTCGAGGCCGAGGAGCCCCGAGGCGCCGCCGCGCACCTCCACGGCCCCGACGGCGCCGGCGGGGCAGAGCACCGCGGTGCATCCGGTGAGGCCGACCAGGTCGGTGGCATGGCCGACCAGAAGGCCGGCGACATCGGTCAGCGCGCCCACCTAGCCGCCGGGAGCCTCGGCGGCGCGGGCCCGCGGCACGCGGCTGGCCGTCTCGGCGGAGAGCCGGCCGGTCGCCACCTCGCCCGCGATCTCGAGGCTCCGCTCGACCAGCGCGCGCAGGAAGGGAATACGCCCAAGCGCGGCTGCGGGATCCGCCAGCGCGCGGGCCACGGCCACGGCGCTCCACGCCTCCTCGGTCCGCCCGAGGGCCAGGAGGACGTAGGCCTCGTCCTCGAGCCGCCCCTGCCAGCGCCGCCGGGTCGGCGCATCGAAGTGATGCTCGATGATCCGGTCGATGAGCGCGGTGAGGCGCTCGGCCTTGATCTGCTCGCTCAGGACGAGCCGGCTCTCCTTCGCCTGCAGCCACTCGAGGGCCTCGCTCGTGACGCCGGCCGGATCGAGGAACCAGCCCGCCAGCTCGGGCAGTGCGAGGAGCGCCCCGGAGCGCTCGAGGAGAGCGGGCTCCCGGGTGGCCTCGGCGGGGAGCCGCGCGTAGACCGGGGCGGGCTCGGCCGCCGGGGTCCCGAGCCGCTCGATCCAGGCGCCGAGCTCCGGCGGCACGGGGCGGCCCCCGGCGCGAGTGCGCTCGGCCGCCGCGACGAGCGTCGCCCAGGCCCAGCCCGCCGGGACCGTCACCCACGGCAGCGGGCTCTCCGCCTGCACGGCGCGGAGCTGCTCGTCGATCCGCTTCTTCGGCATCGCGCCGGTGGAGAAGTCGAGGAGGCCAAGCTCGTCCGAGAGCACCGCCGCCAGGAGCGTCCTCTCGCCGTAGGGACCGGCGAGCGTGAGCCAGAGGCCGCGGCCACCCGTGCCGTCGACCGCGGAGGCCCACGCGTCCCCGAGCGCGACCCGCCGCTGCGGCGGCGCCGGCGCGGCGGCCGGCCGGTCCACCCCCGCCTGACGCAGCCGGTAGAGGGCGCGCCGCGCGGCCGTTCGCACGGCCTTCGTCGCCGCGCGGGCCTCGGCGCCCTCGAGGGCCTCGGCCGCCTCCGGGAGGGGGAGCGTGCCGAGCGCGTGCGCGGCGGCGACGGCGCGCTCCGGGCGGTCGGCCAGGCAGTGGCGCAGGATGGGGAGCGCGGCCGCACCATGCTCGCGGACGAGCCACCGGAGGGCCGCGTCCAGCTCGCCGGCCGGGATCGTCGTGAGCGCGCTGTCCACGGCCTCCCCGGCCGGCTCGCCGCCGACCAGGGCTTCGAGCGCCGAGGCTACCACTGCGTCAGGAGCCGCAGCATGGGCTGGAGCGGCGACGGGGCGTCGCCGGGGCGGAAGTAGACGCGCTTGAGATAGGCGAGCGCGGCGGCATAGCGCTCGAAGCCCGCCGCCAGGGCCGCGAACAGTCGCGCCTCCGGCCGGAGCGCCGAGCGCTCGAAGTCGGCGACGGCCTGATAGGCGCGCTGCCCCTGCCGGATGTAGTAGGCGGCGCCCGCCCGGCGCTCGACGTGCTCGCGGAACAGCCCGGTCATGAACAACGCGTAGTCTCCCACGTGCTGGCGGACCCGCCGCTCGCGGAATGGATCGAAGTCCGGCGCCTGGAAGTCCCAGGCGCGCTCGGCCTCGATCAAGAGCCCCGCCACGGAGTCGAGCGGCCGTCCGGCGGCGTCGCGGATCGCGTACAGCTCGTCCGTGCGGGCGAACCGCGTCAGCAACGCGGCGAGGTAGGCCCCCTCGGTCGGCCCGCCGAGCCGGAGGTCACCGAGCGCCTGGCGGACGACGCGCTCGAAGAAGCGGGCCAGACCGGGCGGGCGCGGCGGATCGCCTGTCGCCATTATCGGTCTTCGATCCTCGCACCGTACTATACCGCAGCGACTGGCTGCGACGAGGGTTCCGAGCGCGGGTCCGCGAATTTCTTTGGGGGCGTCGCGGCGCGGATGGGAGAATTTCACGCAGGGGAGGGACGTATGACCATGACGCAGCAAGAGTTGAAGCCGCAGCCGCGCGAGACCCCCGACGACGACCTGGACGAGATGTACGAGGAAGAGCCGCGGCGCCGCGCCTGGGGCGCGATCGCCAGCGTGGTGCTCGCCCTCGCGCTGGTCTTCGTCGGTTACCAGTGGAACCAGGCCGCGACCCGCGCCGAGGCGGTGGGCGCGCAGGTCAACGGGCTGCGCGCCGAGGCCGAGACGCAGCGGCTCCGCGCGGAGGACGCCCAGCGGCAGGTCGACGTGATCCAGAAGCGGCTCGCCGCGATCTCGGCGGAGAAGGACTCCCTCGCCGAGCGGATCGTCAGCCTGGAGAAGGCGGCGGCGTCGAAGCCCGCGGTGGCGAAGGCCGAGAAGCCGGAGAAGCCGAAGTCGACGACGAAGGCGACGGCGGCCGCGCCCGCGCCGGTCCGCCCGAAGGCCACGCCCGTGGCCACGCGGAATCCGACGAGCAAGAAGACCCCGTAGGGCCGGTTCCCCTCAGCCGGCGAGGGCGCGGTCGAGCGCGTCGAGCAGACGCGCGTTCTGCTCCGCAGTGCCGACGCTGATGCGGAGGTGCTCGGGATAGCCGACCGCGGCCCCGTCGCGCACCAGCACGCCGCGCGCCCGGAGCGCCGCCAACACCGGCCGCGTCGGTCGTCCCAGGCGGACCAGGAAGAAGTTCGATTCGGTCGGCGGATGCGTCAGGCCGCGCGCGGCGAAGGCCGCGGCCAGCGCGCGCCGCTCCGCCCAGACCACCCGCCGCGTCTTGTCGCGATGGGCCGTGTCGCGCGCCCCCGCCGCCGCGCCCGCCTGCGCGAGGCGCCCGACGTTGAAGGGTTCCCGCACGCGCTCGAGCTGCCCGATCACAGCGGGGTCGGCGATCGCGTAGCCGACGCGGAGCCCCGCGAGCCCCGTGATCTTGGAGAACGTCCGGAGGAGGACCAGGCTCTGCCGGCCGCAAGCCGAGGGCCGACACGCCGTCCGCGGCGCGGTCCGGCGCCTCGATGAAGTCGATGTAGGCCTCATCCAGGAGCACCATGACGTCCTGCGGACAGCGGGCGCAGAATCGCTCCCACGCGGACCGGTCGAGCACCGTGCCGGTGGGATTGTGCGGGCTCGTCAGGCAGACGAGCCGGGTGCGGGACCCGATGCGCGCCAGGACGTCGTCGAGGTCGATCCGGTAGTCGCGAAGCGGGCTCGCCACGACCACGCCTCCGGATAGCCGGGTGGTGGTCGTGTACGGCTCGAAGGAGGGCTCCGGGACGACCACCTCGTCGCCGGGGTCGACGAGCGCGCGGACGAGCAGCGTGATGATCTCGTCGCCCCCGTTGCCGAAGACGAGCTGGGCGGGCGAGAGCCCGAGCGTCTCGGCCACGGCCTCGGCGAGCGCGGGCGCGCCGCCGTCTGGATAGAGATGGATGCGGGCGGCCTCGCGGCGGATCGCCTCGACCGCGAGCGGGGACGGGCCTACCGGATTCTCGTTGGCGGACAGCCGCAGGATGGCCTGCCCCAGCTCCGCCGCGAGCGCGTCGAGCGGGGGCGGCACGACGTACGGATCGATCTCCGCGAGGATCGAGCGCCAGCGGGGCGGCATCGGGGACGGAGTGTACCATCGATCAGTCGGCCGACCGGCCGACGGGGCCGCCAAGACCGCGCGGGCCGGCCCGCGGTGCCCCTCGCGGCGGCCCACCGGCCCGGGATAGGATGCGGGCCGTGACCGCCCCCCACATCGAGGTGCGCGCCGTCGCCAAGCAGTGGCGGACGCGGGATCACCCCGTGCCGGCGCTGGACGCGATCTCGCTCGACGTGGCCCCGCAGGAGTTCCTGACGGTGCTGGGTCCCTCGGGCTGCGGCAAGTCGACGCTCCTCTCGATCATCGGCGGGCTCACCGTGCCCGACGCGGGCGAGGTCCGGATCGCGGGCCGCCCGGTCAGCGGTCCCGACCCGCGCCAGATGGCGATGGTGTTCCAGGATCCCGGACTCTTTCCCTGGCGTACCGCGCTCGAGAACGTCGAGTTCGGGCTCGAGCTCCAGGGCGTTCCGGCCGCGACGCGGCGCGAGCGCGCCCGGGCGCTCCTCGAGCCCGTCGGGCTGCGTGGCTTCGAGGCCCGCTACCCGCGCGAGCTCTCGGGGGGCATGAAGCAGCGCGTCGCCATCGCCCGCGCGCTGGCGCTCGACGCGCCCATCCTCCTCATGGACGAGCCCTTCGGCGCGCTCGACGAGCAGACGCGGCTCCTCATGGGCGAGTGGCTCCTCGGGATCTGGGCGCGAACGCGGAAGACCGTGGTCTTCGTGACCCACAGCCTCCAGGAGGCGATCCTGCTGTCGCAGCGCATCGTGGTCATGACGGCGCGCCCGGGCCGCATCAAGGCGAGCTTCGCGGTCGAGCTTCCGGCGCCGCGCGACCTGGATGCCGCGCCCGCCGCGGCTCTCCGCCACGCGCTCTGGGACGCGATCCGCGACGAGTCGCGGCGCGCGCTGGACGGCGGCGCGTGAGGCGCGTCGCCCTCGCGCGGCTCGCCGTCCTGGCCGGGCTCCTCGCGGCCTGGGAGCTGTGGGCCCGCGCCCGCGACCCGCTCCTCTACGTGCCTCCGTCGCGCGTCCTGCCCGCCCTCGGGCGGCTGCTGCGGCTCGAGAGCTACCCCGCGCTGCCGGGGCACCTCGGGCTGACGGCGCTCGAGGTCCTCGTCGGCTATCTCCTCGCGGTGGGCCTGGGCCTCGCGCTCGGCTTCGCCCTCGGCCTGCCCCGACACGTCGGCGAGATCTACGAGCCCTTGCTCGCGGCGCTCTACGCGATACCGAGCGTCGTCTGGTACCCGTCGTTGATGCTCTTCTTCGGCCTCGGCCCCGCGTCGAAGATCGCGTTCGGCGTGCTGCTCGGCTTCTTCCCCGTGGTGCTGGCCGTTCTGGCGGGGATCCGCGCCGTGGACCCGCATCTCCTCGCGGTCGCGCGCGGCCTCGGGGCGGGGCCGGGGACGTGCTTCGTCAAGGTGATCCTGCCGGGGATCACGGCGACGCTCGTGGCCGGCCTCCGCGCGGGGCTCGCCCTGACGGTCGTCGGCGTGCTCGTCGGCGAGATCCTCGGGGCGCGTCGCGGCCTCGGCTCCCTGATCAACCACGCGTACGGCCTCTTCCGGACGGCCGACTACGCCGCGCTCGCCCTCCTGGCGCTCGCGCTCGTGCTCGTCGTCGATGGCGCCGCGGCCTCGGTGGAGGCGCGCGCCCGCCGGTGGCTGGAGGGGGCGACGTGAGCCCGGCGCGGAGGCGCTTCGCCCAGGCACTGTCGGTCGCCGGCCTCGTCCTCGTCTGGGAGCTTGCCGCGCGCGTGGGCGTGATCGATCCCCTGTTCGTCCCGGCGCCCTCGGCGGTGCTCCGCGCCGTCGGGGTGATCGGCCCGGAGGCCCTGGGGCTCCTCGGCGAGACGCTCGCGAAGACGCTCGTTGCGTACGCGCTCGCCATCGCGCTCGGCGTCGGGGCCGGACTCGCGATCGGCGGCGTGCGCTATCTCCACGACGTCCTGAACCCGTTCCTGGTCGCGCTTTACGCGCTGCCGAAGATCCTGGTCCTGCCGTGGATCCTCCTCGCGTTCGGGCTCGCCGCGACGCCGGCCGTGGTGTACGGCGTCCTCCAGGGCTTCTTCCCGATCTGTCTCCTGGTGGCGGGGGGCGTGCGGGACATCGACCGGACGCCCCTCCGGGTGGCCCGGTCGATGGGAGCGACGTCGTGGCAGCTCTACCGGAAGGTCATCCTGCCCGCCGTGCTGCCGGCGGTGCTCGCCGGGATGCGGCTCGGGATCGTCTACTGCCTGCTCGGGGTCCTCGTGGTCGAGATGTTCGGCGGGATCCGCGGAATGGGCTTCCTGCTGGTGAGCCTCGCAAACGCCTTCCGCGCGCCGGAGCTGTTCGCCGCGACGGCGCTCGTGTCGCTCCTCTCGATCGGCGTGGTCCTCGGGCTCGAGCGCCTGAACCGGCGCCTCGGCCACTGGCGCTAGCGGACGCGGATCGGCCGTGCGCCGCTACACCCGGACGGGCGTGAACTCCGTCGTGTAGAGGTCGGCCGTCGGGACCCGCTTTTCCTGGAGCTTGTACTCGAGGAGCGTCGTCTGCATCACCTCGAGGGCCTCGACATTCAGCACCCCGTCCTTGGAGAGGAGGGGCCCCGAGATCTTCTGGGCCCGCGCGATCGCATCCTCGGGCCACTGGAGCGTCTTGCTCGCGATGGCCGCCGACTCTTTCGGCGCTCTCGCGGATGAACTGCGCCCCCTGGAAGAGCGCCTTCAACGTCTTGTGCAGCGCATCCTTGTTGCCCTTGATGGATTCGTCGGTGGCGTAGTACCCCTGGCTGATCCACTTCGGCGTGACGGTGTCGAGCCGGAGCAGGACCTTCGACTTGCCCTGGAGCTCCGTCACGGCCCCGCCGTCCCCCCAGATGAACGCGGCGATCTCTCCGCGGGTGAGCGCCGCCAGCTGGGCGTCGAGCCCGCCGAGTCCCACGACGGTCACGTCCTTCTCCGGGTCCCAGCCCTGCTGCTTCGCGAGCATCACGGCGAAGACCCAGGTGGCGGCGCCGACCCGGGTCACCCCGATCGACTTGCCCTTGAGGTCTCCGAGCGCGTTGATCGTCTGCGCGACGTTCAGGGTGAAGTGGTTCCCGTCCACCTGGGAGGCGATGAACCGGATCGGCACGCCGGTGGCCCGGAACACGGGGACGTCGGTCGCCCCGGTGACCCCGATCTGGATCTGTCCGGCGACCACGGCCTTGACGAGGTCGGGGCCCCCGCGGAACGGCTGGAACTCGACGGCGACGCCTTGCCCCCGGAAGAAACCCTTCTCCTGCGCCACGACGATCGGCGCGACCATCGAGAAATCGGCGAGGACGGCGGTGCCGATCTTCACGGTCGGGCCTTGGGCGGCGACGGGCCGGACACGCCCGACGACCCCGCTGGCGGCCACGAGTCCCCCGGCCGTGACCTGGAAGAACTGGCGTCGCGAGGTGTCCATGGCGGTCTCTCCTCTCACAGCGTAAGGGGGGATTCGCGGCCCGGGAGGAGGCTCGCAGCCCGGCCTGATCCCGGGCGGTGGAGCGATCATACGAGGGCGCGCCCGGACACTGTCAATCGCCGCAGCGCCAATGGTGGCGCGGGTTTGACACCCCCTACCCCCCATGCTAGCGTCGGTTCGAAATGGCTGAGACGCTGGTGGGGCGCCTGCGTCGCGCGGAGGCGACGGTCAGGCAGGAGTTCGTCGGCCCCGAGGCGGAGTGGCCGGAGCGCCGCCGGCGCGCCCGCCTGGAAGTTCTCCGCGAGCACGTCGCCGCGGCCTACGACCGCCTGAAGACCCGCCACGCCGACGGCGCCTCGGGCGCCGAAAGCGTCCGGGCCCACGCGGCGTTCATGGACGATCTCCTCCGCGGCCTCTATCAGACGGCCGCCGCTCAGGTGCGCGCCGCCGGCTATCCCCCCTCGCGGCTCGTCCTGGTCGCCCTCGGTGGCTACGGGCGGGGGGAGCTCCATCCCTCGTCGGATCTCGACCTCATGCTGATCCACGGGGGCGAGATCACCCCGTACGTCCAGCGCATGGCGCAGGAGATCCTCTACACGCTCTGGGACCTCGGCCTCCGCGTCGGCCATGCCTGCCGCTCGCTCGACGATTGCCTCGCCCTCGCCCGGACGGACCTGCCCAGCCGCACCTCGATGCAGGCGGCCCGCGTGCTCGCCGGGGACCAGCGCCTGTTCCGCGCCCTCCAGCAGACGCTCCGCCGCGAGGTCTACCGCCGGGACTACCCAGAATTCCTGGCCCAGATGCTGGCCGAGCGGGACGAGCGCTACCGCCGGCACGGGGGCTCCGTCTACCTCCAGGAGCCGAACGTGAAGGAGTCGGCCGGGGGGCTCCGGGACGTCCACACGGCGCTCTGGCTCGCCTCGGCGCGATTCGGCGCGCGCACGCTCCGGGAGCTCGAGGACAAGGGGCACCTGACGGCCAAGGAGCGCGACGCGACGGACGCGGCGCTCACCTTCATCTGGCGCGTCCGGAACGAGCTCCACTTCCTGGCCGGCACGAAGCAGGACGTCCTCGAGCGGGGGCTCCAGGCGTCGGTGGCGAAGAGCCTCGGCTACCAGGACGACGAGGTCCGCCTGGGCGTCGAGACCTTCATGCGCGACTACTATCGCCACGCGCGCACCATCCATCGCATCTCTGCCCGCCTCATCGCCCGGTGCCAGGAGGGGCTCGCCCGCCACGGCACGGTGGGCCGCCGCGGCCGGCGGGCCGCGCTGGCCGACGGGCTGGTCGTCTTCGACGGCCGGCTCCACCTCGCGGAGCCCGGCGCTCTCCAGGTGGACCCGGCGCGCATCCTGCGCGTCTTCTGGCACGCGCAGCAGCTCGGGTGCGAGCTCGACGTCGAGCTGGAGCGGGCCCTCGAGGAAGCCGCCCCCACGCTTGCCGAGCAGACCTGGCGGGCCTCGCCCGATCTCCGGGCGCTGTTCCTGGCGATCCTCCGCTCGTGGGGCCGGGTCGCGACGACGCTCCGGCGGATGCACGACACGGGCGTGCTCGGCGCCTACCTGCCGGAGTTCGGAGCGCTCGACTGCCTCGTCCAGTACGACCACTACCACCGCTACTCGGTCGACCAGCACTCGCTGCTCGCGGTGGAGGTGCTGGAGGGCCTCGGGCCGGGGCGGGGCGCCGATACCGACGAGCTCGCACAGATCCTCGCCGAGGTGGAGCGGCCCGAGCTCCTCATGCTGGGCATCCTGCTCCACGACATCGGCAAGGCGCTCGGCCACGGCCACGCGCCCAAGGGCGTGCCTCTCATCAAGGCGGTGACGCGGCGCCTGAACCTCGACGCCGACGACGCGGCCGCCGTCGAGTTCCTGGTGGAGCACCACCTCCTGCTCTCGCACATGGCGGAGCGCCGGGACATCGACGACCCGAAGACCGTGGAGCGGCTGGCGCAGGTCGCGCGCTTCCCCGCCTGGCTCACGATGCTCTACGTCCTCACCTGCACGGACATCCGGGCGGTCGGCCCGGGCGTGTGGAACGCGTGGCGGGGGGCGTTGCTCCGCACGCTCTACCTCCGCACGCGGACCCACCTCGCCGGGCGGTTCCCGAAGCCGCCGCGCCGCGCGGTCGTGGCGCAGCGGATCGTGCAGGCCCTCGCCGACCCGGGATACCGGGAGGCCGCGGAGCAGCACCTCCAGGCGATGTCGGACCGCTACGTGCGCACGACGTCGCCCCAGCGCATGGCGTCCCACCTGCGGCTGATCGATCGGTTGCGGGAGGAAGCGGCCGTGACCGAGGTGTTCCACTTCCCGGACCTCGGGGCCTCGGACTTCGTCGTCGTCACCCGGGACACCGCGGGCCTCTTCGCCCTGATCGCGGGGACGCTCGCGGCGAACGGCATCAACATCCTGTCCGCGCAGATCGAGACGCGGGCCGACGGGGTGGCCCTCGACACGTTCCACGTCAACGATCCGGGCGGCGACGCCATCCTGGACGAGAGCCGTTGGGAGGCCGTCACCCGCGCCCTCCGCCGCGCCCTCGCCGGCGAATGCTCGGTGGAGACGCTCCTGGCCGAGGGCCGGGCCCGGCGCCCCGGGCTGGTGCGGCTCTCGACGCCCGGCCCAGCGCGGGTGACGGTCGACAACTCCCTGTCCGACACCCACACCGTCGTGGAGGTGAAGGCGCCGGACCGGCTGGGCCTCCTCTATCTCGTCACCCGCGCGCTGGCGGCCGAGGGTCTCGACATCGCCACCGCCAAGATCGCCACCGATCTGGATCACGCGCTCGACACGTTCTACGTCACGAACCGCCAGGGGCAGAAGATCGAGGCGCCCCCGGCCCTCGCGCGCCTGCGCGAGACCATCGCGGCGGCGCTCGCGGGAGGGACCGAGTCCGGTGCTGGGGCGGTATAAGACCGAGGTCGCGCGGGTTGCGGACCCCGTGGCTCGCGCCATGGTCGGGCTCCGCCTCCGCCCGAACCAGCTGTCGTTCCTCGGGCTGGTCAGCTCGGTGATCGCGGCCGTCCTCTTCGCGGCCGACCAGCGCCGCGCCGGGGCGCTCTGTCTCGCGCTCGCGGGGGCGCTCGACATCCTGGACGGCGCGCTGGCGCGCGCCTCCGGGCAGGTCTCGCCGTTCGGAGCCTTCCTCGACTCGGTCCTGGACCGCTACTCCGACCTCCTCGTGCTGGCCGGCCTCGTGTTCCTCTTCGCGCGCCTCGGCCGCCTCGACGTGGTGGTCGCCGTGCTCCTCGCCCTCATCGGCACGCTCATGGTCAGCTACACGCGCGCGCGGGCGGAATCCGTCGACGTCGAGTGCCGGGTGGGCTTCATGGAGCGAGGCGAGCGGATGCTCGTGCTCATCGCGGGGGCGCTCTTCGACCTCCTGATCCCCGCGATCTGGGTCCTCGCGCTTGGGCGCGAACGCGACCGCCGTCCACCGGATCATCCACACCTGGCGGGCGACCCGCGGCGTCCTTCGCTGATTGGCACGATCCGCCGCCCCCTCCTGATACACTGGGCCAGGATGCAGGGCGGCCGGACCACGCTCGCCGCGGTGCTCGTGACCGGGCTCCTTCTCGCCATCGTCGTCCCCCTGGCCGGGGCCGCCGTGGTGGCGACGCCCGGTCCGCTCCAGCGCTACCGCGATGCCCACGTCGCGCTGGCGGGCGGGGAATACGCGCGGGCGCGCACGCTGCTCGACGAGCTGCCCCCCGACTTCCTCCTGGCCGACTACGCGGCCTACTTCGCGGCGGAAGCCTTGCTCCGGGAGGGCGACGAGGCGCAGGCGCTGGCGCGCTTCCGGGCGTTCATGGAGCGCTACCCCGATTCCCTCCTGCTGCCGCAGGCGCAGCTCGCGGCCCACGACACGGCGTTCCGGCTGGGGCTCTGGGCCGACGCCGAGCGCGAGGCCCGGCGGTTCCTGGCCCGTGTGCCGGCGCATCCGGAGGCGGGCCGCATCCTGGTCCGGCTGGCCGAGGCCCGCGCGGCGCAGGGCCAGGTCGCCGAGGCCATCGCCGACCTCCGGCGCCGCTGGATCGAGGCGCCCGCCTCGGCCTGGGGCGAGGCCGCGCGCGAGAGCATGGACGACCTCGCGTGGCGAGCGGGGTTGCCCGTGGCGCCACTCACCATCGAGGAGCTCTTTCTCCAGGCGCAGCGCCTCGCGGACGCGGGCGAGCAGAGCGCGTCGGTCCGGCTCCTCGAGGGGCTCCTGGCCCAGGGCCCGGAGCCGACCGTGCGCCACCGGGCGCTGGCCCGGCTCGCGCCGATGCTCGGGCGTCTCGCCCGGAGCGACGAGGCGATCGCGCGGCTCGACGCCGCCCTGGCCGAGCCGGCGACGTCGCAGCACGCCGCCATCATGTACGAGCTCGGCCGGCTCCTCCTGCGGAGCGGGCAGACCGGGCGCGGGGCCCTCGTGTTCGAGCGCCTCCTCGCCGAGCACCCCGAGGCCAGCAACGTGTCCGACGTCCTGCTCCAGCTCGCGCGGGCGCGCGCCGAGCTGGGCCAGTTCGACGCCGCGCGCGAGGCGTTCCAGGGCGTCATCACGCGGTATCCCGACAGCACGGCGGCCGCCTCCGCGCGCTGGGAGGTCGCCTGGCTCGAGTACCGCGCGGGGCGCTTCCGGGAGTCGGCCCTCGCCTTCCGTCAGCTCTCGACGACGGTCGGCAGCGCCCGGCTCGCGGGCCTCTACTGGGCGGGCCGCTGCCTCGACCAGCTCGGTGAGAAGACCGCCGCGCTCGCCCTCTACCGCGAGGTGCTGACGCGCGGCCCCCAGGGGTACTACGGCATCCTCGCGGCCCGTCGCGTGCCGGGGAAGGCGCCGGCGCCGTTGGCCGTTCCCGTCAAGCTCGCGCCGGACCCGCTCGGGCTCCTCCGACCGGACGCCCGCTACCAGCGGGCGCAGGCGCTCGGCTCGATCGGCTTCGACGGGTTCGCGATCCTGGAGCTGGAGGCGCTCGGGCGCGAGGCGCTGACCGAGGGCGATCGCGCGTGGGGGCTCGGGGTGGCCTTCGCCGAGATGGGCGAGGCCGGACGGAGCCTGCGCTATCTCCGGCGCGCGCTCGGCGCCGCGGTGGAGGCGGGCGCGCCCGGACTCCCGCCGCGGCTCTGGCAGCTCTACTACCCGCTCGGGTACGGCGAGCACGTCCGCACGTCGGCGCGTGCGGTCGCCATGGACCCATACATGATCGCCGCCGTGATCCGCGAGGAATCCTCCTACGACCCCCGCGCGCGCTCGGGCGTGGGCGCGGTCGGGTTGATGCAGCTCATGCCGGATACCGCCCGCATCCTCGCGCAGGAGATCGGGCGCCCGCTGACCGAGTTCGCGGCCCTCTGGGAGCCGCCGGTGAACATCACGCTCGGATCCCGCTACCTCTCCCAGCTCACCGCGCGGTTCAAGGAGCCCTTGCTGGCGGTGGCCGCGTACAACGCCGGCCCGCACCGCGTCCAGCGGTGGGTCGCCGAGCGGCCCGGGGTCGACCTCGAAGAGTTCGTGGACCAGATCCCCTTCGACGAGACGCGGGCGTTCGCCAAGCGCGTCTTCACGAGCTGGCACCACTACCGGCGCCTCTACGGCGACGGCGCCGCGCCCGCTCGTCGCGGCGAGGCGCAGGCCGCTCCCCGCTCCGTGCCCTGAGCGCGGCGCCATGCCGGTGCCCGTGGTCGTCGACGGGTACAACCTCCTGTACGCCCGCGGCGAGGAGCCGGCCGCGGAGAGCCGCGCGGGGCTCGTGCGCGACCTGGTGGCGTGGGCGCGGGCCAAGAAGCGACGCGTCGTGCTTGTCTTCGACGGGTGGAAGGGCGGAGGCCGCGAGGCGCGGTCCGAGGCGCACGGGCCGGTCACCGTGTGGTACACGCGCGCGGGCGAGCGGGCCGACGCTTTCATCGTCCGCTGGGTCGGGGAGCACGCGGAGGCCGTCGTCGTCACGTCCGACCGCGCCGTGCAGCAGGGGGCGCGCCGCCGGGGCGCGGCGGTTCTCGATGCGGACAGCTTCGCCGCTCGGCTCGAGGGCGAGCCATCGCCCGACGCGGAGGCGCCCGCCGGCGCCCGGGCCCGCGGATCTCGCGCCGCCTGGCTCCGAGGCCTCTGAGGCGTGACGCTCGCCATCGGTCTCTACATCGCGTGCGAGCTGATCGCGAACGTCACGTCGGTCAAGCCGCTCGCGCTCGGCCGCCTCGGCGTGATCGTGCCGGCGGGCGTGTTCATCTACGCCCTCACCTTCACCCTGCTCGACCTGATCCACGAGCGGCTCGGTAAGCAGGGCGCGCGCCAGGTCATCGGAACCGCGTTCGCGGCGAATCTGCTCCTGGCGGGCTACGCTCAGCTCACCGTCTCGTGGCCGGCCCCCGCGTTCTTCGACGGGCAGGCGGCGGTGGCGCGCGTGCTCGGCGCGGCGCCCCGGATCGTCGGGGCGAGCCTGATCGCCTATCTCGTCGCCTCGCTCGTGGACGCGGAGATCTTCGCCTGGTGGCGGGCGCAGGTAGGGGGGTACCGGTGGGCGCGGGTCCTGGTATCCAACGCGGTGTCGACGGCGGTAGACTCGGTGGTGTTCGTGACGCTGGCCTTCGCGGGCGTCCTGCCGATCCTGCCGCTCGTCGTCGGCCAGTACGTCGTGAAGATGGTGGTGACGGTGCTGAGCTTGCCGCTCATCTACGGGATTCACGCCGGGACGGCGCCGCTCCCCCGGCCGCGCTCGGTGACGCCGTGAGGCCCCGCGCCGGGCTCCGCCTCGTCCTCGGCGGCGTGGCGCTCGGGCTCGCGCTCGGCGGGGTCGTCGGCGCGGCGCCGCCGCCCACCGCGGCGCCGCGACCGGAGCCGGGCGCCGCCGCCGCCACGCCCGCGGCCGTGACGCGCATCCGCGACGCCGTCGTCGGCCTCCAGACCCTGGTCCCGCCCGATCGCCCCTCGGCGGCCACGCTGGGCGAGGAGCGCGGCGGCTCGGCGACGATCCTCGATCCCGACGGGCTCGCCGTGACGGTCGGCTACCTCGTTCTCGACGCCGCGCGGATCGACGTCACCCTCGGGGACGGGCGCCGCGTGACGGCGCGGGTCGTCGGGCACGACTTCGAGAGCGGCCTCGCGCTGATCCGCCTCGATCCGGCCGGCGCGCCGTATCCGGCCGCGCAGCTCGGGCAGTCCGCGGGGCTCGCGGTCGGCCAGCCGGCGGCGATCGTCGGCATGGGCGCCACCGGCCCGGCGGCCGGCGTCCTGGTCCGCGTGACGAGCGTGGGGCCGTTCGTCGCGTACTGGGAGTACCTGCTGGATCGCGCCGTCTACATCGCCCCGCACCACCCGGCCTTCGGGGGCGCGGCGCTGGTCGACTCCGCGGGCGCGCTCGTCGGCGTCGTCTCGCTGCGGCTACCGGCCGGCCACCTCGCGATCCCGATCGATCTCCTGGCCCCGGTCCGCGACGCCCTGGTGCGGACCGGGCGTCCCGCGCGCCCGCCGCGGCCATGGCTCGGCATCCGCGCCGTCAGTCACGACGGCGGGATCGGCGTGGCCGGCGTCTCGCCCGCGGGGCCGGCCGAGTCGGCCGGGCTGCGCGTGGGCGATGTCATCATGCGCGTCAACGGCGAGCGGGTCGCCGACGTGGAGAGCTTCTACCGACGGCTCTGGGCGCAACCCCTGAACCAGCCCCTCGAGCTGAGCGTGTGGCGGAACGGGAGCGTCGAGACCATCGTGGCCCGCCCGCGCGCCCGCTCGGCGCCCGTCACCACGCCGAGCCCCTGACCGCGGGCGCCGTCAGGACGCCAGCCAGAGCCGTTTGATCGCGAGCCCGAGCCCGCGGCTGTCCCCCGAGCCGGGGACGCGCTCCCGCGGGACCCGCAGCGGCTCGGCGTGGAGCGTGATTCGGAGCAGCCCGGGGGCGGCCTGGAACGGCACGGCGAGCTCGGCCCAGGTATCGGGCGCGAGCGAGAACGGCGCCTCGCCGGCCGGCGTGGCCCGGCCATCGGTCTCCATGCGCTCCACGACGAGCCGCCCCGTGACCGGGCCGAGGCGCGGCTCGCCGGAGTAGGCGCGGACCACGGCCCGAACCGCGCGCCCCACGTGGCCGAGATACGCTTCGGCGCGGCCGCCGGTCCAGCGCATCGCGCCGAGCTTCCCCCACGCCTCGCGCCCGAACCAGCCCGGGCCGAGCTGATCCTCGTCCCCGGGCCCGAGCTCGAGCGTCCCGGGGAGCGTGCGGTGCGGGAGGTAGAGGCCTTGCGCCGCGACCCACCAGCCCTCGAGCGACTCCTCGGCGCGGCGCTCGGCCCGGACCCGCGCGATGGCGGCGTCGATCGCGGGCGCGCCGGCGAGGCGCTGGGTCAGCACCCACTGCGCGCCGACATGGAGCCCGACCTCGCGCCCGCGAAAGGAATCGCGCCAGGTCGGGGTGCTGAGCTCCACGCGGACCGCCCCGCGCGCGGCGACGGCTTCCGGCACGAAGAGGTGGACGCGGACGGGCCGCGCGCTGACGCCGAGCTCGAGCGAGGCGGCCGGCGCGCCGTCGAGGGTCCAGACGGTCCGGAGCGGCGGCGCCTCGCCGTCCGGGTTCGCCACGACCAGCGACACCAGGGCGGGACCCGCGCCGGACGGCAAGGGCACCTCGAAGCCGGCGCGCGCGCCGGTCACCCGGAACGGAAACGTCAGGCGTCGCGTGAAGCCCTGACTCGCTCGCGCGTCCTCCTCGAGCGGCCCGAACCCCTCGACCGCGCGGAGCGCGCTCCACTCCACGACGGTCGCCTCGGTCCGCCACGCGCGCACCATGAGCTGGCCGCGGAGCTTCGGGAACAGCCGGCGCAGCCGTCCGGCGAGCCGGAGCTCCCGCCCTCCCACCGTTTGCCCGAGGATGCCGGGGATCTCGTGCGGCGCGTCGAGCGCATCCGAGTAGTAGACACGGTCGAGGCGGAAGTCGTAGAGATCCTTGCCCTGGAGCGCGAGGTAGTACGCGAGCTCGTCCGCCGTGTACTCCCGGTTGTGGCGGTGATAGAGGAGCGACGGGAGGAGCTCGTGAAACGCGCGGCTCACGGGGGGCTGCGTCCCCCAGCCATGCCAGAGGCGCGACAAGGTCTCGACGCGCCGGAGATTGGGCGTGGTGAGCACGAGGAGCCCGCCCGGGCGGAGCACCCGGAAGATCTCCTTCAGCGTGTGGAACGGGTTCAGGTGGAGGTGCTCGAAGAGCTCGCAGAAGAGCACGGCGTCGACCGACGCCGTCGGCAGGGGAAAGGGCGCCTGCTCGACCTCGCAGTCGCGGATCGTGATCCCCTGGGCGCCGCAGCGCTCGAGGAACTCCGCCCAGGCGCCGCCGCCCTCGATGGCGTTGTTCAGCCCGACGACGTCCCAGCCGCGCGCCCGCGCGAGCGCCGAGAGATGGCCCGGGAACGAGCCGACGTCGAGGAGCCGGCGCCCCTCGCCCGGGGGCAGGAGCCGGAGCGTGTCCTGGTACCGTCGCCGGTGGTACTCGAGATAACCGGCCTCCCAGTCGGGCAGGCGGCCGCGCCCGAAGGCGTGGACTTCGCGGGAGATCTCGTCGAGGTCGAGCGGAGCGGTCTCGTCGGCGGGCCGGGGCCAGAGGGCCATGCGTCGTTACGATAGCGCGCGGTCGTGGCCGTCGCCAAGGCCGCGACCGCCGCCGGGGGCCGCGGCCGCAGGGCCGGCGTGGTCAGCGTTGCCGGATCTGCGCTTCGGGTGATCTTGCCGGCGGCGTCGAGCCAGAAGAGGTACGAGCGGGCGTAGGAGTTGTCGCCCTGGACCGCGGCGTTCGCGGCGGCGGCCGCATCCGCGGCGCCGGCACTGGCGAGCCGAGACCTGCTGCTGAGAACTCGGTGCCATGGGCCGCTCGATCTCGTCGTAGATCAGGACCGTTTGCCGCCGTCGTCGGCCTCGCTTGTCGGCGTGCCCCACTCGCGGGTGAGGTCCGCAGCGGACCGCCCCACCCAGGCCTGGACCCGTTCGGGCGGCAGCCCGCCGCGCATGCAGCCACCGAGGGCGAGGGCGGTGAAGGTGACGACCACCGCGACGCGACGCATTGCGCCCTATGCTACATCACCTGGATAGGCCGGCGATGCGGCGCACCTCCGCTTCGCAGCGCCGGAGCTAGCATGGGGGCGTGCCCCACGTCGTGGCAGCGGGACCTCGGCCGCGCCCGGGCCGGATCGCGTTCGCCGCGATGGCCAAGGTGCCGATCGCAGGCGAGGTGAAGACGCGGCTCTCTCCGCCGCTCACGCCCGAGCAGGCGGCGGAGCTGGCGCGCTGCTTTCTCGAGGACCGCGTGGAGCAGTTGCGGGGGCTGCCGGCGAGCGACCGGCTGGTGGCCTTCACGCCGCCGGAGCGCGAGGCGGAGCTCCGTGCGCTCTTGCCCGCGCGACGTCCGGCTGCTTCCCCAGCGCGGGGCCGACCTCGGCGCGCGCATGAGCGGACTCCTGTCGGATCTCCTCGCGGAGGGGTACGCGGGCGCGATCGTCCTCGGCACGGACACGCCGACCTTGCCGACAGCCTACCTCGTGGAGGCCTGCGAGGCGCTCCGGAGCGGCGCTGCCGACGTGGTGCTGGGGCCGAGCGAGGACGGCGGCTACTACCTGATCGGGCTCACGGCGCCCGCGCCGGACCTCTTCATCGACATGGCGTGGAGCACGGCGACTGTCTGCGACGAGACGCTCCGACGCGCGCGCGCCGCCGGGCGCCGGATCTCCGTCTTGCCCACGTGGTTCGACATCGATCGCATCGCGGACCTGGCGCGGCTGCGCGACGATCCGGGACCCGACGCCTATCGGCCCCGGCGGACGCTCGCCTGCCTGGGGCGCCTGGCGTTCTGACGGCGCCGCCGCGCGCAGGGCAGAGACGGCGGGTTACTGCGCGTCCGGGGAGGCGGTAGCCGACTCGGCCGCGGAGGGCTCCGGCTCCTCCTCGACCCAGTTCCAGGGCACCGTGATGATGGTCCGCGGCGTGTCGAGCTCGATGGAGACCTGACGGGCCTTCGCGTCGCCGCCCATCACCGTGCCGGTCGCCCCCGCGGGGATCCAGGTCGTGTGCGGGCTGGCGATCGGGATCTTGAGCTGAACTCGCATGCCGACGTGGACGCGCGACGGGGCGCGCCACCGAGGCACGGGGGTCGGCACGCCGCGGTCGGCGGACCGGAACCAGAACAGCCGCAGGAAGTCCTGGAGCGCCATCGACCGCACGATAGGGCCGGGCGTTCCAGGGGTCAAGCCCGCGTATCGCGCCCGGACACGGCCCTCCCCTACGGGCCCGCGAGCCCGGGCGCGCCGAGCCCCGTGGTATCCTGTCGGCCGTTTCGAGGAGTGGACAATCCCCCGCGCCGCCAGGAGGCCCTGACGTGGAAGCCATCGCCCCCGACCGACTGCAAGCGCTCGCGACCCGTATCTTTGCCGCCCTCGAGCGTGCCACAGGACGACGCCGGCTGGGTGGCGCAACTCCTGGTCCGCGCCAACCTCCGGGGGCACGACTCGCACGGCGTCATCCGCGTGCCGCAGTACGTCGGCTCGATCCGGAAGGGCGAGACGCACCCGCGGCCGGCGATGCGGATCCTCGCCGAGACGCCGACGACGGCCATCCTGGACGGCGATCTCGGCCTGGGCCAGGTCGTGGCCCGGCGGGCGGCGGAGGTCGCGCTCGACAAGGCGGCGCGGCTCGGGCTCGCCGCGGTCGGGATCCGGCGCTCGAACCACATCGGCCGCCTCGCGGACTACGTGGAGATGGCGGCCGAGCGCGGCTTCGTGGGGCTCATCTGGGCCAACGCCCCGACCGCGCACTCCGTGGTGCCCCACGGCGGCCTGGACCGCCGCCTGTCGACCAACCCTCTCGCGATCGCGGTGCCGGGCCCGGGCGGCACGGTCGCGATCTCGGTCGACATGGCCACGAGCATCGTGGCCGAGGGGAAGGTGCGCGTGAAACGGAACCGCAAGGAGCCCCTGCCGACGGGCTGGGCCATCGACCCGGCGGGCCGGCCGGTCACCGACGCGGAGGTCTTCTACGGCCCGCCGCGGGCGGGGCTCCTGCCGACGGGCGCCCACAAGGGCACCGCGCTCGGGCTCGTCGTGGAGGTGCTGGGCGGGATCCTCTCCGGCGAGGGCGCGATCGGCGACCGGAGCGGGCCCGTGCACAACGGCACGTTCCTCCTCTTGATCGAGGTCGCGCGCTTCCTGCCGCTGGTCGACTTCACCGGGCAGGTCACCGATCTCGTGCAGTGGGTGAAGTCAGCGGCGGCGGCGCCGGGCGTTGCCGAGGTGATGGTCCCGGGCGAGCCCGAGGCGCGCTCGGAGGCGCACCGCCGGGCCCACGGGATCCCGATCGAGGCGGAGACGTGGCGGCAGATCGAGGAGATCGCCGCCGAGCTGGGCGTCGGGTAGCCCGCCCCGCGTCGGCGCTTGCCGCCCGCAAACCACCGGCCTATCCTGCTGTTGTGGCCTGACCATCAGGCCGGCGCCCCGAAGCGCCGAGCCCGCCCGAGACAATCGCGAGGAATGCGGAGGGCACGGACGATGAGAATCCGGCTGGGTTGCGTCGTGGCGATCGTGCTGAGCGTGCTCGTGGCGGTGGCCACCGCCGAGGCGCAGAAGAAGACGCTCGTGATCGGGCTGAACCAGGATCCGGACATCCTGGATCCCACGCTCGCCCGGACCTACGTGGGGCGCATCATCTTCGAGCAGATGTGCGAGAAGCTCTACGAGATCGACGAGAACCTGAAAATCTTCCCCCAGCTCGCGGCGGAGCTGCCGGCGTTCTCCGACGGCGGCAAGACGGTCACGATCAAGCTGCGCACGGGCGTGAAGTTCAACGACGGCACGCCGCTGAACGCCGAGGCCATGAAGTACTCGCTCGATCGCCACCGGGAGATGAAGGGCTCGAGCCGCCGGAGCGAGCTGGACCACGTCGACGCCGTGGAGGTCGTGGATCCGGCGACGGTCCGGCTCAAGCTGAAGGCGCCGTTCTCCCCCATCACGGCGATCCTCGCCGACCGCGCCGGCATGCCGGTGTCGCCGACGCAGGCCCGGAAGCTCGACGACAAGTTCGGGACCGCGCCGGTGTGCGTCGGGCCCTGGGCGTTCGCCGAGCGGGTGGCCCAGGACCGGATCGTGCTGGAGAAGTCCACCCACTACTTCGATCCGGGGCAGGCCAAGTTCGACCGGCTCGTCTTCCGGATCATCACCGACGACAACGTGCGCCTGGCCAACTTGCGCTCGGGCGACATCGACTTCATGCACCTGGTGAACCCGACCCACGCCGCGAGCCTCCGCAAGGAAGGCAAGTTCGAGGTCGCCAGCGTGCCGGGGATCGGCTACTCCGCGTTCAACATCAACCTGCGGAACAAGAACGGGAAGCCCCCGGCCGCGCCCGGCGACCTCGGCACGCCGCTGGCCAACGACCCACGGGTGCGGGAGGCGCTCGAGCTGACGATCGACCGCGAGGCGCTGAACCAGGTGGTCTGGGAAGGCCAGTACACCCCCGACTGCACGCCCATCTCACCGGTGAGCCCGTTCTACGACAAGAGCCGGAAGTGTCCGACGCGCGACATCGCGCGCGCCAAGAAGCTCCTGGCCGACGCGGGGCTCGCCAGCGGGTACACGTTCGAGCTCACGGTGCAGAACCAGCCGCCGGAGCGGCGGGTGGGCGAGGTGATCCAGCAGATGGCCAAGGAGGCCGGCTTCAACGTCTCGATCCAGCCGATGGAGTTCGCCGCCGCGCTGGACGCGGACGACGCGGGCAAGCTCCCGGCGTTCCTGGTCGGCTGGAGCGGGCGCGTCGATCCGGACGCCAACATCCACCAGTTCCACACGTGCAAGGGCAGCCTCAACACGACGCAGTCGTGCGACGAGGTCGTGGACAGCCTCCTGAACAAGGCGCGCGAGGTGAGCGACCAGAAGGAGCGCGCGGACCTCTACCGGCAGGCGATCGACCGGATCGCCGCGCGCCGCAACGCAGGTGTACCTCTACCACCTGAACTACATCGCGGCCTACCCGAAGAACCTGAAGGGCTACAAGGCCGTGCCCGACGGGCTGATCCGCATCAAGGGTGCGAGCTGGAACTAGGCCCAATCCGGCCGTGGGGGCTCTCCCGGGCCCCCGCGGCCAACCTCATCGGCGGGTGCCGTGGCCGACTTCCTGATCCAGCGAAGCTTCATCTCGCTGGTGACCCTGTTCCTGATCACCATCATCGTGTTCGCCGGCGTCCGCATGATCCCCGGCGATCCCGCCCGCGTGATGGCGGGGACCGAGGCCGATGCCGCAGGACTCGAGGAGGTCCGGCAGAAGTACGGGCTCAGGGATCCGCTGCCCGTGCAGTACGTGAAGTGGGCTGGGACGCGCGCTGCGGGGTGACCTCGGCGAGTCGATCCGCACCAAGGAGCCTGTCCTCCGCCTGATCGGCCAGAAGCTCCCGATCACCCTCCAGCTGGCGGCGTACTCGCTCGTGATCGCGCTGCTCATCGCGATCCCGGCCGGGGTGCTCGCGGCCGTGCGCCGGAACACGGCCTGGGACTACCTCGCGAGCGGCGTGTCCCTCTGCGGCGTGTCGATCCCGAACTTCTGGCTGGGGATCATGCTGATCCTGCTTCTCTCGGTGCGGCTCCAGTGGCTGCCCGCCTCCGGGTTCGTCTCGCCGTTCGAGGACCTCTGGGGCAACACCCAGCGCCTCCTGATGCCCGCCGTGGTCCTCGGCGCCGCGCTGGCCGCGGTGCTGATGCGCCAGACGCGCAACAGCATGATCGAGGTCCTCAGCGCCGACTACATCCGCACGGCCTACGCGAAGGGCCTCCGGACCGGGCTCGTCGTCTTCCGGCACGCGATCCGGAACGGCCTGATCCCCGTCATCACCATCTTCGGCCTCCAGCTCGGCGCGCTGATCGGGGGCGCCGTCGTCACCGAGCAGATCTTCGTGGTGCCGGGCTTCGGGCGGCTCATCCTGGAGGGCGTCTTCACCCGGGACTACCCCATCGTCCAGGGCGTGGTGCTCATCACCGCCAGCGCGTACGTGCTGGTGAACCTCCTGGTCGACGTGTCCTATTCGCTGCTCAACCCGCGGATCCGGATCCAAGGCGGGGGCGATGAGTCCTGACGGCTCGGCGACGAGCGCCGCGGACGTCCTGGCCCGCGCGCCGGCGGCCGGGGACACCCTCGGCGGCCGCGTCTGGGGCAGCTGGCGGCGCCTCGCCCGTCGGCCGCCGGCCGTCGTGGGGCTCGTGATCGTGCTGGCGTTCGTGGTCGTGGCCATCGGCGCCCCGTGGATCGCCCCGGCGGACCCGACCGCGACGAACTGGAGCGCGATCCGCAAGGCGCCGAGCTGGGCGCACCCGTTCGGGACCGACGACCTCGGGCGCGACCTGCTCACGCGCGTCGTCTGGGGCGCCCGGGTCTCGATGCAGGCGGGCGTCCTGTCCATCCTGTTCGCCATCGCGGTCGGCGTGCCCGCCGGCCTGATCGCCGGCTACTACCGCGGGGCGATCGACCAGATCGTGATGCGGCTCACGGACGCGTGGCTCTCGTTCCCCTTCCTCATCCTGGCCATCGGGCTCGTGACGATCATGGGCGCGTCGCTCACCAACGCGACGCTCGCCATCGGGCTGGGCGCCACGCCGACCTACATCCGCCTCACCCGCGGGCTGGTCCTCGCGACCCGGGAGGAGGAGTACGTCCAGGCGGCCCGGGCGCTGGGTGCCCGGGACCCTCGGCTCATGGGCCGCCACGTGCTTCCCAACATCGTCAGCTCGATCCTCGTCCAGGCCACGGTCTCGATCCCGACCGCGATCATCGCGGAGGCGGTCCTCTCGTTCCTCGGGCTCGGCGTCCAGCCCCCCACGCCGAGCTGGGGCACGATGCTCAACACCGCCCAGGCGTTCCTCGAGACGGCGCCCTGGATGGCCTGGTGGCCGGGGCTCGCGATCTTCGTCCTCGCGCTGTCGTTCAACCTGGCGGGGGACGGGCTCCGCGACGTCCTCGATCCCCGCGACTACTAGCGGGCCCGCGGACCCCGCAAAGAGGGAGCGCATCGCATCGCGAGTGCCCTCGCGCCAGGTCACGGTCTGCGACGCGGAGATGGGCAGTTCGGCCGCCAGGCGCTTGAGGCTAAGCGGCTGATGCCGAGCCGTCCGTAGC
The DNA here is from genome assembly GCA_963765195.1 of uncultured Candidatus Rokubacteria bacterium. Lineage (GTDB taxonomy): Bacteria > Methylomirabilota > Methylomirabilia > Rokubacteriales > DASRDR01 > DASRDR01. Next base: position 131,226 of record CAVXVV010000030.1, read on the forward strand.
ACGCGGATCGAAGGGCGGCCTCGCCCGCCGCGCCACGGCTTCGGCGGCAGGGCGCCTGGCCGGGACGCCACACCGTCGACTCCCTTTTGACGACCACCACGTAGGCCAGGCCGGCCGCGGTCAGGGCCTCCCGAAACTGGGTCGTGTCCCCGTAGCCGGCATCAGCCACGACCGGCGCGGGCGGCACGATCTTGGCCAGCAGCGTGCGGATCTGAGCCAGGTCCAGTTGCCATTTCGGCTGGAACTCGAGGACGTCCGGCACGCCCGTGGCGCGGCGCCGGCGCCGATCCTGCGCGCAGCTCTCCGGCAGGTACAGCGATAGGCACAGGGAGACTGACCGCGTCGTTCGCCAGCGACAGGCTCGCCTCTCATCCAGGCTCAGCACCAACGCATGATCGGGTGGGTTCAGATAGAGGCCGACGATGTCCCGGACCTTCTCGATGAACAGCGGATCCAGGCGATAGCTTGAACGTCTCGCTGCGATGCGGCTGCAGGCTGAACGCGCGCCAGATACGGCTCACGGTGCTCTGGCTCAGGCCGCGCTGCCGGGCCATTGCGCGGCTGCTCCAGTGCGTCGCTCGCGCGGTGTCGTCTCCAGGGTCAACGTCACGACGCGATCGACCGCGGCATCGGTGATGGTCCTCGGCCTCTGGGCGAGGCTCACGAGCAGCCCGTCGAGTCGCTTCGCGACGAAGCGCTCGCCACTTGCCGACGGTTTGCTCGTGTCGCGGAGCTCCCGCCCACCGCGGTGTACGTCTTCCCGCCGCGCACCCCAGGAGCAGCCGCGCGCGCAGCGCCGTGCGTGCCCTCTTCGCCCGGCGGGCCCAGTCCTCCAGCCTCCGCCTCCTAAACACCCACGCGGGGGCCTAGAGGGCCGCGGCGAGCTCCCGGTAGCCACGGGCGTCGAGGAACGCGGCGACCTCGGGCAGGCGCGGGATGCCCCGGCGGCCGCCGAGAGTGCGGCACTTCATCGCCGCCACCGCGTTGGCGAAGAGAAGCGTCCACTCGAAGGGCCAGTCGCGCAGCTCCCCCACGGCGCAGGCGCCGTGGAAGACGTCGCCCGCGCCGTTCGTGTCCACGACGGATACCGGGAAGCCGGGGGCGCGGACGACGCGCCCCGCCTCGAGGCCGATCGCGCCCTCCCCGGCGAGGGTCGCGGCCACCCGCGCCGGGCCGCGCGCGGCGAGCGCGCGGAGGCCGTCCTCCAGGTCTGCGCGGCCGGTCACCTGGGCGACGAAGCGGGGGTTGCACGCCAGGAGGTCGACGCCCGGCCACACCTGGTCGATGCCCTCGACCACGCGCTCGCCGTCCATCGTGATCCGGAGCCCCGCCTCGCGCGCCCATCGCACCGCGAGCGCCGCCGCCCTCGCGTCGACGCCGTCCACGTGAAGGAGCCGCCCCGACGTGATGACCGCGCGGTCGAGCTCGTCGGGCCGGATGTCGTACGCCGGCGGCCGCCGGTAGAAGCCGGTCCGGAGCCCGGTGTGGGCGTCGATCAGCATCATGCTGATGTGCCCGACGCTGCCGCGGGCCCGGAGCGCGTGGCGGACGTCGACGCCGTCGCGCACGAGCAGCCGGCGCCCGAGCCGCGCCCAGTAGTCGTCGCCGAACTTGCCGATGTAGCGCGCCCGGAGGCCGAGCCGCGCGCACGCCACCATCGCCGTCGCGATCATGCCGCCGCCCTGCACCTCGAACTGACGGAGCGGCGACTTGGTGTCGGGCTGGGGATGCCCGTCGATGACGCCGAGGAGATCCAGCGCGTTCGATCCGAGGCCGACGACGTCGACCGGCGTCGGCGAGCCAACCGGCGGGGCGGCCACCGTCCGCTGCCGCTACTTGATCGCGCCCACGGTCATGCCGCGGACGAAGTAGCGCTGGAGGAAGATGAACGCCACGACTAGCGGAGCGCTGGCCAGGATGGAGAAGGCCATCATCATGTTCCACTCGGTGACGAACTCGGCGAGCAGGCTGTAGATGGCCATGGTAATGACGCGGTTCTCCCAGGACTCGATCAGGACGACCGCGAAGAGGAACTCGTTCCACGCCAAAAGAAACGTGTAGAGGCCTGAGCCGACGAGGGCGGGACCCGAGAGCGGGAGGAGCACCCGGACGACGGCCCCGAGGCGCGAGCACCCGTCCACCATCGCGGCCTCCTCGAGCTCGCGCGGCACCTCGATGAAGTACGCTCGCAGCATGAGGATGCAGAATGGCAGCGTGAACGTCGTGTAGACGAGCACGAGCGACGTGAGGGTGTCGTAGAGCCCTAGCCGCACCATGACGCGGAAGTAGGGGATGCAGAGGAGCACGAGGGGGAACATCTGCGTGACGATGAGGAACGTCATCACGAGCCGCTGGCCGTGGAACCGGAACCGGGAGAGGGGGTAGGCGGCGAGCGCGCCCACGGCGAGCGACAGGAGGGTGACCGTCAGCGCGATCGCGTAGCTGTTCGCGAACGTGCGGAGGTATCGTGCGCTCCCCAAGACCTGGCCGTACGCGGACCACGTCACCACCGACGGGATCCACTGGGGCGGGATCTTCATGACCTCGACGTTCGGCCGGATCGAGACGGTGGTCATCCAGGCGATCGGAAACAGCGTAACTGCCGTAGCGAGGACGAGGAGGACGTAGACGGCCGCGCGGGTGCCCGCGCCCGTGCCGCGCCCGCCCCCCGCGCCGGGCGATCGCCGTCACGGCGGCACCGCCCGGCGGAGGTAGGCGATCGACCCCACCATGAGCAGGACGAGCATCGCGACCGCCTCGGCCGACGAGTACCCGAACTGGAATTTCTGGAAGGCGTCGAAGTAGATCGAGGTCGCCAGCACCTGAGAGGAGTTGATCGGGCCGCCGCCGGTCATCACGAAAACGAGGTCGAACGCCCGGAACGTCCAGATGAAGTCGAGGAGGGCGACGGTGGCCAGCACGCCGCGGAGCGACGGCAGCGTCACGTAGCGGAGCTGTCTGGCGGCCCCGCAGCCGTCGATGGCCGAGGCCTCGTAGAGCTCATCCGGGATGGCCGCCAGTCCTGCGAGGAACATGACCATCGGGAACGGGAACGACCGCCAGACGTTGACGAGCGTGACGGACAGGAGCGACGTGCGCGGATCGCCGAGCCAGTTGATGGTCGCGTTCGAGTCGAGCAGGCCGACCGTCGTGAGGACGCCGTTGAGCACGCCGAACGGGTTCAGCACGAGAGCCCAGATCATCCCGGCCACGACGGGGGCGAGGAGCCAGGGCAGAATCAGGAGGCCCCGGAACAGGCTGCGGAGCCGGGGCGCGATCCGCGCGTGGAGCAGGAGCGCGAGGCCGAGGCCGATCAGGAGGTGGCCGACCACGCTCCCCGCGGTGAACAGGAGCGTGTGCCAGGCCGCCTCCCAGAATGGGCCGCTCCGGGCCAGCGCGACGTAGTTCCCGAGCCCGACCCAGCGCTCCTCGCGGACCGTAACCTCGAAGACGCTCATCCGGACTACCTGGGCGAGCGGGTAGACCAGGAGCGTGACGAGGAGGATGAGGGCCGGCGCCAGGAACACGTAGGCTTGTACGTCTTGGCGGGCGGCGAAGCGCGTTCCGGGCGGCGTCATGAGCGGGCGGGGCTCGAGAGCCCGTCCCCTCGTTTGAGGGGGACGAGCTCCCGGCTCGCAGGCGAGGCTACTTCTGGTACTTGGCCAGGACCTTGTTCCACTCGGCGGCGGCGTCGTCGAGGGCCTGCTGGACGGTCTTCTTCGCCTGCACGGCGTTCTGGATCTCCGTCGTCAGGACCTTGTTCAGCTGGACGGCCTGCGGCATGCCGAGGTTCGGGCTCTTCGCGTTCGGCAGGAGCATCTGCTGGACGAAGGCCTGGGCGAGCTTGTTCTCCTTGAAGAAGGGCTTCTCGGCCACGTCCTTCCGGGCCGGGAAATCCCCGGTCCCGCGCGCCCAGAGCTCGTTACCGTCGGGCCCGGACAGCCACCGGGTGAACTTCCAGGCGGCCTCCTTGTGCTGGGCCTGCGTCGTGACCGAGTTGAGCGAGCCTCGCACGACGGTCCCCGTGGTCGCGCCCTTGGGCAGGATCGCCGTGTCGAACGCGAGGTTCGGGTTCATCTTCTTCTGGATCGGGATCCCCCACGGGCCCTCGAACATCATGCCGATGTTGCCGGCTCCGAAGTTCCCGCGCTTCTCGCGCTCGCCGTTCGAGAGCACGCCCGGCACCACGACCTTGTGGACGTTGATCAGGTCCACGTACCACTGCACCGCCTTCACGCCCGCCGGGCTGTTGAAGACCGCCTTGTTGCTCTTCTCGTCGATGACGTCGCCGCCGGCCTGGTAGATCAGGGGGTAGATGTCATAGGTCAGGTTCGTGGGTGGCTCGACCGCCAGCGTGGCGGTGGTCGCGAAGACCTTCGCCTCCGGGTTGGTGAGCTTCTTCGCCACCTGGACGTACTCGTCCCAGGTCTTCGGCGGTCCGGCGAGGCCCGCCTTCTTGAAGACCTCGGTGTTCCAGAAGAGCGCCACGCAGCCCGCGTGGACCGGGAGATAGTGCTGCTTCCCCAGCCACTTCTTGTGGAAGGTGGGGAAGATGTTGTCCATGTACTCCTTCGGCTCGCGCGCCAGCCACTCGTCGAGCGGCTGCAGCATGCCGAGATCGGCGTATTCCGCCACCCAGTCCACCTGGATCATGAGCACGTCTGCGAGCTTCTGGGCCTGGAAGAGCGTGATCGCCTTGTCGTGGAAGCCCTGGAAGGGCGAGTCGACCAGGGTCAGCCGGACCTCGGGGTGGGCCTTCTCGAAGGCCGCCTTGAGGTCGGCCATGTGCTTCTCGCCCACCTCTCCCGTCTTCCACTGGAGCCAGCGAACCTCGGCTGGGGCCTGAGCCGACCCGAGGCGGGACCCGGCGAGCACGGCGGCGCCGACGGCGGCCGAGGTGCGAAGAAACGAGCGGCGAGATGTCATCGGGACCTCCTGCGTGCGGGCGTGGAACGTCGTCGACTCGCTCGATTCTCCCCGTGGGCGCGACCGGGTGTCAAGGCGGCCCGCTCGCGGCGGTCACTCGGCGTACTGGGTGTACCAGCCGTCCTGGGCCGCGGGTCCCTGCCGCGGGTCGCCGAAGCGCGTCGTCCACGGGGTCGCGTAGGCGTCGGCAATCGCCGCGAGGATCCGGAGGCGGCTGGCTCCCGTCGTCGCGAGGAACTGCTCCCGCGCCGCCGGATCCGGCAGCGCCATGGCTTCCTGCCAGATGGCCCGGCCGACCATGAAGCCCGACGCGCCCTCCTGGCAGGCGATCGCGGTCAGCGCTGGAACACGTCGAACGTCTCGCCCGCCGACAGGAGCACCCAGGGGACCGGCGCCGCCGCGGTCAGCTCGCGGCACCGCGCGCGGAGCTGTCCCTCGTCGGTCTCGAAGCGCGGGTCGGCCGGGAACTCCGCCTTGAGGAGGTCCACGCCGAGCGCGCCCAGGCGGCGAGCCGACTCGATCACGACGGCCGTCTTCTCCCGCGCGAACTCGGCGCTCTCCTTCTGCACGCCGGGCCGGATGGGATACGACATCGGCTCGAGGAGCAATGCGATGTCGTGGCGCCGGCAATCCTCGGCCACGCGCGCGGACGAACGCCTCCTGCTCCGCCGCGACCGGCGCGTCGGGGTGGTAGAACAGCAGCACCTTCACGCCGACCGCGCCCATCCGCTTGATCTTGGCGACGCTCCAGTCCGGGATCGTCGCGGTCAGGCGCCCCTCGGCTGCGCCCTCGTACCCGAACTCCTCGAGGCACATGATGAGCCCGACGGCGCCCGGGACCGCGCCGTGGGACAGGATGTGACGCCGTGGAGCGGGTCGAGGAGCACCGCGGTCGAGAGGGGCGCGAGCGCCCGCGCGATCCGGAGCTTCTCCTCCGCCATCTCGGCGGAAGCCGATCGGCCGCCCGGCAGGGCGCGCTTCAGCATCGCCTCCAGTGACCCGCGATGATCGATCGCGGTCACCGCGATGACGCCGCGAGCGCTGGCGATCTGCTCCATCCCGCGAAGCTTGCCCGGACTCAGGACTCGCATGGATCCTCCCTGCCGCCGTGCGGCGTTCCGGCGAGCGTAGCACGCCGGGACGCGACCGCCACCGGCCCGGGGGCGAGCGCCCTTGCCACCGCCGCGAGCGCCGTGCATCATCCCGGGAAGCGAGGCCGCCCGCTGGTGGCGTCGCCGCCGTCCACCCGGATGCGGAGGTGACCGATGGGCATGGCGAAGGAGTTCAGGGAGTTCGTGATGCGCGGCAACGTCCTCGACCTCGCGGTCGGGGTCGTGATCGGCGCGGCGTTCGGCAAGATCGTCTCCTCGCTGGTCGGCGACGTCATCATGCCGCCCATCGGCGTGTTGCTCGGCGGCGTCGACTTCTCCCAGATCGGGTGGGTGCTGAAGCCCGCTGTCGGCGACAAGCCCGCGGTCGTGCTCGGCATCGGGAAGTTCATCCAGGCGATCGTGGACTTCCTGGTCATCGCGTTCGTGATCTTCCTCGTGGTGAAGGTGGTGAACCGCATGAAGCGGGAGGAGCCGCCCCCGGCGCCGGCGGGGCCCACCCCGACCGAGCGGCTCCTCACCGAGATCCGCGACCTCCTGCGCCAGGGCCGCTAGCCTGACTCGGGTCCGCGGCCGCGCTCCCTGCGCTAGCGCGTGGCGGGACGGGCCGCCCGGGCCCCGGAGCTCTTCCATGAAGATCGCCACCGTCGACGCCGTCCCCCTCGGGATTCCCTGGAAGGCGACGGATCCCCCGTCGCCGTGGACGGCGCGGCTCGGAAAGCAGATCCTCGTCCGCATCACGACGGACGAGGGCCTCGTGGGCTGGGGCGAGTCGTTCGCGCTCGGCGCGCCGACCGCGGTCTGCGCCGTCATCCGCGAGGCGTTGACGCCGCTCCTCGTCGGCGAGCCGCCCACCGACCTCGAGCGGCTCGTGGACCGGCTCCACCGGCACACGCTCCTCTTCGGCCGGCGGGGTCTCGGCATGTTCGCGATCAGCGGTGTCGAGCTCGCCCTGTGGGACCTGGCGGGGCAGCTGCGCGGCGTGCCCGTGTACGAGCTCCTGGGCGGGCTCGCGCAGCCGCGGATCCCCGCGTACGCGAGCCTGGCCCGGTTCGACCGGCCCGCCGACGTGGCCCGGGCCGCGGCGGCGGCGGTTGCGCAGGGATTCCGCGGCGTGAAGCTCCACCAGACCGACGTCGCCTCGGTGGCGGCCGCGCGCGAGGCGGTGGGCCCGGGGACGGCGCTGATGCTCGACGTCAACTGCCCATGGAGCCCCGCGGAGGCCATTCGCATGGGCCGGGCGCTCGCCCCCTACGACCTCGCGTGGCTCGAGGAGCCGGTCTGGCCGCCCGAGGACTACCAGGGGCTCGCGCGGGTCGCCGCGGCGCTCGACACGCCGATCGCCGCGGGCGAGAACGAGGCGACCGCATTCGGGTTCCGCGAGATGCTGCGCGCCGGCGCCGCGGACATCCTCCAGCCCAGCCCGACGAAGGTCGGCGGGCTCGGCGAGGCGCGGAAGATCGCGACGCTCGCCGCGGCGGAGAACGTCTCGGTGGTGCCCCACTCCTTCTACTTCGGGCCGGGGCTGGCCGCGGCGCTTCACCTGGCGGCGGCCACGCCGGGCATGGCCTGGGTGGAGTGGCCGATGGGGGAGCTGGCGACGCCGCTCCTCGCGGCGCCGATCCGCCCCGTGGACGGCTGGCTCGCGCCGCCGGCGGGCCCCGGGCTCGGCGGGCGGCCGACCGAGGCCGCGCTGCGCGACCATCCGCTCGGCGCCGCGCCGTCGCCCGCGTTCACCACCGGCTAGCGGGCGGCTTGCGGAGGTCGCGTCGGTGATCCGGCTCGCGGTGGTGGGGCTCGGTTACGTGGCGCGCGAGGTCCACCTCCCGCTCCTCCGACGGCTCGAAGGCGTGGAGGTCGTGGGCCTCGTGGACCCGGCGCCGGCGGCGCTCGGGCGGGCGGTGGCGGAGTCGGGGTTCGGCCCGGGCTTCGCGTCCCTCGAGGCGCTGCTCGCCGCCGCGCGTCCGGATGCGGCGCTGGTCCTGACGCCGAAGCAGACCCACCACGCGGTGGCGCGGCGGCTCCTCGAGGCCGGGGTCGACGTCTTCTGCGAGAAGCCGCTGGCGACGACGGTGCCGGAGGCGGAAGCGCTCGTCGCCCAGGCGGCGCGAGCCGGGCGGATCCTCATGGTCGGCTTCAATCGCCGCTACGCGCCCGTCTACGTCGCGGCGCGCGAGGCGTTCGCGGAGCGGCGGCCCGAGGCCTGCCTGGCGCTCAAGAACCGGCCGGGCACCGAGTACCGGGCGACCCTCGAGAACGCGATCCACATGGTCGACCTCCTGCGCTGGTTCTGCGGCGAGGCGGTCGACGTGCACGGCCGGGCTGCGTTCACCGATCCCTATCGCGAGACGACGGCCGCGGCCACGCTCCGGTTCGACTCGGGCGCCCTGGCGGTGCTCCTCGCGAACCGCTCGACCTCGCACTGGGTGGAGCGGCTCGAGGTGTTCGGCCACGGGCGCTCGGCCGTGGTCGACGCGCCGGACCGCGTGAGCCTCGGCCAGGACGGCCAGGCGCGCGTGACGGAAATGACGCCCATCAACATGGGCTGGGCTCACGTCGCCGACAAGCTCGGGTTCCGGCAGGAGCTCGAGCACTTCGTCGAGTGCGTCGGGACCCGCGCCGAGCCGCGGACATCGGGCGCCGACGCCGTGCGGACCCAGGCGCTCATGGATCGGCTGCTCCAGGCGATGGGGCTCCCGCTCGAGGACCAGCCGCACGGCTGAGTCGGGCGGCGGCACGCCGGACGACGAGGTCCGGGAGATCGACCGGGGCCCGGGCTGGGCTACGCGGGCGGCCCTCGCCGTCCTGGCCGGGTACCAGCGGAGGCTCTCCCCGCTCCTGCCGGAGGCCTGCCGGTTCTGGCCGACGTGCTCGGAGTACGCCCGGCTCGCGCTCCTCCGGCACGGGCTCATCCGGGGCGGCGGGCTCGCGCTCTGGCGGCTCTGCCGGTGCCATCGCTTCGCACGCGGCGGGATCGACCCGCCGCCCTGAGGCCGGCCCTGGCCCGGCCGCCGCACCTGTCACACGAGGCCGCGCCCGGCATCGAACAGGGTAGGACGGGCCCGGAGGCCCGCAAAGGAGGCCCGAGATGGCGCAGCACATCGCATGCGGCGACGTGGTCCCGGGGTGTCAGTTCACCGCGGAGGCCGCGACCGAGGAGGAGCTGCTCCTGGCGGTCAAGGCGCATGCGGCCGCGGATCACGGCGTGAAGGAGATCACGCCCGAGCTGGCGGCCGAAGTGAAGGCGGCGATTCGGACGCGCTAGGCGGCCAGGCGCCCCCCGTGACTCCCGTCGCGGCGATCGCGGACGAGGAGCTCGCCGCGCGCGCCGCGGCGGGCGACGCCGGCGCGTTCGAGACCCTCGTGGGTCGGCACGAGGCGCGGGTCTACCGGCTCGCCTACCGACTCACCGGAAGCGATGCGGACGCGCGGGACGTGCTCCAGGACGCCTTCCTGGCGGCCTACCGGGGCCTCGCGGCGTTCCGCGGCGCGGCGCGCTTCTCCACCTGGCTCTATCGGATCACGACGAACGCTGCCTTGATGCACCGGCGGGCGCGCCGGCGGCGCCCGACCGAATCGCTGGAGGAGTATCTGCCGCGGTTCGACGAGAACGGGCAGCACGCGCCGGAGGCCGCGGAGCTCGAGGCGGCGAGCCGGGCCGACGACCTCCTGGACGAGAAGCTCCTGGCGGAGCAGGCGCGGGCCGCCCTGGAGAAGCTGCCGGACCTCTACCGCGAGGCCTTCGTGCTCCGCGACCTCGAGGAGCTGGACACGAGCGAGGTGGCGGGTCTCCTCGGCGTCGACGCCGCCACGGTGCGCCAGCGGGTGCATCGAGCGCGGCTGATGCTGCGGGGATACCTGTCGCATCTCGTGGGAGCGAGGACGTGATGCCGAATCTCACGTGTCGGGACGGGGTCGAGATGCTGATGGACTACCTCGAGGGCACGCTCGGATCGCCGGAGCGCGAGGCCATCGAGGCGCACGTGACGGGCTGTCCGCGGTGCGTCGCGTTCATCGAGAGCTACAAGCGGACGCCGCGGATCCTGCGGGCCGCCACCGCGGAAGCGCTGCCGGCGGACCTGGCGCTCTCGCTCCGCCGCTTCCTGGCCGAGCGGCTCGCCTCGGGAGACGCGTGATGCACGTCGCCGAGCTGTGGCGGTATCCCGTGAAGTCGCTGGCCGGCGAGCGGCTCGAGCAGGCGGAGATCCGGCCAGACGGCATGATCGGCGATCGGCTGGTCCAGGTGTACGACGCGCGCGGTCACGTGGTCACCGCCCGGAAGCACCCGGATCTGCTCGGGCATCGCGGCACGCTCGGGCCGGACGGGGAGCCGCGCATCGACGGCTGGCCGTGGGCGTCGCCGGAGGCAGCGGCCGCGATCACGCAGGCGGTCGGATGGAAGGCCCGGCTCGAGCGCTTCACCGGGGAGGAGCGGTTCGACATTCTTCCACTCTTGGTCGCGACGGACGGCGCGATCGCGGCGCTCGGGGTCGACGGCCGGCGACTCCGGCCCAACATCGTGGTCGGCGGGGTGGACGGGCTCGGGGAGCGCGAGTGGCCGGGGCGGCGCCTCCGGATCGGCGAGGTGGAGATCGCCGTCGCCCAGCTGCGCGCCCGCTGCGTGATGACCACCTACGACCCCGATACCCAGGTGCAGGACCCCGGCGTGCTGCGCCGGATCGTCCGGGAGTTCGGTGGCACCATGGCCCTCGACTGCGCCGCCCTCACCAGCGGCACCGTCCGCCTGGGCGATCCGGTCACACTGCTCTAGCGCCGGCAGGCCACGCGGCGGCCGGGGCCTACCCGCGGCCCGTTCTCAAGTCCTAGGGGACGCTACTCATTCTGTCCACTATATCCAGTAGTTGCCCATGATACACAACTCATGTTTAGTATCTCTCGCGACGCTGCACCGTCGCCTTCTCGATGGAATCCGTGTCACTGGCGGTGGATCTCGCTTGGCGGCGGGCCCCGGGCGCCCGGCGCCCGAGACCGACGGCGGGGAACGACCCGGTCCTGGCGGCGTGCCAGGTCCAGCCGGGCGTCCGCGCGCCGGTCTCGCGGACTCCCACCGGGCTCGCGCCGCTCGACGCGCTCCTCGACGGGGGGGTCCCGCACGGGCAGCTCACGGAGCTGGTGGGCCCGCGCACCTCCGGGCGCACGCGGGTGCTCTTGAGCGCCCTCGCGGGCGCCACCGTGCGCGGCGGCTGGGCGGCGCTCGTCGATGCCACGGACGGCCTGGATCCGGCGGCGGCCGCGATGGTCGGAGTGCCGCTGGGACGTCTCCTCTGGGTTCGCTGCGGCAACCGGCTTCCCACGGCGTGGCGCGCCGCGGACATCCTCGTCCAGGGGGGCGGGTTCGAGCTGGTCGCGATCGACCTGGGGGATCTGCCGCCCTGGACTCTCGCCCGCACTCCGCCCGCGGTGTTCGTGCGCCTGCAGCGGGCGGCCGAGCGCGCGGGGATCGGGCTCCTCATCGCCGGCCCCCGGCGCGTGGCCGGAAGCCTCGCCGCGGTCGCGGTGGCGCTCGTCCCGCGACGTGTCCATTGGGTGCCCGGCGGGCCGGGCTTGCTCGCGGGGCTCGCGACCGAGGCGCGGCTGATCCGATCGCGCACGCGCACGCCCGGCGCCGGCGTCCCGCTGGTGTGGACCACGCTCGAGGCGGAGGGGCCGGCGCGGATCGCGGCCGCGCCGCGCGTGGGCGTCGCGACGCACGGAGGGCGGGGATGACCGCGCCCACGCTGTCCCGCTACGCGTGCCTCTGGGTCCCGGGCTTCGCCGCCGCAGCGCTGGTCCGGCAGGACCCCGCGCTCCGCGGGCGCCCCGTCGCGGCGCTCCGGGGCGCGACGATCCGGACGGTCGTCGCGGTCACCGCGGATGCGGCAGCGGGCGGGGCGCGCGCCGGCATGAGCGCGACCGAGGCCGCGACGCGCGTTCCCGATCTCGTCGCGCGCATGGAGGATCCCGTGGCCGAGCGCGGCGCCGCGGGGGCGCTCCTCGATGCCGCGTGGGCGACCTCGCCGCGCGTCGAGGTCGTCGAGCCGGGGAGTCTCTGTCTCGACCTCGGCGGGCTCGCGCCGCTCTTCGGCGACGAGCGGCGCATCGGGGAGCGGCTGACCGCGGCCGGCGCGGCGATCGGGCTGCCGGTGCGGGTGGGCATCGGCGGGACGCGAACCCTGGCGCGCCTGGCGGCGCGCGTCGCCGCGCCGCTCCAGGTGGTGCCCCCGGGCGCCGAGGAGGCGTTCCTCGCCCCCGGCGCCCTCGGCCTCCTCGAGCCCGAGCCGGACCTCGGGCTCGCCTTCGAGCGCTGGGGCATCGGGACGCTCGGCGCGCTCGCGGCGCTGCCGACCGCCGCCCTCCTCGCGCGCCTCGGCCCGCCGGCGGTGCGGCTCCAAGCGCTCGCGCGCGGCGCGGATCTCGGCCCGTTCGTGCCCCACCTCGAGCCCGAGCCCTGCCGCGAGGCGATCACGCTCGACTGGGAGGTGCCGTCGCTCCCGGCGCTCGCCTTCATCCTCGACCGGCTCCTCGCGCAGCTCGCCGCGCGCCTCGCCCTCCGCGACGCGGGCGCGGCCGCGCTCCGCCTGTCGCTGCGCCTGGCCGACGGCGGCGTGCACGAGCACCGTCTCGGCGTGGCCGCGCCGCTGCGCGACGGGCGGACGCTGGGCCGGCTCCTCATGGCCGAGCTGGACGCGCTCCGGCTCCCGGCCCCGGTCGTGGCCGTCGCCGTGGAGGCCGAGCCCGTGCCGCTGGCCGCGCTCCAGGCAGATCTGTTCGCGCCGCCGCGACCCAGCCCGCGCGAGCTCGGCGAGATTCTCGGCCGGCTCGCCGCCCTCGTGGGCGCGGACCGGGTGGGCGCGCCGGTCGCCCCCGATACCCATCACCCCGATGCGCTCGGCGTGGCGCCGTTCCCCGGCGCGGTGCCCGAGCCCACCGTCGGAACCACGCCAGGCGGCCTGCCCGCCGGCGCGCCGCCCTGGGTGATCGGTGCCGCCCTCGTCCGGCGCCGGCTGGTGCCCCCGCGGCCGGCCCGGGTGGAGTGCCACGCCGGCCGGCCGGGCCGCGTCGAGGCCGATGGGTTCCGGGGCGCGGTGGTGGCCGCGGCGGGGCCCTGGCAGACCTCGGGCGAGTGGTGGAGCGAGACCGCGTGGGCGCGCGAGGAGTGGGACATCGCGCTCCCGGACGGCGTCGCGTGCCGGCTCACGCGCGATTGCGCGACGGATGCCTGGACCGTCGACGCGGTCTACGACTGAGGGGAGTCCCGTTTGAGGTCACAGGCTGTGATCTCAAACGCGCGAGGGAGATGGAGACGTCATGACGCATGCCCTGGTGCCGCCGGGCCGGATCGAGCGGCGGATCATCGTCGTCCGCGGTGAGAACGTCATGCTCGACGACGATCTGGCGCGCATCTACGGAGTCGAGACGCGCGTGCTGGTGCAGGCCGTCAAGCGCAGCGTCCGGCGCTTTCCGCCGGACTTCATGTTCCAGCTCTCCCGCGAGGAGTTCGAGGGCCTGCGCGCGCAGCTCGGAGGCGCGAATCCGGGCCGGGGCGGCCGGCGCTATCTCCCGCATGCCTTCACCGAGCAGGGGGTCGCGATGCTCTCCAGCGTTCTCCGGAGCGACCGGGCGGTGCACGTCAGCATCGAGATCGTGCGCGCCTTCGTCCGGCTGCGCCGGATGGCCGGGTCCATCGCCGAGCTCCGCCGCAAGGTGGACGCGCTCGAGCAGAAGTACGACGCTCAGTTCCGGATGGTCTTCGACGCGATCCGGGAGCTCATGGCGCCGCCGGCGCCGGGCGAGAAGCGCCGGATGGGATTCCGGCCGGAGCCGCCCGCCGGCGCGCGCGCGGCCCGCGTCGGCCGATGACTCAGCGGGGCGCGGCGGCCGGCGCGCGCGGCCCCGGACACACCAGGCCGGCCAGGAACTCGGCCTGGGCCTCGGCGGCGACCCGGTTGCCCCGAATCGTCCAGTGCGCGTCTCGTTGCTTGTAGAGCGCGTCGGCCAAGGCGTGGCTCGCGTCGACGAACACCGGCGTGAGGTCGAGGCACGGGAGGGCGGCGCGCTGGCAGTATTGGGCGAGCTGGCGGTTGGGCAGGGCCGGATCGAGCGCGTCGACCGAGAGCATGGCGTACCGCGGCCGGCGGCGCAGCTCCGCGACGAGCGCGGCCAGCTCGGCCGGGGCGACCTGGAGCGCCGAGGGGTAGACGGTCAGCGCCAGGCGGCGGCCTCGCCGGCCGACCTCCGCGCGGATCGTCTCCAGATCGCCCAGGATGGGCTCCCAGGCGCGGTCCACGACCGCCGGATCCGCGGGGCGGTAGAACCGGCGCATCTCCTCCGCCTGGATCGCGCCCCACGCGTCGTCGGTGAAGATCGGGCCCGTCAGCGCGGGATCGCGCTCGCTCACGTGTCGGGCGGGATCGACGGGCTCGCCGCCACGCGGCGCCGCGCCCCCGGCGGGGCGTGTCGACGGGCGCCGCCCGGCGCCGAGATCGTCGACGCCCCGCCAGAGCCGGAGGGTGTTGCGCCCGAGCATCCACAGGCGCGACGCCTCGAGCAGGGACCGCTCCCGCCGCGGCTCGTGGACGAGCCGGAACACGTTCGGAGCGTCGTTGCCCGCGTAGAAGTTGACCAGGACGAGATCGGGCTCGTAGCGCTCGAGCGCGAGCGTGGCGAGGATCCGGTAATCCCGGACCCGGGTGCCCCCGATGCCGAAATTGAGGACCTCGAGGTCCGTTCCGGGACAGCGGTCGCGCAGGCGGGCTTCCAGGAGCGTCATGACCGCGTAGGGGTAGGGGACGAGGCCGAACGTGAACGAGTCCCCGAGGGCCAGGATGCGGAACCGCCCCGGCGGCTTCGGGATCGCGAACTCCACGTCGTTCAGCCCGAGCGCGTTGTTCCAGTAGTTGAACCAGTTCCGGTGGGGGACGACCTGCGTGGGCTTCGAGGCCAGGAACGCCTCCAGGGAGGCGAAGGCCCGTGGCTCGCGCTCCCGCGCGGGGACGGCGAGGTCCCGGACCGTGGGACTCCACCGCGCGGCGACGCGGACCAGCCCTTCTCCGACGGCCAGCGCCCCCACGATGCCGAGGGCGAGGACGGCGAGGACGGCGCGTGTCGAGGCTCGCATCGTGTCCGTGCGCGGAGCTGCCCCCAGCATAGCCCGGCTCCGCGGCGCGCGCGGCGGAGCCCACCCTCGCGGCCCTGACGCGGATGCCGTCGTACGTCGAGCTGTCCGCCCGGAGCGCCTTCAGCTTCCTCGAGGCGGCGTCGACGCCCGAGCATCTCGTCGACGAGGCGGCGCGCCTCGAGGTGCCCGCGCTCGCGCTGCTCGACGTGGACGGCGTCTACGGCGCCCCGCGGTTCCACAAGGCGGCCGGCGCGGCGGGCGTGCGCCCGCTCGTCGGCGCCGCGCTCACGCTCGTCGACAGCACGCGGCTCGGTCTCCTCGTCGAGTCTCGCGCCGGCTACCAGGCGCTCGGCCGGCTCATCACGCGGGTGAAGGCGCGCGCGCGGAAGGGCCAGGCCCGCGCGACGCTCGACGACCTCGACGGCGCGGTGGCGGGGCTCCTGTGCCTGACGGGCGGTCTGGACGGGCCGCTGACACCGGATCTCCTGGCGGGCCGCCGCCCGGCGGCGCGGGCGACGCTCGAGCGGCTCGCGCGGGCCTTCGGCCGGGATCGGGTCTACGTGGAGCTCCAGCGGCACGAGACGCGCGAGAGCGAGCTCGTGACCCGCCGCGCCGTGGCGCTCGCGCGCGAGGCCCGGCTGCCGGTCGTCGCCACCGGAGGCGTGCGCCACGCCACGCCCCAGGAGCGACCGGTCCTCGATGTCTTGACCGCGATCCGGCTCCGGACCCCGCTCGAGGCGCTCGGCCGGCGCCTGCCGCCGAACGCCGGGCAGCGCCTCTGCGCCCCGGCCGAGATGGCCCGGCGCTTCGCCGATCTGCCGGAGGCCGTCGCCGCCACCGGCGAGATCGCCGCGCGCGCGGGCTTCACGCTCCAGGATCTCGGCTACCGCTTTCCCGACTACCCGGTCCCCGACGGCCGACCCCAGATCGCCTACCTCCAGGAGCTGGTCGAGGCCGGCGCGCGCGAGCGGTATCGCCCGGTGACCGCGCGCGTGCGCGCCCAGCTCGCGCGCGAGCTCCGGCTCATCGAGAAGCTCGAGCTCGCCGGTTACTTCCTGATCGTGTGGGACATCGTGCGGGAGGCGCGGGCGCGCGGGATCCTCGTCCAGGGCCGGGGCTCGGCGGCGAACAGCGCCGTCTGCTACAGCCTCCGGATCACCGCGGTCGACCCGGTGGGGATGGACCTCCTCTTCGAGCGCTTCCTCTCGGAAGAGCGGGGCGAGTGGCCCGACATCGACCTCGACCTCCCGTCGGGGGACCGCCGCGAGGCGATCATCCAGTACGTCTACGGGCGCTACGGGGGGACGAGCGCTGCGATGACCGCGAACGTCATCACCTACCAGCCGCGGCGCGCCGTGCGCGAGGTGGGCAAGGCGCTCGGCCTCCCGCCGGACTTCCTCGACCGCCTCGCCAAGGACGTCCCCGGCTGGGGCTACCAGGACGCGGACGAGGGGATGCCGGCGCGGCATCTCCAGCGGGTCGGCGCCGACCTCGCGGACGCGCGGATCCGGCGCTTCGCCGCGCTCTGGCACGCGGTCGTCGGGCTCCCGCGCCATCTCGGCCAGCACTCGGGGGGCATGGTGCTCTGCGCGGGGCGGCTCGACGAGGTGGTGCCGCTCGAGCCGGCGACGATGCCGGGCCGCGTCGTCGTCCAGTGGGACAAGGACGACTGCGCCGATCTCGGGATCATCAAGGTCGACCTCCTCGGCCTCGGGATGATGGCGGCGCTCGAAGAGGCGATCGAGCTCTGCCGGGCCGCCGGCCGCGAGGTCGACCTCGCGCATCTGCCGCCCGACGACCCGGCGGTGTATCGGCTCCTCCAGGCGGCGGACACGGTCGGGCTCTTCCAGGTGGAGAGCCGGGCCCAGATGGCGACGCTCCCGCGCCTCCGGCCCCGGCGCTTCTACGACCTGGTCGTCCAGGTGGCGATCATCCGGCCCGGCCCGATCATCGGCCAGATGGTCCACCCGTACCTCGCGCGGCGGGCGGGCCGTCAGCCCGTCGTCTATCCGCATCCCTCGCTCGAGCCGATCCTCCGCCGGACGCTCGGCGTGCCGCTCTTCCAGGAGCAGCTGCTCCGGATGGGCATGGTCGCGGCCGGCCTCACCGGCGGCGAGGCGGAGGAGCTCCGCCGGGCCTTCGGCTTCCGGCGCTCGCGGGCGCGGATGCAGACGATCGAGGCGAAGCTCCGCGCGGGCATCGCGCGGAACGGGATCACCGGTCCCGCCGCCGAGGAGATCGTGCGCGAGATCACCGCGTTCGCGGAGTACGGCTTCCCCGAGAGTCACGCCGCGAGCTTCGCGCTTCTCGCCTACGCGAGCGCCTACCTCAAGGTGCACCACCCCGCCGAGTTCTACGCGGCGCTCCTCAACAACCAGCCGATGGGCTTCTACCATCCGGCGACGGTGGTCCGGGACGCGCTCCGCCGCGGCCAGGCGGTGCGGCCGGTGGACGTCGGCGTCTCCGCCTGGCGGGCGACGGTCGAGGCCGGCGCCGTGCGGCTCGGGCTCGGGCAGGTGAAGGGGCTCCGCGAGGCGGCCGCCGCCCGGCTCGTGGCCGCGCGGCAGGCGCAGGCCTTCACCTCCGTGGACGATCTCGCCGCGCGCGCCGGGCTCTCGCGGGACGAGCTGACGGCGCTCGCGGAGGTGGGCGCGCTGGGGAGCCTCGGGCTCCGGCGCCGGGCCGCGCTCTGGCAGGCCGAGCGCGCGGCGCGACCGCCCGGCCCGCTCTTCGCGGGCCACGCCCCGGCGGCGCCCGAGCGCTCACCGCTCCGCGAGATGACGGTGGCCGAGCGGCTGGTCGCCGACTACCGCGGGACCGGCGTCACCGTCGGGCCGCACCCCATGGCGCTCCGCCGGCCTGACTGCGCGCGGCTCGGCGTGACGCCGGCCGCCGGCCTCGCCACGCGCGCGACGGGCGAGCGCGTCCGGGTCGCCGGCGCGGTGGTCGTGCGCCAGCGGCCGGGCACGGCGAAGGGGTTCGTGTTCCTCTCGCTCGAGGACGAGACGGGGATCGCCAACGCCATCGTGGCGCCCGGGCTCTTCGAGCGGGCGCGCGCCACGCTCGTCCACGAGCCGTTCCTCCTGGTGGAAGGCGTCCTCCAGCACGAGGACGGCGTCATCGCGGTGCGGGCCACGACGGTCCGGGCCCTCGCGGTCGCCGCCGCGGTGCCCTCTCACGACTTCCACTGACACGCGCACACGGACGGCGCGATGGGTGGGACACGAGGAGCGGAAGGATCTACCAGGGGCCCGAGCTCGACGACGCCGGCCCGGCGCCCAGTCGCGACGCCCGCGGCGCGATCCGCCGCGGGCGTCGGACGAGGCTACTGCTGGAGAGAGCTGACCGTCACCGGAGTCTTCACGAGGAAATGCGCGCGCCGGTTGTGCGCCCAGCAGTTCTCGCTGCGCTCACGGCACGTCGGCCGCTCCTCGCCATAGCTCACGAGCGTGATGCGCGACGCGGCGACGCCGCGGGCCACGAGCTGATCGCGCGTGACGCGCGCCCGGTTCTCGCCGAGCGCCAGGTTGTACTCGTTCGTGCCCCGCTCGTCCGCGTGTCCTTCGATCAGGATCTGCGTTCCCGCATGGTCGAGCAGCCACTTGGCGTTGGCCTCCAGGATCCGCGTGTCCTCGGCCCGGAGCGCGGCGCGATCGAACTCGAAGTGCACGTCGCGCAGCCCGGCCGCTTCCTTGAAGTCCTGCGGCGAGGGCAAGGTCGGGAACATGCTCGCGCCCGGCGCGCGCACTCCCGCGCTGTCGCTCCCCGCGCCCGCGCCGGCCCCGCCGGTGCCCTGGCCACCCGCGAGCGCGCTCGCGTTCCCGGCCCCGGCGCCGGAACCCGTCCCGTCCGCCCCGGCGCCCGGACTCTTGTGGGTGGCGCACCCGGCCAGGACCAGGGCGAGCCCGCCGGCCACGAGGAGTCGCTTCGGATCGATGCGTCGTGTCATGGTCATCCCCCCTGTTCAAGGCGCCGGCAGAGGCCGGCACCGGCTGGGCCGTCCTCGTTGCAACCCTCGCGCCGGCCGGGGCTGTCACGCAATTCCCTGAAAACATGGAGGGCGGCCTGGCTGGAGCGGCTGGCGACTGCCACGGGCGGGCCCGCCCGTCGTCGGGATTGTCACGGGGCGCGTCGTAGATTGTCAGCCGGCGGGGGGCCGGTTGACGGTCCCCGGGGCCCCCGATAGACTCCCGCCAGGGAATCGCGGGAGCTCGGCAGGCCGAGCTGAGAGGGCAGCGCCCGCTGCCGACCGCCTGAACCTGACCTGGGTAATTCCAGCGCAGGGAGGCTCCAATGCTGTGTCGTCAACCCCGTCACCTCGATCGTCCTCGTGGCCGGTATCCTCCTCGCGGCGCTCGGCGGACAGCCCGCCCTCGCCCAGTCCTCGCTCCACCTGGCGCTCACGCCGTCTCAGAAGCCCACCGATCTCATGGTGGCCGGCGAGGCCTTCGGCGCGGCGCTCGGCAAGCTCGTCGGCGTGCCGATCCGCGTGACGGTGGCGTCCGACTACGCGGCGGTCGTCGAGGCCCTTCGGAACCGGACCGCGGATCTCGCCTTCGTCCATCCGGCGGGCTACGTGCTCGCGAACCGCGAGGCGAAGGCGATGATCGTCGCCAAGGACCAGTGGCACGGGAACACGTCGTACACCTCCCGGATCTACGTCCGGAAGGAGTCCGGCCTCAAGACGCTCGAGGCGCTGCGGGGGAAGACGATCGCCTTCGTGGATCCCTCCAGCACCTCGGGCTACGTGTACCCGATGGTGATGCTCATCGAGAAGGGGCTCGTCCAGAACAGGGACCCCAAGACGTTCTTCAAGGAGTTCGTGTTCTCGGGGTCGCACGACGCGGGTCTCCAGGCGCTTCTCCACGGCCACGTCGACGCCTTCGCCTCGTTCGACCAGGCGCGCGAGCAGTACCTGAAGGACCCGGCCGAGCGGGAGAAGCTCATTTACATTGCCGAGAGCGCGCCGATTCCCGAAGGCGGGATCTGCGCGCGCGACGGGCTCGACCCGGCGCTGGTCGCGAAGGTGCGCGCGGCGCTCCTGTCGATGAAGGGCCCGACCTACGCGCCGGTTCTCAAGGCGCTCTACGACATCGACGGGTTCGAGCCGGCGGAGGATCGGGAGTACGAGCCGGTCCGAGCGGCCATGGACCTGCTCGGCTGGCGTCCGAAGCGCTGATCCTGCTCGCCCGGGGCCGGCGCTTCCGCCGCCCGCGGGACCCATGATCGAGACGCGGGGCCTCCGGGTGGTGCTGCCGCCCGACACGGTCGCGCTCTACGGCGTCGATCTCGTCGTGGAGCCCGGGGAGTTCGTCGTGATCATCGGGCGCAGCGGCGCGGGCAAGACCACGTTCCTCCGCGCCATCAACCGGCTCGTCGAGCCGACCGCCGGGACGGTACGGGTCGCGGGCCAGCCGGTGACCGGGACGGACCCCGGGGCCTTGCGCCTGGTGCGCCGGCAGATCGGCATGATCTTCCAGCAGTTCAACCTCGTGCGGCGCGCCTCCGTCCTCGACAACGTGCTGGCGGGCCGGCTCGGGTACGTCCCCGAGTGGCCGAGCCTCGTCGGACGTTTCCCCCCGGGCGACCGGGCTCTCGCCCGCGACTGTCTCGCGCAGGTCGGCCTCGCCGACTTCGCCGCGCGCCGCGCCGACACGCTCTCGGGTGGCGAGCAGCAGCGCGTAGCCATCGCCCGCGCCCTCGCCCAGGAGCCCCAGGTGATCCTGGGGGACGAGCCCACCGCCAGCCTCGATCCCACGCTCGCTGGGTCGATCATGGGGATTCTCGGGCGGATCAACCGCGAGCGCCGCCTGACCCTGGTCGTGAGCCAGCACCAGCTCGAGACGGCGCTCGAGCACGGCACCCGGATCGTCGGATTCCGCGCGGGCCGCGTCGTGTTCGACGGCCCGCCCGCCGCAGTGTCGCCCGACGTGGTCCGGCGGATCTATGGCGAGGAGGCCGCGTGAAGCGCGCGGCGTGGCTGGGCGCGGCTGCCCTGCTCGCGGTGATCGCCTGGCACATCGAGGCCAACCCCGCGCGGCTCGTGCGCGGCGCCCCGTGGATGTGGGACTTCGTGCGGCGGATGGTGCCGCCGGACCTCCGCGTCTTGCCCGCGGCGCTGGTGGGGGCGGTGGCCACGATCGAGATCGCGCTCCTCGGGACCGGGCTCGCCGCGGCGCTGGCGGTGCCGCTCGGGTTCCTCTCCGCGCGCAACGTCGCGCCGCCGACTCTGTACTACGGCGTGCGCACCGCGCTCAACTTCTTCCGCAGCATCGACACCCTGGTCTACGCGCTGCTCTTCGTCGCGGCGGTCGGTCTCGGGCCCTTCCCGGGCATGCTGGCGGTGGTCGCGTACACGACGACGTCCCTGGCGAAGCTCTACTCGGAGACGATCGAGGGGATCGAGCCCGGTCCCGTGGACGCGATCCGCGCGACGGGGGCCACGCGGCTCCAGGTGCTGCGGTTCGGGATCCTGCCCCAAGTGCTCCCGCTGTTCCTCTCCTACGTCCTCTACCGCTTCGAGTCGAACGTCCGGGCCGCGACGGTGCTGGGCTTCGTCGGCGCCGGAGGGATTGGCCTCTACCTCCAGACCTACCTCAGGATGATCGACTACCCCGCCGCTTCCACGGTGCTGCTGGTCACCGTCGTGATGGTCATGCTCGTCGACTTCGCGAGCGCGCGGATCCGCGCGCGACTCGTCTAGCGGAAACAGGGCGGCGGCCCCGGTTGGCCCGGGCCGCCGGGATCGGCTATGGTCGGAACGGTGCGATCCCGGCGGGAGGAACCCGGGTCGATGTCGGCTCCGCTGCGCGTCGTGGCCTACAACTTCCTGAGCGGGGGGAGCTCCGCGCGCGCCGGCCACTGGTCGCGGCTCCACGCGCGCCTGGCGCCCGACGTCGTGCTCGCCCAGGAATGCCGGGCGCCGCAGGACTCCCACGGCGAGCGGTTCCGGGTCGGCCCCGGGGACACGCTCCTGTGGGCACCCGCGGCCACGCGCCGCTGGGGCAGCGCCATCCTGCTTCGCGGGCTTCCGGCGCGGCCGCTGGCGATTCCCGGGTTCGCGGGCTGGGTGATCGGCGCGGAGGTCGCGGGCCGGGGGTCCGGCGGGCGTCCGCTGCAGCTCTTCAGCATTCACTGCCCGGTCGGCGAGCGGGGCTACGTGCGGACCCTTCACGAAATCCTCGACCGGATCGCCAAGCGCCGCGGCGACGCGGAGCTGATCCTGGGCGGCGACTTCAACGTGGTCGTGGGCCAGCGGCTGCCGCGGGAGACGATCCGGATGTCGCGGGGCGAGCGGGAGATCCTCGCCCGGCTCGAGTCGGAGTTCGACCTCGTGAGCTGCTGGCAGGCCGCGAATCCGGGGCGGCCCCTCGCGCAGACGCTCCGGTGGTCCGCGAACCGGGAGGCGCCCTACCACTGCGACGGCATCTTCGTCCCGTCGACGTGGGCATCCCGGCTCGTGGCCTGCCGCGTGGTGCAGGGCTCCCGCTGGGCGGGGCTGAGCGACCACAACCCGGTCCTGGCGGAGTTCTCGGGCTAGCCGCGCCGCGCCGCGCTCGCTCGAGCGCGCGCGTAGTACGATGCTTCTAACGAGCCGGCGCGCCGCGTCGGCGCCGCCCCACCACACCGATCGTCACCCGCGGGGAGGACGCGACGCATGGCGAGTACCGGGGGCATCGAGCTCAAGGGCCCGATCGAGGGACGGTTCGCCGAGATCCTGACCCCCGCCGCGCTCGACTTCGTGGCCGGCCTCCAGCGAGAGCTGGGGGCGACGCGCGCGGCCCTGCTCCGGCGCCGGGCCGAGCGCCAGGCGACCTTCGACGCCGGGGGCCGCCTCGACTTCCTCACCGAGACCCGCGGCATTCGCGATGAGGCGTGGACGGTCGCGCCCGCCCCGAAGGATCTCGAGCAACGGTGGGTCGAGCTGACGGGCCCGGCCGAGCGGAAGATGGTCATCAACGCGCTCAACTCGGGCGCGGACGTCTTCATGGCGGACTTCGAGGACGCGAACACGCCGACCTGGCGCAACATGGTCCAGGGGCAGGTGAACCTCGTCGACGCCGTCGCGCGCACGATCGAGCACCGGAACCCTGACGGCCGCGTCTACCGCCTGAACGAGCAGATCGCGACCCTCCTCGTCCGGCCCCGCGGGTGGCATCTTCCGGAGCGCCACCTCCAGGTGGACGGCCAGGCCGCGTCGGGGAGCCTCTTCGACTTCGGGCTCTACGTCTTCCACAACGGCCGGCGGCTGCTCGAGCGAGGGAGCGGGCCCTACTTCTACCTCCCCAAGCTCGAGAGCCACCGCGAGGCGCGGCTCTGGAACGACGCGTTCGTCTTCGCCGAGAGCCGGCTCGGGCTCCCGAAGGGCGCGATCCGCGCCACCGTGCTCGTCGAGACCGATCCCGGCCGCGTTCGAGATGGACGAGATCCTGTGGGAGCTCAGGGACCACTCGGGCGGGCTCAACGCGGGCCGCTGGGACTACATGTTCAGCCTCATCAAGAAGTTCCGGGCCCAGCCCACGTTCGTCCTGCCGGACCGCGCCCAGGTGACGATGACGGTGCCGTTCATGCGCGCGTACACCGAGCTGCTCGTGAAGACCTGCCACCGCCGCGGCGCGCACGCGCTCGGCGGGATGGCCGCGTTCATCCCCAGCCGGCGCGACCCCAAGGTCAACGAGGTCGCCCTGGCGCGGGTGCGGGAGGACAAGGTCCGAGAATCCCAGGACGGCTTCGACGGCACGTGGGTCGCCCATCCCGATCTCGTGTCGGTCGCGCGCGAGCCCTTCGCGCGACTCCTCGGCGACCGCGCGCACCAGCTCGAGCGGCAGCGCCCCGAGGTGGCCGCGGACGCCGCGGCGCTGCTGGACGTCCGGATCCCGAGCGGGAGCGTGACCGAGGCCGGGCTCCGGAACAACGTGAGCGTCGCCCTCCAGTATCTCGCCGCGTGGCTCGACGGGAACGGCGCCGTCGCGATCTTCAACCTGATGGAAGACGCCGCCACCGCCGAGATCTCGCGCTCGCAGGTCTGGCAGTGGGCCCGCCACGGTGTCCGCCTGGCGGAGGGGACGCCGGTGACACGGGCGCTCGTCGAGCGGATCGTGGGCGAGGAGCTCGCCAAGCTCCGCGTGGCCGCCGGCGACGCGGCGTACGCCCGCGGGCACTACCAGGCGGCGCGGGAGATCTTCGAGACGGTCGCCCTCGACGAGCCGTTCGTCGAGTTCCTCACGCTGCCGGCCTCCGAGCGCATCGACCTCTGAGGCGCCGGGCGGCCGGACCGGTCCACCGGCGCCGAGCGCGCCCGCAATCCGCGAGGGGCCCGGCGGCGTAGGCTCAGAGGAAGGCGCTCCCCATGCTCCCCGACGACGCGCTCGCCCATCTGCGGCGCTACCCGCTGCTCGACGCTCTCCGCGAGCTCAGACTCGGCCGACGATCAGCCCTCCCGATTCTCGAGCAGGCGGTCGAGCGCGGGAAAGCCCACCGCCGGGTGCGCCCGGAGGCGCCCGAGCAGCTCGTCCAGGCAGGCCCAGGCGGTCGGCGAGAAATCGCGGTGATGGGTGAGCAGGCCGGTGGGCTCGGAGGGATCGACGTGGCCCGCGCGCCGCGCGGCGAGGTGTCGCGTGATCTGGTCCACCGTCCAGGCGGTTCCGCCGAAGCGCTTGTCGGCCCGCCACTGGATCGGGTCGACGTGGGTGTTGAGCGCACGGAGGCCGGGCGCCGCGAGGCCCGTCGCGCGGGGGCCGAAGGTCGACAGCACCCGGTACCCGGCCCCGGGCAGCCGATCGCGCACCGCGGGGGCGATGCGATTCCACGGCGGGACGAGTCCCGGCCGGAGGCGCGCCGGCACGAGCGCCATGAGGCGCGCCCATCCGGCGCCGAGCTCCGCGAGCGCGGCGTCCGGCGGCCGCGCGGCACCGAGCTCGGCGGGCTTTCCGCGGCCGCCGTCCGGCGCGGGCGGCTCGTGGTTCCGGTGGGCGTACCCGTGCTGGAGGACGCGGAGCCCGGCCGGGCCCGCGTCGATGGCGGCGGCGACGGCCTCGTCGAGCCAGGCCGGTACCACGGCCAGGGCGAGCGGCGTCCCGTGAGCCTCGGCCAGGCGCAGGAGCTGATCGAAGGCCGGCGCGGCCGCGCCGGCGTCGTCGTCGCGCCACCAGAGGGTCGCGCCCCCGGCGGGCCAGCGGTCGAGCTCCGCCCGCAGGCGATCCCACGCGGCGCAGTCGGCGGCGTCCGTCACCGAGCGACCCGGCATGCGGCACGCGCCATCACGTCGAACCGTGGCGCGCGCCGAGGCCGCCGCGTATGATCGGGGCTCGCGCCATGAGCCAGCTCGACCTCCACATCGAGCAGAAGATCGCCCAGCGGGACAGCATCGATCTCGCCGCGCGGCGCCTCGCCGGCCGGCCAGGCTGGGTCATCGAGTTCGGGCTGGGCCGCGGCCGCTCGTACGCGCACCTCGTCGAGCGCTTCCCCGATCGCGAGATCTACTGCTTCGACCGCCAGCACGCGATGGACCCCGGCGGGCCGCGGCCGCCCACCGCGCGCCTGATCCTCGGCGACCTCGCCGCCGTGCTGGCGGACGCGACGGTCCAGGCGCGCTTCCGCGCCCGGGTGATCCTCGCCCACCTCGACCTCGCGTGGGGCGAGGGGGACGACGCCACGGTGCATCGCCTGGTCCTGGAGCGGACGCGCGAGTGGCTCCTGCCGGGCGCCTGGATCCTGAGCGATCGCGCGGTGCCGCTCGATCCGGCGTGGGGCCTGGTACCGGTGCCGGCGACGGCGGAGGTGGGCCACGCGCACCGCTACCACCGCTACGAGCTGCGCGCGGCGCCCTGAGCGCGCGCGGCCCGCACGCCGCCGGCCAGCTCCCGCAGGATCGCGACCGACCGGGCCGCGCCGTCGAGATCCAGGCGGGCGGGGGCGGGGAACCCCGGGCGGCCGAGCGCGGCGTCCATCGCGGCCGCCAGCCGCGCCGGCGTGAGGTCGGCCTCCGACACGACGTCGAGGAGACCGCGCGCGGCGAGGAGCCCGGCGCGGAGCGGCTGCTCGTCGCCGCTCGCCTCGTACGGCACGACCACCGCGCGGACGCGATGGGCGACGAGCTCGAGGACGGTGTTGTAGCCGGCCTGGCTCACCGAGAGGGCGGCCCCCGCGAGATGCGCCCCGAGATCCGGGCGGTGCGCCTCCACGATCACGGCGCCGGCCGGCAGCGCGCGCGCGGCCCGCTCGAGCTCCGCGCGCGCGGCGGGCGGGAAGTACGGCCCGGTCACGAGGCGCCAGGGCCGCCCGCGCGCGGCGGTCGTCAGCGGCCACGCCGCCAGCGCCGCGCGGAAGAGGGCCCCCGCGACCTGCCCGCCGCCGCCCGAGATCACGACCTCGCCGTGCGCCGCGCCGGCGGGCGGCGCGGCATCGGGGCCGAGGTAGCCCGTGTAGACCAGGCGGTCACCCAGCCAATCGGCGAGGGCGTGCGTCCGCTCGAGCGGGATGACGTCGGGGCTCCCGTGGACGAGAACGCGGTCCGTCCACTGCCGCGCGACCGCGATGGAGGCGAGCTCGAACCACGCCTGGTTCGGCTTGCTCACGAGCACGTCCCGGAGGCTCACCGCGACGCGAGGCGCGGCCGCGCCCCGACGGGCCCGGTCCTCGGCCACCGCGACGAGCAGCGGCCCCAGCTCGAACGCGAGCGCATGCCGGCCGAACGGGAACAGCTCGAGCAGCACCACGCTCGGGTCGACGGCGCGGAGACACGCGAGGAGCCGGGCCCGCCGCTCGGCGAGGTCCGCCGGCGTCGGCCGCTGGCCGTCGGGGCGGGCGATCGCGCTCGCCGCGTCGTCGGCCGACACGAGGGGCGGAAGCGGGACGACCTCGGCGCCCCCGAGGTCGAGGTCCGGCGCGGGCCGGCCGCCCTGGACGAAGACCACGGGCTCGCCGGCCCGCCGGAGCGCGCGCGCGAGGCGCGCCGCCCGCTCCAGGTGTCCGAGCCCCAGGAGGTGCTGGCAGTAGAAGAGGATCGGGCCTGGATCGGACGGCCTCCGGCCGGTGGCACTCATGGCTCGAGCGGCTCGTTGAGCGTGACGAGCTGGAGGAGCCCGTCGCCGCGGCGGCGCACGCGGTGGAGCCGCTCGGGCAGGAGGCGCACGGGCGCGGGGTCGCCGAAGTCCCAGCGGAGCGCCGCGGCGAGGACCACGCGGATGACGCCCATGTGGGTCACCGCCACCCAGCTGTCCGGACCCTCGCCCGCCGCCAGCTCGTCGAGCCACGCGCGGACGCGCGCGAGGACCTCCGCGGGAGACTCGCCGCCGGGCGGCGTCGTGTCCCATCCGCCGGCGCCCACCTCGTCCGCCAGGCCGGCTCGCGCGCGCCCGGTCCACTCCCCCCAGTCTTGCTCCGCGAGCCGCGGCTCCACGCAGGGCGCGACCGCGCCCAGGATCCGCGCGGTCTCGCCGGCCCGCCGCAGCGGGCTGACGGTCCACCCGAGCTGGCCGCCCGTCGCGAGGGCGCGGAGGTCCGCGGGCAACCGCCAGCGCGCCGCGCGCGCCGCCCCGTCGGGCGAGAGCGGCGGGTCCGCCTGACCGAGCACGCGCCCCTCGGCGTTCCACGCCGTCGGGGCGTGACGGATCAGCGCGACGTAGATCGAGCGCACGGCAGGCCCAGGAGAGTGAGCCCCGCGGCCAGGCGGCCCTGGAAGGCGGCGAGGGTCCGGTCGGTCGCGATGAAGCGCCGGGCCGCGGCCCCCATCGTGCTCCGGAGGGCCGGATCATCCAGCAGCCGGGCGACGCCGCGGGCGAAGGCATCGGGCGTGGGCGAGGTGAGGAACGACCCGCCCGGCGCGACCATGGGATCGGGCTC
Source organism: uncultured Candidatus Rokubacteria bacterium (assembly GCA_963765195.1). Taxonomy (GTDB): domain Bacteria; phylum Methylomirabilota; class Methylomirabilia; order Rokubacteriales; family DASRDR01; genus DASRDR01. Next base: position 159,222 of record CAVXVV010000030.1, read on the forward strand.
GGGTCCCGCGCACGCCACGACGGGCAAGCCCGCGGCGGCGGCCTGCAGGTAGACGACGTGGAAGCGCCCGGGGAACGCGAAGAGGTCCGCGCCGAGATACGCGGTGGGCAGGATCTCCGGCTCCAGGGCGCCGAGAAACGCGACGCGGCCGGACGGCAGGACGGAGAGGGCTTCGGCCACGGCCGGTCGCGCGGGGCCATCGCCGACCACGGCGAGCCGCCACGGTCGAGCGGCGTGCAAGGACGCGAGCGCATCCGCGAGCATCCGGTACGGCTCGAGCTTCTTCACCTCGCGCATGGCGGCGACCGCCAGGATCACGGGGCCCTCCGGCCCCGCGAAGCGCCGGGCCATCGCCGCGCGGCAGGCCGCGCGCTTCTCCGCGCTCGCATCGAACCGCGCCGCGTCGACGGCCGGCGGCAGGTCGAGGATCCGCTCGGCCGCGAAGCGCGCGCCCCGGCTGGCGGCCACGCGCGGCCGGTCCCGCGGGCTCATGAGGAAGATGAGATCGGCGCGCCGCGCCGCGAGTCGCGCGGCGCTGACCCAGGGGCGGAACGGCGTGCGACGGCTCTTCCGCGAGAGATAGGTGTCGATCAGCACGTAGGGGATCGCGAGCGCGGTCGCGACCGCCGGGCCCAGGAGGTCGGGCGCGCGGTAGTAGCTCTGGTAGGTCACCCACACGCGCGGCCGCGCGGCCGGCGGCTGGCGACGGTACCGCGCCACCAGCCGCGCCGCCGTGAGGGCGGCGACGCGCTCGACGCGCGCCGCGTCCGCCGGGTCGAACGCGCGCCGGTACGTGAGGAGGCGGCTCGCCAGGTGCGGGGTGAAGCCGAGCCCGGCGAAGGCGGTCATGAGGAGCTGCCCGAGCTCGCGGTCGCCGGACGGCTCGGTCTCGAACGGATGCTTGACCGGCGTGTAGAAGGCGAGCGCGGTCACGCGAGCACGCTCACGGTCCGGGCGGCTGCCGCGCTCGGCTGCGGCAGCATCGGCCGGAGAAGCCCGGCGAGCCGATCGGCGCCCGCGTCGAGATCCCAGCCGGCGGCGATCCGCGCGATGGCCGACGCGCCCATCCGGCGGCGCGCCTCGGGATCGCGGGCCAGACTGTCGATGGCGGCGGCGAGCGCCTCCGGGTCGCCAGGCGGGGCGAGCCGGCCCTGGATGCCGTCGAGCACGACCTCGGGAATCGCCGCCGCGCGCGTGGCCACCACCGGCAGCCCCTGGGACAGGGCCTCGACCACGACGTTGGGCAGCCCGTCGCGGTCGCCGTCGGGCGCGATCTCCGAGGCGAGGACGAAGAGATCGTTCGCGCGATAGTGGGCGCGTACCGCCGGCTGATCGAGAGCGCCCGCCCAGGTCACGCGCCCCGCCAGGCCGAGGGCCTCCACCTGCGCGCGCAGCGCGGTCTCGAGCGGCCCATAGCCCACCACGGTGAGCTGGACGGCCGCGCGAACGCGCGCGACCGCCTCGAAGAGGGTCGGGTAGCCCTTCTTCGGCTGGAAGCGACCCACCGCCAGGAGGCGCACCGGATCGGCCGGGTCCCGGCCGTTGCGCGCCGAGCCGAACGCCGGCGGCGCGGCAAAGAGCCGACGGTCGAGCCCGTGGTAGACGAGCTCGACCCGGCCCGGCGCGAGCGCGCTCAGTCGGGCGTGGCCGGCCGCGGTGCACGTGACGGTGAACCGCGCCTCGGCGAGCTTCTCGCGCAGCTCCCAGTCCGGCGTCGTCCAGACGTCCTTCGCGTGCCCGGAGGCGCTGTATCCGAGCCCGCACATCGCCGCCGCGTAGCGCGCGACGGACGCGGGCGTGTGGAGGAAGTGCGCGTGGAGGTGCGCGGCCCCCGGCGGCAGCTCGGCCGCGAGGACGCCGGCCTGGCCGAAGCGTCGCCCCCGGTTCGGCGTCGGATCGCGGCAGATGTCGCGGAGCCACCGCCCGAGCGCCCGGCAGTAGCGCCCGGGCGCGCGCCAGAGCGCCCGCGCGTGGCCAGCCAGCACGCGGCCCGGCGCCTCGTGGAGATACTCGGGGAGATAGGTCACCGGCGCGCGGACGGCCGCGTGGACCGGGTGGGTGAGGGCGTCGTAGGGGCGCCGGAGCGACACGATGTGGAGCGCGAGCCCGCGCTGCTCGAGGGCGGCGAGCTCGTGGGCGATGAACGTCTCCGAGACGCGCGGATAGCCCTTGAGCACGACGACGACCACAGGCGGGACGGTGGCCGGCCGCATCGGTGCGGCCGTGGATGAACGGCTCAGACAGCTCGCCGAGCGGAGGCGCGCCGGATGACGCCGGCCCGCTCCAGCTCTCGGGGCCCCTGGCGCGGCGGCCCCTCGACTCGCCACTTCCCGACCGCCTGGTTGATGAACCGCAGGCCGTCGAGGAGCCCCGGGACCCGATGCGTCGCCGGCGGCGGCTGCTCCGGCAGGTGGATGATGGCCTCCGCGAGGGTCTCCGGGGTGAGCCGGGTGGGCTCGAGCGTTTGCGCCAGCCCGAGGCCGGTGGCGGCCCGGGCCCGCAGGAGCTGCTCCGCGCGCGGCGTCACGCGAGGCACGATCAGGCTCCGCTTCTTGAGCGACAGGACCTCGCAGAACGTGTTGTAGCCGCCGAGGCAGACGACGCCCGCCGCCTTCTCCACGAGATTCTCCAGGTGCTCGTGGAACTCGAGCGTGGTGACGCGCGGCAGTCGCGCCGCGCGCCGCTCGAACGCCGCCCGCTCCCGGAGAGGCAGGAACGGGCCGTACACGACGAGCGCCGGCCACGGGAGCCGCCCGTTGAAGCGCTCGTAGGCGGAGAGCGTGGCGTCGACGAGCTGGGCGCCGTCGCCGCCGCCGCCGGGGGTCACCAGGAGGAACGGTCCCTGCTGGATGGTGGCCTGGACGTCGGCCGGCAGCGTCACGTCCGGATTGGTCTCGCGCGGGAGATACCCCGTGAAGACCGTCTTGGCCGCGACGTCCGGCGGGAAGCCGTACAACTCGATCGGGTCGTAGACCTGCGACAGCCCGTAGACCCAGATCTGGTCGTAGTAGCGCTTGAGCGCAGGGATCACGCGCTTGCGCCGCCACTCCTCGGCGAGTGACGTGGGGTCGTCCATGATGTCGCGGAGCCCGAGCACGAGCCGCGTGTTGCCCTGGCGGCGGAGGAGCGCGAGCGTGCTCCGCACCTCGCCCAGGAGGCCGAGCGGCTCCTTGTCGACCAGGAAGAGATCCGGCCGGAAGACACGGGCGGTGTGCTCGATGATGGACGCGCGGAGCGCGAGGGTCTGCTCGACGTGGAAGTCGAGATTCAGGCTCGTGTACTCGCCGTTCCGGCGCTTGATGATTCCCGGGACGCGGACGAAGTCCACGCGGGAGCGGAAGCTGAACCGGCCCACGATCGGGGAGCCGCTCAGGATGAGGACGTTCAGCTTCTTGTGGTGGGCGACCAGCGAGTGGGCGATCGTCCGGCAGCGCCGGAGATGACCCAGCCCGAATGAGTCGTGGCTGTAGATCAGGACACGGTACTGCCCCGGATCGTCAACGCGATGACCGTTCCCGTAGGCCGGCGCGCCGTTGCCGGATCGACCACTTCCCACATCCGCCTCCCAGTGGTCCCTGGGGCGGCGATACCGCCCCGACAGGGACCGAGGGTATGGGTGATCTGCCCGGGCGACCCAGAGACTAGCGCCGTCCAGCGCCCAGGCAGGTCACGTTTATCAAAAACCCATCTAAAAGGGAAGTCTATCAGGGGGCCGACTTGGAGCCCCTTCCAAGGTCGCGGTCGGGGCTCCCGAGGCCTCAAGGACCGGGCCAGCCCTTGCCTCGGATCGGCCCGGAATGGTAGTCATACGGGCGATGGGCGCCCCTTTGCTGGAGGTCCAAGGTCTCCGGACGTCCATCTACCTCGACGAGGGGGTCGTCCGGGCGGTAAACGGCGTTTCCTTGACGGTCGACCGGGGCCAGACGATGGCGGTCGTCGGGGAGTCAGGGTCCGGCAAGAGCGTCCTGGCCCAGTCCATCATGCGGATCCTCCCGCCGCGGGCTCGGATCGAGGCCGGGCGCATCCTCTTCTCCCCGGATGGGGGGGTCCCCGTCGACCTCGCGACGCTCGCCCCCGACGGGCGCCAGATGCGGGAGATCCGTGGTGGGGCGATCTCCATGATCTTCCAGGAGCCGATGACGGCGTTCTCGCCGGTCCACACGATCGGCAACCAGATCGGGGAGGTCGTCCGCCTGCACCGGCAGCTCAGCCGCCAGGCCGCCCGCGCGGCGACGATCGAGGCCCTCGAGGCGGTCGGGTTCCCCGACCCGCAGCGCAAGGTGGACGCGTATCCGTTCGAGCTGTCGGGCGGGCTCCGCCAGCGGGCGATGATCGCCATGGCGCTCGTGTGCCGCCCGGCGCTCGTCATCGCCGACGAGCCCACCTCGGCGCTGGACGTCACCGTCCAGGCGCAGATCCTCGACCTCCTGGTCCGGCTCCAGCGCGAGCACGGCATGGGGCTGATCATCATCACGCACGATCCCGGCGTGGTCGCCTACGTGGCCGACCTGGTCACGGTCATGTACTGCGGCCACGTGATGGAGACGGGACCGGTCAGCGAGCTGTTCGAGGACCCCCAGCATCCCTACCTCCAGGCGCTGCTCCGCAGCACGCCGCAGTTCGGCGTGCACGACGGGGAGCGCCTGCAGACGATACCCGGCACGGTTCCGGACCCGCTCGCGCCGATTCCGGGGTGCCCGTTCCTGTCGCGGTGCCCGGAAGGCGAGCCGAGCCTCTGCGGCCACGCCATGCCCGGCCTGCGGGTCCTCGGCGATCGCTGGGACGTCGCCTGCTACAAGCGCGGCTCCTTGCCCGAGATCGCCTCCACCCGGACGGGAGCCTGACGCGTGCCCGAGCCGCTCCTCGAGGTCCGGGACCTCACGAAGCACTTCCCCCTCTTCCAGCCCTGGCTGGCCGGGCTGGCGCGGCGCCAGGTCGGGACCGTGGTCGCCGTCGACGGGGTGAGCTTCCACATCGCCAAGGGCGAGACGCTCGGGCTCGTCGGCGAGAGCGGCTGCGGGAAGACGACGACGGCGCGCCTCGTTCTCCGCGCGCTCACCCCCACGCGGGGCGAGATACTGTTCCGCGTCGGCGGCGGGCAGCCGGTGCGGGTCGACCGCCTGAAGGGCCGGGCGCTCCGCGCGCTCCGCCCGCACATCCAGATGATCTTCCAGGACCCGTTCTCCTCGCTGAACCCGCGGATGCCGGTGGGCGAGATCATCGGGGAGCCGCTCCAGATCCACGGCCGCGGGTCGCGCGAGGAGATCCAGGAGCGGGTCAAGGCGCTGATGGGCATGGTGGGGCTCAACGTCCAGTACCTCCGCCGATACCCGCACTCCTTCTCCGGCGGGCAGCGGCAGCGGATCGGGATCGCGCGCGCCCTGGCGCTGAACCCCGAGCTGGTCGTCTGCGACGAGCCGGTGTCGGCCCTCGACGTCTCGGTCCAGGCGCAGGTCCTGAACCTCCTGAAGGACCTCCAGACCGAGCTCGGGCTCACCTACCTCTTCATCTCGCACAACCTCGCCGTCATCGACTACGTCGCCGATCGGATCGCGGTGATGTATGCCGGCCGGATCGTCGAGATGGCGTCGAAGCGGCAGCTCTTCGAGCGCCCGCTCCACCCGTACACGGAGACGCTCCTGGCCGCGGTGCTCCGGCCCGATCCCCGGCTCCGGGGCGCCACCCTCGGGGCGGTGCGCGACGCGAACGCGCCGCTGACGGGCGGCATCCGCGGCTGCGCGTACGCCCTCCGGTGCCCGTACGCCATCGAGCGCTGCCGGGAGGAGACGCCCGAGATCCGCGCGGTGGCGCCCGAGCACCTGGCGCGGTGCCATCGAGCCGAGGAGCTCCACCTGACGCCGCTGCCGCGCCGACCGGCAGCGCGGACCGCGTGAGCCGCCGGGTGAAGCGCGCCGGGGTCGAGGCCCGCTGACCGATGGGCCGCTATCTCATCCAGCGCCTCCTGCTCATGCTGCCGACCCTGTTCCTCATCTCGGTCGTCACCTTCGTCATCATCCAGCTGCCGCCCGGCGACTTCCTCACGACGCTGATCAGCGACCTCGAGGCGTCCGGCGAGCGCGCGGACCTCCAGAAAGTGGAGTTCCTGCGCCAGCAGTTCGGGCTCGACGAGCCGATGTGGAAGCAGTACTGGCTGTGGGTCTCCGGGCTCGCCCGCGGGGACCTGGGCTACTCCTTCGAGTACGACCGGCCGGTAGCCGACATCATCGGGGAGCGGCTCCTGCTCACGTTCGTCGTCTCGTTCGGCTCGATCCTGTTCACCTGGCTGATGGCGTTCCCCATCGGGGTGTACTCGGCGACGCACCAGTACAGCTGGGAGGATCACGGGCTCACGCTGATCGGCTTCCTCGGCCTGGCGACGCCCAACTTCCTGCTCGCCCTGATCCTGATGTTCATCTCGTTCACGTTCTTCGGGTCGAGCGTCGGCGGCCTGTTCTCGCCGGACATGCAGAACGCCCCCTGGAGCTGGGAGCGCGTGTGGGACCTCCTCCAGCACCTGTGGATCCCGGTGATCGTCATCGGCACGTCGGGAACGGCCGCCATGATCCGCCGCCTCCGCGCGAACCTGCTGGACGAGCTCCGCCGGCCCTACGTCGTCACCGCGCGGGCGAAGGGGCTGGCGCCGCGGCGGATTCTCCTCAAGTACCCGCTCCGGATCGCGCTCAACCCCTTCATCGGCGACATCGGGAACCTCCTGCCGCAGGTGATCTCGGGCGCGATCATCGTCTCGATCGTGCTGTCCCTCCCGACCACCGGGCCCATCCTGCTCCGGGCGCTCCGGGCGCAGGACATGTACCTCGCGGGCTCGTTCCTGATGCTCCTGGCCGGGCTCTCGGTGATCGGGGTCTTCCTGTCCGACCTGGCGCTCGCCGCCCTCGATCCGCGGATCCGCCAGGGAAGCGGACAGAGCCGATGACCACCTCGGGGGGCCGGACGGCCATGGACTCCGCCGCGACGCGGAGCGCGCGCGCGTGAGCGTGGCCCCCGCCGCCGAGACGCTGCCGGTCGCCGCCGAGCGGCCGCGCCTGTCCGAGCAGGAGCGCTACTACTTCGCCTCCCAGTGGCAGCTCATCTGGTGGCGCCTCCGCCGGCACCGCTTCGCGATGATCTCCCTCTGGTTCCTGCTGGCCCTCTACGCGACGATCCCGTTCGTCGAGTTCCTGGCGCCGTACGAGCTCCGGAGCCGCCATCCGAACCACATCTACTCCCCTCCGCAGCGGGTGCACTTCTTCCACGAGGGCGGCTTCGAGGGGCCGTTCGTCTACGGCCACCTCCTCACGGTCAACATGCAGAACCTCCGGCGCGAGTACCGCGAGGACCGGACGCGGTTGTACCGCGTGCACTTCTTCGCGCCCGGCGAGCCCTACCGCATGTGGGGGCTCTGGCGGGCAGACCGGCACCTGATCGGCGTCGAGGAGGGCGGGACCCTGTTCCTGCTGGGGACCGATCGCCTCGGGCGGGACATGCTCTCGCGGATCATCCACGGCGCCCGCATCTCGCTCACCGTGGGGCTCCTGGGCATCACGGTGAGCTTCGTGCTGGCGCTCGTGTTCGGCGGCCTGTCGGGCTACTACGGCGGGACCGTGGACATCGTGATCCAGCGGTTCATCGAGGTCATCCGCGCGTTCCCCGAGCTCCCGCTCTGGATGGCGCTGTCGGCGGCCCTGCCGCCCCGCTGGGATCCGATCCTCGTCTACGTCGGCATCACCGTGATCCTCGGGGTGCTCGAGTGGACGGGCCTCGCCCGCAGCGTGCGCGGGAAGCTCCTGGCGGTCCGGGAGGAGGACTTCGCCACCGCCGCGGTCCTCATGGGCGGCACGCCCCCCTACATCATCCGCCGGCACCTCCTGCCGGCGTTCACGAGCCACCTGATCGTGTCGGCGACCCTGTCGATCCCGAACATGATCCTCGGGGAGACCGCGCTGTCCTTCCTCGGGCTCGGGCTCCGCCCCCCGATCACCAGCTGGGGCGTGCTCCTGTCCGAGGCGCAGAACATGAACGCGGTGGCGCTCTACCCGTGGCTCCTGACGCCGGTGATCATGGTCGTGCTGACGGTCCTGGCCTTCAACTTCCTCGGCGACGGGCTGCGGGACGCCGCAGACCCGTACGCGTGACGGCCGCCCCGTGGAGCGGAACCTTCACCGGTACATCGTCAAGCGGAGTCTCCGGGCCCAGCTCATCCTGATCGGGATCAGCTTCGCCCTGGGCCTCGGGCTGAACCCGCTCATGCTCGATCTCCAGAAGCGCATCATCAATCAGGCCATCGGGCAACGGAACTTCGAGGCCCTGCTCTGGCTCTGCGGCGGCTTCCTGGGCGCGGTCCTCCTGAACGGGGCGCTGAAGTACGTGAAGCAGAACATGGAGGGCTACATCTCGGAGACGATGCTCCGGGACCTCCGGGGCGAGCTCTACAACCGGATCCTGCGCTTCCCGCTTCTCCACCTGAAGAACACCTCGACCGGGCAGCTGGTGGCCATGATCCTGGGCGAGGTGGAGGACCTCGGAGGGTACTTCGGGGTGGCCCTCTCGACCCCGGCGTTCCACGGCGCGATGCTCATCGGGACCTTCGGGTACATGGTGTACGCGAACCCCTGGATGGCGCTCGTCGCGATGGTGCTGTTCCCGGTCCAGATGTTCTTCATCCGGCGGCTCCAGAAGAAGGTCACCGCGATGTCCCGCGACCGCGTGCGCATGGTCCGCGGCCTGTCCGACCGCATCCAGGAGTCGGTGGGTGGGCTCCAGGAGATCTACGCCAACGACACCGTGGCCTACGAGTCGAGCCGGTACCGGCACCTGCTCCAGCGAATCTTCAAGATCCGGCTCAACATCTACAACCTCAAGTACCTGATCAAGTGGATCAACAACTTCCTCGAGAAGTTCGGCCAGTTCCTCCTGCTGCTCGTGGGCGGCTGGCTCATCATCCACCGCCCGGACACGTTCAACCTCGGTATTCTGGTCGCGTTCCTCCAGGCGTACGGCCAGCTCAACGAGCCCTGGCGGGAGCTGATCAACTTCTTCCAGCTGAAGGAGAACGCGCGGGTCAAGTACGAGCAGGTCATCGCCAACTTCGACCCGCCGGACCTCCGGTCCGAGTTCCCGCGGGACGATACCCTCCGCGAGCGCCCGGCGGCCCTGTCCGGGGCGTACGACCTCCGCCAGGCCAGCGTCGTGCTGGACGGGCGGACCCAGGCGCTGGACCACGTGCAGCTCGCGCTCTCGGCGCGCGAGCACATCGCCCTGGTGGGGACGGCGGGCAGCGGCAAGAGCACGCTGGCCCTCGTCCTCGCCAAGCTGACGACCTTCACCGGCACGGTGCTGCTGGACGGGAGCGACCTCGCCCAGCTGTCGCCGAGCGTCGCCGGACGCGCGATCGGCTTCGTGCCCACCGACGCCCGCCTCTTCACGGGCACGGTGCTCGACAATCTCCTCTACGGGCTCCGGCACCGACGGGGTCCGGGCCCGGAGCGCGAGACCGAGCTCGGCCTGAGCGGCGAGGACTGGCTGGACCTCACGCCGCTCGAGGTATCGGACCGGCCGGGGATCGTCGCCGCGGCGCTCGATGCGGTGCGTCTGGTGGGGCTGGAGGGCGACCTCTTCACCTTCGGGCTGCGCGTGCGGCTCGATCCGGAGCGGCACCCGGAGATCGCCGAGCGGGTGCTGGCGACCCGCCGCCTTCTCACCGCGCGGTTCGCCGGGGAGCAGCAGGAGACGGCCGTCGAGTTCTTCGACCGGGACCGCTTCTCGTCCTACGCGTCGATCGGCGAGAACATCCTCTTCGGCCACAGCTCCCACTCGTCACTCGCCCTCGACCAGCTCGCCCAGCACCCGCACTTCCGCGCGGTGATCGCGGAGGTCGAGCTGGAAGGGGCGCTCGTCGAGCTCGGCGCCGACGTCGCCCGCGACATGGTCGAGATCTTCAAGGACATCGCGGCGGACAACGAGCTCTTCGCCCGGTTCAGCCTGCTCACGGCGAGCGAGCTGCCCGAGTACGCGCAGGTCGTGGCACGCGTGGGGCGGGGGGATGCCAGCAATGTCACGCCGGCGGATCGCGACCGGCTGATCCGGCTCGCGCTGCGGCTGATCCCCGCCCGGCACCGCCTCGGCCGGATCGACGACGCGTTCATCGCCAAGGTGCTGGCGGCGCGCCGCCGGTTCGACGAGACGCTGCCCGAGCCCCTCAAGGCGTCGTTCGTGGCGTACGACCGCGAGCGCTACTTCGCCGACGGGTCGCTGCTCGACAACCTGCTCTTCGGCAAGGTGGTCGCCACGAGCAGCCTGGCCGCGAAGAAGGTGAACGCGATCGTGGAGGAGGTGCTGGTCCGGGAGGGCCTGCGGGGGCTCGTGCTGGAGGTCGGTCTCGAGCACCACGTGGGGCTCTTCGGGGGCCGCCTGAGCCTGGCCCAGCGGCAGCGGGTGGCGCTGGCCCGCGTGCTCCTGAAGCGTCCGGACGTCATCATCCTGGATGGCGCCATGGCCGCGCTCGAGCCGGGCGAGCGCATGGAGCTGCACCGACGGATTCTGGAGGCCATGAAGGACCGGACCGTGATTGCCGCCGTGGAGCGCCCGGACCTGGCGCGCCTGTACCACCGCGTGGTCGTCCTGGACGCCGGCGCGGTGGCCGAAACGGGCGCGTACCGGGAGCTGATTGCCCGGGAGAGTAGCGTGCTGCACCGCCTCGCCGTGCAGGCCGGTGTGCGCGTCACGGGAGACGACTGACATGCAGCCGATCGAGCGCGACGTCGAGACCCTACGAAAGATCCCTCTGTTCGCCGGCCTGCCGACGGCCCGGCTGAAGCTCATCGCGTACACGGCGGAGGTGGTCGAGTTCGCCCCGGGCGAGCCGATCGTCCGCCAGGGCGACCCCGCCGACGCGGTCTACATCGTGACGGAAGGCGAGGCCGACGTCGTGATCCGGGATGCCGAGGGGCACGACATCACCCTCACGACCATGGGCCGGAACAGCCTGTTCGGGGAGACGGCGGTTCTCTCGAAGGGGCGCCGCACGGCCACCGTCCGCGCCCGGGACCGCGTGGTGACCTTCAAGATCTCCGCGGACGTGTTCCTGGACCTGGTCCGGCAGAGCCCGGAGATCAGTCTCCAGGTCATGACCGTGCTCGCGCAGCGGCTCGAGCGCTCGAGCGCGCTCCTCCAGCAGGCCCAGAGCCACTCCTGACCGGAGGCCGCTGACCGACCGGGTGGCGCGCCGGCGCCCGTGCGGCGTCTAGCGGTGGCCGCCCTCCCAGTAGAACGTGTCCGGGTTGTAGATCCCGAAGTGCGAGCCGGGCTCCCAGGAGTAGATGCCCTTGGCCGGAATCCCCCGGAGCCCGCGCTTCACGACGATCGGCTGGAGCGTGCCGCCCACGATGCCGATCGTGAAGACTTCCTCGGCGTTGATGTCGAGCATCTCCGCCCAGACGCGCGCCCGCTCGTCGGCGTCCCCCGACACCAGCCACCGCTGGTAGAGCTCGACCAGGCGCCGCGCGGAGGGGAGGGCCGGGGCCTCGCCGTCGCGGCCCTTGCTCTCGAAGTAGGACCCCCACTTGGGCCACTGGAGCTGCTGCTGGCTCACCGGCGCGAGCCAGTCCGGGCTCATGTCGGGCGTCGGCAGCCCGAAGCCGAAGTTTCCGTTGTAGGCGCTCATCATGGCCTCGCCCGAGAAGACGCGGCGCCGGAACACCTCCAGCTGGCTCGGGCGGATCAAGAGCTCGATCCCCAGCTCCGCCCAGGCGTCCTTCACGAGCTCCAGCACGTCCGTGTGCTCCGTCTCCTCGCCGGACGTCTCCACGATGAGATCGAGCCGCTGCCCGTCAGGGCGGAGCCGGAAGCCGCGGCCGTCCCGGTTCGTCAGGCCCATCTCGTCGAGGAGCCGGTTGGCCTGCGGGAGGTCGAACCGCGCGTAGGCGTTCCGGGGCTCCTCGTGGCCGGCCGGGCTCCGGAGCACCGTGTTCTGCCCGGGCAGCCCGAGGCCGTAGTAGAGGATGTGGTTGATCTCCTGCCGGTTCACGGCCAGCGACAGCGCCTGGCGGAAGCGCCGGTCCTGGAGGATCGGGCGCATGACCGGATCGCTCGTCGTCAGATTCGGGTAGATGGCCACGGTGGAGGGGACCCCGGTGTTCCAGAGGAAGACGCGGAAGCCGGCTTGCTGCTCGTTCTTCCGGAGGAACGGGACCTGGTCGAAGGAGATATACCGCGCCTGGAGGTCGGCCTCGCCCGTCGAGGTCTTCACCGGAATGACGGCCCGCTCCACCAGCATCATGACGAGCCGGTCGATGTAGGGAAGCTGCCGGCCCCGCTCGTCCACCCGGTGGAAGTAGGGATTCCGCTCGGACACGAAGACCTGCGCCGGCGGCCCGACGGTGGGGTGCCAGGGCTGGAGCGTGGGCATGTCCGGGTTGTCCATCAGGTACATCGCGTCTTTCTTGTTGTGGAGGGCCGCCCAGTTGCGGCGCCCCTCGGCGCGCGCGAGCTTCTTCAGCGCATCGGCGGTGTTGAAGGCCTTGTGGAACTGCTTCAGGTAGTGCGCCGGGCGGAAGATGATCGTCGGGTACGCGCCCGCCTGGTCGATGAGGAACAGGTTGTTGGGCTTGGACCAGCGATACCGCACCGTCGTCGGGTCGGGGAAGGTCACCTTCGGCATCTCGCCGTCGACTCGGAGGGTCGCGGGCGGCCCGCCCGGCGAGAGCTCGTCGTCGTTCGCGATGTGGTTCCACCAGTAGGCGAAGTCCGCGCTCGTGAAGGGCGCGCCGTCCGACCAGCGATGCCCCTTCCGGAGATAGAACGTGAAGGTGCGGCCCCCGTCCTCGACCTCGTACCGCTCGACGATGTCGGGCACGAGCCGGTAGTTGCGGTCGAAGCCCACCAGGCGCGCGTAGCCGTACACGAACGCGAGCTTGGTGTCCTTCAGGGTGCCGATCAGCATCCGGAGGTCGCCCCCGTACACCGCCTCGGGATCGGTGGCGATGACGCGCGGGCGCTCGGGGAGCCGCTGGGCGAGGGGCGGCAGCTTGCCCGCTCCCACGAGCTTGCCGAGGACCGGCGACTCTCCAGCCGGCCCGCGCGCTCGAGGCGAGGGCCAGCCCGAGCGTGAGGGCGAGCCCGATCCCCAGCCAGCCGCGGCCGCTTCGCATGGCGAGTGCCTCCCTCGGGTGTGGCCGGCGCCGGCCGGCCCGCGTCGTTCACTCGCAGCGTAGCGCGGGCTCCCCGCGCGGTGCAAGGGGCGGCGCCCGCTAGGCACGCGGCCGCGCGCCGCCCGCGTGATAGTGTACGGGGCGTCGACTCGCCGGGCCCGCACCCCCGGCGATCGCGCGACTCGATCCCGACTCTGGAGGGCATGTATGCGTCGACGACCGTACCTCGTGTGGCTGGCGGTTCTCGTCGGGAGCGTCCTGATCGGCGCGGGCACGGCCGGGGCCCAGGGGGTGGGATCGAGCGGTTCTATGGCTCGTACGTCGGGGAGGCCGTCTCCGAGAGCGGCGACGAGCTCGACAAGCGGGACATCAGCGCGGAGATCAGCCCGCAGGACAAGGGCTTCAAGGTGAAGTTCACGGTGGTGCTCAAGCGCGGGAAGGACAAGCCGAAACGGGACGAGTACACGATCACGTTCCTCCCGAGCAAGCGGCCGAACATCTACAGCTCCGCCATGCGGACCGACGTGTTCGGCAACGCGGTGCCACTGGACCCGCTTGCGGGCGACCCGTACATGTGGGCCCGGCGGGAGGGCGACAAGTTCTGGCGCTACGCTCTGTTCGTGACGGAGACCGGCGGGTACGAGATGCAGACCTACGAGTACACGCTCGTGCCCGGCGGGCTGACCCTCCGCTACTCGCGCGTTCGCGACGGCGAGGTGCTGCGGACGGTCACCGGCAAGCTCAAGAAGGTGCGCTGACCGCCGCCCGGGCGCTCCGGGCGAACGCGGCCGCCGCCGCCGGGCTCGCGAAGGCGAGGTAGACGCGCGCGTCGGCCTTGAGCCCGTGCTGCCGCCGGAACGCGGCGCTCATGCCGCGGAGCGGGTCGAACCGGAGCGGCGTGAGTCCCGCCCGCTGCAGCTGCCGGGGGTAGTCCCGCCCGTAGAAGCGATGCGACCCGTTGTTCCGGACGTAGCTCGAGGTGAACCGCCCGGGGTCGCGACGCCGCAGGGTCCGCGCCGGGGTCGTCCGAGCCACCTGCACGTCGACGTCCACCATCGCCACCCCCTCGGGCTTCAGACACCGGCGGATCTCCGCGAGGATGGCGCGGTCGTCGGCTGTGAAGGGCAGCACGTTGTTGCAGAGGATCACGTCGAACGTGCCCGCGGCGAACCGGAGGTGGCGGGCGTCCATGCACCGGAATCGGTGGGGCGGCCGGATCTGCCCGTGGTGGGGCCGGCGGTTCAGATCCACGGCCGTGTAACGGGCCCAGCCGATGGTCCGTCGAGACGGCACGAAGCCGGTGGCGGGACGGGACGGCCCGATGTCGAGCACCTCGCTCCGGGCGTCGAGACCCCGCCGGACGAAGCGGCGCAGGAAAATCAGCAGGGCGCGATGGCGGGGCTTCGCTCCGCAGCGCGGGCAGAGCCCGGGCCGCCGCTCCTCGCCGTAGCGGACGAAGGCCCGCGGCCGGCCCCCACAGGCCAGACACATCACGCGACCCGGCCTTCCGCGCACCTGCTCATTGTACGGGGGCCCTCGGACGGGCGGCGGCCGCCGACGATCGGCCTGGCCGTCCGGGACTCGCCCAGGGCCGGCTAAAAAGCCGGTTCCCACGGGGGGTGGGGGGCGAGGGGGCGACCGCCC
>CAVXVV010000031.1:0-28548 GCA_963765195.1 uncultured Candidatus Rokubacteria bacterium
CGCGGATGTGCGCCACGAGGACGACGTGCGGAACCTGGTCGATCGGACCGTCGCGCGCTTCGGTCGCCTGGATGCCGCCGTCAACACCGCGGGCACCGAAGGCCAGCCTGGCCCCGTGACGCAGCAGACCGCGGACAGCTTTGCCGCCACCTTCGACACCAACGTGCTCGGCACGCTGCTCAGCATGAAGCATGAGCTGCGCGTGATGCAGGCGCAAGGGAGCGGCAGCATCGTCAACATCTCCTCGACCTATGGGCACGAAGGAGCGGCCGGCGCGTCGGTCTACGCCGCCAGCAAGCACGCCGTCGAAGGCATGACGAAGTCCGCGGCGCTCGAAGCCGCGCGCTTCGGCGTGCGCGTCAACGCCGTGGCCCCCGGTCCGATAGAGACCGGAATGCTGAACCGCTTCACCTGGAACCGCGGAGCGAAAGGTGGCGCTGGTGGCGGGCGTGCCCCTGGGGCGCGTGGGCGAGCCGGACGAGATTGCTCGCGCGATCGTGTTCCTGGCTTCCGACAAGGCGTCATTCGTGACTGGCCAAGTCCTCACCGCCGACGGCGGCAAGACCGCGGGCTGACCATAGCGGCCTCGGTTTCATCCTCGCGGCGGACATCCGTGAATCGTTCACAGAAAAGCAAAGGAGATCCCATGTCCAAGTTAAACGAGACAGTGGCACTCATTACTGGCTGTTCGCGGGGCATTGGCGCAGCGATCGCGAAACGTCTGGCCGCGGATGGAGTGAGGGTGGCCATCACGTACGCGAAGGAGGCCAGCGCGGCTTCCGCTGTAGTCAAAGCGATTGAACTCAGCGGCGGAAAGGCGGTCTCGATCCGAAGCGGACGCTACCGACACCCAAGCAGTCAAGGAGGCGGTCGAAGGGGTCGTCGCGACCTTCGGCCGACTCGATGTGCTTGAGAACAATGCCGGCACGGCCATTCCGAAAACGTTCTGACCCTCCGCGAGGGACTCGAAGCGGAGCCCTTTCAGGGGCGTGGCCTGCGTGTGGCCGACATCGCGGACTCGACCTTCCCCTTCCGATCGGGATCCCCCCCCCGACACGGCAGGGCCGACTGCCTCCTAGTGCGCGAGCACGTCGCGGTACAGCGGGTTCAGGATCGGGTCGTAGATATCCGGGGTGAGCACGCCTTCGCGCAAGTTGTCGAGGACGACGAGCCGGACGTCGCCGCCCAGCCGACGGAAGGCCTCCTCATGCAGCTCGACTTCCGTCTCGACGCCAGCGATGACGGACGGGATTCAAGGGACCGTGCGACTTATATGTAGCCACATGTTAGTGCGCGTCTCGGAACCATGGGTCTCGTGAACCCTCCCGGCTCCGCCCGACGTCTCAAGCGTGGGGAGGGGTGGCCAAGAAGACTCGCCAAGAAGAAATAGCGCGAGGGCGTTCGTCTTTGGGAGAAGGCGCACGCTCGTTTCCATAAGGTCTCGGCGAGTCCGCAGCAAGGCGGCTCCCGGCGACGCTCTTGACGATCGCGTACGACGAGCGGCTCGCGGCCCTCCACGAGTGACCATAGCCGACAGGTCTCTAAGACTATCTCTCCGAGACCGCACGAACGGGGCAGTGCCCCGGATTGGAGAAAAGTTCAAATGCGAGCGATTCATCTTTCGGTCTACGGCAATCCCGTCGACGGTCTCGGCATGGCCGAGGTCCCGGAGCCGAAGGCACCCGGTGCGAACGAGGTGCTGGTGGCGATCGAGTACTCGCCCATCCACCCAAACGACCTGCTGGTGGCGCGTGGCGTCTACCCGCTTCGCCCGGAGCTTCCGTCGGTCATCGGAAATGAAGGCGTCGGGCGCGTGCTCGCGGTCGGTCCCGGCGTCACCAACGTCGCGGTCGGCGACCGGGTCGTTCCGCCGCGTTCGAGCTGGGTCTGGCGCGAGCGCATGGTCATCCCGGCTGGGGGCCTCTTTGCGTTGCCGCGGGGAGCGGACCCAAAGCAGCTCGCGATGCTGGCGATCAACCCGCCGACCGCGTCGCTCCTGCTCAGCGACTACGTCGATTTGAATCGCGGTGACTTCGTCGTACAGAATGCGGCCAACTCGGGCGTGGGGCGTTGGGTGATTGCCTTCGCGAAGACACGTGGCCTCCGGACCGTGAACATCGTTCGGCGCGCGGAGCTCGTGACCGACTTGCAAGCCGTCGGCGGCGATGTGGTCGTCGTCGACGGCCCGGAGGTGACCGCGGAGATCAAGAAGGCGATGGGTGGCGGCAGAATCCGTTTGGCGCTCGACGGCGTCAGCGGTCTGGCGACCGGTGTGCTCGGGTCGGTCCTTGCGCTGGGCTGTAGGCCGGTGGCGTACTCCGCGATGAGCGGCGCCCCGATGGTCCTCGATCCGCGCACCGTGATCTTTACGCCGATCACCGCGAAGGGTTTCTTCATGGGACACGCGCAATGGGAGGGCAAGATTCCGGCGGCGGTCGAGGAAGTGGCGACGCTGGTCGCCGAGGGAGTCAAGGTCCCGATCGCGGCAGTCTACCGCCTCTCCGAGATCAAGAAAGCCGTCGAGCACACCCTCCGCGGTGGCAAGGCGCGCTTCTCGACGTCGCCGAAGGGTGACGCGTGCGGCCTCCCGCGGCGGCCCTCGGGATTGGGCGGAGAAAGAGTTGTCCGGCGCGAGCGCGCCCAAGCGATAACCGGCCGTTCCTCACTCCCGCCCGTTGATCTCGGGGTGCGGTTTACCCCGCCATTCAGCCTCCATTAGGTTGCCACAATCAGTTCCTGAATCGCCCCGAACACGGCGCCGGCGCGGACGATCCCGTGAATGGGGCACTCGAGCCGCATCTGGATCCGGGAGCCGCATTTCGCGTGGAGGAGATGGAAGGCGACGCCCTGCGATCTGGTGGCGGTGAACAATTGAACAGGAATAGTGGCGAGGCCGAGAGAGATAGCGAGATTCTTCAGCGCGCAAGGCATGGTGTGGGGTAACCGAGATGGCCTCGCGTTCGATTGAAATCTATTATAGCTGCGCAATGGCGCAAGACGCTCGCCATCAACCTGAACGGCGTCTTTTATATCTGTCGGCGCGCCATCGCCCTCATGTGCCCCGGAAGCGCCGTGGTCAATATCCTCAGACGCGGCCCACCAGGGCTCAGAACGTACCTCCTAAACCAGCACGCGAAGGCTGGCCAGGCCGCGGAATGCGGGGCGGGCATGCCATTCGAGCGCCTCATTGGCGAGACGAAGGTGTGGGAAGCGCTGCACGACGGCAAGGATCGCGAGCTGAGCTTCGAGCCGCGCCAGCGGCGCGCCGAGGCAGAAATGCGCGCCACCACCGAACGAGTAATGGTGCGCATTCGGTCGCGTGATATCGAAGCGATCCGGCTCCGGGTAGAGGCCCGGATCGCGATTCGCGGCGCCGAGCGACGCGAGCACCGACTCGCCCCGACGTATCGGGCAGCCGCCAATCTCGATATCTTCCGTCGGAATGCGCGCGGTCTGCACGACCGGTGATTCGAAGCGCAGGATCTCCTCCACGGCATTCGTGATCAGCGACGGAGTGTCGCGCAGCTTCTGCAGCTGATCCGGGTGCCGCAGCAACGTCCAGATCCCATTGCCGATGAGGTCCGTCGTCGTCACATTGCCTGCGGCCAGGAGCAACCCGCACATCGTCAGGATCTCTCCGTCGTTGAGCTGGTCGCCCGCCTCCTCGACGGCAATCATCGCGCTGATGAGATCGTCCCGTGGCGTGGCGTGGCGCTCGGCAATCACGTGCTGGAAATACTTGTCGCGTTGCTGGAGTGCCTCCTCTATCAGCGACCGTTGATCGCCGGTGAGCAGTGGGTTAAACCACATGGCGCCCAGGTCCGACCAACGCTTGAAATCGTCGCGGTCGGCCGAGTCGACCCCGAGCATCTCCGCGATGACGATGACCGGCAGCGGCACCGCAAACGCCTCGATCAGATCGAAGCTCGCCTGTCCAGTCAGGGCGCTAAGCAGCTCATCAATGAGCTCGCGAATACGCGGTGTCAGACGGTCGACGGCACGAGGCGTGAAGGCCTTGCTGACGAGCGAGCGTAGGCGCGTGTGGGACGGTGCGTCGAGGAGGAGCATGCTGGGCTCGCGGTCTCGGTTTGGCACGTCGAAGACGCGCATATATGTGCCCGGGTTCGCTTTACGGGGATCGACCGCCATCGTTCGATCGCGCAACAGGCGCTCGACATCGTCTCGGCGCGTGAGCACCCAGCGCTTGATTACATCGTCGTAGTGCACGGGCTGGCGCTCGCGCAGACGCGCCAGGACCGGATACGGATGCGCGCGAAACGTGGGGTCGAGCGCCGTCAGCTCAACGCCGGTCGGAATATCACTCAGCGTATCGGACCCCTGTTCGTCCGGCATGACGTACCTCCAATCCAACAACTGCCAGGTTCGGCGCCGAGGGTCCGCCGGAAGCCGGCCCTCGCGAGTCTGTCGATCCTGCGCGACCGCGGCTCAGTGGTCAAGGCCGCCAGCGGCCGCCGAGCCTCGTCATGATCGGCTCATACGCCAGGTGGACAGTGACTCAGGCGTGTCTCGATCACAATGCTGAGTCAGTCGACGTGTTCCTGCGCCGTGTGAGAAGGCGATCGGCGGACGCCTCGAGCTAGGCGAGCCATGCCTGCTCGTGGCGCGGTCCATGGGATTCCAGCCTTCTCCACGAGAGCGCGAGCGCGTACAGGCGCGCGCCGCCGACGTGCGCCACGATGTCGCCAGGGCCGCGGCTCGCTTCGCGGCTCACGGTGGTCGCCCCCTTCTGCCGCCGCCGCCGGTGCCGAAGCTCAATTCTTCCATTGTCCACGATTCTTGTTCGGCACTTACGTCCACCTACCGCGCCCACCGAATGAGACGCCCCGACCGGTTCGACTCATCGCCTCGCTTGGCGGGGGATGTGATTCTCCGCAAGCGGCTTGATGTGCTTGAAGTGAGTCCAATAAGGCGGCACATCAGGGAAGGTGTCGACACAGCCAGTCCGACCTGTCGCTGCAACATGAAAAGGTCATACGGATCTGCCACGTGAAAATGTCACCCCTTGGCGGTGCGGATGCGTTGACGAAGACGTTCCCGGCGAGAGAAGGCCTGCCGCCACGGGTGACGGGGGGCGGCGGGGCGCAGCGCCGCCGCCAGGGCGGCCAAGGCCGGGCGCCACGCGGGTGGCCGGCGGCGCCCGAGCGGCGCGCGCCGGATCGCCCCGACGGGCCAAGTGCGGGCGCGCGCGAGGCTGGAGGACGAAGGCGGGATCGGGCGAGGGGTCCGCCGCGAGGACGTGGCCGTCGAGGAGCGCGACCAGCCGGCCGTCGAGGCATTCCCGGAGCTTCCACGCGCCGGCCGGCGTGGCTGCGGCCCCCGGGGCCCGGCGGCAGCTGGAGCCAGCGCGGGCCGAGGCGCACGGTGTTATCCCGCGCCACGGTCCGGACGTAGCGACAGCTGAGCTGCAGGGCGAGGTCGCGGGGCGGGCGGCGCCACGCCGGGGTCGGATCGGTGGGCGCATGGGCGAACCGGCGATTGTAGTCCGCGAGGAACTCGGGCAGGACCGCGTTCGCCGCCGCGGGGGTGTGGATGCCGCGCAAGCGCAACTCCCCGCGGAGCCGATCCTGCAGCGTGCGCCACAGCCGCTCGATGCGGCCCTTCGCCTGGGGCGAGTGCGCGCGGATGTACCCGATGCCGAGCTCCGCCAGGACCCGGCCCAGGTGGGTGGGGTCTTGCGTGCCCCGGAGTTCCTCGGCGAGGGACCAGTGGGCATCGGTCCGGACGAGAATGGCGGTGCCGTCGCCGTAGCAGGCCACGGGCAGGCCGTGCGTCGCGAACACCTGGGCGAAGAGCATGGCATACCCGTGCAGATCCTCCGTGGGCCGGAAGTGCAAGGCCAGCACGGCCCCGGTGGCATCATCCAGGGCGCCGTGGAGCGTCATCCGCGGCCCGCGCGCCTCGAGCCAGTCCGCGGGACTGCCGTCGAGGAGCAGCAGGCTGCCGGCCCGCGCGGCCGGGGGCCGGCGGCGCCGATGGCGCGGCGGGCGCCGCGGCTGGGTGGCCGGGCGCCCCAGACGCTGCCGGATCCGCCGGACGGACTCGCGGCACAGCCGCAGGCCTTCGACCTCGTGCAGCTTCTCGGTCAGGTGACAATCGTTCAAGCCGTCGTACACGGTCCCCATCAGCGCGGCGACGCGCTCGCGCACGGCGGGGGCCAGGCGCCGCGCCGAGGGCCGGCCGCGCCCGCGGTGCACCAGGCCGCCCGCGCCGCCCGCCGCAAACCGCTGCTGGAGCCGGTACACGTGGCGCACGGTGACCCGCAGCGCCCGCGCCACTTGGCGCGTCGTGACCTGCCCCTTCGCCAAGGCGCGCAGCAGCCCGGGCCGGATAACCTCCTTGCGCGACATTGTGAGGGCCTCCCATGTCTCCATGGGAGCGACGTTTTCACGTAGCAGTTAGGGGATGACATTCTTATGTCGCAACAGCAGACAGCCAGTCCCACACTTGTCGACGAGCGCGCTTTCGCATAGCCTGTCTGCGACCGCCGTGCGGTCCGTCACGGTTGTGACAGCAAGGAGCGCCGATGCCTCGGCGTACGAAGGATGCCAACCCCGCGAAGACAAAGGCCGTCGCCGATCCAGCAGCCCTTCGCCGGTTGCTCAGGAGCGCAACCACCTCGCGCCGGCACATGGAGAGGCGTCTGGCGGAAGCGCTGGAACAGCAGATCGCGACCACCGAAGTTCTGAAGGTGATCAGCCGCTCACGATTTGATCTGCAACCGGTCCTCGATACCCTGGCTGAGAACGCAGCCAGGCTGTGCGCCGCCACCCGCGGATTGGTCTGGACGTTCGACGGTGAGCATTTTCGTCTGGCCGCCGACTCCGGGCTCTCTGCGGCTGGTCGGGAGTTTTGGCAGCAGCACCCGATCCGTCCTGGGCGAGCCTCTGTCATCGGGCGCGCTGCGCTCGAGCGCAAGCCGGTTCATATTCCCGACGTTCTGGTCGACCCGGAATACACATTGTCTGAAGGCCAGAAGGCGGATGGCTATCGAACCCTCCTGGGAATTCCCATGCTCAGGGCGGGGGCCCTGGTGGGCGTGTTCGCCCTGCAACGCCTCGAGTTCAAAGCGTTTACCGACACGCAGATCGCGCTCGTCGAGATCTTCGCGGATCAGGCGACCATTGCGATCGAGAACTGCCGGCTTCTCCAAGAGCTGCAAGCCCGGACAGGCGAACTGGCGCGGTCGGTCGAAGAATTGAAGGCGCTCGGAGAGGTGAGCCGCGCGGTCAGCTCGAGCCTGGACCTCGGAACGGTTCTGACGACGATCGTCTCTCGGGCCGACGAGCTCTCGGGCACCGATGGAGGCGCGATCTACGAATTTGATGAGGCAAGCCGGCGGATGTACCTCCGGGCGACGCACAAGTTCGACGCCGCATTCGTTGACGCGCTGCGCGGCCATCCGCTCAGTCCCGGTGAAGGCGCGGTCGGCCAGGCGGCCGAGGCCCGCGAACCCGTCCAGATTGCGGACCTCGCGGCCTCGGGAGCGTACGGTGGCCCCTTACGCGAAATCCTATCGACGGCCGGCTTTCGAGGTGTGCTCGCCGCGCCGCTCTTGGCAGAAGAGCGCATCCTAGGCGGTTTGGTGCTGGCCCGGAAGTCGACCGGCGACTTCGCGGTGGAGACGGTCGATCTCTTGCGAACGTTTGCGGCGCAGTCGGCCCTCGCCATCCAGAATGCCCGACTGTTTCGGGAGAGCGAGGACAAGAGTCATCAGCTGGAAGCAGCCAACCGACACAAGTCAGAATTCCTGGCTAACATGTCGCACGAGCTGCGGACGCCATTGAACGCAATCATTGGCTTCTCGGAGGTTCTTGCGGAGCGGATGTTCGGGGACGTGAACGACAAGCAGGCCGAGTATCTTCAGGACATCCGGGACTCGGGCCGGCACCTCCTCTCCCTGATCAACGACATCCTGGACCTGGCCAAGGTCGAGGCGGGGCGGCTTGACCTGGAACTCGGGCGGTTTCACCTGCCAACCACGCTGGACAATGCGCTCACGCTGGTTCGTGAGCGCGCCACCCGGCACGGCATCACCCTCGACCAGCTCGTGGACGAACGACTCGGGGATCTCGTGGCCGACGAGCGCAAGGTCAAGCAGATTCTGCTGAACCTCCTATCCAACGCGGTGAAGTTCACCCCGAAGGGAGGTCGGGTCTGCGTCACCGCCACGGCAAGCGTCGACGTCATCACGATCTCCATCACCGACACGGGGATCGGCATTGCGCCCGAGGACCAAGGAGCCATCTTCGAGGAGTTCCGTCAGGTCGGGCGCGACGACGCCCGCCACCAGGAGGGCACCGGGTTGGGCCTGACGCTGGCCAAGAAGTTCGTCGAGCTGCACGGAGGGCAGATCGGGGTGCGGAGCCAGATAGGCCAGGGGTCGACGTTCACGCTCACCTTGCCCGTTCGATCTGAGGACACGAGAGTGAATGAATGGTGAGGTGCGTGAAAGCCGACGGTGGTGGGGAGCCTCCAAGTTGCGGAGATTTAGTAACATCTCGACGCGAAGCGCCATTTACCGCGGGCTCGGAACCTGAGCATCCCCGCGGCACGTGCCAACAGATACACGCGTACGAGAAGTGCGCCAGGGACGTGTCCCGTCGGGGACACCACCGCTTTAGGTTGACCGTTCCGCTCCGGGGGCGGGTGAGAGCGGCATAGGGTCTCCTTGGAGCCACCACTGTTCTGACGCGGGTTTCCGACTCATCTACCCCTCCGCTCGCAAGCTTGTACCACGGCTTGTTGCCATTCCCGAGCGGCTCACCCCCGCCTTGGACCTCATCGATTCGATTCCGTGGCACCGCGCCCAACGCCTGGCTCCGTCTTCGATCTTCTGTCGCAGTTTCGGTCGTCTTTTGAGGAAAGTGTCCCTGCCGACTGTGCAGTAATCGACGCCTCCATCAGGAGTCCATCAATGTAGCGTGCGCCCGCCTTGATGCGCTGTGGCGGGCCAGAGGCCATGACAACGGACTTGATTGAGGAGAAGGTGTCGACCTTCGTCGACCGCCTAGCAGGATGCTGAAAAACACGGAAGCGATCGGGCGCGCATGCCACTCTCAGGAAATAGGGGGAGGTGCACATGCGCGGCGACGATCGGCATCCGGATGCGATGTTCAGCTACGTGGCCCCGGAGCAACGCGTGCCGGCCGACCACCCACTGCGGGCGATCCGGGGATGGTCGACACCGCACTCCGGGAGCTGTCGCCCGAGTTTGCCCGGCTCTATCCCAAGACCGGGCGCCCTTCGATCCCGCCCGAGAAGCTGCTTCGGGCCTTGCTGCTGCAGATGCTCTACTCGGTGCGGAGCGAGCGGCAGCTCATGGAGCAACTCGACTACAACCTCCTGTTCCGCTGGTTCGTGGGGCTCAGCATGGATGACCCCGTCTGGGATCCCACGGTGTTCACAAGAATCGCGAGCGGCTGCTCCGGGGCGATATCGCCCGAGCCTTCTTCGAGCGGGTGTTGGCGCAGGCGCAGGGCCGCCAGCTTCTTTCGGGGGAGCATTTCACCGTGGACGGCACCCTGATCGAGGCGTGGGCGGGGCTCAAGAGCTTCAAGCCGAAGGGCGCCCCGGCTCCACCGCCCGACGATCCGGGCAATCCGACGGTGAACTTTCACGGGGAGCGACGGTCGAACGCCACGCACGCCTCCACCACGGATCCCGAGGCCCGGCTGAGCCGCAAGAGTCACGGGCACGAGGCGAAGCTCGCCTATGAGGGACACGTCCTCATGGAGAACCGGCATGGGCTGGTCGTCGACACCTGTGTGAGTCAGGCGACGGGACTCGCGGAACGCGAGACGGCCCTCGCGATGGCCACCAACCTGCGGCGCGGGGCCACCGTGGGCGGCGATAAGGGCTATGACACGCGCGGCTTCGTCGCCGCCCTCCGTTCGCGTGGGCTCACGCCGCATGTCGCGCAGAACACCAGCCGTCGCGCCAGTGCGATCGATGACCGGACCACCCGCCATGCGGGGTACGCGGTGAGTCAGCAGAAACGGAAGCGCGTGGAGGAGGTGTTCGGCTGGATGAAAACGGTGGCGCTCTTGCGGAAGACGCGCCACCGCGGCGTGCGACGGGTCGGGTGGCTGTTTACTCTGGCGGCGGCGCTGTACAACCTGGTGCGGATCCGGAACGTGATCCTGGTGGAGGCGCTCGGATGAGCGGTCAGCGGGCCGCTCGGACCGGCCGCAGCCTTCAGCGACCCGAGTATCGGGGCCCACTTCGGCCGGCTCGCCTCGTTTTGCGTGCGGTGCAGTCACTCGTCCGCTCCCGATTTTCCGCAGCCTGCTAGAGCTCCTTTTCGAGAGCTTCGGACTAGCGAAGGCCCAAGGGCGTCTAGCGTCGATGCGGAAGTCGTTCAAGGGGAAGGATGGTTACCTGTGGACAATCGATGATCCCCCGTGGCGCCAGGGCCAATACGGTGCGGTCGCAATCCTCGAGGAGTTGGTGGACAATTATCTATTCGCCTATTCAGATGTAGTCGGGCACGACTTTCGAGGATCCAACGACTACCAGCAACTGGTTCAGCTTCTTCTCGGCGTTGAGCGGTCGCTGTCTGTCACCCAGCGCTATCCTGCTAATGAAATAGAGTTCCAGCGGATGGTCAATTCAATTCTCATCTGTAGGTTCACGAAGCTGACCCACCCGAACCTGCCTACAGCAATCATGCGAGCGTGGGGCGCGACGCGGACCGCGCGTGCATCAGCGGAAGCCGAAGACGAGCGGGAAGACGACAACCACCAGCGCCGCCCATGTCGCATACACAGGCAAGTAGGCGATCTGCCATCGCTCCAAGTCGGCAAACGAACCCCGGTGACGAAGGAAGCGCGCATAGAGCCACGCGGACACCGCGAGGTTGACGAGCAGAAGCAGATTCTCGCCAAGAGCGGCCACTCGGTTGGGAGTGAGGCCAAACTCGTTGATGCGCGCGGCGATTGCCGCGAGCGCCACACCATCGACCACGAGCGCGCTGACGACGAGCAGCAGTTGCAGCCCGTCGAAGAAGTCGGGCGATGCCTGCGGGTCGCGCGCGGAGGCAGCATAGAGCACCAGCCCAACGACGACCACCAACAAGAGATCGAACCCGATGAGCACCTCGCGTTTCACGTTGATGGGGCTGCCCGTCCACACCATCGTGGCGAGAAACGCCAAGAGTAACACCGTGAACAGCGGGGTAAACAGCCTGGTCAGCACCGGCGCCATGTTTTCGATGACGCCTTGCTTCGCCTCCACCAACCAGGATGCGATGATGACGGCTCCCGCCGCCCCGCACGGGATCAGCCAGGGCCCTACGAACCACTCCGCGTTCTTGTCTATGGCGGCGAACATCATGAATGTGACGGCGGTGAGGACGCCCCCGCCGAATGCGATGAGCACGTAGTAGATGAACAGCTCGCCCGAGAACCGCACGAAGTTCATGCGCCCACCGTCGTCGAACCAGCGGCCTCGCACGTACGCGAGGCCGACGACCAACCACAGAGCGATGGGCAAATGCAGAGCGGTCAGTCTCTCGGTGTGGCTATTCGTGGCGAACGGGTAGACGTTGGCAAACACAGCGGCAGCCGCGAAGGGCAGCGCCAGCCACAAGGCGCGTGCGACATCCATCTTGCGCTTCCACGCGAAGTAGATCGTGAGCAGCGGGAAGACGAACAGGCTGGCGTTCCGGAAATAGAACGAGGGCACTTCTTCATGAGGGCTGAGCCGAAGACCGAACAGGTCCGGGATCTTGACGCCCAACGCCGCGGCGACGGCCAGAATAAGAACGACGAACGTATGAGCGCGTGCGGTGTTGGGCGACTCGTCGGCCGCGTCGGGCGTCGGCGACATGACCAACTGCTTCCACAGCCGCTCGGAATGCTCGCGTGCAAACTCGCGCGACAGCGCATCGAGGTTGCCCATGCGCTTGACTGCGACCAGGAAGGCTTCATCCCCCACCAGGCCGGTCTCGGTGAGCGCCACTAACTGGTCGCGCAGATGTCCCTCGAGCTCTTCCACGTCGGGACCGTGAAGGGTGTGCCGGCGGCGTACGAACGCGCGCCACTGCGCGATTTGCTCTTCGAGCGGTCGATCGGCGAACGAAGTCATACAGTGCACGCCTTCATCCAGATGCCGCGCAGGGTATTGTCTACAGCCTGCCATTGCTGCCGCTGCGCGGCGAGCTGGGCCCGGCCTTTTTTCGTGATCCGGTAGTACTTCCGTCTCCGGCCGCTCTCGGCCGCCGCCCACTTTGCCGCGACAAAACTCTGCCGCTCGAGCCGGTGCAGCACGGGATAGAGCATGCCGTCGGTCCACTGCAGGTGCCCGCCTGACAACTCGGCCACTCGCTTGATGATGGCGTAGCCGTAACTGTCGCCTTCGGCCAGGATGGCAAGCACGAGCGGCGTGGCGGATGCAGCAACCAGGTCCTTATTCATTGCCACACGTAGAAGTCGTATACATTGCAGTTCTATGGGGTCAACCCGTGTCAGCAGCAGCCTTTACTCGCGGCTGGAGAGCAATTCGACACGCGGGCGCTTCGGCGGACTCAGGCCCTCCTGGACAGTCTGGTCGAGAGCGTGCCAGCCCGCCCGTGAACTACCGCCCCGAGTACGCGCACCGCTGGGGTGGCAAGGCCTACTGCACGCAGCTCCGGCTCGACTCCCTACCGATCCCGCGCGCGATAACTTCGACCATCTCTATCAGTATGCGAAGTCCGAGTCCATCATCGGCTACCTCGCGACCATCCAGCCGCCGAAGGACCTCACCTCCGCCCTGTCGTGGCACATCCGGTGGATGGTGGATCCGTTGCCATGGAGCACTCGATGGGGATCGTCCGCGATCGTCGCAGCCTGCACGCGGATGTGCCAGTGCCGGCGCGGCGGCGGGATCAGCTGGAGAGGGTCTGCCGCTACATTCTGCGCCCGCCCTTGGCCCTGGAGCGACTCACGGAGAGCACGGGTGGGCAACTCCTGTATCAGTTTCGCCGGCCCTGGCGCGACGGCTCCACGGCGCTGCTCCTCGATCCCCTGGCGCTGCTGGGGCGCTTGGCGGCCCTCGTGCCGCCGCCGCGCCGACCTCTGTTGGCCTACCATGGGGCGAAGATCGCGATCGTCCGGGAGGTCGCCGGCGTGCAGGTCCCGAGGACGCCATTCGCCACCCCGCCGGCAGAGCTCGTCAAGCTCGCCGGCTACCGGCGGGACATCCGGGAATCACGGACGGAGGCCCGGCGCTTGCTGGCCGAGGCCGAGATCGCCGAGGGGACCTCGTTCGTGCTCAAGAACCGCAACATCCCGATGCCCTACGCGCCCGTCGGGGCCTGGCTCGTGAACCAGTGGCGTGAGATCGGGCTGATGGTGCACCAGGAGGTCCAGGACTGCGGGCAGTACTTCAAGGATCTCCGCGCCGGCAATTTCGAGCTCAGCACCGATTTCCAGTGCGGTTACGTCGTCGATCCCGACCTAGACCTCTACAAGTTCCAGTCCCGGGACCGGAGCGACGCCAACTACGGCCGGTACACCGATCCCGTCCTGGACGACCTCTACGTCCGCCAGAGTCGCACGGTGGATCCCGAGCGACGCCGGCAATACATCCGCGCGTTCGAGAAGCGCCTCCTCGACGAGGAAGCACACTACATCTACATGCTCCAGTGGCACCGGATCGTGCCGCACAGCTCGCGCGTGCGCGGCTGGACGATCACGCCCAGCCACTACCTCAACAGCCAGCTCGACACGGTGTGGCTTGCGGAGTAGCGAGGGTCGGTGCTCGCCGAAACGGCTTGCCCTTCTCGGGGTGGGTCAGGGTTGAACCGGCGTCTTCAACCGGCGAAAGTGGGTCACGAGTACCGGCGTTGACACCAGGGGACTCCAGGAGGGCGCTTGGCGACCCGCCGCCGACCAAGGGCCTCGCACCGCGGAATCTCAGCGGTCCACGTCGAGACGGACCTCAGCCAGCCTGCGCACCGTAGGTAGGCAGCTCGTCGAGGAACGGGTCACCGCGATCCGGCCTTGTCGCGCAGCAGGAGCTGGCCGCGCCGCGAGAAATCGATCGACTCGCCGAGGATCCGCGCGGCCTCCTGCGGCGCGTGGAAGCCTGTCGAGTTCTCGGCCTCGACGAAGTCGAGGTAGAACTGGGCCTTGCGCTGGAAGTCCTGCGCCATGGCGACTTCCTTGCCGGTCTTGCCCGCTCCGTTCGCCGCCTTGAGATCCTTGATCAGATCCATCAGCGCATCCATGGCCACGTTGCGGAGCTTGTAGGTGCGCTGCTGGATGGTTTCGACCCGAGCCTTGAGCTCCTCTTCCGGCCACCGGTGACAGCCCTGGCACGCCCGGTTGACGTTGAGCATCGGGCTGCGCACGTGGTGGTCGCTGATCTTGAGCGCGTCCTCCCTCTTGTACGGCATGTGGCAGTCGGCGCACGTCACGCCTGAACGGGCGTGAATGCCCTGGTTCCACATCTCGAACTCCGGGTGCTGCGCCTTGAGCACGGGGCGCCCGTGTCCGCATGGGTCCAGTCCTTGAACTGCGCTTCGTCGTAGTAGGCCTGGATCTCCTCGACCTTCAGCCCCTTGGCCCACGGATAGACCAGCCGCTTCTCCGGTCCTTTGAAGTAGTGACGTCGTAGCTCTGCAGGCCCTGCGTGGCCTTGGCGGAAGGCCGGAGTCCTGGCGCGTGAACCCTGTCGCGCCCGCTGATGGCATGAGACCAAGATCTCCCATTGCCCGCTGGACCCCTGGCGACTAGGCTGGGGAGGAGATCGAAGCAAGGCAGCCGACTGCCGCGTAGAGCCGGGGTGCCAACGGATCCCGGCCAACGGGAAAGGGGGAAGGCATGAGGAGCAAGAGAGTT
Source organism: uncultured Candidatus Rokubacteria bacterium (assembly GCA_963765195.1). Lineage (GTDB taxonomy): Bacteria > Methylomirabilota > Methylomirabilia > Rokubacteriales > DASRDR01 > DASRDR01. The sequence continues at coordinate 14,844 of CAVXVV010000031.1, forward strand.
GCCTGGGCAGGAGGCCTGACGCTGATCGTGCTGCTCGTCAGCGGATGCGCGTCCACGGCCATGCCCTTGCCGCCGGCCAAGATGCTGCAGGCCGGAGATCTCGCGAGCCTCGCAGGGGAGTGGCAAGGCACCCTGAGGGGCGTCGTGGGGGGGACGGGGCCCCTCGCGGGGCGAACCGCGAACGCCCGCGTGACCATCGCGCCGGACGGGTCGTACACGACGAGCATCGACGGGAACCCCGGAGTCGGCAAGGGGCGGATCGAGGGCGGGAAGGTCATCTTCGAGGGCTCCGCCACGCGCGGCGTCGCCACGCTTCACGAGGCTGATGGTCGCCGCGTGCTGAAGGGCGAGGGCACGTGGGTCGGGTACGACGGCCAGAGCGCCTTCGAGTTGACGAAGCGCTGACGATCACTACTTCGTCTGAGCGCCGGCGACCGAGGGGGGGCCGGAATAACGGGGGGCGGGCAAGGGGGCCGGGGTAACGGGGGCCGAGAAACGTGCCTAGCGCTTCCTACGTTCGGACATTGCGACGGGCGCCCGGTACGTGAGGTAGCGTCGGGCGACCCCGTTCGCGTCGTCATGGAGGGGACCGGCCACCACTGGGCGACAAGATCGATGAGATGGCGGCGACGCTGCGCGAGTGGGTGACGACCGCCGCCGCGCCCATCGAGACGGAACGTTTCCTCGCGACGATCATGTTCGTGGATACGGTCCGGTCCACCGAGCGCGTCGCCGTGATTGGGGATGCAAGGTCAAACCCGCATACGGGAACTCAGGGACGATCCGGTCCAACAGCTACGGTGGTGTAGCGGGCTTGACGTCGTCGGCCTCGGTGGTTAGAGATAACCGACATGATCACGGGCCCCATCATCGCGGAGACTGCGGCGCTGGTCGGAGACCCGGCGAGGGCGACGATGATGTCGGCGCTGCTCGATGGCCGGGCCCTCACCGCGAGCGAGCTCGCCGGGGCGGCGCGGATCACGCCGCCAACCGCCAGCGCCCATCTCGCGAAGCTGACAGCGGCGGGCGTGCTCTCGGTCGCCCGGAGTGGGCGGCATCGCGCAGCTATCCCACGCCGGACCGCCTGAGGCCATCCCGAGCTCACCGTCGGCCCGTATTGGACCTGAGCGGGGCACCCGGTCCGGTCGAAAGGGAGGACCCGTGTTCAAGCGCCTCGTCGCCGCGTCTTACGAAGCCAGCGAGTCGATCATGGAGGAGCGCCGGACGGGCTCCGTTGGCGGATTCGTGCGCAACTAACATGGAACTCAGCGATAGCACGAGCACCACACGCGCGGACGCCCTGGTGCTCTTCGGCGCCACCGGCGACCTGGCCCTCAAGAAGATCTTCCCGGCGCTTCAGAGCATGGCGAAGCTCGGGACGCTCGACCAGCCCGTGATCGCGGTCACGTCCAGCGACTGGGGGAAGGACCGGCTCATGACCCGGGCGCGGGAGAGCCTCGAGACCTATGGAGGCGGCGTGGACGCCTCCGCCTTCGAGACCCTGTCGCGCCGGTTCCAGGTGGTCTCGGGTGAGTTAGGCGGGCTGCCGCTGTATCAGGCCCTCCGAGAGGCCCTGCGCGGGAACTCCCACCCCTTGTTCTACCTGGCCATCCCTCCGAGCGCCTTTCCGAGCGTGGTGCAGAGCCTCGGGCAAACGGGGTGCGCCCTGGGCGGACGGCTGCTCGTCGAGAAGCCGTTCGGCCACGACCTGGAGTCGGCCCAGGCGCTCAACCGGACCATCCATCGCGTCTTCGACGAAGCCGCGGTCATGCGGATCGATCACTACGCGGGCAAGCTGCCCGTCCATAACATCCTGCTCTTCCGCTTCGCCAACGCGTTTCCCGAGGCGTTCTGGAACCGCCAATACGTCTCGAGCGTGAAGATCACCATGGCCGAATCGTTCGGCGTGACCGGCCGGGGACGATTCTACGAGGAAGCGGGGGCCATCCGGGATGTGCTCCAGAATCACCTCCTCCTGGTGGCGGCGCTGATCGCCATGGAGGTCCCGTCCGGGACCGATGAGGAGGCGGTGCGCGGCACGATGGTACAGGCCTACCAGGCCATGCGGCCCCTGGCCCCAGGGGACGTCGTGCGGGGGCAGTTTCGCGGCTATCACGACGAGGAGGGAGTCGCCGCGGACTCGACGGTCGAGACGTATGTCGCGGTGCGGCTCGGCGTGAACACCCCGCGCTGGGAAGGTGTTCCCTTCTACATCCGGGCTGGGAAATGTCTCGCGGTGACCGCCAACGAGGTCCTCGTGGAGTTGAAGTCGCCGCCGTGGCGCTCGAGCCCGAGCCGTGCTCACTGCCGGTCGAACGTGGTGCGGTTCGGTCTGGGCCCGGACCTGTCCATCGCCATGAGCGCCAACGTGCGCAAGCCGGAGCCGGGATGGGAGCTGGAGGAGGTGGAGATGGTCGCATCCCGCGAGTTCGCGGGGGACGATGAAGTGGAGGCGTACCACTCCCTCCTGGCCTCCGCGATGCGGGGCAACATGGTTCCGTTCACGCGGGCGGACGGGGTGGAGGCCCAGTGGCGTGTGGTGGAGCCGGTGCTCGGCAATACCGCCCCGCTGTATGCGTACGAGCCCGGCACCTGGGGTCCGAAGGAAGCCGATCGACTCGCGGCCGACCACGGCGGCTGGGTGGCCCCCAGGGGGAGGTAACGCAGTGTGGAGACCGGCCAGCTCCGCGCGCTGGCGAGCCGAAGCGCCTCTTGCGCACCGCCACCGCGAGTGGCCTTCAGCTGCACCGCGCCATCATGCGTCGCCGTTCCCATCGGTCGGCACCCGCGCGCGCTGCCACGCGGCGAGGAACAGGCAAAGCGCGCCGACCAGCTCGATCGACTCTTCGAGGAAGTACGACGGCCGGGGCATGAGACGCGCGAGGCGATGCTCGAAGAGTTGGGTGGTTGCGTATGCGCCGAGCCCGACAATCGTGAGTTGGCCCCACTGGGAATGGGGCAAGCTACGGACCACGGCGAGGAGCGAGCGGCGATGACGGGCCCCATGGCGCACCGCCACCAGGCCGACGATCAGGCTGACCGCCAGGGCCACCCAGGGCAAGACGGGCCCCGCGCTGCGCCGGAGCGTGGGATGCCAGTGTCGGATACGGAAGCCCACCCAGCTGTGGAGACTCAGCTCGACGGTGATGCCGACCGTCAGCAGGGCGGCGAGCAGAAGCACGGGGATGGCCGACCGGCCGCGTGCGAGCAGGCTGAAGGCGCGTCCGAGGGTCACCACCCAGCCGGCGAGCAGGAACGCGGCCTGGGCCCACTCCACGGGCCCGTCCTCGGCCACCACCTTGCCGGCCCTGATCGGATCTAGCCACAGGAGCGCGCCGAGTCCGGCGACCAGGAGGGCCGCCCCGACCGCCGCGATCACCCGAGGGTCCCACTGCGGGCCCCCGCGATTCTCCATGGGGGGTCATCCTCGGAGTCCCCACGGCCGCCGTCAAGCGACCCCGCGGGCGCCAGGGCGAGGACCAGGGCCCGGGTGGCCCGGGGGACGTCGGGACCTCGAGGCCGTGGTGCTGCAGTGCCAAGGACGTGTGCGGGCGCTTGCGCAACGCGGCACGTGCACGGTGCTGTACGACCATGTGTCATTGACGTGCTGTATCATGCCGGTCGTGGCCGCCGCCGGCGCCAAGATCGCGACCCTGGAAGGTCTCGGTCGGTTGAAAAATCGCATTCGCTGCGGCGAGCGTTCATCGACGAACACGCGGCTCGAGGTGGCTACTGCATCCACGGGTTGAAGAAGGCGCTCGGCGATTGACACGTCCGGGGGTGTGGCTGTGGCGCGGCCTGGTGGGGCTGGGGTGCAGCGCCATGCTCGGATGGATGGCGCTGGCCATCGCCCTCGACTTTTCGTGGCTCGGGCCCCCATGGCTCCGCGCCGGGCTCAGCGTTCTCGTCCCGGTGGGCGCGTTGGTCGCGCTCTGGCTCATGCGGCCCCGCCGGTGGGTGTTCGCCGGGATTCTGGGGGCGTTCGTCGTGGTCCTCGGCACATGACTCGCTATCCCGCCGTCCAACGAGCGCGACTGGCAGCCGGACGTGGCGACCCTGGCCTTTGCCGACATCCAGGGGGATCGCGTGATCGTGCACAACGTCCGCAACGCCGAGTACCGGACCGAGACCGACTACATCGTGCGCCTCGAGGATCGCGCTCTGGATCTATCGAAGCTCCGCTCTCTGGACCTCTTCCTCGTCCACTGGGGATCGCCCGCCATCGCCCACACGATCATGAGCTGGGGGTTCGAGGGCGACCAGTACCTGGCCATTTCGATCGAGACGCGGAAGGAGAAGGGCGAGGAGTACTCCGCGCTGCGCGGGTTCTTCCGCCAGTACGAGGCGGCGGCGGCCGTCGAGAAGGTGGATCGGAACCGCCCGGCGCGATGCGTCGCCCGGGTCACAAGAGGGGAGCCGTCGTGACGCATGCGGAGCAGCAGCGACTCGAGGACGCTCGGGACCAGGGCGTGGCGTGGCGGAAGTGGGGCCCATATCTCTCGGAGCGGCAGTGGGGGACGGTGCGCGAGGACTACAGCGACTCGGGTGACGCGTGGGACTACTTCACCCACGACCAGGCCCGCTCGCGGGCCTATCGCTGGGGCGAGGACGGGCTCGGGGGGATCTCCGACGACCAGCAGCGGCTCTGCTTCGCGCTGGCGCTGTGGAACGGGAAGGACCCGATCCTGAAGGAGCGGTTGTTCGGCCTGACGAACAGCGAGGCGAACCACGGCGAGGACGTCAAGGAGTACTACTTCTACCTCGACTCGACGCCGACCCACTCGTACATGAAGTACCTCTACAAGTACCCGCAGGCCGCCTATCCGTACGGCGGCCTCATCGAGACCAACCGGCGCCGGAGCCGGCACGAGTTCGAGTACGAGCTGCTCGACACGGGCGTGTTCGACCACGACCGCTACTTCGACGTGTTCGTCGAATACGCCAAGGCGTCGCCCGAGGACGTCCTCATCCAGATCACGGTCCACAACCGTGGTCCGGAGCCCGCGACGCTGCACGTGCTGCCGACGCTCTGGTTCCGCAACGTGTGGTCCTGGGGGGGCGAGGCGTCCCGGCCGGTCCTCCGGCAGGCGCAGAGCGCGACCGGCGGCGTGATCGCGGCCTCGCATCCGGAGCTCGGCGAGCGGCTCTTCCATGCCGAGGGCGCCGCGGCGCTGCTCTTCACCGAGAACGAGACCAACAACGAGCGTCTCTTCAGCGCGCCCAACCGGACCCCGTATGTCAAGGACGGGATCGATCGCTACATCGTCCACGGCGAGCGGGATGCGGTGAATCCCGAGAAGGACGGGGACGAAGGCGTCTGCCCACTATCCCCTCACGGTGGGGGCGGGGGCCTCGCAGACCCTCCGGCTGCGCCTCTCCGACGTGGCGCCGGCCGCATCGGCTCCGACGAAGCCAGGCTCGTTCGGGAGCGAGTTTGATGCCGTGATGCGGGCGCGCCGTCAGGACGCGGACGAGTTCTATGCCGCGGTCATCCCGTCGTCGCTCGATGCCGATGCGACGAACGTGATGCGCCAGGCGCTGGCCGGGATGCTCTGGTCCAAGCAGTTCTACTACTACGACGTCAACACGTGGCTCGCGGAGCGCGGCGCCGACCCGTCCAAGCCGAACCGGCGGGCCGCCCCCCGCAACGACCACTGGCACCACATGTACAATGCCGAGATCCTGTCGATGCCGGACAAGTGGGAATACCCCTGGTATGCGGCCTGGGACCTGGCCTTCCACGTCCTCGCGCTGACGCTGGTGGACGAGGACTTCGGCAAGGCGCAGCTGGACCTGATGCTCCGGGAGGATTACCTGCATCCGAGCGGGCAACTGCCCGCGTACGAGTGGAACTTCGGCGACGTCAACCCGCCGGTGCACGCCTGGGCCACCATCTTCACGTACCGCCTGGAGCAGGCGCGGCGCGGCCAGGGCGACATCGAATGGCTCGAGCGCGCCTTCCACAAGCTGGTGCTGAACTTCACCTGGTGGGTGAACCGCAAGGACCGCTCCGGGAACAACGTCTACGAGGGCGGCTTCCTGGGGCTGGACAACATCGGGGTCTTCGACCGCAGCGCGCCGCTGCCGACCGGCGGGTACCTGGAGCAGGCCGACGGTACCGCCTGGATGGCGCTCTTCTGCCAGAACATGCTCGAGATCGCCGTGCAGCTGACGCTCGAACGCCCCGCCTATCTGGGCATGTGCGTCAAGTTTGTCGACCATTTCCTGTGGATCGCCTCGTCGATGGTCCATGCCGGCGAGGACGGGATGTGGGACGAGGAAGACGGGTTCTTCTACGACGTGCTCCGGCGGCCGGACGGCCGGGCCGAGCGTCTGAAGGTGCGCTCCATGGTGGGCCTGCTCCCCCTGTGTGCCGCCACCGTCTTCGAAGGGGAGCTCCGAGGGAAGTACCCCGAGGTGGGCCAACGCTTCCGGCGGTTCCTCGCGGCGCGCCCGGAGCTGACGGCGTTCATCCACGACCCGGCCAAGCCCGGTCATGCGGGCCGGCAGCTCGCCTCGATCTTGAACGAGGAGAAGCTCCGCCGCGTGCTGGCGACGATGCTCGACGAGCAGGAGTTCCTGAGCCCCTACGGCCTCCGGTCCATCTCGCGCTACCACGCCGAGCATCCCTACGTGTTCCGGGTGGGCGACCAGGAGTACCGGGTGTCGTATCTGCCGGCGGAGTCCGACAGCGGCATGTTCGGCGGCAACTCCAACTGGCGCGGGCCGATCTGGATGCCCGTCAACGCGCTGATCATTCGCGCCCTGCTGCAGTACCACATCTACTACGGCAATACGTTCACGATCGAATGTCCCACGGGCTCCGGGCGCATGATGAACCTCTACCAGGTCGCCGAGGAGCTCACCCGCCGGCTGGCCAGCATCTTTCGGCGCGACGGCCAGGGCCGTCGGCCGGTGTACGGGGGGACGCGCAAGTTCCAGGAGGATCCGCACTGGCGCGACTACCTCCTGTTCTACGAGTACTTCCACGGTGACAACGGGGCCGGGCTCGGGGCGAGCCACCAGACCGGGTGGACCGGGGTCATCGCCCGGGCCATGCACCTGTTCGCGACCAGCACGGCCGAGCAATTCCTCGAGCTCGGCAAGGCCGCCGGGATCACGGACGTGGTGCCGGCGCGGCGTGGCGAGGGCAGAGAGCCCACCCCCAGCCGCAAGCGCTGACATGCGCGACCCGCTCCAGCAGAACCACCGGTGTTTGGCTGACCGACCTGTCCCGAGGCCCGGGTGGGAAGGCTGCGGATGCCGCCGTCGCTACGCTGGGCCCGTGACAGGGCGACGCGCCACCGCCTTGCTCGCGGGCCTCACCGTGCTCGTCCTCGCCTTGTCGCTGCCCGGCGCCTTGCGCGATGCGTTCGGCCGCGAGGGGATCTATCTGTTCTCGCGCGTGTTCCTGGCCAAGGAGCTCTGATTTGCGCGCCATTGTGTTGGCGGGCACACCGCGACGAACGGCGCGCACGTGCGACCGTGTTTGCGACAGGCTCGCATCAAAGTGCGTCGCCGGCGCGTGAGGCGCCGCCCGGGGCTCGTCACGCGAGAGGGGAGGGCAGGAGGCTCGCGGCGCACTGTCTATCCACGCACGGGGCAAGGCCAGGGGTGGTCCCTGCATGGCGACGAGCGGCTCGGAGCTCAAACCCCATTGTCGTCTACAGGACAGGGAACGGGTGCGATAGGCGGCTTGGACCAGCCGCAACCCGGACACCGACGCTCGGCAACGCGCTCGAGAACTGCCTCCATGAGGCGGCGCGCGATCATCGGTTTGGGCACCGGGATCGACGGTGATGCTCGCGACACTGGCAATGGCCGAGCGCTTGTCCTTCGTGGCAGTTCGGTACGAGGAGTACGCGCTGCTCAAGGTCTATCGGCAGGAGGTCGTACAGGGCTACATCAACCGCAATGACATCCGGATGACGCCCAACACCTTCGAGGGTCTCACCCTCGGCGGAAAGCTGGGCTCGCTCGATTACCTCGGCCGCGCCTATCTGACGGTCCCGGGACCCTAGGCGGTCGAAAGCTGTTTCCGGCCCCCCTTCCCGGCCCCGTCCTCAGCCCAAGGCCTTGCACCTCCACCGGTGTCGTCGAGGCTGGCTGCAAGGTCGCCATCGGCACGCGACTCAAGTGCGCCGGCATGCACTGGACACTGGAGGTCGAAGTCGGTCTCGTGCACTTTCCCGCGTTGCATCACCACTCCCATCCGACGCCAGTCCACCGGCGAACAGGTGGAGCTCCGACCAGTTGTAGAAGAAGTCCCCCGAGCGGTCGCGGGCGTCGAACACGTGCTCGCCCTCGATGGACAGCCAGACGCCACGTGGAGCCGGGTGACCGTGAGGCCCCGGCCCGCTCTGGCCCGCTCTGGCCCTCAACGCCTGGCTCTCGGGCGCTTGGGCAACGGCAACTGCTTCAGTGTCGGTGGTCACGACATTGATCTAGCGCATCGACTTGAACGCCGCGCGCATCTCCGACGCGAAGAGCAGCGGCTCTTCCCACGCCGCGAAGTGCCCGCCCTTCTCCGCCTCGTGGAAGTAGGAGAGCTTCGAGTAGCCGCGCTCCGCCCAGCGCCGGGAAGGCTGGTAGATCTCGCCCGGGAAGACGGTGACCGCCGCCGGGATGGAGAAGCTTCTTGGGGCCGAAGTACGGGGGCTTGTTGTCCCAGTAGCTGCGGGCCGAGGAGATCCCGGTGTTCGTCAGCCAGTAGAGGGTGATGTTGTCGAGCACGTCGTCCCGCGTCAGCCGCTCCGCGGGCTGTCCCTGGGTCGGCGTGCGCATCGCCGCGAGGACCGTCGCCGCCGGCTGGTCGTCGCCGTCGCCGTGGTCGATCAGCCAGGCCGCGAGGGCGACCGGCGAATCGGCGAGTCCGTAGAGCGTCTGCGGACGCGTCGCCATCTCGATCGCGTAGGCCGCGTTCTTGACGAAGAAGCCCTGCAGCTTGTCCATCGCGCGTCGCTCCGGGTCGGAGAGATCGGACGGCGCCGGTCCTCCGGCCTGGATCGCGTTCGCAACGTCCTCCGGGAGCGCGAACAGGAAGTTGGTGTGCATGCCCACGAGCTCCGCGGGCGCCTCGACCGCCATGGCGTCCGTGATCTGTCCGCCCACGTCACCGCCCTGCGCGACGTAGCGCGTGTATCCCAGGCGCCTCATCAGCACGATCCAGGCGCGCGCGATGCGCGCATGATCCCAGCCGGTCGCCGTCGGCTTGCCCGAGAGCCCATAACCGGGGATCGACGGGATCACGACGTCGAACGCGTCCTCCGCGCGGCCGCCGAAGGCCGTGGGGTCCGTGAGCGGGCCGACGAGCTTGATCTGCTCGAGGATCGAGCCGGGCCATCCGTGCGTGACGATGACGGGCAGCGCGCCCTTGTGCTTCGAACGCACGTGGATGAAGTGGATGTCGAGCCCGTCGATCTCGGTGGTGAACTGGGGCAGGGCGTTGAGCTTCGCCTCGCACTTGCGCCAGTCGTAGTCCGTCGCCCAGTAGCGCGCGAGGTCCTGGAGCGCCGCGAGCGGCACGCCCTGCGACGTGTCCGCGACGGTCTCCTTCTCCGGCCACCGCGTGGCCTCAATGCGCCGGCGAAGATCATTCAGCTCTGCGTCGGTGGCGCGGTAGGTGAAGGGGCGGACGATGGTGGAGAAGTGCAGCGCTTTCTCGACTTGGTCCATGGTAGCTTCCTTTCCGGAAGGAGAGTAGTCGACACAATGGCCGAGGGGGGCCGGCGGACGAAGGCAGCCCTGACCCACTCGACTTCGAATGATGCGCGGCCGGCGCGGGAGTGTCAGGCAGGGGCCGGGAAGACGCCGGGCGGCTCGACGCCACGCTCGAACGTCCCGGTCCGAACCTGGCGCTATAGCATCCCCCCCGGGGATCACCCGGGTCCCGGACAGGCGCGGCTGATCGGGACCCGGTCCGTTCTTCCGTGCGCGACGGTCGCGTACACTGCGTGCGTGGACGACCGGCACGACAAGTGTGCTCACGGGAGCGGTGGTAGGGGCGCGCGTCGCCTCGTGGTCGTGCTCGTGCGCGTCTGTTGACTACCAGAGTCCCCAGCTTTGAGTTTTGAACACGTAGCTGTAGAGCGCGAGGTTGGTCACCGCGTGCGCCACGATGGGGGTGAGCAGATCGCGCCGCACGATCCAGAGTCCAGCCATGATCAGCCCGTATGCGAATGCGGCAAGCCATTGGGCCGGCGCATGCCCGACCGCGAACGCGACCACGGACACGACGACGCCGAGCAAGCTCCAGGCGCCGGGCGGCAACTCGTGAATCGATCGCGAATCGATGACATGGCCGAACGATGCCTTCCCGGACCGTCTTGCCTGCTGCCACTGTGTGAACAGGCCGAGGATGTAGCCGCGGCACAACAGCTCTTCAGCGAACGGCACGATCAACGTGGCCGCAGCCGATCGCACGGCGAATGCGCGTGCACCGTATACATCGCCCGTGGACGCATCGTGAAACGGCAGCACCAGGCCCGCCCAGACGAAGACCGCAACAACGCCGGCGGCCGCCCCGAACAGTATCGATCCGATTGGCGACTTCGGGCCGATCACACCTTTGTACTGCTTCCGGAAGAACCACAGCAGTCCGCCCGTCACCACAATCCGAAGGGCGTAGTCCAGCTCGCGATTCAGAGCCTCGCCAAGCGTCGCAATGATCACGTAGGCGGCGTAAGGCGCGAAATAGGGAAGCAGGAGGTCGCGATTGACCGTCAATCGAGGCTGGCTACTGGTCATTGAGCGGGTAGTCGACATCAAGCCCCGTCTCGATCGGGTCCCAAGGGGGGCGTCGTCGTGCTCAAGAAAGCGGTCGGCGAAGCCGTCACGCTCGCGTGTGGCCCCTCTGCGCCGGGCAGTGGAGCCCAAGGCTGTACAGCGTAGTCGCGCCTCTTCTTGTTGTCGTCCTTCTGACGCTCTCTCACGTCCTGGTTCCGCTCGTGAGCTTTTTCTACGGCCTCCTTCTTGTTGTCGTCGTCCATCTTGTTGATGGCGTCAGCCTGGCGCTCCCTTCGGTTCTGAATACTCTCCTGTTGCCGCTCCCGGGCGTCGTTGTCGGCCTTGGCCGTTCCGTTCGAAGCATGGACCCCGGCTGCAACACCCATGCCGTGGCGAGTAGTAGTTGTTTCATGAATGTTTCTCCTGCCTGTCATCGGCCGCTGCGAAAACAGCGCTCGAACTTCCTATTCACAGCCACTTTCGGTTTTCCCGGCACTGTATCAACCGGACGTTCGTGCGCCTCTCATCAAGAGCCCCGGAGTGGCACAAAGGGCGGCTGTCTTGGGGGAACGTAGCGGCGTTGACTACGCCGCGCCGGGCCTGGTCTATGGAGGGGTCGACATAGAGCTTCTTCTCGGTCGGGTCCCATGGGGCTGGCGGACAACGCTCACCTTGCGTGACGGCCTCCCGCGACCCCAATCCTGCGCCGTCGGCGCGGAGCGTGTCAAGGACGGCACGGGTGGGATCCGGGGCGTTCAGGACTTCGGCATCGTCCGGTGAGGACGCGGGGGAGCATGGGCGGGCCCGATCCGCCGCCGCGAGTCTAGAGATCGAGCGCCCCCGTGAGACCAGGGGTCGTCAGAGCGCGAGGGCGGCCGCACCAGGCGGTGGGCCGCGCCCGAGCGGCGCAGGTGACGGCAGGCGCGGGGGATGCGCCCCACGATGAGCAGAGGCGCCCCCGACGCCTCCCCGCTTCGTGCAGGATGGGTCGAGGACACCACCAGACCGAGGCGCCGGTCGCCGAGGCGCTCGGCACGATCCTGGCCGCGTGCAAGCGTCACAAGGTGATCGCCGGCCTCCACAACGCGACGAGCGGCTACGCGCTCAAGATGGCAAGCCAGGGCTGGCAGTTCGTGACGCTCGCGAGCGACAGCCGGTTCCTCGCGGCGAAGGCCGCCGAGGAACCAGCCGCCGTGGAGCAGACAGTGGCGAGCGGAAAGCTCCCCGCGTACTAGGGCTAGAAGCCGCGCTCCCCTCGCCAGCGCTTGATCCAGCTCGCGTGCTCGGCCTCGTGCGTGCTGCGGAGGCTCGCGTCGCCGTAGAGCGACGGGTCGAGCCCGCGCGGGGTCGCGGCCGCGATCGCGTCGACGAGTCGCGCCCACGACGTTGCCAGCTCCCACCGAACCTGGACGAGGGACAGCTCCCGCCGCCCGGTATAGGCGATCGCGTTGTAGGCCTCGGCCTGCTCGTCGGTCATGCGCCACGCCGAGTCGTGGCCGGCGGAGATCCGCGTCACCTCGCTCGCGCGGACGTCGTCCCACAGCGCCAGGTGCCCCAGGTGGTCCTTGACCGACCAGCCGTCGATCGACGGATCGGTCATCTGCGCGTCGGTGAGACCGTGGATGGCCGCGAGCAGCGCCTCGCGCGATCTCGCGGTAGTGCCGGAGCAATGCGTCCCGGTCTTCCATGCCTGCCTCCTGCGTGCTGCGGCGGGTTGTTTGCGGGCGCCTGGCCCCCGTCACGTATCGTCTCATGCCCACGCGAGGCCGGGCTATCCTGGGTGGGCCAGATGTCGCGACGAATCCTCGTCGGGGGCCGCCCCGAGGCGGCGCGCACGAAGATCTTCGGGCTCTGAGGGTAGATGGGATGAAGCGGCTGACCCCCAGCTCAACGTGGTGGCATAGACTGCTGGAATGGCAGTGATTCGGGTTGGCCGGCTCTACCACCCCGCCTGCCTGTGCCGGGAGGGGTGAATTATCCCGTAATGTCACGCTCGGCCCTGGGACTTTACGGCTACTGTCGAATCGCACGGGACGGTCAAGCCGCCATGTAGCCAGCACAGGTTCGAGCAGAGCCTCCGGGACGCCGAAGTGGCGGCCGAGACCCTCGAAACGGCGCCGCCGGTCCACGGGTCGCATGGAGAGCGCCGACACATAGCGCGGGAGGGGCACCGGGTCCACCCCGGCGAGCGCTCGTTCCCTCAGGTTCAGGGTGACTGCCTGCGCCGCCCACGCCGCCAGGTGCTCGATCCGTCCGTTGAGCCGCCCGAGCGCCTCGACGAAGCGCGCAATTGCCTTCGCATCTGGAGGAGGCTGGCCGGCGAGCGCCAGCGGCCCCTCACCGGGCACCCCGAATCTCGCCATCATCGAATGACGGCCAATCGGGACCACCGCGCCGCCACTACCTCATGAAGCCGGCGGACGCCTGCCTTGCACGGCTCGCAGAACCAGACCGACCAGCGAGAGCCGCTCGACAGCAGCTCGGCACCGCAGCCATAGCAGAGCGTCCACACCTCGTTGAAATCGAACCCGGGCCAGCGTTCGGGGAAGACGCCCGTCCGGCGGCCCTTGGACGGAGGGGCGTTGGGTCGGCGTGGGCTGTCGCACGTAGCCGCTCGAGGAGGGAGTCATCGATCGGCGCGGTTATGCCCTGGGCGTGTTTCCGGCAACAGGTGAGTTCGCGCTGGGCCGCGCGGCGAGCGCACGAGACGGCTGTCGCGTTCCTTGCGCCACGCCAAGCCTCCGCGGCGGTCCGCCGTGGAACCGCGCCGAATCGCGTAGAGCTGACGTGCGCGGGATCGACCATCGCCGCCCGTATCAACGGTACCGAGGCGGCCTCGGTGCAGGACGGCGCGTACGACAAGGGCCGACGTTCGCGGTCTTTGTTGGTCGATCAGGGTCGATATCGGCCGGCTTCCGGCGCGTTGTTCGACAACCTGGTGGTCACCGAAGCCCTGGTCGAGCCGTTGCCTCCGCCACGA
>CAVXVV010000032.1:0-38602 GCA_963765195.1 uncultured Candidatus Rokubacteria bacterium
CGGCGATTTGCCGTGGATCGATGGCCTCATGCGATGCGAGGTGGTGATCGCTGGGCAACACGGCCACGAGCGGTTCCTTGCGTACGACCTTGAAGATTAGATCGGCTGCCCGTGTTTCTGGTCTGAGGAAGGCTACGTCGAGCTTGCCCCTCACCAGAGCACTCGCGAGGTCAGGGGAATACTGGCTGGAGATGGTGATCTCTATATTGGGGAGTTCGTCCCGAAGGATGCGGATCGCTTCGGGGAGCCAGTCCATCTCCTGTCCGGTCAGGAAGCCCAGAGCGAACGACAGCTTGGCGGGCGGAGCGGCGCGCCGTGCCGCTTCGCCCGCCGCCTCGACCTGAGCCAGTGCGCGTCGTGCATGGTCGAGAAAGACCCGGCCCGCGGCGGTCAGCTCGATGCCGCGAGCGCTGCGGATCATCAGTTGAGTGCCGACCTCGTCCTCAAGGTCCCGGATCTGACGACTGAGGGACGGCTGCGACGTGTGCAGCGTCCGCTCGGCAGCTACGGTAAGACTCCCCTCCTCGGCGACGGCGACGAAATAGCGGAGATGCCGCAGCTCCATATCGTGTCCCATGCCTCCGAGGTATGGCCCCAGCTTACAAAGTATTGGTACGCGCCGCTAGAAGAACCTAGCGTTGATCCATGGAAGTGATCGGAAACGTCCTCAACCCCCGGCCCTCGGGGCCCGCTAAACCTGAAGGAGTAGCAAGATGAGCACCCAGGTCGTCCTGATCACCGGCGCGCTGACTGGAATCGGGCGCGCGGCGGCTGTAGCGTTCGCCCGAGAAGGTCAGCGCACCGTTGTCGCCGGTCGCCACGAGGAAGCTGGCTGGGAACTCGTGACTGAGCTGCGCGCGCTCGGCACCGAAGCCGAATTCATCCGCGCGGATGTGCGCCACGAGGACGACGTGCGGAACCTGGTCGATCGGACCGTCGCGCGCTTCGGTCGCCTGGATGCCGCCGTCAACACCGCCGGCACCGAAGGCCAGCCTGGCCCCGTGACGCAGCAGACCGCGGACAGCTTTGCCGCCACCTTCGACACCAACGTGCTCGGCACGCTGCTCAGCATGAAGCATGAGCTGCGCGTGATGCAGGCGCAAGGGAGCGGCAGCATCGTCAACATCTCCTCGACCTATGGGCACGAAGGAGCGGCCGGCGCGTCGGTCTACGCCGCCAGCAAGCACGCCGTCGAAGGCATGACGAAGTCCGCGGCGCTCGAAGCCGCGCGCTTCGGCGTGCGCGTCAACGCCGTGGCCCCCGGTCCGATAGAGACCGGAATGCTGAACCGCTTCACCGGAACCGCGGAGCGAAAGGTGGCGCTGGTGGCGGGCGTGCCCCTGGGGCGCGTGGGCGAGCCGGACGAGATTGCTCGCGCGATCGTGTTCCTGGCTTCCGACAAGGCGTCATTCGTGACTGGCCAAGTCCTCACCGCCGACGGCGGCAAGACCGCGGGCTGACCATAGCGGCCTCGGTTTCATCCTCGCGGCGGACATCCGTGAATCGTTCACAGAAAAGCAAAGGAGATCCCATGTCCAAGTTAAACGAGACAGTGGCACTCATTACTGGCTGTTCGCGGGGCATTGGCGCAGCGATCGCGAACGTCTGGCCGCGGATGGAGTGAGGGTGGCCATCACGTACGCGAAGGAGGCCAGCGCGGCTTCCGCTGTAGTCAAAGCGATTGAACTCAGCGGCGGAAAGGCGGTCTCGATCCAAGCGGACGCTACCGACACCCAAGCAGTCAAGGAGGCGGTCGAAAGGGTCGTCGCGACCTTCGGCCGACTCGATGTGCTTGAGAACAATGCCGGCACGGCCATTCCGAAAACGTTCTGACCCTCCGCGAGGGACTCGAAGCGGAGCCCTTTCAGGGGCGTGGCCTGCGTGTGGCCGATCGCGGACTCGACCTTCCCCTTCCGATCGGGATCCCCCCCCCGACACGGCAGGGCGATGGCCTCGTAGTGCGCGAGCACGTCGCGGTACAGCGGGTTCAGGATCGGGTCGTAGATATCCGGGGTGAGCACGCCTTCGCGCAAGTTGTCGATGACGACGAGCCGGACGTCGCCGCCCAGCCGACGGAAGGCCTCCTCATGCAGCTCGACTTCCGTCTCGACGCCAGCGATGACGGACGGGATTCAAGGGACCGTGCGACTTATATGTAGCCACATGTTAGTGCGCGTCTCGGAACCATGGGTCTCGTGAACCCTCCCGGCTCCGCCCGACGTCTCAAGCGTGAGGAGGGGTGGCCAAGAAGACTCGCCAAGAAGAAATAGCGCGAGGGCGTTCGTCTTTGGGAGAAGGCGCACGCTCGTTTCCATAAGGTCTCGGCGAGTCCGCAGCAAGGCGGCTCCCGGCGACGCTCTTGACGATCGCGTACGACGAGCGGCTCGCGGCCCTCCACGAGTGACCGCAGCCGACAGGTCTCTAAGACTATCTCTCCGAGACCGCACGAACGGGGCAGTGCCCCGGATTGGAGAAAAGTTCAAATGCGAGCGATTCATCTTTCGGTCTACGGCAATCCCGTCGACGGTCTCGGCATGGCCGAGGTCCCGGAGCCGAAGGCACCCGGTGCGAACGAGGTGCTGGTGGCGATCGAGTACTCGCCCATCAACCCGAACGACCTGCTGGTGGCGCGTGGCGTCTACCCGCTTCGCCCGGAGCTTCCGTCGGTCATCGGAAATGAAGGCGTCGGGCGCGTGCTCGCGGTCGGTCCCGGCGTCACCAACGTCGCGGTCGGCGACCGGGTCGTTCCGCCGCGTTCGAGCTGGGTCTGGCGCGAGCGCATGGTCATCCCGGCTGGGGGCCTCTTTGCGTTGCCGCGGGGAGCGGACCCGAAGCAGCTCGCGATGCTGGCGATCAACCCGCCGACCGCGTCGCTCCTGCTCAGCGACTACGTCGATTTGAATCGCGGTGACTTCGTCGTACAGAATGCGGCCAACTCGGGCGTGGGGCGTTGGGTGATTGCCTTCACGAAGACACGTGGCCTCCGGACCGTGAACATCGTTCGGCGCGCGGAGCTCGTGACCGACTTGCAAGCCGTCGGCGGCGATGTGGTCGTCGTCGACGGCCCGGAGGTGACCGCGGAGATCAAGAAGGCGATGGGTGGCGGCAGAATCCGCCTGGCGCTCGACGGCGTCAGCGGTCCGGCGACCGGTGTGCTCGGGTCGGTCCTTGCGCCGGGCGGCACCCTGGTGGCGTACTCCGCGATGAGCGGCGCCCCGATGGTCCTCGATCCGCGCACCGTGATCTTTACGCCGATCACCGTGAAGGGTTTCTTCATGGGACACGCGCAATGGGAGGGCAAGATTCCGGCGGCGGTCGAGGAAGCGGCGACGCTGGTCGCCGAGGGAGTCAAGGTCCCGATCGCGACAGTCTACCGCCTCTCCGAGATCAAGAAAGCCGTCGAGCACACCCTCCGCGGTGGCAAGGTGCTTCTCGACGTCGCCGAAGGGTGACGCGTGCGGCCTCCCGCGGCGGCCCTCGGGATTGGGCGGAGAAAGAGTTGTCCGGCGCGAGCGCGCCCAAGCGATAACCGGCCGTTCCTCACTCCCGCCCGTTGATCTCGGGGTGCGGTTTACCCCGCCATTCAGCCTCCATTAGGTTGCCACAATCAGTTCCTGAATCGCCCCGAACACGGCGCCGGCGCGGACGATCCCGTGAATGGGGCACTCGAGCCGCATCTGGATCCGGGAGCCGCATTTCGCGTGGAGGAGATGGAAGGCGACGCCCTGCGATCTGGTGGCGGTGAACAATTGAACAGGAATAGTGGCGAGGCCGAGAGAGATAGCGAGATTCTTCAGCGCGCAAGGCATGGTGTGGGGTAACCGAGATGGCCTCGCGTTCGATTGAAATCCATTATAGCTGAGCAATGGCGCAAGACGCTCGCCATCAACCTGAACGGCGTCTTTTATATCTGTCGGCGCGCCATCGCCCTCATGTGCCCCGGAAGCGCCGTGGTCAATATCCTCAGACGCGGCCCACCAGGGCTCAGGATGTGCCTCCTAGACCAGCACACGAAGCCTGGCCAGGCCGCGGAATGCGAGGCGCGCGTGCCATTCGAGCGCCTCATTGGCGAGACGAAGGTGTGGGAAGCGCTGCACGACGGCAAGGATCGCGAGCTGGGCTTCGAGCCGCGCCAGCGGCGCGCCGAGGCAGAAGTGGGCGCCGCCGCCGAACGAGTGATGGCGCAGATCCGATCGCGTGATATCGAAGCGATCGGGCTCCGGATACACCTCCGGATCGCGATTCGCGGCGGCGATCAACGCGAGGACCGACTCGCCCCGACGCATCGGGCAACCGCCGATCTCGACGTCTTCCGTCAGAATGCGCGCGGTCTGCACGACCGGTGATTCGAAGCGCAGGATCTCCTCCACGGCATTCCTGATCAGCGACGGAGTGTCGCGCAGCTTCTGCAGCTGATCTGGGTGCCGCAACAACATCCAGATCCCATTGCCGATGAGGTCGGTCGTCGTCACGTTGCCCGCGGCCAGGAGCAACCCGCACATCGTCAGGATTTCTCCGTCATTCAGCTGATCTCCCGCCTCCTCGACGGCAATCATCGCGCTGATGAGATCGTCCCGTGGCGTGGCGTGGCGCTCGGCAATCACGCGCCGGAGATACGTGTCGCGCTGCTGGAGTGCCTCTTCGATCAACGCCCGTTGATCGCCGGTGAGCAGTGGGTTAAACCACATGGCGCCCAAGTCCGACCAGCGCTTGAAATCGTCGCGGTCGGCGGAGTCGATGCCGAGCATCTCGGCGATCACGATGACCGGGAGAGGCACCGCAAACGCCTCGATCAGATCGAAGCTCGCCTGTCCAGTCAGGGCGCCAAGCAGCTCATCAATGAGCTCGCGAATGCGCGGTGTCAGAAGGTCGACGGCACGAGGCGTGAAGGCCTTGTTAACGAGCGAGCGTAGGCGCGTGTGGGCCGGTGCGTCGAGGAGGAGCATGCTAGGTTCGCGGGCTCGGTTTGGCACGTCGAAGACGCGCATATACGTGCCCGGGTTCGCTTTGCGAGGGTCGACCGCCATCGTTCGATCACGCAGCAGGCGCTCGATATCGTCGCGGCGCGTGAGCACCCAGCGCTTGATGACGTCGTCGTAGTGCACGGGCTGGCGCTCGCGCAGACGCGCCAGTACCGGATACGGATCCGCGCGAAACGTGGGGTCGAGCGCCGTGAGTTCAACGCCGGTCGGAGTATCACTCAGCGTATTGGACCCCTGTTCGTCCGGCATGACGTGCCTCCAACCCAACAAATGCCGAGTGGGACGCCGAAGGCCCGCCGGGCGCTAGCCCTCGCGAGTCGGTCGATCCTGCGCCATCGCGGCTCCGTCGTCAAGTCCAGCGGCCGCCCAGTCCAGCGGCCGCCCAGCATCCGTCATGATCGGTTCATACGCCATGTGGAAAGTGACTCAGGTGTGCCTCGATCACAAGTGACCGAATCATTCGACGTGTTCCTGAGTCGTGTGAGGAAGCGATTAGCAGACGACTTGAGCCGGGCGAGCCATGTCTGCTCGTTGGCGCGGTTCATGGGGGTCCAGCCGTCACCACGATAGCGCGAGCCAGGTCAGACGCGCGCCGCCCGACGTTCTCCACGGTCTCGCCAGGACTGCGGCTCGCCTTCGCTGCTCACGGTGGTCGGCCACCGCCCTGCCGCCGCCGGAGGTGCCGAGGTTCCATTCTTCCACCGTCCGCGATTGTTCTTCGGTACTTACGTCCACCTACCCCGCTCACCGAGGGAGATGCAACGACCGGTTCGACACATCGCCTCGCTTGGCGTGTGATGTGATTCGCCGCAAGCGGCTTGATGCGCCCGAGAGGGACCAGCAAGGCGGCACATCAGGGCAGGTGTCGTCACAGTCAGTCCGACACTTGTCGACGAGCGCACTTTCGCATAGCCTGACAGCGACCCGCCGTGCGGTCCGTCACGCCCGTGACAGCAAGGAGCGCCGATGCCTCGGCGTGCGAAGAATACCAACCCCGCGAGGACAAAGGCCGTCGCCGATCTATCAGCCCTCCGCAGGTTGCTCCGGAGCGCAATCACGTCGCGCCAACACGTGGAGAGGCGTCTGGCGGAGGCGCTGGAACAGCAGATCGCAACGACCGAAGTTCTGAAGGTGATCAGCCGCTCACGATTTGATCTGCAACCGGTCCTCGATACCTTGGCTGAGAACGCAGCCAGGCTGTGCGCCGCCACACGCGGATTGGTCTGGACGTTCGACGGTGAGCATTTTCGTCTGGCCGCCGACT
Organism: uncultured Candidatus Rokubacteria bacterium; assembly: GCA_963765195.1. Lineage (GTDB taxonomy): Bacteria > Methylomirabilota > Methylomirabilia > Rokubacteriales > DASRDR01 > DASRDR01. The sequence goes on from CAVXVV010000032.1 coordinate 6,247, forward strand.
ACGGGCTGTCTGCAGCGGGTCGAGAGTTTTGGCAGCAGCACCCGATCCGCCCTGGACGTGCCTCTGTTACCGGGCGGGCGGCGCTTGAGCGCAAGCCGGTTCATATTCCCGACGTTCTGGCCGACCCGGAATATACATTGTCTGAAGGCCAGAAGGTGGATGGCTATCGGACCCTCCTGGGGATTCCCATGCTCAGGGCGGGGGCTCTGGTGGGCGTATTCGCCTTGCAACGGCTCGAGTTCGAAGCGTTTACCGAAGCGCAGATCGCGCTCGTCGAGATCTTCGCGGATCAGGCGACCATTGCGATCGAGAACTGCCGGCTTCTCCAAGAGCTGCAAGCCCGGACCGGCGAACTCGCGCGGTCGGTCGAAGAATTGAAGGCGCTCGGGGAGGTGAGCCGCGCGGTCAGCTCGAGCCTGGACCTCGCAACGGTTCTGACGACGATCGTCTCTCGGGCCGACGAGCTCTCGGGCACTGATGGCGGCGCGATCTACGAATTTGATGAGGCAAGCGGGCGGATGTACCTCCGCGCGACGCACAAGTTCGACGCCGCATTCGTTGACGCGTTGCGCGACCATCCGCTCAGTCCCGGTGAAGGCGCGGTCGGCCAGGCGGCCGAGTCCCGCGAACCCGTCCAAATTGCGGACATCGCGGCGTCGGGAGCGTACGGTGGCCCCTTACGTGAAATCCTGTCACGGGCCGGCTTTCGAGGTGTGCTCGCTGCGCCGCTTTTGGCAGAAGAGCGCATCCTAGGCGGCCTGGTGCTGGCCCGGAAGGCGACCGGCAACTTCGCGGTGGAGACGGTCGATCTCTTGCGTACCTTTGCGGCGCAGTCGGCCCTCGCCATCCAGAATGCCCGACTGTTTCGGGAGAGCGAGGACAAGAGTCGTCAGCTCGAAGCAGCCAACCGACACAAGTCAGAATTCCTGGCTAACATGTCGCACGAGCTGCGGACGCCGTTGAACGCAATCATTGGCTTCTCGGAGGTCCTTGCCGAGCGGATGTTCGGGGACGTGAATGACAAGCAGGCCGAGTATCTTCAGGACATCCGGGACTCGGGCCGGCACCTCCTCTCCCTAATCAACGACATTCTGGACTTGGCCAAGGTCGAGGCGGGGCGGCTCGACCTGGAACTCGGGCGGTTTCACTTGCCCACCACCCTGGACAATGCGCTCACGCTGGTTCGTGAGCGCGCCACCCGGCACGGCATCACCCTCGACCAGGTCGTGGACGCGCGACTCGGGGATCTCGTGGCCGACGAGCGCAAGGTCAAGCAGATTCTGCTGAACCTCCTCTCCAACGCGGTGAAGTTCACCCCGAAGGGAGGTCGGGTCTGCGTCACCGCCACGGCAGGTGCCGACGTCATTACGATCTCCGTCACCGACACGGGGATCGGCATTGCGCCCGAGGACCAAGGAGCCATCTTCGAGGAGTTCCGTCAGGTCGGGCGCGACGACGCCCGTCAACAGGAAGGCACCGGGTTAGGCTTGACGCTGGCCAAGAAGTTCGCCGAGCTGCACGGAGGGCAGATCGGGGTGCGGAGCCAGATGGGCCAGGGGTCGACGTTCACGCTCACCTTGCCGATTCGGCCTGAGGACACGAGAGTTATTGAATGGTGAGGTGCGTAAGCCGACGGGCGTGGGGAGCCTCCACGTTGCGGAATTTAGTAACATCTCGACGCGAAGCGCCATTTACCGCGGGCTCGGAACCTGAGCATCCCCGCGGCACGTGCCAACAGATACACGCGTACGAGAAGTGCGCCAGGGACGTGTCCCGTCGGGGACACCACCGCTTTAGGTTGACCGTTCCGCTCCGGGGGCGGGTGAGAGCGGCATAGGGTCTCCTTGGAGCCACCACTGTTCTGACGCGGGTTTCCGACTCATCTACCCCTCCGCTCGCAAGCTTGTACCACGGCTTGTTGCCATTCCCGAGCGGCTCACCCCCGCCTTGGACCTCATCGATTCGATTCCGTGGCACCGGGCCCAACGCCTGGCTCCGTCTTCGATCTTCTGTCGCAGTTTCGGTCGTCTTTTGAGAAAGTGTCCCTGCCGACTGTGCAGTAATCGACGCCTCCATCAGGAGTCCATCAATGTAGCGTGCGCCCGCCTTGATGCGCTGTGGCGGGCCAGAGGCCATGACAACGGACTTGATTGAGGAGAAGGTGTCGACCTTCGTCGACCGCCTAGAGCTCCTTTTCGAGAGCTTCGGACTAGCGAAGGCCCAAGGGCGTCTAGCGTCGATGCGGAAGTCGTTCAAGGGGAAGGATGGTTACCTGTGGACAATCGATGATCCCCCGTGGCGCCAGGGCCAATACGGTGCGGTCGCAATCCTCGAGGAGTTGGTGGACAATTATCTATTCGCCTATTCAGATGTAGTCGGGCACGACTTTCGAGGATCCAACGACTACCAGCAACTGGTTCAGCTTCTTCTCGGCGTCGAGCGGTCGCTGTCTGTCACCCAGCGCTATCCTGCTAATGAAATAGAGTTCCAGCGGATGGTCGATTCAATTCTCATCTGTAGGTTCACGAAGCTGACCCACCCGAACCTGCCTACAGCAATCATGCGAGCGTGGGGCGCGACGCGGACCGCGCGTGCATCAGCGGAAGCCGAAGACGAGCGGGAAGACGACAACCACCAGCGCCGCCCATGTCGCATACACAGGCAAGTAGGCGATCTGCCATCGCTCTAAGTCGGCAAACGAACCCCGGTGACGAAGGAAGCGCGCATAGAGCCACGCGGACACCGCGAGGTTGACGAGCAGAAGCAGATTCTCGCCAAGAGCGGCCACTCGGTTGGGAGTGAGGCCAAACTCGTTGATGCGCGCGGCGATTGCCGCGAGCGCCACACCATCGACCACGAGCGCGCTGACGACGAGCAGCAGTTGCAGCCCGTCGAAGAAGTCGGGCGATGCCTGCGGGTCGCGCGCGGAGGCAGCATAGAGCACCAGCCCAACGACGACCACCAACAAGAGATCGAACCCGATGAGCACCTCGCGTTTCACGTTGATGGGGCTGCCCGTCCACACCATCGTGGCGAGAAACGCCAAGAGTAACACCGTGAACAGCGGGGTAAACAGCCTGGTCAGAACCGGCGCCATGTTTTCGATGACGCCTTGCTTCGCCTCCACCAACCAGGATGCGATGATGACGGCTCCCGCCGTCCCGCACGGGATCAGCCAGGGCCCTACGAACCACTCCGCGTTCTTGTCTATGGCGGCGAACATCATGAATGTGACGGCGGTGAGGACGCCCCCGCCGAATGCGATGAGCACGTAGTAGATGAACAGCTCGCCCGAGAACCGCACGAAGTTCATGCGCCCACCGTCGTCGAACCAGCGGCCTCGCACGTACGCGAGGCCGACGACCAACCACAGAGCGATGGGCAAATGCAGAGCGGTCAGTCTCTCGGTGTGGCTATTCGTGGCGAACGGGTAGACGTTGGCAAACACAGCGGCAGCCGCGAAGGGCAGCGCCAGCCACAAGGCGCGTGCGACATCCATCTTGCGCTTCCACGCGAAGTAGATCGTGAGCAGCGGGAAGACGAACAGGCTGGCGTTCCGGAAATAGAACGAGGGCACTTCTTCATGAGGGCTGAGCCGAAGACCGAACAGGTCCGGGATCTTGACGCCCAACGCCGCGGCGACGGCCAGAATAAGAACGACGAACGTATGAGCGCGTGCGGTGTTGGGCGACTCGTCGGCCGCGTCGGGCGTCGGCGACATGACCAACTGCTTCCACAGCCGCTCGGAATGCTCGCGTGCAAACTCGCGCGACAGCGCATCGAGGTTGCCCATGCGCTTGACTGCGACCAGGAAGGCTTCATCCCCCACCAGGCCGGTCTCGGTGAGCGCCACTAACTGGTCGCGCAGATGTCCCTCGAGCTCTTCCACGTCGGGACCGTGAAGGGTGTGCCGGCGGCGTACGAACGCGCGCCACTGCGCGATTTGCTCTTCGAGCGGTCGATCGGCGAACGAAGTCATACGGTGCACGCCTTCATCCAGATGCCGCGCAGGGTATTGTCTACAGCCTGCCATTGCTGCCGCTGCGCGGCGAGCTGGGCCCGGCCTTTTTTCGTGATCCGGTAGTACTTCCGTCTCCGGCCGCTCTCGGCCGCCGCCCACTTTGCCGCGACAAAACTCTGCCGCTCGAGCCGGTGCAGCACGGGATAGAGCATGCCGTCGGTCCACTGCAGGTGCCCGCCTGACAACTCGGCCACTCGCTTGATGATGGCGTAGCCGTAACTGTCGCCTTCGGCCAGGATGGCAAGCACGAGCGGCGTGGCGGATGCAGCAACCAGGTCCTTATTCATTGCCACACGTAGAAGTCGTATACATTGCAGTTCTATGGAGGTCAACCCATGTCAGCAGCAGCCCTTACTCGCGGCTGGAGAGCAATTCGACACGCGGGCGCTTCGGCGGACTCAGGCCCTCCTGGACAGTCTGGTCGAGAGCGTGCCAGCCGCCCGTGAACTACCGCCCCGAGTACGCGCACCGCTGGGGTGGCAAGGCCTACTACACGCAGCTCCGGCTCGACTCCCTACCGATCCCGCGCGCGATAACTTCGACCATCTCTATCAGTATGCGAAGTCCGAGTCCATCATCGGCTACTTCGCGACCATCCAGCCGCCGAAGGACCTCACCTCCGCCCTGTCGTGGCACATCCGGTGGATGGTGGATCCGTTGCCATGGAGCACTCGATGGGGATCGTCCGCGATCGTCGCAGCCTGCACGCGGATGTGGCAGTGCCGGCGCGGCGGCGGGATCAGCTGGAGAGGGTCTGCCGCTACATTCTGCGCCCGCCCTTGGCCCTGGAGCGACTCACGGAGAGGACGGGTGGGCAACTCCTGTATCAGTTTCGCCGGCCCTGGCGCGACGGCTCCACGGCGCTGCTCCTCGATCCCCTGGCGCTGCTGGGGCGCTTGGCGGCCCTCGTGCCGCCGCCGCGCCGACCTCTGTTGGCCTACCATGGGCTCCTCGGCCCGCGGTCGCGCTGGAGAGCGGCCATCGTGCCGAAGCCATCGCCGCCCGACTCACGGGTCGACGTCGACACGCGCGCCCCGCGGCGCTGGCCCTGGGCTCGGCTGCTCCAGCGGGTGTTCGGCTTTGATGTGCTGGGGTGCGATCGCTGCGGGGGTCGGCGGCGGATCCTCGGCGCGGTGACCGAACCCCATGCGGTGCGGCGGCTCCTCGCGGCGCTGGGACTGGCGCCCAAGCCGCCGCCGGGGCGGCCCGCCCCCGCCGCCTGACCCACGGTTGGTCGCGCCATGGCCACGTTGCGGAGCTTGTAGGTGCGCTGCTGGATGGTTTCGACCCGAGCCTTGAGCTCCTCTTCCGGCCACCGGTGACAACCCTGGCACGCCCGGTTGACGTTGAGCATCGGGCTGCGCACGTGGTGGTCGCTGATCTTGAGCGCGCCCTCCCTCTTGTACGGCATGTGGCAGTCGGCGCACGTCACGCCTGAACGGGCGTGAATGCCCTGGTTCCACATCTCGAACTCCGGGTGCTGCGCCTTGAGCACGGGGCGCCCGTGTCCGCATGGGTCCAGTCCTTGAACTGCGCTTCGTCGTAGTAGGCCTGGATCTCCTCGACCTTCAGCCCCTTGGCCCACGGATAGACCAGCCGCTTCTCCGGTCCTTTGAAGTAGTGACGTCGTAGCTCTGCAGGCCCTGCGTGGCCTTGGCGGAAGGCCGGAGTCCTGGCGCGTGAACCCTGTCGCGCCCGCTGATGGCATGAGACCAAGATCTCCCATTGCCCGCTGGACCCCTGGCGACTAGGCTGGGGAGGAGATCGAAGCAAGGCAGCCGACTGCCGCGTAGAGCCGGGGTGCCAACGGATCCCGGCCAACGGGAAAGGGGGAAGGCATGAGGAGCAAGAGAGTTGCCTGGGCAGGAGGCCTGACGCTGATCGTGCTGCTCGTCAGCGGATGCGCGTCCACGGCCATGCCCTTGCCGCCGGCCAAGATGCTGCAGGCCGGAGATCTCGCGAGCCTCGCAGGGGAGTGGCAAGGCACCCTGAGGGGCGTCGTGGGGGGGACGGGGCCCCTCGCGGGGCGAACCGCGAACGCCCGCGTGACCATCGCGCCGGACGGGTCGTACACGACGAACATCGACGGGAACCCCGGAGCCGGCAAGGGGCGGATCGAGGGCGGGAAGGTCATCTTCGAGGGCTCCGCCACGCGCGGCGTCGCCACGCTTCACGAGGCTGATGGTCGCCGCGTGCTGAAGGGCGAGGGCACGTGGGTCGGGTACGACGGCCAGAGCGCCTTCGAGTTGACGAAGCGCTGACGATCACTACTTCGTCTGAGCGCCGGCGACCGAGGGGGGGCCGGGATGACGGGGGGCGGGCAAGGGGGCCGGGGTAACGGGGGCCGAGAAACGTGCCTAGCGCTTCCTACGTTCGGACATTGCGACGGGCGCCCGGTACGTGAGGTAGCGTCGGGCGACCCCGTTCGCGTCGTCATGGAGGGGACCGGCCACCACTGGGCGACAAGATCGATGAGATGGCGGCGACGCTGCGCGAGTGGGTGACGACCGCCGCCGCGCCCATCGAGACGGAACGTTTCCTCGCGACGATCATGTTCGTGGACACGGTCCGGTCCACCGAGCGCGTCGCCGTGATTGGGGATGCAAGGTCAAACCCGCATACGGGAACTCAGGGACGATCCGGTCCAACAGGTAGCGGGCTTGACGTCGTCGGCCAGAGATAACGACATGATCACGGGCCCCATCATCGCGGAGACTGCGGCGCTGGTCGGAGACCCGGCTCGGGCGACGATGATGTCGGCGCTGCTCGATGGCCGGGCCCTCACCGCGAGCGAGCTCGCCGGGGCGGCGCGGATCACGCCGCCAACCGCCAGCGCCCATCTCGCGAAGCTGACAGCGGCGGGCGTGCTCTCGGTCGCCCGGAGTGGGCGGCATCGCGCAGCTATCCCACGCCGGACCGCCTGAGGCCATCCCGAGCTCACCGTCGGCCCGTATTGGGCCTGAGCGGGGCACCCGGTCCGGTCGAAAGGGAGGACCCGTGTTCAAGCGCCTCGTCGCCGCGTCTTACGAAGCCAGCGAGTCGATCATGGAGGAGCGCCGGACGGGCTCCGTTGGCGGATTCGTGCGCAACTAACATGGAACTCAGCGATAGCACGAGCACCACACGCGCGGACGCCCTGGTGCTCTTCGGCGCCACGGGCGACCTGGCGCGCAAGAAGATCTTCCCGGCGCTTCAGAGCATGGCGAAGCTCGGAACGCTCGACCAGCCCGTGATCGGGGTCACGTCCAGCGACTGGGGGAAGGACAGGCTCATGGCCCGGGCGCGGGAGAGCCTCGAGACCTATGGCGGTGGCGTGGACGCCTCTGCCTTCGAGACCCTGTCGCGCCGGTTCCAGGTGGTCTCGGGTGAGTTCGGCGGGCTGCCGTTGTACCAGGCCCTCCGAGACGCGCTAGGTGGGAAGTCCCACCCGTTGTTCTATCTGGCCATCCCCCCGAGCGCCTTTCCTAGCGTGGTGCACAGCCTCGGGCAAACGGGGTGCGCCCAGGGAGGACGGCTGCTCATCGAGAAGCCGTTCGGCCACGACCTGCAGTCGGCCCAGGCGCTCAATGGGACCATCCATCGCGTGTTCGACGAAGCCGCGGTCATGCGGATCGATCACTACGCGGGCAAGCTGCCCGTCCATAACATCCTGCTCTTCCGCTTCGCCAACGCGTTTCCCGAGGCGTTCTGGAACCGCCAGTACGTCTCGAGCGTGAAGATCACCATGGCCGAATCGTTTGGCGTGACCGGCCGGGGCCGATTCTACGAGGAAGCGGGGGCCATCCGGGACGTGCTCCAGAATCACCTCCTCCTGGTGGCGGCGCTGATCGCCATGGAGGTCCCGTCTGGGACCGATGAGGAGGCGGTGCGCGGCACGATGGTGCAGGCCTACCAGGCCATGCAGGCCCCTCGCCCCCAAGATGTCGTGCGAGGGCAGTTTCGCGGCTATCACGACGAGAAGGGCGTCGCCCCGGACTCGACCGTCGAGACGTATGTCGCGGTGCGGCTCGGCGTGAACACCCCACGCTGGGAAGGCGTCCCCTTTTACATCCGGACCGGGAAGTGTCTCGCGGTGACCGCCAACGAGGTCCTCGTGGAGTTGAAGCCGCCGCCGTGGCGCTCGAGCGCGGGCCGTGCTCCCGGCCGGTCGAACGTGGTGCGGTTCGGTCTGGGCCCGGACCTGTCCATCGCCATGAGCGCCAACGTGCGTAAGCCGGAGCCGGGATGGGCGCTGGAGGAGGTGGAGATGGTCGCGTCCCGCGAGTTCGCGGGGGACGATGAAGTGGAGGCGTACCACTCCCTCCTGACCTCCGCGATGCGGGGCAACGTGCTGCCGTTCACGCGGGCGGACGGGGTGGAGGCCCAGTGGCGTGTGGTGGAGCCGGTGCTCGGCAATACCGCCCCACTCTATGCGTACGAGCCCGGCACCTGGGGTCCGAAGGAAGCCGATCGACTCGCGGCCGACCACGGCGGCTGGGTGGCCCCCAGGGGGAGGTAACGCAGTGTGGAGACCGGCCAGCTCCGCGCGCTGGCGAGCCGAAGCGCCTCGTTGCGCACCGCCACCGCGAGTGGCCTTCAGCTGCACCGCGCCATCATGCGTCGCCGTTCCCATCGGTCGGCACCCGCGCGCGCTGCCACGCGGCGAGGAACAGGCAAAGCGCGCCGACCAGCTCGATCGACTCTTCGAGGAAGTACGACGGCCGGGGCATGAGACGCGCGAGGCGATGCTCGAAGAGTTGGGTGGTTGCGTATGCGCCGAGCCCGACAATCGTGAGTTGGCCCCACTGGGAATGGGGCAAGCTACGGACCACGGCGAGGAGCGAGCGGCGATGACGGGCCCCATGGCGCACCGCCACCAGGCCGACGATCAGGCTGACCGCCAGGGCGACCCAGGGCAAGACGGGCCCCGCGCTGCGCCGGAGCGTGGGATGCCAGTGTCGGATACGGAAGCCCACCCAGCTGTGGAGACTCAGCTCGACGGAGATGCCGACCGTCAGCAGGGCGACGAGCAGAAGCACGGGGATGGCCGACCGGCCGCGTGCGAGCAGGCTGAAGGCGCGTCCGAGGGTCACCACCCAGCCGGCGAGCAGGAACGCGGCCTGGGTCCACTCCACGGGCCCGTCCTCGGCCACCACCTTGCCGGCCCTGATCGGATCTAGCCACAGGAGCGCGCCGAGTCCGGCGACCAGGAGGGCCGCCCCGACCGCCGCGATCACCCGAGGGTCCCACTGCGGGCCCCCGCGATTCTCCATGGGGGGTCATCCTCGGAGTCCCCACGGCCGCCGTCAAGCGACCCCGCGGGCGCCAGGGCGGGGACCAGGGCCCGGTGGCCCGGGGACGTCGGGACCTCGAGGCCGTGGTGCTGCAGTGCCAAGGACGGTACTTAGTCGGCATCCACCGCACCCCGGACCCGGGCACTTCGTGTGCGGGCGCTTGCGCAACGCGGCACGTGCACGGTGCTGTACGACCATGTGTCATTGACGTGCTGTATCATGCCGGTCGTGGCCGCCGCCGGCGCCAAGATCGCGACCCTGGAAGGTCTCGGTACGGTTGAAAAATCGCATTCGCTGCGGCGAGCGTTCATCGACGAACACGCGGCTCGAGGTGGCTACTGCATCAACGGGTTGAAGAAGGCGCTCGGCGATTGACACGTCCGGGGGTGTGGCTGTGGCGCGGCCTGGTGGGGCTGGGGTGCAGCGCCATGCTCGGATGGATGGCGCTGGCCATCGCCCTCGACTTTCCGTGGCTCGGGCCCCCGTGGCTCCGCGCCGGGCTCAGCGTTCTCGTCCCGGTGGGCGCGCTGGTCGCGCTCTGGCTCGTGCGGCCCCGCCGGTGTGTGTTCGCCGGGATTCTGGGGGCGTTCGTCGTGGTCCTCGGCACATGACTCGCGATCCCGCCGTCCAACGAGCGCGACTGGCAGCCGGACGTGGCGACCCTGGCCTTTGCCGACATCCAGGGGGATCGCGTGATCGTGCACAACGTCCGCAACGCCGAGTACCGGACCGAGACCGACTACATCGTGCGCCTCGGAGGGCGACCAGTACCTGGCCATTTCGATCGAGACGCGGAAGGAGAAGGGCGGTCGCGGACGAGCGGAAGGTGAAGCAGATCCTGGTGAACCTCCTGTCCAATGCGGTGAAGTTCACCCCCGAGGGCGGCCGGGTTCGCGTCAGCGCGACGGCGGCCGACGGCGTCCTCACCATCGCCGTCATCGACACGGGGGTTGGAATCGCGCCCGAGGATCAGGCGGCCATCTTCGAGGAGTTCCGCTAGGTGGCGCGGGACGACACCCGCAAGCAGGAGGGCACGGGGCTCGGGCTGACGCTGGCCAAGAAGTTCGTGGAGCTGCACGGGGGGCGGATCTGGGTCGAGAGCCAGGTGGGTCAGGGGTCGACGTTCACCTTCACCCTGCCGATTCGGCCTGACAGCAGGAGTGGGAGCGATCTGGGCGGAGGCGAGCGCCCACGGCCATGACGTGCCCCCGGTGCCAAAAGGAAAACCCGGGCGATGCCGTGTTCTGCCAAGAGTGTGGGACCCGGCTCGAGACTGGCTGCCCGAGTTGCGGCACTGCCAACCAGCTGGACGCGAAGTTCTGCAAGAAGTGCGGTCAACGGCTCGGCGGACCCCGAGCCAGCCGGCAATGCCGGCCCGCGATTCGGCCCACCTGAGAGCTACACCCCCAAGCATCTCGCCGAGAAGATCCTCACCTCGAAGACCGCCCTCGAGGGCGAGCGCAAGCAGGTCACGGTCCTCTTCGCCGACCTGAAGGGCTCGATGGAGCTCCTCGCTGACCGGGACCCGGAGGAGGCGCGGAAACTCCTGGATCCCGTCCTCGAACGCATGATGGAGGCCGTCCACCGCTACGAGGGCACCGTGAACCAGGTCATGGGTGACGGGATCATGGCCCTCTTCGGGGCGCCGCTGGCCCACGAGGATCACGCCGTGCGGGCGTGCTACGCGGCGCTTCGGATGCAGGACTCGGTCAAGCAGTACGCCGAGGGCGTGCGACGGGCCGAGGGCGTGCTCGTCCAGATCCGCGTGGGGCTGAACTCGGGCGAGGTGGTTGTCCGCTCGATCGGCAGCGACCTCCACATGGATTACACGGCCGTCGGGCAGACGACCCACCTGGCCGGTCGGATGGAACAGATGGCCGCGCCCGGGTCGATCCTCCTGACGGCCGAGGTGCTCCGGCTGGCCGAGGGCTACGTCGGGGTGACGCCGCTCGGCCCGATGTCGGTCAAGGGGCTGGGCGCGCCCGATCGAGGTCTACGAGGTGACCGGCGCGGGACCGGTCCGGACGCGGCTCCAGGCGGCGGCCGCCCGGGGGTTGACCACGTTCGTCGGCCGGGACCGCGAGGTGGAGCAACTTCGCCAGGCGCTCGGGCGCGCGGCCGCCGGGCACGGCCAGGTCGTGGCCCTCGTCGGGGAGCCGGGCGTGGGGAAGTCCCGGCTCGTCTGGGAGGTGACGCACTCCCATCGCAGCGCGGGCTGGCTCATCCTCCAGGCCAGCTCGGCCTCGTATGGGCAGGCGACCCCGTATCTGCCCGTGATCGACCTGCTCAAGGCGTACTTCCAGATCGAGGGGCGCGACGACCCGCGACGGATGCGCGAGAAGGTGATGGGTAAGCTCCTCGCGCTCGACCGCAGCCTGGAGCCGAGCCTCCCCGCCTTCCTCGCCTTGCTCGACGTGTCGGTGGAGGACGGGCCGTGGGAGGGCTCGACCCCCCGCAGCGGCGCCAGCGGACGCTCGAGGCGATCAAGCGGCTCCTGCTCCGCGAGGCGCAGGGGCAGCCCCTGCTCCTCGTGTTCGAGGACCTGCACTGGATCGATGCCGAGACCCAGGGCCTGCTGGACAGTCTCATCGAGGGCCTCCCGACGGCCCGGCTCCTCCTCCTTGTCAACTACCGTCCCGAATACCAGCACGGCTGGGGGAGTCGGACGTTCTACACCCAGCTCCGGCTCGACCCGTTGCCGCCCGAGGGCGCGGAGGCCCTCCTGCACGCCCTCCTGGGGGACGACGCCACCCTGCGTCCGCTCCCGCCGCTCCTGATCGAGCGGACGGAAGGGAACCCGTTCTTCCTCGAGGAGAGCGTCCGCACGCTGGTCGAGACCCACGTGTTGATCGGCGAGCGCGGCGCCTACCGCCTGGTGACGGCCCTGCCCAGCATCCAGGTGCCCACGACGGTGCAGGCGATCCTGGCCGCCCGCATCGACCGCCTGCCCGCGGACGAGAAGCGCCTGCTCCAGACCGCGTCCGTCATCGGGACGGACGTGGCGTTCCCCCTGCTCCAGGCGGTGGCCGACCTTCCGGAGGAGGGGCTTCGACGCTGCCTCGCGCACCTCCAGGCCGCCGAGTTCCTCTACGAGACCCGCCTCTTCCCCGACGTGGAGTACACGTTCAAGCACGCGCTCACGCACGAGGTGGCGTACCAGGGGCTGCTCCACGACCGGCAGCGCGCGCTCCACGCCCGGATCACCGAGGCCCTCGAGCGGTGGGCGCCCGAGCGCGTCGCCGAGCAGGTCGAGCGGCTGGCCTATCACGCCCTGCGCGGGGAACTGTGGGAGAAGGCGGTCGCCTATCTCCGCCAGGCGGGGCTCCGGGCCATGGCGAGGGCCGCCTACCGCGAGGCTATCGCCCACCTGGAGCAGGCCCTCGGGGCGCTCCGCCATCTCCCCGAGACCCGAGAGACGAGCGAGCTGACCATCGACCTCCACATCGACTTCCGGAACGCGCTCCTCCCGCTTGGCGAGTGGGCGCGCATGGGAGCGCTCCTCCACGAAGCGGAGGGGCTCGCCCGAACGCTGGGCGACCCGCGCCGGCTCGCGCGGATCTCCACCTTCATGGTGACCCAGTGCCGGATCACTGGGCGAGTACGACGAGTCCGTCAAGTTCGGGCGGGAGGCCTTGAGCCTCGCGCGCACCCTCGCCGATCTTCCGATCGAGGTGGTCGCCACGTCCTTACTGGGCCTGACGCACATCGCCCGAGGCGAGTTCAGCGACGCGGCGACCCTGCTCGAGCGGAACGTCGCACTCGAGGGCGATCTGCGCGCCGAGCGCTTTGGGGGGACCGCCATCCAGTCGGCGTTCTCGGGGTCCTTCCTCTCCGACGTGCTGTCCGAGCTCGGCCGGTTCGATGAGGCCATCGGACACGCCGAGGCCGCCGTGCGGATCGCTGAAGCAGCCGATCATCCTTACTCGCTGCACTTCGGGTTGTCCAGTCTCGGGCGCGGCCACCTCCGTCGCGGGGATCTCCCACGTGCGATCCGGGTCCTCGAGCGGGACCTCAACCTCTGCCGCACGTGGCAGATCGTCCTCGGAAACCAGGTCGTCGCCGCGACCCTCGGTGCCGCCTACGCCCTTGCCGGCCGGGTTGATGAGGCGCGCCCGCTGGTGGCGGGCGCCGTTGAGGAGTTCCGCGGTCGCCCGAATCACACCTGGCCGGCGCTCATCCTGCTGTGCGCGGGGATCAGCTCCCTCTCGGCTGGGCGGATCGACGAGGCCAGGAGCCACGCCCGAGAGGCCCTGGCGCTCAGCCGCCGGCTGGGGGCGCGGGCCAGCGAGGCCCGAGCCCTCTGCCTCGCCGGTGACATCGCGTCGGCCGGCGGCCCCGAGGACGCTGAAGGTGATTACCGCGAGGCGCTGGCCCTCGCCAGCGAGCTCGGCATGCGCCCCCTCGTCGCCCACTGCCACTTTGGCCTCGGTGCGCTCTACCGCCGCGCCAGCGACCAGGCGAAGGCGCGAGAGCACCTGACCACCGCGACGGCGATGTACCGCGAGATGGGCATGACCTTCTGGCTGGAGAAGGCCGACGCGGAGCTGGGTGGAGTCGAGCGATGACGCGAGTCGTGTTGATGGTCGTACTGATCGTCGCGGCTTCTCGCCGCGCCGCTCGCCGTCGAGGCGCAGCCAGTGGGAAAGGTCCCGGTCGTGGGTGTTCTCAACTCCGGACCTCCCAACGCACGCAGCTTGGAGGGGGCACGACAGGGCCTCCGTGAACTCGGATATGTCGAGGGGCAGACGATCGTTCTCGAGGTCCGGAGTGCTAGCGGCCGACCCGAGAGCCTCCCTAGTCTGGTCGAGGATCTCATCTCACGAAAGGTGGATGTGCTCTTTGCGATCGGTCCGGCCGCCCTCAAAGCTTCCAGCGAGGCGACGCGAACGATTCCGATCGTGGCCTACGATCTCGAAACCGATCCTGTCCAGAGCGGGTTCGCCCGTAGCCTTGCCCAGCCGGCCGGGAACATCACGGGACTCTTCCTCGACCTGCCCGGCTTGACGGGCAAGTGGCTGGAGCTCATGAGAGAAGCCGCGCCGAAGGTTCGCCAGGTGACCCTGCTATGGGATTCGACGACCGGCGACCAGCAGCTGGCCGCGGCGAAGGTGGCGGCGCATCGACTCGGCATGGAAGTCCGCACCCTCCAGGTCCGGAGCTCGGATGAACTGGAGAGGTTGCTCGCGGCTGGAGCGAAGGGTATGGGCGGCCTCGTCCAGATGTCGTCCCCTCTTTTCGAGCTCCACGTCGGACAGATCGCCGAGTTTACGCTGAAGCACGGGCTGCCGGCCGTCTCCATCTCCACGCGGTTCACCGATGCGGGGGGCCTCATCTCCTATGGACCGATACGGCCAGGGTTTGACCGACGCCTTGGGGTCTATTTCGACAAGATCTTCAAAGGCGCCAAGCCCGGGGATCTGCCCATCGAGCAGCCCTCCAAGTACAAGCTCGTGATCAACCTCAAGGCGGCCAAGGCCCTCGGCCTGACGATCCCGCCGGCGGTGCTGGCGCGGGCCGACGAGGTGATCCAGTAGATGGACCGGCGCGCCTTCCTCGCCGGCTCCCTGGGCGCCCTCGCTGCGCCGGTCGTCGTGGGGGCGCAGCAGGCAGACCGCATTCGGCGGGTCGGCCTCCTCATTCCGTTCGCCGAGAGCGACGTGGAAGCGCAGACCCAGGTTGCCGCGTTCTTGGGGGCCCTGCGGACACTTGGTTGGGACGAAGGTCGAAATGTGCGCATCGACTATCGTTGGGCTGCGCGGGATACCACTCGTATTCGGGCATCTGCAAAGGAGCTGGTGGAGCTTCAGCCCGACGTGATTCTCGCCCGCACTACCCCAGTGACCGCCGCACTCCAGAGAGAGACCAGCACCATCCCGATAGTCTTCGTTGTCGTTTCTGATCCGGTTGGTGACGGCCTCGTCGCGACTGTCGCGCGTCCCGGTGGCAACATCACGGGATTCACCAATGTTGATGCTTCGCTCGGCGGCAAATGGCTGCAGCTGCTCAAGGAGATCGCACCTCGCATCAAGAGGATTGCGTTCCTCTTCGATCCCAGGATGGCCCCCGGTGGGGGAGCGTATTACCGTCGTCTGATCGAGGGCGGTGCTTCATCCATCGGGGTACAGGTGATGGAGACCGCAGTGCATGACGCCGCGGATATCAAGCGCGCCATCGAGGGGTTCGTGCGGGAACCGAACGGTGGTCTTATTGTGCTACCCGATGTGACGACCATTATTGAGCGTTGCATAAGTAATAGAATATCAGTGCGGCCTGTGGTACAGGTAGTCTATGAGACCACAGGGGAGTCCGGCCGAGTTGGAGCGACGGCGGCGGCGAGCGGTGCGGTTGCTGGACGGTGGCCGAACGCTGTCGGCGGTGGCCCGGATGGTGGGGGCGGCGGTGAGCGCCGTGTGGCAGTGGCGTGAGACGCTGCGTCGCCGGGGTCCCGAAGGCCTGGCGGCGAAACCCGCGCCTGGGCGCCCGCGGAAGCTGACCCCGCGGCAACGTCAGCGGGTGCCGCGGCTCCTCCGTGCGGGCGCGCGCGCGTACGGATTCTCGAACGATCTGTGGACGACCCGGCGGATCGCCACCGTCCTGGAGCAGGAACTCGGCGTCGCCTACCACCCCGCGCACGTCAGTCGCCTCTTGGCCGACCTGGGCTGGACGTACCAGAAGCCGGAGCGGCGCGCCCTGGAGCGCGACGAGGCCGCCATCGCCCACTGGAAGCGGCACACGTGGGTGCAGCTTAAAAAAAAGCCCGGCGTCTGAGGGCGTACCTGGCCTTCCTGGACGAGAGCGGCTTTCTGCTGGTGCCCTCGGTCCGCCGCACCTGGGCGCCGTGTGGTCAGACGCCGCGCCTGGTCCATCGCTACCAGCGCGACAAGATCTCGGCCATCTCGGCGGTGACGGTCAGCCCGACGCACCGACGGCTCGGGTTCTACTGCCATCTGCACCTGGAGAACATCACCCACGTCGAGGTCGCGGTGTTCCTGCGGCTGATGCTGCGCCATCTCCGCGGCCCCATCATCCTGCTCTGGGATGGCGGCCCCATCCACGGCGGGGCGGACGTGCAGAAGGTGCTCGCCCGCCATCCGCGCCTCCAGGTCGAACGCTTCCCCGCCTACGCCCCGGAGCTCAACCCCGATGAGCTCGCGTGGGAATTCCTCAAGGACGAACTGGCCAATGGCTGCCCGCTCAACGTCGAGGCCCTCCTCGACGACTTGACCCACCTCACGCGTCGGCTGCGGCGATCTCAGCACCGCCTCCGCGGCTTTGTCCTGGGTTCGAGTCTCCCACCCCTTTTTTCATCCTGATCTTCTATTACTTATGCAACGCTCAATAATCACCGCAGGACGACGAGTTCGCTGGCAGCCCACCATCGCCTGCCGGCCATCTACCCGACCGACTACTTCACGAAGGATGGCGGTCTAATATCCTACGGAGCCGACTATCTGGACTTGTATAGAAAGTCAGCGTCATATGTGGATCGCATCCTTCGCGGTGCGAAGCCCATTGACCTTCCGGTGCAGGGACCGATCAAGTTCCAGTTGACCATCAACCTCAAGGCGGCCAAGGCCCTCGGCCTCACGATTCCGCCGGCGGTGCTGGCGCGGGCGGATGAAGTGATCGAATAGTGGATCGGCGAGCCTTCATCACCACGATCGGCTCACTGTTCTCGCCAAGCCCATCGCGGCACGTGCGCAGCCACCGACGAAAACACCTCGAATCGGGTTCTTGGCGACGGGGTCAATTGGGTCACCCGCGTTTAGGGGGGTAGTCGATCCCTTCTGGCGAGGCTTACGCGACTTGGGCTATGTCGAGGGTCGCAATCTGGTCATCGAGTACAGATCGGCCGATGGTAAGCAGGAGCGGTTCCCAAGCCTGGCCAATGATCTCGTTCGGCTCAATGTCGACCTGATCCTCGCCGCGTCTACGCCGCATGCCCGAGCGGCCCAGAAGGGGGCAAGCGCCTGGACCTGCTGAAGGTCGCGCTTCCACGCCTGACTCGGGTCGCGATCCTCTGGCACCCTGGCGCTTTCAGCGAGGCCACGACGAGCACCATGTTGAATGCAGCGGCGGCCGCGGCCCGGACGTTGCGAATGGAGGCTCCACTCGCACGAGTAGACGGCGTGGATCAACTCGACAGCGCCTTCTCCGCAATGATGAGAGAGCGCCCCGGGGCCTTGCTCATCCTCCAGAGTTCGATGTTCTTCACCGAGCGAAGACGTATCGTCGACCTCGCTATGAAACACCAACTGCCGACGACGTTTAACGCGAGGGAGTATGCGGAACTCGGCGGGCTCATGGCTTACGGAGCTAACATCGCCGACCTGTTTCGACGCAGCGCGACCTACGTGGACAGAATCCTCAAAGGCGCGAATCCCGCCGATCTGCCCATCGAGCAGGCGACCAAGTTCGAGCTGGTCATCAACCGTGCGTCCAGAGAAAGCTGACGTGTTCAGCGGGAGCCAGCCCCGCCGGGGTAAGAGCCAGAGCCCCGTAACTCGGGTGGCAGGGTGGCGGGAAACCAAGACTCTGAAGCCCACCGACCAAGCCCTCGGAAGGAGGGTGAGTGAGTCGCCGGGCCGTAACGGAAGTGAACGCACAGGTGGCCCCGAAATACTTAAGCCCCGGAGGCCGAGCCTCACGGTTGAGAGGCGAAGGCAGCATGGCACGTCGCACCTGGCTGATGCGGCGGGACACTCCGGCGGGGTGAGAGCGACGGCACGGTGACGAGGACACGTCGAGCGACTGGAGAAGCCCTCCTCGCCCCACCGCGAAAGCGGCGGAGCCATGTCCAAGCTATAACCAGTGACCCTGGGAAGTGGGCGGACGGCGAGAGGGTGACGGATGGGTCCGGAGTAGCGAGGAAGCGGGGTAATGCCCGTGGAGCGAAGGGGCCCTACTGGTGCGCAGTGTCTCCGCCCATACGGGAGGCAGGGGCGCCATGACAGCGGCGCCCATCAGTCTGCAAGACCTGCAGCGGAGGCTCTACGTCAAGGCGAAGGCCGAGAAGGACTGGCGGTTCTGGGGCCTGTACGTCCATGTGGGCAAGCTGGAGACGCTCCGCGCGGCGTACGTGGTGGCCAAGCAGAATGACGGCGCTCCGGGTATCGACGGGGTGACGTTCGAGGCCATCGAGGCGGCCGGGGTGGAACCGTTTCTGGCCCAGCTACGGGACGAACTGGTCGCACGCACCTATCGGCCATTGCGGAACCGGCGCGTCGAGATACCCAAGGGCGACGGACGAGTTCGCGTCCTGGGCATTCCGCCGATCCGGGACCGGGTGGTCCAAGGGGCGCTCACACACATCCTGGAGCCGATCTTCGAAGCCGACTTTCGTGCGGGGTCGTACGGATATCGCCCGAAGCGGACAGCCCAGCAGGCGGTCGACCGGGTGGCCGAAGCCATCGTGCGGAACAAGACGCGGGTGATCGACGTCGACTTGGCGGCGTACTTCGACAGCGTGCGGCATGATCGGCTGCTCGCCAAGGTGGCCCGCCGGGTGAACGACCGAGACATCTTGCACTTGCTGAAGCTGATGCTGAAGGCCTCTGGGAAGCGCGGGGTTCCTCAGGGCGGCGTGATCTCCCCCCTGCTCAGCAACATCTACCTCACCGAGGTGGATGCGATGCTGGAGCGGGCCAAGGCGGTCACGGCCAACGGCACGCACACGTACGTCGAGTACGCGCGCTATGCCGATGACCTGGTGATCCTCGTGAACAACGATCGTCGGCAGGACTGGCTGGTGGAGGCGGTACACCGACGACTCCGAGAGGAGCTGGCGAAACTCGATGTGCGGCTGAACGAGGAGAAGAGCCGGATCGTGGACCTGAGCCGGGGGGAGAGCTTCGGATTCTTGGGCTTTGACTTCCGGCGCGTCCGGTCACTCCGGGGGCGCTGGCGGCCGCAGTACACGCCGAAGCCGAAGAAGCGCACGGCGTTACTGCAGGAGCTCAAGGAGGTGTTCCGGCGCTCCCGGTCCCAGCCGGTGGAGGCGTTGATCGCCGAGATCAACCCGAAGCTGCGGGGCTGGGTCAACTACTTCCGGATCGGGCACGCGAGCCGGTGCTTTGCCATTGTGAGGCGGTGGGTCGAGCGGAAGGTCCGGCGCCATCTGATGCGGGCGAGGAATCGTCGGGGCTTCGGCTGGAAGAGGTGGAGTACGGCATGGCTCCACGACCACGCTCGGGCTGTTCGGAGACTACCGAGTGCGGTATCTGGGGCGGGCCTGAAAGCGCTCCCGGCCGATAGGTCTCATAACCCATGACGCGAAGCGCCCAGGAAAGCCCGGTGCCGGAAATCGGCACGCCGGGTTCGAGGTGGCGGGGGCTGGAAACGGCTTACGGCGAACCTACACGGGCACGAAGCTGGAAACGGCGGATACAGCCAAGGGGAGCCTAGTGCAGCCTGCAACGGCAGTGCTCCAACCGGTGAAAGTCCGGTCACGGCGTCCGCCCCGGGTGCCGTGTAGCGATACCCGACTCACGGGGAGGGTGACCTTCCCGAGGGAAAGCTCGGGTAGAAAGTCCTCGGCGGCCGGAGAAGTGTCTCCAGGTCGGATCGGTCCAGGAGGGCGAGCAACCGCGCGGGCCGTAGCAAGTCGAACACCGATGGTAAGCGTCGAGACCTTGGCCCGACTGAAGCCGATGTCGGGATTGTTGGAGGAGCCGACTCATTTAGGCAATGAGGAAGGCGATAGGAGCAGGGACGCATCGGGGATAGGGACCTGTTTCTCCTCCCGGCGTAGAGGTGATGGCACGCGTGGACGGAGTGCTGACCCAAAGCGGGGAAGGTCTCGGCGGCAGCCCAGACCAGGTCGTCGGGCAAGGCCTCCTGTATAACCAATGTCCTTGGGAAGTCAGGGGGTGCGGCTGAGACTGGCGGATCGGGTCGCAGTAGCGTGGAGGGAAGGGACAACATAACCCTTCTGGAGCGAAGGGCCCGTGGGTCGAGGTGGTTGCTGTAGTGGCCCGAGGCGGGCCGGCTGATAATGCCGGCGGCAATGCGCAGGAGGGTCCACAGGCGACGAAGGCCATGCCAAACCACGGAGCCCCTGAGGGTATGCGGACTTGGCGCTTGACCTCGGTGGTTCTGCGGGCAGGGCCTGGTTGATGGAGACGCGCCTCGGCTTGTAGCCGTACTGGGGAAAACCCGATGTACGGAATTTTAGGGGGGGCGCTGGAGACGTGACTATGGGAGCCGGACTGAGGCCCCCCGCGAAAGCTGGGGATCTGCCACCGGACCCTACCGTGGGCGCGCCAGCGCTCTACCCGACCGGAGCTTTGCGCCAGTCCTCGACCCTACTGAAGACCGCGAAGGCGCTCGGGCTAACGATCCCGCCAGCGGTTTTGCAGCAGGCGACCGAGGTTATCCAGTAAGTGGAGAGGCGAGCTAGGGCGTTCGGCTCTCCGGCATGCGAATCCTCATGGCGGCTGGCGCGGCCTCACTCTTCGTCCAGGTAGTAGACGACCGGCTCACGGCGAGGGGATTCCCGGGGGAATCGGGCTATCCGACATGGCAGCCCTCATGGCTGCTCGCGCGGCCCACCTGTATCCGGGTATGCGTCTTTCTAGCACTCGCGCCCCGAGTTATGCTGAGCCACCTCGACTCCGACGGGAGGCTCGCATGACGGCTCCGCGGCCCGTCCTCACGATCATCCTGACCATCGCCCTCCTCGCCGCGCCGCTCGCCGCCGAGGCGCAGTCGGCGGAAAGGTTACCCGCATCGGAATCCTCTCGCCTTCGCCAGCTTACTCGGGGCGAGTCGAGGCGATCCGGCAGGGCCTGCAGGCTCTCGGGTACGTCGAAGGGCGAAACATCGCCATCGAGCACCGACATGCGACGACGGAAGCTGAGCTGCCCGTCCTCGCGGCCGAGCTGGTCCGCCTCGGTGTGGACGTCATCGTCACCGGGGGGTCGGCATCGATCCGGCCGGCGATGCGGGCGACGATGACCATCCCCATCGTGATGGTCGCGGACAATGCCGACCCCGTGGTCGCCGGCTACGTCACCAGCTACGCGCACCCCGGAGGCAACGTGACCGGCTTGACCGGTCTGTCGCCGGATGTGACCGCGAAGCGGATGGAGCTGCTCAAGGAAGCGGTGCCGGGGATGTCTCGCGTGGCGGTGCTGCGAAATCCCGCTAGTGTCCTGTCCCCGTGGTTCGCGCCATAACTTCAGTGGGGTGATCATCGACGGTGCGCCGGGCGAAGCGGGCGATGTTGGCGAGGATCTGGTCGGCGGTCTTGGTCCAGATGAAGGGTTTGGGCTCGGCGTTATGGGCGTCAATGTAGGTGCGGATCGCGGCCTCGAGCTGCGCCACGCTGCGATGCACCCGCGCCGGACTTGCTTGGTCGTCAGGTCGGCGAACCACCGCTCGACCAGGTTCAACCACGACCCGTAGGTGGGCGTGAAGTGCACGTGGAACCGTGGGCGCTTGGCCATCCAGCGTTGGATCAGGGGCGTCTTGTGCGTGCCGTAGTTGTCCAGGATGAGGTGGACGGCCAGCCCGATGGGCACGGCGGCATCGATCGCGTCGAGGAACTTTCGGAACTCGATGGAGCGATGACGTCGATGGAGCTGTCCGATGACCTGGCTCGTCTTGACATCGAGCGCCGCGAACAGCGAGGTCGTCCCGTGGCGCGTGTAGTCGTGCGTCCGACGCTCGATCTGCCCCGGTCGCATAGGCAGCAGCGGTTGCGTGCGGTCCAGCGCCTGGATCTGCGCCTTCTCGTCGACGCACAGCACGACGGCATGCTCGGGCGGATTCAAGTAGAGACCCACAATGTCCCGTACCTTCTCGATCAGGAGCGGATCGGGCGACAACTTGAACGTCTCGGTCCGATGCGGTTGCAGGCCGAACGCGTGCCAGATGCGGCTGATCGTCATGCGGCTCAAGCCCGTCGCGGTCGCCATCCCGCGCAGGCTCCAGTGGGTCTCGCCGCGCGGCGTGGTCTCCAGGGTGCGGATCACCACGCGTTCGACGTCCGCGTCGGCAATCGTCCGCGGCGCCCCTGGGCGAGGTTCATCGTACAGACCGTCGAGCCGGTCGCGGACAAAACGGCCCCGCCACTTCCCGATGGTTTGCGCCCGCGTGTGCAGTCTCCGGGCGACCACGGTGCTGGCCAGCCCCTCGCCACACAGCAAGATGATCCGCGCCCGCCGCGCCAGATGCGGTCGCGTCCGAGCTCGGGTCGCCAGCGATTCCAAGCTCTCGCGCTCCGCCTCCGTCAACACGAGCGGAGCCTTCGGTCGCCCTGTACGCATGTGCGTCCTCCTTGTAGAGCCAACGCGCAAGGGCCGCCATTTGTTCCGCTTTATTCAGGGACAGGACACTAGCCCGGACCGCCAGACCCTCTGGTCCGAAACGACCGTCGCAGCCCGCACCCTGGGGCTTCAGGTGCAGGCCCTTGACGTGACCAGTCCCGGACAGCTGGAGAGCCTCTTCGAAGCGGCGGTCCGAGGGCGTGCCCACGGACTCATCGTGATTCGGGATCCGATCACGAACACCCTCCGCCCACGGATCATCGAGCTTGCCGTCCATCACCGCCTTCCGGCCATGTACGCGAGCCGCGAGTTCGTGGACGGGGGCGGCCTCATGGTCTACGGGGCGAATGTCTTCGATCTCTACCGGCGCACGGCTGCCTACGTCGACAAGATTCTGAAGGGCGCTAAGCCGACCCAATTGCCCGTGGAGCGTGCGGGGCAGCTGGAGCTGGTGATCAACCTCAGGGCAGCGAAGGCCATCGGCCTCACGATCCCGCCGGCGGTGCTGGCGCGGGCGGATGAGGTGATCGAGTGACTGAGCGCGTGCCGGGAGGTGCGTCCTTGAATTTCCACCGGAATGGGGACACGACCATCGGCGATGCTCCCTGCCGGTCAGCGGGAGAAGCGGACGGCTCGATCCTGTCGGCGCGAACAGGAATGGTCGAGGGCTACGCGACACGCACGACCCCACGCAGGGGTGGGGTCAGCCCAAATAGGTCGGTCCCGTCGGGGACACCACCGAAGTAGGTTGACCGTGCCGCTCCGGGGACATGCGCGCGGCATAGGCGTCTCCTTGGAGCCACCACCTGAATGATCCACATTCGGCCACTTCCCCGCATTTGCCTTGGCCGCCCCCGATGGCCTCGTTGCCGTGCGCGGAAGCGCAATCGTCACGGTTGCGCCGTTGCAATCCGACCGGCCACGCTCTAGCGTAGTTCAAGCGTCAGGAGTAGTCGGAGGCGCCTCGGCTCTGTGGCTCGGGGATCCGCCTCGCTGCGGGCCGACTCCCGAAACGCCCGGACGGAAGAGGTATGCGACATGCACAGGAAAGCTCTGGCTCCCGCCCTGCTCACCCTTGCCCTGGTCTTCGGTCCGAGCCCCGCCCGAGCCGAGCCGATCGTCGGGCTCACGACCAGTAACCAGATCTTCTTCTTCGACAGCGCGACCCCCGGCTCCATAGGGGCCCTCGTGCCGGTGACGGGGCTCCTGCCCGGCACGTCCCTGGTCGGCATCGACTTTCGACCCGCCGTGCCCGGTGAGCTCACGGGCGTCGGGCAGAGCGGCGGCGTTGGGACGGTCTACCGGATCGATCCCCTGAGCGGCGTGGCGACCCAGGTGAACACCGGTTTCGCGCTGACGGGAACGCAGTTCGGGGTGGATTTCAACCCCGTGCCGGACGCTCTCCGCATCGTGAGCGACGCCGACCAAAATCTCCGGATCACCCTGGGCGGCGCCGGGGTCGTCAACACGGACGGCCTCCTGAATCCAGGGGATCCCAACGTCGTGGGGGCGGCCTACTCCAACAACTTCGCGGGCGCCACGCTGACAACCCTCTACGACATCGACTCCGTAGTCGACCGACTCTTCACCCAGGGCTCGTCCAACGGAGCCCCGATCTCGCCCAATACGGGCACCCTTTTAGACGTAGGGCCGCTCGGCGTCAACTTCACCGACCTCGTCGGGTTCGACATCTCGGGATTCAGCGGGACAGCGTTCGCGTCGTTGACGACCTCGCTGGGCGCCGGCCTGTACACGATCGACCTCACCACCGGAGCCGCCACTTTGGTCGGCGCGATCGACGGCAGCACCCTCCAGGTCCGGGACATCGCCATCGCGAACGTGCCGGAGCCCGCGACCCTGGTGCTCTTCGGGACAGCGGCGGCTGGCCTGGTCGCCGCGGCCCGCAGGTGGCGAAGCTCGGCGCTCGATGCCTGACCCGCTGCACCCTGACGGCCCCGGCCGGCTCTCTCGGGCTGGGGCGGTCGGCGGTGCTCGCCCGCACCGGCTTCGGTAAAGGGCTTCCGCGCCCAGCTCGTCGATCGGCAGCTCGTGCAGCGGAACCATTATGACCGCCGTATAGGACCGACTCCGGCGGGGAGACAACCTCTTCGCCGGCGTTCATGACGCGCCGGCTAGCCCGCGAGCCTGATTCTACGCGGCGAGACTACGCGGCCAGGTGGCCTCGGAACTCCCGAGTAAAGCAGGCAGGTCCCCTCGGGGACACCATCGAAGTAGGTAGCACTGGCAGGCGGCCCGCGACCACCGCGTCGAGCCGCCCCTCGGCGGTGACGGTGTAGCCGTCCCCTGGGGGAATCAACCGAGAGCCGAACGCGGCCCGCCCATGGTTCGGCGTCGGCAAGTTCTAGCCGGAGGTCGGCGCCCGTCCTACAGTCGGACGGGAAACGACGACGGAGGGCAGGCGCAAAATCGTAATTCCGCTCGCAGTAGGTGGCGACGCGCGAGGCCCTACAACACCTGAAACACCTGGAGGGTCCGCTCGTTCGCCGAGCGCGCGCCGGTGGCGATCGAGCAGATGCGGTTCATCCACGCGTACTTTTCCGAGCTCGTCTCGAAGTACGGCGTGGTGCGGAAGTAGTAGGCCTCCGAGTCGACGGTGTCACCGCGATTGAGGCGTTCGATGACCTCCTTCGGGCCATGGCGAAGACCCTTCCAGGACATGTGAACGTGCTGCTTGTCGTCGGTCTCGAGCGTCACGCGCATGTTGATTTCCAATACGCCGTCGCGGCGCAGGAGCGACCAACCGCCGCCGCCCGGCAGCACCGTGCCCCTAAGCTTCGGTCCCTCGAAGCGGCCGGTACGGAGCCGAGCGATACGGCGACCGCCTTGGGGCGTGTGTGCCGAGATCGAGGACGTCCACCTCGAGGACGAGCGTGAACAGGAACTCGGTACGGATCTCGGGCATGTCTTGTGGCCCCGCCGAGCGCTCGGCTTCAGCATTTCTCAAACCAACTTCTCCCACGTCAAGACGGCGATGACCTGTCTTCCGTCCGGGTCGATCTGGTCGCCACGGATGATCAACCGGCGCCCCTCAACCCGAAAGTGAGAGTAGCCGACACAATGACCCTTCTCGGCCGTTTCCCGTTTTCTTCCCCAGGGGGGCCATGGGGTGGCGGCAATGCGCCGGCGGAGGTCCTGAAGCTTGGCCCTGGGGCACGTGGACGGTGAAAGGGCGGATGGAGGTATCTTCAGACGCCTGGCTCTCGGGCGCTTGGGCAACGGCAACTGCTTCAGTGTCGGTGGTCACGACATTGATCTACCGCAACGACTTGAACGCCGCGCGCATCTCCGACGCGAAGAGCAGCGGCTCTTCCCACGCCGCGAAGTGCCCGCCCTTGTCCACCTCGTGGAAGTAGGAGAGGTTCGAGTAGCCGCCCTCCGCCCAGCGCCGGGAGGGCTGGTAGATCTCGCCGGGGAAGACGGTGAACGCCGCCGGGATGGAGAAGTTCTTGGGGCCGAAGTACGGGGGCTTGTTGTCCCAGTAGCTGCGGGCCGAGGAGACCCCGGTGTTTGTCAGCCAGTAGAGGGTGATGTTGTCGAGCACGTCGTCCCGCGTCAGCCGTTCCGGGGGCTGTCCCTTGGTCGGCGTGCGCATCGCCGCGAGGACCGTCGCCGCCGGCTGGTCGTCGCCGTCGCCGTGGTCGATCAGCCAGGCCGCGAGAGCGACCGGCGAATCGGCGAGTCCGTAGAGCGTCTGCGGACGCGTCGCCATCTCGATCGCATAGGCCGCGTTTTTGGTGAAGAAGCCCCTCAGCTTGTCGAGCGCGCGTCGCTCCTGGTCGGAGAGGTCGGACGGCACCGGTCCTCCGGCCTGGATCGCGTTCGCCATGTCCTGCGGGAGGGCGAACAGGAAGTTGGTGTGTATGCCCACGAGCTCCGCGGGCGCCTCGACCGCCATCGCGTCCGTGATCTGTCCACCCACGTCGCCGCCCTGCGCGACGTATCGCGTGTATCCCAGGCGCTTCATCAGCTCGATCCAGGCCCGCGCCATGCGGGCATGATCCCAGCCGGTCGCCGTCGGCTTGCCCGAGAACCCATAACCGGGGATCGACGGGATCACGACGTCGAAGGCGTCCTCCGCGCGGCCTCCGAAGGCCGCGGGGTCGGTGAGCGGGCCGACGAGCTTGATCTGCTCGAGGATCGAGCCGGGCCATCCGTGCGAGACGATGACGGGCAGCGCGCCCTTGTGCTTCGAACGCACGTGGATGAAGTGGATGTCGAGCCCGTCGATCTCGGTGGTGAACTGGGGCAGGGCGTTGAGCTTCGCCTCGCACTTGCGCCAGTCGTAGTCCGTCGCCCAGTAGCGCGCGAGGTTCTGGAGCGGCGCGAGCGGCACGCCCTGCGACGTGTCCGCGACGGTCTCCTTCTCCGGCCACCGCGTGGCCTCAATGCGCCGGCGAAGATCATTCAGCTCTACGTCGGTGGCGCGGTAGGTGAAGGGGTGGACGATGGTGGAGGAGTGCAGCGCTTTCGCGACTTGGTCCATGGTAGCGTCCTTTCCTGAAGGAGAGCAGTCGACATGATGGCCCAGGGGGCCGGCGGACGAAGGCAACCCTGACCCACTCGACCTCGATGGTGCGCGGCCGGCGCGGAGAGTGTCAGGCAGGGGCCGGGACGACGCCGGGCGGCCCGACGCCACGCTCGAACGTCCCGGTCCGGACCTAGCGCTACAGCATCCTTCCCGGGGATCAGCCGGGTCCCGGTCAGGCGCGGCTGATCGGGAGCCGGTCCGTCCTTCCGTGCGCGACGGTCGCGTACACTGCGTGCGTGGACGACTGGCACGACAAGTGCGCTCACCGCAGCGGTGGTAGGGGCGCGCGTCGCCTCGGGTCGTACTCGTGCGCGTCGGTTGACTACCAGAGTCCCCAGCTTTGAGTTTTGAACACGTAGATGTAGAGCGCGAGGTTGGTCACCGCGTGCGCCACGATGGGGGTGAGCAGATCGCGCCGCACGATCCAGAGTCCGGCCATGATCAGCCCGTATGCGAGTGCGGCAAGCCATTGGGCAGGCGCATGCCCGACCGCGAACGCGACCACGGACACGATGACGCCGAGCCAGCTCCAGGCACCGGGCGGCAACTCGTGAATCGATCGCGAATCGATTACATCGCCGAACGATGCCTTCCCGGACCGCTTTTCCTGCTGCCACTGGGTGAACAGGCCGAGGATGTAGCCGCGGCATAACAGCTCTTCAGCGAACGGCACGATCAACGTGGCCGCCGCCAATCGCAAGGCGAATGCGCGTGCCCCGTATGCATCGCCCGTGGCCGCATCGTGAAATGGCAGCACCAGGCCCGCCCAGACGAAGGCCGCAACAACGCCGGCGGCCGCCCCGAACAATATCGATCCGATTGGCGACTTCGGGCCGATCACACCTTTGTAGTGCTTCCGGAAGAACCACAGCAGTCCGCCCATCACCACAATCCGAAGGGCGTAGTCCAGCTCGCGATTCAGATCCTCGGCAAACGTCGCAATGATCACGTAGGAGGCGTAAGGCGCGAAATAGGGAAGCAGGAGGTCGCGATTGACCGTCAATCGAGGCTGGCTATTGGTCATTGAGAGGGTAGTCGACATAAGCCCTTTCTCGATCGGGTCCCATGGGGGGCGTCGCCGTGCTCAAGAAGGCGGTCGGCGAAGCCGTCACACTCGCGTGTGGCCCCCGGGCCGGGCAGTGAAGCCTGAGGCTGTACAGCGTTAGTCGCGCCTCTTCTTGTTGTCGTCCTTCTGACGCTCTCTCACGTCCTGGTTCCGCTCGTGAGCTTTTTCTACGGCCTCCTTCTTGTTGTCGTCGTCCATCTTGTTGATGGCGTCAGCCTGGCGCTCCCTTCGGTTCTGATTACTCTCCTGTTGCCGCTCCCGGGCGTCGTTGTCGGCCCTGGCCGTTCCGCTCAGAAGCATGGACCCCGTCAGCAACACCAATCCGGTGGCGAGTACCAGTTGTTTCATGAATGTTTCTCCTGCCTGTCATCGGCCGCTGCGAAAACTGCGCTCGAACTTCCTATTCACAGCCACTTTTGGTTCGTCCCCCGGCACTGTGTCAACCGGACGTTCGTGAGCCTCTCATCGAGAGCCCCGGAGTGGCACAAAGGGCGGGCGCGTCTTGGGGGGAACGTCAGCGGCGTTGACTACGCCCGCGCCGGGCGTGGTCTATAGAGGGTAGTCGACATCAAGTCCCTTCTCGGTTGGGTCCCAGGGGGGCTGGCGGACAACGCTCACCTGCGTGACGCCTCCCGCGACCCCAATCCTGCGCCGTCGGCGCGGAGAGTGTCAAGGACGGCACGGGTGGGGTCCGCGGCGTTCAGGACTTCGGCGTCGTCCGGTGAGAGCGCGGGGAAGCACGGGCGGGCCCGATCCGCCGCCGCGAGTCTAGCAGGCTGCGGAAAATCGAGGATCGACCATTGATTCCGGGGTTCGCGATGCGATGCCGCCCGGCCAGGCTGGGGCTTGTGCTTGGCGCAGCGCGCTCAACCGGACCCGGATGGGCTGGTCCGGAGGGGTCATGTGCGGGCTTCTGCCCAGCTCAGGTTGCGGATCCGAACCAAGTTGTAGACGGCGGCCGCGAAGGTGAACATCCAGCCCACTCGGCGCACGCCCCGATGCCGGGTCTTCCGCAGCAGTGCGATCGTCTTGAGCCACCCGAAGATCTCCTCCACGAGTTTGCGCTTCTGCTGGCTCACCGCGTAGCCCGGGTGCCGCGTCGTGCGCCCGTCGATGGCACTGCGCCGGTGCGTGGTGTGTTGCGCGACATGCGGGGTGATGCCCCGGGCCCGGAGCGCCGCGATGAAGTCGCGGGTGTCGTAGCCTTTATCGGCCCCGAGGGTGGCGCCGCATCGCAGGCGACGGACCAGCGTCCCCGCCGCCTCGCGCTCGGCCGCCCCCGTGGCCAGCGTCACGCGGGCCCCGACCGCCAACCCATGCCGATTCTCCATGAGCACATGTCCGTGGTAGCTGAGCTTGGCTTCCCGGCCCCGGCCTTTGCGCATCAGCCGGGCCTCGGGATCGGTCGTCGAGACATGGGTGGCATTCGAGCGGCGCTCGCCATGGAAATCCACCGTGGGATTGCCAGGATCATCCGAGGTCGGGGGGACCGTGTCGCGCCGTGTGAAGCTCTTGAGCCCGGCCCAGGCCTCGATCAGCGTCCCATCGACCGTGAAATGCTCGGGCGAGAGCAGCTGCCGGGCCTGCGCCTGCTTCACGACGGCGGCGAAGAAGGCCTGGGCGATGTCTCCGCTCAGCAATCGTTCCCGGTTCTTGGTGAACACGGTCACATCCCAGACCGGGGCATCCAGGCTCAGCCCCACGAACCACCGATAGAGGATGTTGAAGTCCAGCTGCTCCATGAGTTGCCGCTCGCTCCGGATCGAGTACAGCGTCTGGAGCAACAGGGCGCGGAGGAGCTTCTCGGGCGGGATGGACGGCCGCCCGGTCGTCGCGTACAGCCGTGCGAACCGGGGCGACAGGTCGCGCAGCACCTCGTCGACCAGCGTCCGGATCGGACGCAAGGGGTGATCGACCGGCACCCGTTGCTCCGGCCGGATGTAGCTGAACATGTCATCCGGGATCGACTCGTCGCCGCGCATGCCCACCTCCTGGCTACTCTTGAGACTGGCATGCCGCATCGATCGATCCTTGGTTTTTCCGCAGCCTGCTAGAGATCGAGCGCCTCCGTGAGACCAGGGGTCATCAGGGCGCGATGGCGGACGCACCAGGCGGCGGGCCGGGCCCGAGCGGCGCAGGTGACGGCAGGTGCGGGGGATGCGCCCCACGATGAGCAGAGGCGCCCCCGACGCCTCCCCGCTTCGTGCAGGATGGGTCGAGGACACCACCAGACCGAGGCGCCGGTCGCCGAGGCGCTCGGCACGATCCTGGCCGCGTGCAAGCGTCACAACGTGATCGCCGGCCTCCACAACGCGACGAGCGGCTACGCGCTCAAGATGGCAAGCCAGGGCTGGCAGTTCGTGACGCTCGCGAGCGACAGCCGGTTCCTGGCGGCGAAGGCCGCCGAGGAACCAGCCGCCGTGGAGCAGACAGTGGCGAGCGGAAAGCTCCCCGCGTACTAGGGCTAGAGCCGCGCTCCCCTCGCCAGCGCTTGATCCAGCTCACGTGCTCGGCCTCGTGCGTGCTGCGGAGGCTCGCGTCGCCGTAGAGCGACGGGTCGAGCCCGCGCGGGGTCGCGGCCGCGATCGCGTCGACGAGTCGCGCCCACGACGTTGCCAGCTCCCACCGACCTGGACGAGGGACAGCTCCCGCCGCCCGGTATAGGCGATCGCGTTGTAGGCCTCGGCCTGCTCGTCGGTCATGCGCCAGGCCGAGTCGTGGCCGGCGGAGATCCGCGTCACCTCGCTCGCGCGGACGTCGTCCCACAGCGCCAGGTGCCCCAGGTGGTCCTTGACCGACCAGCCGTCGATCGACCGATCGGTCATCTGCGCGTCGGTGAGACCGTGGATGGCCGCGAGCAGCCCCTCGCGCATCTCGCGGTAGTGCCGGAGCAATGCGTCCCGGTCTTCCATGCCTGCCTCCTGCGTGCTGCGGCGGGTTGTTTGCGGGTACCTGGCCCCCGTCACGTATCGTCTCATGCCCACGCGAGGCCGGGCTATCCTGGGTGGGCCAGATGTCGCGACGAATCCTCGTCGGGGGCCGCCCCGAGGCGGCGCGCACGAAGATCTTCGGGCTCTGAGGGTAGATGGGATGAAGCGGCTGCCCCCCAGCTCAACGTGGTGGCATCCGACTCGCTGGAATGGCAGTGATTCGGGTTGGCCGGCTCTACCGCCCCCGCCTGCCTGTGCCGGAGGGGTGAATTATGCTCCCGTAATGTCACGCTCGGCCCTGGGACTTCGGCTACTGTCGGAATCGCACGGGACGGTCAAGACCGCCATGTAGCCAGCACAGGTTCGAGCAGAGCCTCCGGGACGCCGAAGTGGCGGCCGAGCCCTCGAAACAGCGCCGCCGGTCCACGGGTCGGCATGGAGAGCGCCGGACACATCGCGCGGGAGGGGCACCAGGTCCCGCCCGGGCGGAGCGCTCGTTCCCTCAGGTTCAGGGTGACTGCCTGCGCCGCCCACGCCGCCAGGTGCTGGATCCGTCCGTTGAGCCGCGCGAGCGCCTCACGAAGCGCGCGATTGCCTTCGCATCTGGAGGAGGCTGGCCGGCGAGCGCCAGCGGCCCCTCACCGGGCACCCAGATCTCGCCATCATCAGATGACGGCCGATCGGGACCACCGCGCCGCCACATACCTAGTGAAGCCGGCGGACGCCTGCCTTGCACGGCTCGCAGGGCCAGACCGACCAGCGAGAGCCGCTCGCCAGCACCTGGGCGCCGCAGCCGTAGCAGAGGGTCCACGCCTCGTTGAAATCGAACCCGGGCCAGCGTCGGGGAAGACGCCCGTCCGGCGGCCCTTGGACGGAGGCGCGTTGGGTCAGCGTGGGCTGTCGCGTAACCGCGCAAGGATGGAGTCATAGAGCGGCGCGGTTATGTCCTGGGCGTGTTTCCGGCAACAGGTGAGTTCGCGCTGGGCCGCGGAGCACACGAACGGTGTAGTGTACCTTGTGCCACACCAAGCCTCCGAGACGATCCGCCGTGGAACCGCGCCGAATCGCGTAGAGTTGACGTGCGCGGGATCGACCATCGTCGCCCGTATCAACGGTACCGAGGTGGCCTCGGTGCAGGACGGCACGTACGACAAGGGCCGGCGTTCGCGGTCTTTGTTGGTCGATCAGGATCGATATCGGTCGGGGAGGCGCGTTGTTCGACAACCTGGTGGTCACCGAAGCCCTGGTC
>CAVXVV010000033.1:0-225932 GCA_963765195.1 uncultured Candidatus Rokubacteria bacterium
GCAGGGCTCAGATCGGAACGGCCTCGATGAGGCTCTCGGCCACCGCGGTGGCGGTCACGGCGCCGAGGGTGAACCCGGCGGCACCGAGGAGACGCCCGTACTCCGCCGCGGTGCGCTCCTGGCCGCCGGTGATCGCGAGCATGTGCAGGTCGGCCATCGCCGCCTGGACCGCGGCCGGCGAGGGCTCGAAGCGCTCCGGCAGCACCTGCTCGAGGATGAGCAGCTTCGCCGGGCGCGACATGGCGGCGCGACAGCTCGCCAGGATGTGCCTGCTCCGCTGGTCGTCCCAGTTGTGGATGATGTGGGAGAGGAGATAGAGGCCCCCGCCGCTCGGAACCGACCGGAAGAAGTCACCCACCTCGACCGTGCAACGGGCATCGAGACCGGCGGCTTCGATCCGCGCCCGGGCGCCGACGGCGGCCGACTCGCGCTCGAAGAGAATGCCCCGCACGGCCGGATGGGCGGAGAGGATCGCGATGAGCAGTGCGCCGTGCCCGCCGCCCACGTCCACGACGGTCCCGGCGCGCGAGAAATCGTAAGCGGCGACCACGGCGGCGGAACGCTCGGCCGCCGACGCCGCCATCGCGTCGTTGTAGAACGCGGCGATCTCGGGATGCGCGGCCATGTACTCGAAGGTCCCCGTGCCGAACACGGAAGGAATGCGGTTTCCCCCGTCATCATGCTGTGAAGGAGGCCGCCCCAGGCGCGGTAGGAGCGATCCCCGGACAGGATGGCGACCGCTCGGAGCGAGCCCGGCACGCCATCGCGCAGTCGGGCACCCGACTCCGTGATGGCATACCGACTTCCGCCCAGGTGCGAGACGAGCCCCAGCGCCGCCAGCGCGTGAAGGAGACGGTGGAGCGCTCCCGTATCCAGGCGGAGCGTCTCGGCCAGGTCCTCCGCGGTTCGTGGCCCGGCCGCGAGGAGATCCGCCACGCCGAGGCGTGCGGCCAGGTAGATCACCTGGGACGTCTCATACCCCGTGATGAGGGACCGCAGGGACCGAACCTCGGACGACCCTGGCTCCGGGCTCATGTCACCTCCCACCCCGATTGCCTCGACGAGGGTGCGAACCCCTGGCCCCGGCGCTCCGCGGCCAGCGCGCCGACGTTCCCGCGCCTCCGGGCATTGCATCACGGCAGGACGGCCGGAGGGTAACGGACCTGATGGGACTGCGTCAATCACGTCAGTCCGGCCGGTTTCGCCACCAGCGTCGAGACCCCGTCGCGCCCAGCGCCAGTGAGGCGGCTCCGGCGACAGCGCTGACCGCGAGCCCGAGCCGGAAAGACAGGGGCGCGTAGTCGAAGCGCACCCGATGGCTCCCCGGCGCGATCCTGACGCCCCGTAGAAAGAGGTTCGTTCGGTGGATCCGCGCGGGGACGCCATCGACCGTCGCGGTCCACCCGGGGTACCAGGCATCTGACAGGACCAGGAGCCCCTCGTGATCGGACGAGACATCGACGACGACACGTTCGGGCTCGTACGCGCTGACCGCGACGCGTGCCGTCGCGTCGGCCGGGCCGGCGAGACGAGGGCCGTCCGGTTCGACCACCGCCACCGCGCGCGGCTCAAAGCCGGGATCTCGGAGGGCCGCCTCGGCCGCTCGATCGGTCAGCGGCCGCGTCTGGAACACAAGAAAGGCGCGATCCAGGGTCTGGCGGTTCTCGTAGATCAGCGCGTCTCCCGTCGAGCTCACGAGGATGAGCTTGGGGTGAGCGATGGGACTCTGACTGAGCACGAAGCGGACATTGGCGAGATCGACGAGCGGCGACGCATAGTTGGAGAAGTACAGCGTCCGGAAGCTCGGCTGCGGCTGGAAGAACGGCCCGGTGGCGCTCAGAAAGCGCAGGTAGGCCGGCGTCTCGACCGCACTGTAGCCCCGCAGCTCACTCAGTCCGTACATGAGGTTCGTGTTGGGAGGCAGCGCCCCGTCGAGCCCCAGCACGCGGAAGCGTCCGGGCTGACTCCGGAGGAATTCGAGCGCGGGCGTCGGCGGATAGGCGAGCGCCGGCGGGATCGCCGGATTGTAGTCGCGACCGAGCATGAAGAGATCCAGCCCCACCAGCGCCGGCAGAAGGACCGCGACGAGGGGCCGCCGACGAGCGCCCCAGCCCGCCTCCAGGACCAGCGCCGCCAGGACCAGCAGCACGGCGGCCCGTGCGCCTTCCCGAAGACCCAGTCGCTCGACCCGGTCGACGTACTCCGGCAACCGGTGCAGATGGCGGTCCGGCGCGGTGACCGGCGGGCGAGCCGAGAGTCGGCTCCGGGCCATCTCCATGATCCGGCCGCGCTGGGTTTCCAGCATGGGCAGGAGTAGGGCTGTGAGGATCGCTACCCCGATCGCCACCCCTACCAAGAGCTTCTCGGCCCGCCGCACGATGGGGCGCACGGCCGAGGCCGGCGCAGAGAGCAACAGGTGAGCGCCGCGCCCGGCCAGCATCGCGAGGGCGAACGCAAGGACGAGAAGGGCGCGGGAGTTCGCCGTAACTCGGAAGAGCGGGAGAGCGTCGCCCAGGTTCGCCACAGGGGGGATCCGGTAGGCTACCGCGAAGGCCACCCCGCCCAGGATCGCGAGGAATCGATCGATGCCCCGGAGGCCGGCCACGGCCAGCGCTAGCCCGGCGAGCGCGAGCGCGATGAGGCCGACGTAGCCGCCGGCCACCTCGTTGAAGTTCCCCGCCCCCAGGATCGCCCCGAGAGGTACGTCGCCTCGCTGGGTGCTTCCGAGGCACCCCGGGCACACGAGCGCCAGCATCGCCAGCCAGCGGGGCCGCGGCAGAGACCAGGGAGTCGGCGCCGTGGCCGTCCGGTCGGCGAGAGTGGCGCTCTCGAGCACGGCCTCCCCCAGGGGAAGCAGCTGAACCGCCGCGCCCGCCGTCCCCAGCAGCGCCGCAGCCCCGCCGGCGAGGATCCGGCGCGCGAGCGCCCGACCATCGCGTTCCTCGGCGAAGCCTCCAACGACTCGCCACGCGAAGTACCCGGTCGCCGCGGTCAGGATGTGGAGCGAGGTCTCGGGGTGGCCGCCGAGGAACTGGACGCAGACGACGCCGGCCAGGGCGAGTACCCGCGGGATCGAAACTCGCCGCACGAGCAGCTCAGCTCCGAGGCACAAGGCCGGGAGCCAGACCGCGACGTTGACCTGCGGCCACAGGAGCCAAGCGACCAGGAAGCCGGAGAATCCGAACGCGACGGCACTCACCGCGGCACCGCAGACTCCCATGCCGAGCACGCGCGCGAACGCGTACGTCGAGAGGCCGGCGACCAGCAGACGAAGCGCCGCCCAGGTCAGGACCGCGTAGGCTTCGGGTAGCGCCAAGAACGGCAGATTCAACGGGTACAGCACTGCCGAGATGCCCGCTCCCAGAAAGGGCAACCCTCCCGCGTTGTCAGGGTTCCAGAGCGGCAGCCGCCCGGAACGGAGGGCAGCCGTCGTGTACTGCTGCCAGGGTCGGAACTGGTACACGTAGTCGGATAGGAGCGCGTTCGCGGGCTCGAAATCGGCATTCACGCCTTGACGCCAGGGCGCGGACTTCAGCAGGAGGTCCGCCGGCGAGAGCAGGTGCCCGCTCCGGAGGGGGTCAGGAAGAACAGCCCGAGCACGGCGAGCAGCGCGGCGCCCGCCAGGAGGAGCTCGCGGGCCTTCGGGCCAGCGACAGACCCAGCGGGGGAATAGCCGTCGGCGACCGCGCCACTGATCCCGGCAGAACGACGACCCGTCTCAGCCGTTTCCTCGACCAATCGGGTCTCCTGCCCGCCCTGGATCCCCGGCCCCTCGCCGAGAACGGAACCGCTATCTCGTGGATCTTGCAGAACGACCGCCCGTGCGACTTCCCCGGGACCTGGCCACGATCCGCGAAAGCGAGCAGCCGCCGGAGAGCCGACCCGTCGGTGATCAGTCTACCGCCGAAGCTCGCCGCCAACAGATGCGCCCGTTCGGGAGGAGCGAACCTGCAGCGGGCGCCCAGACCGGCGGCGGCGATCCGCGCCCGCGCGCCGACGGCGGCCGACTCGCGCTCGAAGAGAACGCCCCGCACCGCCGGATACACCGGGGCTCAGCCCACGATCCGCATCACCGCCCCAGCCGTGCCCGCCGTGCCCAGGACCGCCAGCAACGCCCAGATCACTCGCCGCAGGCGCGCCTCGTCGAGCGTCACGTACAGCCGGTGGCCGATGAGGAGGCCCAGCAGCGCGAACGGCACCGCCGCCGCGATGAGCTTCCAGCCCAGGCCCGCCAACAGCCCAGTGCTGGCCGCCCAGGCCAGGCCGTAGAGGTCGGTGAAAACGAAGAAGCCGATCAGGGTCGCGCGGCTCACCACCGCCCCCGTGGTGGCGAAGTAGAACACGATGGCCGGCGGGCCCGGAATTCCCGCCGCCCCGTTGAGGACGCCGGAGGCTCCCCCGGCGGCCAGGGCGCCCAGGGGGCCTGGTGTGGAGCTCGGCGTGAGGCGCTGCGCCACTCCCGTGAGCATCAGTGTCGCGATCGTCATCAGGCACGCCGAGACGACGAGGCGCATCGGATTCGGGTCGAGGTGCGCGAGCAGCGTCAGCCCGAGCGGCGTCGTCAGCGCGCACCCCCCGATCACCCAGCGCAGCGACCGCCAGTCGATCTGGCGCCACACGCTCGGCAGGAGGTTCACCGAGGTCAGGAGCTCGATGCAGAAGAAGGCCGGGATCACCTGCGCCGGCGGCAGCACCATGGTGAGCGACCCGATGCCGATCAGCGCCGAGCCGAAGCCGGACAGGCCGCGCACGATGAACGCCACCAGCGTGGACAGGGCGATCCAGGCCAGCGTGGGCGAATCGAAGCCGAGCGTTACCGCGCCTCCGGGCATTGCATGATCGCAGGACGGCCGGAGGCTATCGGACCTGATGGGACGGCGTCAATCGCGTCACTCCGACCCTCTCGCCGCAGCTCCGACCCTCCCGCGAACCGCTATGGCTGGACGCCTCCACGGCGCTCGTTGGTGCCGCGAGGGAAACGCGCGGGCCCTGCCGTGCGGCCTCCGGCCGCCCTTGCCAACCCGGACAGGGACGCGCTACGTTTCGACGGTGGCTGCGCGGGGCCGATCGAGGTGACGAGAGTCCGGCAATCGGACCGTGCTTGCCAGCATCGGCTGTTCATGCCGTCTGGCGCGCCCCAAGTGCTTCGGGTAGGCGTCCGGTCCGGAGCTGATCGCGGCGCAGCTCAGGTGACACCGTGACCGAATCCGACTCCCGACATCGGCTCGCGGCGATTCTCGCCGCCGACGTCGTGGGCTACTCGCGACTGATGGCCCTCGACGAGAGCGGGACCGTGGCCGCGCTCGACACGGCGCGAGGGACGTTCCGCACGCACGTCGAATCCGGCCACGGGCGGGTCGTCGACATGGCGGGCGACTCGGTGCTCGCGGTGTTCGACTCCGCCACCGGCGCGGTATCGGCGGCGCTCGCAGCGCAGACGGCGCTCGAGGCGGCGGCGCTCGCGGTGCCGG
This sequence comes from uncultured Candidatus Rokubacteria bacterium, assembly GCA_963765195.1. Lineage (GTDB taxonomy): Bacteria > Methylomirabilota > Methylomirabilia > Rokubacteriales > DASRDR01 > DASRDR01. The sequence continues at coordinate 5,472 of CAVXVV010000033.1, forward strand.
AAGAGCGGCGGATGCGGTATCGCATCGGCGTGCATCTCGGCGACGTGATCGAGAAGTCCGACGGCACCGTCTACGGGGACGGCGTCAACCTCGCGGCTCGCCTCGAGAGCCTCGCCGCGCCCGGCGGCATCGCCGTCTCGGACGCGGTGCAGGGCGCGATCCGGAATCGCCTCTCGCTCACGTTCCTCGACCGAGGCGAGAGCGACGTGAAGAACATGGGCTCGCTGCGCTGGTACGCGGTGAGGGCCGGGGTCCCGGCCGGCTCGCCCGGCGCCGAGGCGACGCCGAGCGCTCCGACGCGGCGCGACCGTCCATCCGTCGCCGTGCTGCCGTTCTCCAACATGAGCGGCGATCCGGAGCAGGAATACTTCGCCGACGGCATCAGCGAGGACATCATCACCGGAGAGCAGGTGGGGCCGCGTCCCGCGCCACTCATCCCGTGCTGGAGGACGCGATGGTGGTGCCGTCGGCTGCCATGGGCACGGGTTCTGGCAACCTGCGGCCGCCCGCGCATGACCGAGCCCGCGGCGCCACCTGGTCGATCGTGTCGCCCCGCCCCGTGCCGATCCGCGATGAAAGCGCAACGAGAGCGGAATGCCGAGTTCCCCGGCAACCGGCTCCGCCCGCTCCACATACCGGGGCACCTCAGAACCCGTGAACAGAGCGTGCCGTCCTGGAAGCTCGCCGCGGCCGCTTCACGGTCTCCGCGGGCGCTGGAGCGTGGAGGCGCATTCCCGTGGGCCAGCGTTTCGGGGTAGAGTACGGCCCGGCGCCCCGATAGGAGTAGCCATGAGCGAAGACCGGCCGCCGCATCCGCTCGATCCGCTCACCGCCGACGAGGTCGCGCGCGCGGGGAGCCTCGCCCGCACGCACGATGGGTTGGGCCCGCGCGTCCGGGTGATCTCGGTCGCGCTGGCCGAACCGCTGCGGGCGGCTCTGTCCGGGCCCGGCGCCGACCACCCGGTCGAGCGGGCGGCCTTCGTCGTGCTGATCGACAGGGACGCGCGCAAGGTCTACGAGGCGGTGGTCTCGCTGACTCGGGGGCGGGTGGTTTCCTGGACGCACGTGCCCGGGGTTCAGCCGGCCATCGTGCTGGATGAGTTCTTCGAGTGCGAGGCCGCGGTGCGCGCCGACCCGGGCTGGCAGGCGGCCATGCGCCAGCGAGGGATCACGGACTTCAGCCTGGCCATGGTCGACCCCTGGTCGGCCGGCAACTTCGGGATCGAGGACGAGAAGGGCCGGCGGCTCTCCCGGACGCTGACCTGGGTCCGCACGAGCCCGACCGACAACGGCTACGCGCGTCCGGTGGCCAACCTGGTCGCGATCGTGGACCTGGACGAGATGAAGGTGATCGCGATCGAGGACCACGGCGTCGTGCCGCTGCCGCCGGAGGACGCCAACTACTCGCCGGACGTCGCCGGGAGCCGGCCGGACCTCCGGCCGCTCGAGATTCGTCAGCCGGAGGGGCCGAGCTTCGCGCTGGAAGGCCACGAGCTGTCCTGGCAGAAGTGGCGGATGCGGCTCGGCTTCACCCCGCGCGAGGGGCTGGTGCTCCATCGGGTCAGCTACCGAGACCAGGGGCGCGACCGGCCGATCCTCCACCGCGCGGCGGTGGTCGACATGGTGGTGCCGTACGGCGACCCCCGCCACACCTACTTTCACCGCAACGCCTTCGACGTCGGCGAGTTCGGCATCGGCACCCTGGCCAATTCCCTGGTGAACGGCTGCGACTGCCTCGGGGAGATTCGCTATCTGGATGCCGTGGTCAACGACAGCCGGGGGGGCGCGGTGACGCTCCAGAACGCGATCTGCGTTCACGAGGAGGACTACGGCATCCTGTGGAAGCACTTCGACTGGCGCACCGGCTACGCGGAGGTGCGGCGCTCCCGCCGGCTGGTGGTGTCGTTCATCGCCACCGTGGGCAACTACGAGTACGGCTTCTACTGGTACTTCTACCAGGACGGCACCATCCAGCTCGAGGTCAAGCTGACCGGCATCGTCTCGAACGGGGCGGTGATGCCGGGCGAGACGCCGCCCTGGGGCGAGCTGGTCGCGCCCCAGGTGTACGGTCCGATCCACCAGCACTTCTTCAACGTCCGGCTGGACGTGACGATCGACGGCCCGCTCAACGCGGTGTACGAGGTCAACACGGTGGCCGATCCTCCGGGCCCGGAGAACCCGCACCACAACGCCTTCCGCACCGAGGCCAGCCTGCTGCGCTCGGAGGCCGTCGCGCAGCGTATCCTGGATCCCCTCCGCGGGCGCTTCTGGAAGATCGTCAACCCGTCCGTGCGGAACCGCCTCGGCCAGCCAGTCGGCTACAAGCTGGTGCCCGGCGAGAACGTCCTGCCCTTCGCGGGCCCCGAGGCGGCGGTGACGAAGCGCGCGACCTTCATGACGAAGCATCTGTGGGTGACCCGGTACGACCCCCGGGAGCGATACGCGGCCGGAGACTACCCGAACCAGCACCCCGGTGGCGCCGGGCTGCCCGCGTACGTCGAGGACGACGCCCCCCTCGACAACGCCGAGCTGGTGGTCTGGTACACCTTCGGCGCCCACCACGTGGTGCGGCCGGAGGACTGGCCGGTGATGCCGGTGACGTACATCGGCTTCGCGCTCAAGCCGGTCGGCTTCTTCGACCGCAACCCGGCGCTGGACGTGCCGCGGCCGGAGGGCCGATCGTGCGGGCACCACGCACCGGGAAGCCGCGAGTAGTCTCGCGGCATTGACAGCGGCGGAAGCGCCGTCAGCCGCCGAAGCGCTTCGACGATCCGGAGCCCGACCGGAACGACCCGGGAGCACCCAAGCCCGCGAAAGACTGACCGATTCGGCGGCGCCGGCCTCGCGGTGGTTCGCCCTGGATCGGGCCGTCTCAGGCGGCCGCACCGGCCGCCTCGCCATGCCGCAGCGTGGCCGCCGACTCCCGTGACCTGCCATGTGATATGGTTCGCGTGGCTTGAGGAAAGGAGGGCAAGGCGCGTGCTACGGCGACGGTTCATGACGCTGCTCGGCGGCGCGGTCGTGATGGATGCCCTCCGTTGCCCACTCGCCGCGCGCGCGCAGCAAGCCGAGCGCGTCCGACGCATCGGCGTGCTGATGCATTTGCCGGAGAGCGATCGTGAAGGCCAGGACCGATTCGGCACGTTCCTCCGGGAACTGAAGCGGCTGGGCTGGATCGATGGACAGAGCATGAAGCTCGACACCCGCTGGGGCGCCAGTGATTCCGATCGGCGAAGACACGCCGCCGAACTGGTCGCGCTTGCCCCCGACGTCATCCTCGCGTCGACCTCGCTTGCCATGGCGGCGTTGCAGCCGGTCACCACCACGGTGCCCATCGTGTTCTCGAACGTGGCCGACCCGGTCGGCGCCGGCTTCGTCCCCAGCCTCGCCCAGCCGCGCGGCAACGTGACCGGCTTCACGCTGTTCGACTACTCCCTGAGCGCGAAGTGGCTCGAGCTCCTCAAGGAGATCGCGCCGCGCGTGACGCGCGCCGTTGTCCTCCGGGATCCAGCGAATCGGGGCGGCATCGGGCAGTTCGCCGTGATCCAGAGCGCCGCTCGATCACTCGGGATGGAAGTGACCCCCGCCGGCGTTCAGGACGCGGCCGAGATCGAGCAGGCCATCAAGACGTTCTTGCGTCCCGATCACGGCGGCATCATCGTCACGGGAAGTGGGGTGGGCATAGCGCAGCGTGACCTGTTCGTCTCGCTCGCCGCCCGGCATCGTGTGCCCGCCATTTACCCCTTCCGCTATTTCGTCAGCGGCGGCGGGCTGATCTCCTACGGGCCGGACACCACCGACCAGTACAGGCAAGCTGCGGGCTATGTCGATCGCATCCTCAAGGGGGAGAAGCCGGGCAATCTTCCGGTCCAGGCGTCGACCAAGTACGACTTGGTGATCAACCTCAAGACCGCCAAGACACTCGGCATCGAGTTACCGCTGATGATGCGCGCCCGTGCCCAGGAGCTGATCGAAGCGTAGCAGCGGCGCCGACGCGGGGCGCCGCCCGGCGCGCGTTGGTGGGCGCCAGCTCGGATGCGGCACGTGGGCTGGAACGGCAACCCCGGCCGCTCCGACGGAGGCGGCGTTCATCGTCCCTATGCGCCTTAGCCATCCGTGCGCGCCACCACCTGAGTGAACACCCCCCGGAGCGGAGCCATGGCCCTTCCGTACGACGTGATCACCGTCGGCGGCGGGCTCGCCGGGTCGGCGCTGGCGAAATGCCTCGCGGAGCGCGGCTATCGCGTCCTGGTCCTCGAGCGTGAAACGCGGTTCAAGGATCGCGTGCGTGGTGAGCAGATGCATTCCTGGGGGGTTACCGAGGCGCGCACTCTCGGCATCTATCAACGGCTCGTGGAGACGTGTGGGCACCAGACGCGCTGGTGGACCACGTACCAGGGGCCCACGCCTATCCGGCGGCGGGACCTGGCCCAGACGACGCCGCACGGGGTCGGTTCCTTCAATTTCTACCATCCCGACATGCAGGAGACACTGCTCCGCAGGGCCGCGGAGGCCGGCGCGGAGGTCCGGCGAGGGGCCAGCGTCGATGCGGTCACGCCCGGCCGTCCGCCCAGCGTGAGCGTTCGCGAGAACGGTCAGCCGCGGGAGCTCCAGGCGCGTCTCGTCGTGGGCGCGGATGGACGAGCCTCCCAGGTGCGCCGATGGGCGGGCTTCACCGTGGCGCGCGATCCGGATCGTCTGACAATAGCCGGGGCGCTCGTCGAAGCCCCGCGCATTCCCGACGACGGTGTGCACCTGGCGGGCGGCCCGACCGGCCGGGTGTTGATCGCGCCGCAACGCAAGCAGCGCGTCCGCATGTATTTCATGTCACCGACGACCGCGGGCTCCGGGCACCTGAGCGGGAAAAGCCACGAGGCCGACTTCCTCCGCGCTTGCCGTGACACCGGGGCGCCGTCTGAATGGTTCGACACGGCGACGATCGTCGGTCCCCTCGCCCAGTTCAACGGCGCCGACCACTGGGTGGACCAGCCCGCGCGCGGCGGGGTCGTGCTCGTCGGTGACGCGGCGTCGGCCTCGGACCCGTCCTTTGGCTGCGGTCTCTCGCTGGCACTTCTGGGCGTTCGCCAGCTCCGTGACTGCTTGCTCGCCAGCGAGGATTGGGACATCGCCATCGAGCAGTACGCGCACGAGCACGATCACGCCTACGGCGTGGTGCGACGGCTCACGAATTGGCTCACGGAGCTCCTGTACGGCGCCGGCCCTGCGGCGGACGAGCGGCGGGCTCGCGTCTTTCCCCGCCTGGCCGCCGAGCCCGAACGAGCTCCGGACATCGTCGGGCTGGGGCCCGCGTCACCCAGCGACGAGGCGGCGCGACGTTTCGTCCTGGGCGAGGACGACGAGTAACGCCTCACCTTTCCGCGTGCCAGGAGTCTCCCGAGCGGGCCCCTGGGAACCGCCATTCTGGCGCGGTCGCCTGCCATCTGGGTCTCATCTCCTGACAGCGATCGTCAACCGCGAGTCTGCCGGCGGCCTGGCGACTGGAATCGGCCAGAAGCATGGCTCCTGGAATCAGCTAGCTACAGCTCTGGCACTCCAGGCTCTCGGGCTCTGGGGTGGCATCGAGCTTGCTCGCTCCTATCGCGGGTCCGTCGCCGGGCCCAAGACAACCGAATAGGCAGCCGCTTCCGACAAAGGCAAACCCATCGCGAGGTGGGGACGCAAAGCCACGGATCAGGGACTCTCCGGAGAACCTGGTAGCCGGGCTACCGAAGAAGCATGAGGGGCCAATCGGCTCCTCCGGAAGGCGGCTTCCGGAAGGAGCAGGCCATGCGCCTGTCGCGGATCCTCGGTCGAGCGGAATCGGACCCCGGCCGACGTGCCCAACTGATGCGACCGGGCTACCTGCGCGGGCTGGTCACGGGCTACGGGCTGAGCCTGGTGCTCGCCTGCGGGGCGTCGGCGGTGACCTCCTCCTCGGCCCGGGAGTTCCAGGGGTTCCAGGTTCCCCCGGCGCTCGCGGCCCAGGTGGACGCGGCGCGACTGGCCATCCTGGCTCGCTGGCCCGCCTGCACGCTCGACGGGTGGACGCTGCCGCTGGGCCTCCCAGCCCTCTGGGCCTTCGCCTGTGGGCGTGGGGCGCAGGAGAAGACCTTCGCCGAGCTCAACGGGGAGTTCGCGCTCGACGTGGTCCCCACCAAGCACTACGCGGCCAACAGCGCGTGGCAGCAACTGAGCATCCTCGCGCACAACCTGATCCGGAGCTTCCAACTTGAGACCCTGGCCGAACCAAAGCCCCGCTCCCGGAAGCGCACCTACGCCTACCTCTTCCGGAGCATGCGCACGCTCCGGTTTCTCCTCATCGCCCGGGCGGGTCGCGTGACCCGCCTCGGCGGTCGGAACGTCCTCCGCCTGACCAGGAACCCTGCGACGGAGATCCTGTATGCGCAGATCGCTCATCGTCTGGCGGCCTGATTTATTCGCCGATTGGGGTTAGGGGGCGGACATTTTTATAGACCAACGGCAGATGGGCAGATCACGCTTGACCACCCGGTGCAGGCTCGCTACGCTCAATCGCATCAGAGGGGCCTCCAGTGTGAAGGGATGAACGTGGGTGCGTTCTCCCTTAAGAGCGCACTGGATGCCCCTCTGATTCATTTCGGCCGACCGATCATGCCTCGGCTATTTTCGGATTGGGGGCCGAGTGCCATAGCCTCTCGGTCACTGAGGTGTCAGACCCTCTCGGTCACTGCGATGCTTGGGGCAAACCTTGGAGGACGAGGCGATGGGTAAAAAGCCCTTGGGCGACGGGAGCTGAAGCGGTGCACGATCGTCGCGGAGGTTCGAGCTGGTGCATCGATGCGAGCGGTCGCCCGGGCACATGAGGTGAGCCTCTCGACCGTGCAGTGGTGGTGCCACCGTGCCGGCGATCTGGCCTTGGATCGGGTCGACTGGCGCGATCGTCCGCCGATCGCGGCGCGAATCCGGCGGACGGCCTCGGCGGTCGAGGACCTCATCTTGAGCCTGCGCCGCACCCTGAAGGAGACTAGCGATCTGGGCGAGTACGGAGCCCGGGCCATCCACAGCGAACTCGTGGCGCATGGCCACGCGAGGCCGTCGGTACGAACGATCGGCCGCATCCTCGAGCGCCGTGGAGCCCTGGATGCCGGCCGACGGATCCGCCGCCCACCTCCGCCACCAGGCTGGTACCTGCCCGACGTGGCAGCGGGGCGCGCCGAACTCGACAGCTTCGATATTGTCGAAGGCCTGACGCTCACCGGCGGCCTCCGCCTCGAGGTACTCACCGGGGTGTCCTTGCATGGCGGGTTGCCTGGCGCCTGGCCCCAGAAGCTGGTGACCGCGAAAACAGCCGTCGAGGCGCTGGTGGAGCACTGGCGGGAGTTCGGCCGGCCCGCCTACGCGCAGTTCGACAACGACACCATTTTCCAAGGAGGCCACCACGGTCGGGATTCCCTCGGTCGTGTCGTGCGGACGTGCTTGCGCCTCGATGTCGTGCCGGTCTTCGCCCCGCCGCAGGAAAGCGGCTTCCAGGCTGCCATCGAAAACTTCAACGGCCGCTGGCAAGCGAAGGTCTGGGCGCGCTTCCACCATGACGCGCTCGACGACCTCCAAGAGCGCTCTCGGCGCTATGTCCACGCCTACCGCCAGCGGGCCGCCGCCCGCATCGACGGCGCGCCCGAGCGCCGGCCGTTCCCGACCGCGTGGCACCCGGATCTGCAGGCTCAGCCCGACGGCGTCGTGATGTTCATTCGGCGTACCTCGGCGACCGGCACGGTGAACCTCCTCGGCCGCACATTCGAGGCGGATCCCCTCTGGCCCCATCGCCTGGTCCGGTGCGAGGTCGATCTCCGCGCCGAGACCATCCGCTTCCATGCGCTTCGCCGGCGGGAGCCCACTCACCATCCACTCCTTGGTAAGACTCCCTATGTCTTTCCTCGAAAACCCTTTCACGAGTGACCGAGAGGCTTTGACACTCCCCCTCGAATCATGTGTTCTGTGACCGAGAGGGTCTGACACCTGGCCGATTGGGGTTAACTCACGCGCGGGTGGACCGGTACCACTCGACGGTGCGTTCGAGCCCCTCCGCGAAGGACGTCGTCGCGCGGACGCCGAACAGGCGCTCCGCGCGCGAGGTGTCCAGGCAGCGGCGAGGCTGGCCGTCCGGCATGGCGTCGTTCCAGACCACCTCTCCGCGAAACCCCATCAGCCGGCAGATCAGCGCAACGAGGTCGCGGATCCGGATCTCGAAGCCCGCGCCGACGTTCACCGGGTCCGCGCCGTCGTACCGCTCGGTGGCGAGCACGATCCCGCGGGCGGCGTCGTCGACGTAGAGGAACTCCCGGGACGGCGTTCCCGTCCCCCAGACCTCGATCGAGCCCGCGCCCGCGTCCTGGGCGTCCTGGACCTTCTTGATGAGCGCGGGGATGACGTGGGACGAGGCCGGATCGAAGTTGTCGCCGGGGCCGTAGAGGTTCACGGGCAGGAGGTGGATGACGTTCATGCCGTACTGCTGGCGGTAGGACTGGCCCTGCACCAGCAGCATCTTCTTGGCGATCCCGTAGGGTGCGTTGGTCTCCTCGGGATAGCCGTCCCAGAGGCTCTCCTCGCGGAAGGGGACGGGCGTGAGCTTGGGATATGAGCAGATGGTCCCGACGCCGACGACCTTGGGCACGCCCGCCAGGCGGCACTCCTCGAGGAGCTGCGCCCCCATCATCACGTTGTCGAAGAAGAACGCGCCCGGGTTCTCGCGGTTCGCGCCGATGCCCCCGACCCGGGCCGCCAGGTGGATGACGATGTCGGGCCGGGTCTCCGCGAGGAGGCGGCGGCAGGCCTCGCGCTCGACCAGGTCGTAGTCGCGCCTGCGCGGCGCGACCACCTCGGCCGCGCCGCGCTCGTGGAGCGCGGCCACCACGCGGCGGCCCAGGAAGCCGCTGCCTCCCGTGACGACGATGCGACGGCCCGAGACGTTCACCGCGGTGGTGGACCGACGTTACCGGCGGCGAGGCTCCGGAGCCCCTCGGGAGCCCGAGGGAATCTGGAGGTCGGCCAGGAGGTGCTCGACCTTCTGCCTGACGAACTCCCGCAGCGGCTCCTCGCCGGGATCGTAGTCATCCGGAATCCCGAGCACGCGCACCTTGCGCGCGTGGTTCGGCCAGAATCGCCGGATCTCCGTCAGATGCTCGGCCTCCATCACCGCGACCACGTCGGCCCAGGCCAGCTCCCGCGTGGTGAGGCGCCGCGTGGCAGCTGACCCCGTGCCCGCGGAGCGCGTCTCGTGCCCCGCCGCCGGCCCGACCAGCTCGCGAAACGCCGCCTCCGCCGCCGGGCTCCGCGCGATGTTCCCGGTGCAGACGAACAGGACCTTCACGGGCGCGCCCCAGCAGGGCGCCGGCCAGCCATCGCCGGAGGATCCGCAGAGTGCCGGATGGCGGACCAGAACGTGCATGAGGGCTGCATGCCAGTCGAAACGGAAGTGCGGGTGCACGAGTACTTTTCGCACATTGAGGTGGTGCCTCTCCACTACGCTGGCAACGAGCAGTCCAAGGCGGCGATTGCGGAGATCTTCTAACCTAGGTTGCTATTTCCCAGCGAGTTGCCGAACCGTCCCGTTCAGAAAGTATAAGAACGATCGGAGCAAGCACGCAACTGTCCGGGTTCCTGCAGGTGTCTTGGCGCCACTTCTTGTATGGGTTTCTCGATGACGCCAAGCCCTACGAGCACGACTTCCACGAGCGAGACGCAGTCCGACCCGAGTAGCCGAGACAACGTTAGGCCCGTTGCGGCACGGCGATGTAGTTGCCGTCCTGCAGCGCTCCGTTCGTGTGTTTGTCGAGCACAAGCGAGTGAAATACTCCGGAAATCCGTGGCAGCATTGCAAGAAGGTCGATTCCATAGGGGAACCAGCTTTCGATCGAATCGGTCGCCCCGACTTCCCCGCCGTTCTGGTGCAGGTTGAGAGGGTGAGTGCGGCTCTCACGCAAGAGGGTGAAGGAAGGCACAAATTGCTCCATCGTCAGTAGCGCGGGCGCCTTCCTCGGGTCGCTTCAAGGGGTCGACAGGAGTGGGCTTCAAGGGGTCGACAGGAGTGGATAGTTATGGATGGTGGTGGACCTCTGACCGATCGGGAGGCGGTGGACGGTCTCGACGAGCTCCGATCGAGCTCTCACCCGGCACCAAGTGGTAGCAAAACGGAAGCAGCCGGAGACGACGCGCCGGAAGTGGGCAGAACGACAGGCCGGTTCCGGCTCAACCCCGAAGAGCTTCGACGATTCGGCGGTACGAGACGAAGCGTATCAGATTTTTGAGCCGGCCGACCGCGTGGCCGCCCACGGAGGTGGCGCTAATCGTTCCTTCTATGCGCGTCACAACAAGACGTAATGCCTGAACTGGCTGCGAATTCAGCGGACGTTCGTCAGCGATGGCGCGCATTTATGATGAATCAGCTTCGTTTGGTTCGATTCACAACCCCCACTGCTTCATATATTTCAGATCCGCGTCGTTGGCCCGAGCGTTAGTTCCAAGAACATAGTCAGCCAGGGGGAACACAACATTGAAGTTCCTGTCCAGGTGTCGGTGATGCAGGCAGTGACGTCGCGCCAGAAACTTGTAGACCGGCCAGGTGCTGAAGATCCTCTTCTCCGGCTTGTGCATCTCCAGATGAATCTTGTTCCACGCCCAGTGATGAAAAATAATGACGGCCACGAAGATCGCTGCCCCTTGCCAGGACGCCAATGCAATGAGCGCCGCAAATGGAAGAGCCTTGATCGGCGCCTTGCGCACAGTCAGCCGTATCTCCTTGTCTTCGCCACGGGCGACCGGTTCATCGCTGAATATCGCGGTGTAGTGCTTGTGGTGCACAAGAGTGTGAGCCTCGAATACGCGTTTGAAGGATGTCATACGCTCACTGAGGAAGTTCCTTCTGTGCATCAGCGTCTTGTGTACCTGGTGCTCGATAAAGGACGCCAGAATGCACGCGAAGATCAGCCAGCCCCCCATCTGCAAAACGAACATCAGCGCTCCTCAGATCCTCCGCGGTTGAGCTGATCGTCGAAGTCGACTTCGTCAGCGTTTCCGCATGGAACGATTGCCGTCCCGGTGACGGGGTCCCCAGGTCCGAAGAATCAGCCCGAAGAGGCGCCGTGTCAATGCCAGCTTCGCCCATCGGCCTCGCCTCGATCGCTGGTTTGGCAGGGTTGCGCTCGGCGGCCCCCGGGCGAGCGATGAGGATCAGGATCGTCGCGGTGCTCGTTGCCCTCGCCCTCCCGTGCGTGCCGGCCGCCGAGCCTGAACGAGCTCCAGACATCGTCGGGCTGGGGCCGGCGTCACCCAGCGACGAGGCGGCGCGACGTTTCGTCCTGGGCGAGGATGACGAGTGATGCCTCGGGGCGGCCGCCGCTCAGGTAGCGCTGTCGCAGCGCCGGCAGACCCGAAGAAGCGGAGCTCGTGATCCGTGATGCGGAATCGGTGAGACGGCTCCGTTCTCGGCTGGACGGCGCTGCCCGAGGCCATCATCCCCGGGAAGGCGGGCCGCGTCACGTCGCCGTCCGGACGTCACGCCACTCACGCATGCGCCCAGCGGCCGGGCAACGCCGAGATGGCCGGGATCCTGGAGCGCGCCGCGCTGCGAATGGGACCAAGGTCGAATTTGCGGGCCGGCGCGGGTCGATGATAGGTTCATCTTGGTTTTATGCTTCTGTTGATGGTGGCCATTGCGGTGCGAACCGTGCGCCGGCACGGTCGGGATGCGGGACGGCTGGACCGGGCTGAATGCCGTGACCTCGTGCGCTCCGTCCGGGACGACGCGGTCGACCTCTTCCCCGTCGCGGCTGGGCAGGCCGCGTTCGACGCGACGGGTGGACGTGGCGCGGACATGACGCGGGGAGGTGTGGGATGAATGCCGGGCGCTGGCACGACGGGACGGGTTGGTCGTGAAAACGGTGGGCGACGAGGTGCTCGTCTACGACCTCGAGCGCGCGCGCGCCCACAGCCTGGACGCGCTGGCGGCCGCCATCTGGCGTCAGTGCGACGGCCGCCGTCCGGTGTCGGCCCTCGCCGCGGCGGTGCGCGCGGAGACGGGCGTTCCCGTCACGGCCGCCGCCGTCGAGTACGGACTCGCGGCGCTCGGCCGGGCGCGGCTCCTCGCCGGTGAGCGGCCCGTGCCGGGACCGACCCGCCGGCAGGTCCTGGCCAGAATCGGGACCGCCGCCGCCATCCCCCTCGTGCTCTCGGTCACCGCGCCGACGGCGGCGCAAGCCCAATCCCAACCCGAACCGCCAACGCCAACCTGCACCCCTGAGTTGGGTCCCTGTCCTTTGGCGGGCGGGCTCCAAGACAACGGCAACGTCTCGTGCGCCGTGGAGCCGACGGTGCTGCCGTGGCGGGAGTTCGAATACGGCGACGGCCACATCTGCACCTTCGTGGCCACCGGGCACCTGCTCTTCCAGAACAACGGCGAGCCGCCGAGCGTGCGCCACACGAAGTGGGACCTCGCCGCGAAGAAGGTCGGGCCCGACAAGATCGTCCCCGTCACCGTCGCCGACCCGCAGCTCGCCACGCCGAACGGGCTCCAGGGCCCCGTGATCTCGGCGATCGCCTCCCCCCGCCGCCGCAACGGGGCGGGGTACCACATGTATGCGGTGGCGGGAACGAAGTCGAGCGTCTTCGCCTTCTTCAGCGACCACCATGGAGGCACGCCCGGATGGGAGTTCATCGCCCGCGTCCCGATCGCCACGGGGTACGCCATCAGTGCCGTCGCGTCGCATGACGGCGAGCGCATCTTCGTCGGCACGGACGGCGGCCGCTTCTTCCTGATCACCGTCGAGACGAGCCACGTCTGGGAGCTCACGCTCCCGCCTCAGAAGAACCCGAAGCAGGAAGAGAAGGGCGACGCAGTCCACCACATCGCCTGCCTGAGCTCCGAGATGGCGTTCGTGACATTCAACCGGGTGCCGAGCGGAACGGGGCTCCTCCTGCGCGTCCGGCCGCCGGTGGTCGAGCAGCTGCTCAAGGCGCCGAGCGGGCCGTTCTACGGCCTCGAGGTCGCCCCGAGCTTCGAGGGGCCGGCGCTCTTCGCCGCGACGGACGACCGCGTCCACGTGAGTCGCGACAAGGGCATCGCCCTCGGCGATTCGTGGATGCTGGCATCGAAGGGGCTGCCCAAGCGGCCGCACTGCGGCGACCTCCGCTACGTGCCGCAGCCGAGCGGGCGCCGGTTCCTCTATCTGAGCACGTACGGGCGGTCGGTCTGGCGGGCGGTGCTGGGGGATGAGCATGGACGAGCCGAGGCCGGCCAACCAGGCCGCGGCCGACGCGGCGACCGCCGACGCACTCCGCGCGCGCATTCGCGCCTTCGTGGCGCAGCAGGCGCCCGACCCCCTCGACCTCCGCGGCGCCGCGCGGGAGCTCGACCTCCTCCCGCTCGTCCGCGACCACGTGACGGTGGACGACCGCGAGCGCTGGTACGGCGTGCGGCCGGACGGTCAGGTGCTGTCGTTCGCCGCGTCGCCGCCGCGCGACCCGCGCCCCCCGGAGAGCCGCTGGCGGCAGTGGTGGGTACTGGCGCAGGAGCGCGAGCGCTACCCCGAGCTCGATTCCCTGATCCCGCCGAGGCCGCGCGGCTTCCCCTTTTGCCCGATCTGCGGCGGCACGGGCCGCACCGAGCTCGGCGTGTCGGGCGAGATGGTGACCTGCGTCTGCGGCGGCCTGGGATGGATCCCGCCGAAGGACGACCCGCCCGGCGAGCGGCGCGCAGGCGGGGCCGAGGGCGGGGGCGGAGAACCGCGGCGCCCCGAAGCGCGGTGACACCGGCCGCAAGCCCTCTCAATGACCAGTAGCCAGCCTCGATTAACGGTCAATCGCGACCTCCTGCTTCCCTATTTCGCGCCTTACGCCGCCTACGTGATCATTGCGACGGTTGCCGAGGATCTGAATCGCGAGCTGGACTACGCCCTTCGGATTGTGGCGATGGGCGGACTGCTGTGGTTCTTCCGGAAGCAGTACAAAGGTGTGATCGGCCCGAAGTCGCCGATCGGATCGATATTGTTCGGGGCGGCCGCCGGCGTTGGTGCGGTCTTCGTCTGGGCGGGCCTGGTGCTGCCGTTTCAGGATGCGGCCACGGGCGACGTATACGGTGCACGCGCATTCGCCTGGCGATTGGCTGCGGCCACGTTGCTCGTGCCGTTCGCTGAAGAGCTGTTATGCCGCGGCTACATCCTCGGCCTGTTCACACAGTGGCAGCAGGAAAAGCGGTCCGGGAAGGCATCGTTCGGCAATGTAATCGATTCGCGATCGATTCACGAGTTGCCGCCCGGCGCCTGGAGCTGGCTCGGCGTCATCGTGTCCGTGGTCGCGTTCGCGGTCGGCCATCCGCCTGCCCAATGGCTTGCCGCATTCGCATACGGGCTGATCATGGCCGGACTCTGGATCGTGCGGCGCGATCTGCTCACCCCCATCGTGGCGCACGCGGTGACCAACCTCGCGCTCTACAGCTACGTGTTCAAAACTCAAAGCTGGGGACTCTGGTAGTCGACAGACGCGCACGAGCACGACCACGACGGGATTCGTAGGGTGGTAGCCTGGATGTGTCAAGCGGGCTGGGTGGGACCGTGATCGCAGGCGACCTCAGCGGAACGGGCGTCTTCCAAGCCTACGCCGACAGGAACAATACCCTGCTGGGGCTGACGGATTTCACCGCCGGTCCTCAGGCGGTGGATTTCAACGGCAGTAGCTTCGACACCGGGACGGCCTCCGGCCTGTTCGACAGGATCGACGGTAGCCCGTTCTCACTCACGGGCGTGGTCACCGCGACCCTTTCCGGTGGCGGGGCGGGCAACTTCGCCAGTTACGTCGCCGCGGCGCCGCCCACCGCCGTCCCCGAACCCGGCACGCTGCTCCTGCTCGGCACGGGGCTGGTCGGCGCCGGCGCCTGGCGCGGGAAGCGCTGGTTCGGGCGGAAGTCCGCGTAGACAGACGTCACGGATCGGAACCTGGCGGGCCGGGTGCGAGGGCACCCGGCCCGCCGCTTTTCTGCCGCTGGCGCTCACTCCTCCCCACAATCGAGTTCGCGTAGGCAATCCTGCGGTCAATCCGGCGAAGCCAACTCCGACGTGGTAGCAAAATGGCAGCAAGCGCCGTCGGTGGCGCTCAGCCGCCGAAGAGCTTCTTGAGCGACTCCAGGAAGCCGCCGACGAGCGGGCCCTGCTCCTCGCCGGACGAGACGCGCTGGTACTCCTCGAGGAGCTCCCGCTGCCGCGCGGTGAGCTTCCGCGGCACCTCGACCACCACGCTGTAGCACGCGTCGCCGCGGCCCCGCCCGTGGAGGCTCGGCATCCCCTTCCCGCGGAGCCGCAGCACGTCGCCGTTCTGCGTCCCCGCCGGCACCTTGACCTGCGCGACGCCGTTCAGGATCGGGACGTCGACCTCGGCCCCCAGGGCCGCCTGGGCGAAGGTGAGCGGGAGCGCGCAGTAGAGCTCGTTGCCCTGCCGCGTGAAGAAGGGATGCTCCTTCACGTGGAGGACGACGTAGAGGTCGCCCGGCGGGCCGCCGCCCACGCCGCCCTCGCCCTCGCCGGTGATGCGCATCTGCGCGCCCTCGTCGACGCCGGGCGGGATGCGCACCTTGAGCGTCCGCTCCTGCTGGACGCGGCCCTGGCCCGAGCAGGTCTTGCAGGGATTCTTGATGATCTGCCCCTCGCCGCCGCACTGGGAGCACGTCCGGGCGACGGTCAGGAAACCCTGCTGGTAGCGCAGCTGGCCGCGTCCCTTGCACGTCGGGCACTGGACCCGCCCCGACCCGGGCTCGGCGCCGCTCCCCTTGCACGCCTCGCAGGCCTCGAGCCGGGGGATCTGGAGCTTCGTCTCGAGCCCGTGGGCCGCGTCCTCGAGCGTGATCTCGAGGTCGTAGCGGAGATCGTCGCCGGAGCGGCCGCGGCCGCCCCGGCGGCCCCCGCGCCCGCCGCCGAAGAACCCCTCGAAGAGATCGCCGAACAGGTCCTCCAGCCCGCCGAGGTCCACCCCGCCCGGCGGCAGGTCCACGCGGCCGTAGCGGTCGTACTGGGCGCGGCGCCCGGGATCCGAGAGGACGGCGTAGGCCTCGTTGATCGCCTTGAACCGCTCCTCGGCCTGGGCGTCGCCGGGGTTCCGGTCGGGATGGTGCTTGAGCGCGAGCTGCCGGAAGGCCTTCTTGATCTCGGCTTCCGCCGCGTCCCGCGCGACGCCGAGGAGCTCGTAGTAGTCGCGTTGGGCCATGGCTATCGAGAGGGAATCGCGGCGCCGGTCACGGGGTCTCGGCGGTGGCCGGTCAGGCCGCGCCCTCGCCGCCCGACGCGGCGGCGGCCGGGTGCACGGCGACGACGACCTGCGCGGGGCGGAGCACGCGGTCCTGGATGAGATAGCCGCGGAGGGGCTCCGCCACGACGGTCTGGTCGTCGAGGTCGACACGCTCGACCCGTCCCACCGCTTCGTGCCGCGTCGGGTCGAAGGGCTGCCCGACGGCGACGAACGGCCGGACCCCCATCCGCTCGAGCGCGGCCAGGAGGTCCCGGTGGATCAGCTCGACGCCGGTCCGGAACGCCGGGTCCGCGCCCGGCGCCGGCGGCACGGCCAGCGCACGGTCGAAGTTGTCGAGCGCCGGCAGGATCTCGCGGAGCACCGTCTCCTGCGCTTGGCGCCGCCAGTCGTCGCGCTCCCGGCTGGTCCGCCGGCGGAAGTTCTCGAACTCGGCGAGCGTGCGGAGATAGCGATCTTGCGCCTCGGCCGCCTCGCGCGCCCGGGTATCCCGCTCCGCCCGGAGCGTCTCGAAGCTCTCGTCCGGAGCGCCGGCGCGCCCGGCGCGTCCGTCTCCGCGTCGCGCGCGCCCCAGGCAGCGTCGTCCGGCCCCCGCCACCGATCGTTGGCCATGGCCTATCCGAGGGGCGACACGCCGCCGAGGCGGGTGAGGCGCCGCGACACCAGGCGCGCCGTGTACTCGACGAGCGGCACGATCTTCGCGTAGGGCATCCGCCGCGGTCCCACGATGCCGAGCACGCCCAGCACGCGGTCGTGGAAGCGGTAGGACGCCGCCACCAGGCTGGTCTCCTGCATCTCCTGGAACGGCATCTCCGAGCCGATCACGACCTGCACGTCGCCCGAGGCCTGGGCGCGCGCGGTCAGGAGCTCGATCAGCTGGCGCTTCTCCTCGAACGTCTTGAGGAGGGCCCGCATCGTGCCGATCCCGAACTCGGGCTGGTCGAGCATGTTCATCGCGCCGCCGATGTAGAGGTTCCGGTCCCAGAGGGACTGGAACACGCGGCGCGCCACCGAGGCCGCCGTGCGCAGCACGCGGTCGGGCGTCGCCGGCGCGGCCGCGTCGGCCACCCGGCTCCGGATCTCCTGGAACGTGAGCCCCGCGTACTGCTCGGTGAGGAGCCGCGCGACCTCGCGCGCCTCGCTCCGCGGCACCGGCTCCTCGAAGGAGAGGATGCGGCTCATGCCCCACCCGGTCTCGGTCGCCAGGACGACGATCGCCCGGTCCCCCTCGACGGGGATGAGGTCGACGCGCTCGAGGCGCGTGTGCTGGAGCGGCGGCGCCAGGATCACCGCCGCGTAGTGGGACAGCTCCGAGAGCTGCGCCGACGTCGCCTCCATGAGGTCGTCGATCTCGCTGCGGGTGCCCGAGACCTGGCGCTGGAGGCGATGCGCGTCCGGGCGACCGACCTCCGCGCGGCCCATCAGGCTGTCGACGTAGTACCGGTAGGCCTTGTCGGTCGGCACCCGGCCCGCCGAGGTGTGGGGCTGGGGCAGATAGCCCATCTCCTCCAGGTCGGCCATGGTGTTGCGGATCGTGGCCGGGGAGAGGCCGAGCGCGTGCTTCTTGGCCAGCTGGCGGGACCCGACGGGTTCCGCCGTGACCGTGTATTCGAACAGCAGGGCCTGGAGCACCTGCCGCTCGCGCTCGTTCAGCTCGTTGCCTCTCATGGACTCCCCGTGAGATGTGTCAGCGGATGGACGGCCGGAACAGTTCTGCGGCAGCTCACCATGGCAAATATCCAGGCACGACGCGGGGTTGTCAAGGTTGCCCGGAACCGACGCGCGCCGGACGCGGTCGGCGTCAGACCAGCTCCGCGAAGACCGTGTCCGAGAGGAGCACCCCGCGGTCCGTGAGGGCAGCACGCCCGTCGCGGATCGCCATCAGCCCGGCCTCGACGTAACGGTCGACGCCCGGGGCGCCCGGCCCCGGCGGCGCGGCGAGGTGCCGCTCGAGCCATTCGAGCGGCACACCCTCCGCGAGCCGCAGCCCGAGGACGAGGCGCTCACCCGCGACCTGCCGCGCGGAGAGCCGCTCCCAGCTCTCGATCCCCCACTCCCCCGCGAGCACCGCGGCTCGCCAGCGGGGCTCCGAGCGCCGCGTCCAGTAGCGGATCGCGCCGAGGCCGCCGTGGGCGCCCGGCCCGAGCCCGAGATAGTCGCGGCGGTGCCAGTACCCCAGGTTGTGGCGGGAGCGCCGGCCCGGCTTGGCGAAGTTCGAGATCTCGTACCGCTCGAGACCCGCGCGCGCGGCGCGCTCGACCAGCGCGTCGAACTGGGCCACCTGGAGATCCTCGTCCGGCAGGCCGGCCGGCGGGCGACGGCCGAACGGGGTGGCGGGCTCGAGCGTGAGCGCGTAGGCCGAGAGGTGATCGGGCTCCCAGGCGAGGGCCGCGTCGAGGGTCCGGAGCCACGTCGCGAGGTCCTGGCCGGGCGACGCGTAGAGGAGGTCCACGCTCACGTCGTCGAAGCCGGCGGCGCGGGCCGCGCGATAGGCGGCGGCCCGCGTCGGCGGCAGAGTGCGTCCGGCCGAGCCGCCGGAGCACCTCGTCGTCGAGGGACTGGACGCCGAGGGACAGCCGCGTCACGCCGGCCGCGCGGAAGGCGCGCAGGCGGGCCGCGTCGAGGCCTTCCGGATTCGCCTCGAGCGTCACCTCGGCGTCCGGCGCGAGCCCGAGGCCCTGGCGAGCGTCGGCCAGCACCGCGGCGACCGCCTCGGGCGGGAGGAGGGAGGGCGTGCCGCCGCCGAGGAACAGGCTCCCGCCGGGCACCCGGCGGGCCCACGGCAGCGCCGCGTAGCGCGCGATCTCGGCGCGGAGCCCGGCCACGAACGGCGCGATGCGGTCCTCGCGGTGGATCGCGACGTTGAAGTCGCAGTAGGGACACTTCGTGCGGCAGTACGGGCAGTGGACGTAGATGCCGTACCGCTCGCCGCCCGGGCCCGCCTGGAGCTCGGCCGCCGGGAACGGGCCCGGCGCCGGCCGCGCTAGTAGATCAGCTTGCCCAGCCGGCTCCACCGGACGTGCTCCGGGATGGAGTCCTTCTCCGAGTCCCAGGACCAGTAGATCAGGAAGGCCCGGCCCTTGATCTTGTCGCGCTTGACGAAGCCCCAGTAGCGGCTGTCCTGGCTGTTGTTCCGGTTGTCACCCATCACGAAGTAGGAGTCGGGCGGCACCTTCACGGACGTGCTCTCGCTGGTCCCGAAGCGGTCCTCCCACTTGCCCCACGGATCGTCGATCGGCCGGCAGGTCGGCTCCACGGGCTTGCAGTTCACGTAGATCTTCTGGTCCTTGATGCTGAGGTCCTCGCCGCCGACCGCGATGATCCGCTTGATGAAGTCGCGCGACTCGTCCACCGGGTACTTGAAGACGATCACGTCGCCCCGCTTGGGGGCCGTGAAGCGGTAGACGAACTTGTTGACCAGGATGTGGTCGCCGACGAGGAGGGTCGGGATCATCGAGCCCGAGGGGATCTTGAACGCCTGGACGACGAACGTCCGGATGAGGAGGGCCAGCAGCACCGCGACGAGGATCGCCTCGGTGTACTCGCGGAGGACCGACTTCTTCCGCACCTTGGCGGTCTCCCGCGGGACGTCCCCTGGCGAAGTGTGGTTGATCGGCTGTGTCATGGCCGCTCCTAGGACCGGAGCACCGAGAGGAAGGCTTCCTGGGGAATCTCCACACGACCGATCTGCTTCATCCGCTTCTTGCCTTCCTTCTGGCGCTCGAGAAGCTTGCGTTTCCGGGTGATGTCGCCGCCGTAGCACTTGGCCGTGACGTTCTTCCGGAGCGGCCGCACCGTCTCACGGGAGATGACGCGGCTGCCGATCGCCGCCTGGATCACGACCTCGAACATCTGGCGCGGGATGACCGCCTTGAGCTTCTCGGCCAGGGCCTTCCCCCGCTCGTGGGCCTTGTCCCGGTGGACGATGAGGGACAGCGCGTCCACCGGATCGCCGTTGAGGAGGATGTCCAGCTTGACGAGCTCCGAGGGCCGGAACTCGAGGAAGTCGTAGTCGAACGACGCGTAGCCGCGCGACAGGGATTTCAGCCGATCGTAGAAGTCCACGATGATCTCGGCGAGGGGGAAGTCGAAGGTCAGGTGGACGCGCTTGCCGATGTGCTCGACCGCGCGGTGCTCGCCGCGCGCCTCCTGGGCGAGCTTGTAGATGCCGCCCATGAACTCCGTCGGCACGAAGATCGACCCCCGGACGTAGGGCTCCGACATCGCGACGATGTCGCCCACCGGAGGGAGCTTCGAGGGGTTGTCGATCTCGATCGTCTCCCCCTGGACCGTCTCGATGCGGTAGCGGACCGACGGGGCGGTGGCGATCAGCGTGAGGCCGAACTCCCGCTCGAGGCGCTCCTGGATGATCTCCATGTGGAGCAGTCCCAGGAACCCACACCGGAAGCCGAAGCCCAGCGCGATGGACGATTCCGGCTCGAAGTTGAACGCCGAGTCGTTGAGCCGGAGTTTCTCCAGCGCGTCCCGGAGGGCCTGGTACTCGGTGTCCTCCACGGGATAGAGCCCCGAGAAGACCATGGGCTTCGCCTCGCGAAACCCGGGGAGCGGCGCGGCCGTGGGGTTCGCCGCGTCGGTGATCGTCTCCCCGATGCGCGAGTCGGCGACCCGCTTGATCCCCGCCGTGAGGAAGCCGACCTGGCCGGTGGCGAGCTCGTCCACCTGCACCATCTGCGGCGAGAAGACGCCGACCTGCTGGACCTCGAAGACCCTCCCGTTCGACATGAGCAGGATCTTCATGCCCGGCACGACGCGGCCGTCGATCACGCGGACGTAGGTCACGACCCCCTGGTAGGGGTCGTAGAAGGAGTCGAACACGAGCGCCTTCAGCGGCGCCTCCGGATCCCCCACCGGCCGGGGGATGCGGTGGACGACCGCCTCGAGGACGTCGGCGACGCCGGTGCCCGACTTGGCGCTGATGGGGATGGGCTCGTCCGGCCCGAACCCGAGGAGGTCGACGAGCTGCTGCGTCGCGCCCTCGACGTCGGCCTGCGGGAGGTCGATCTTGTTGAGCACCGGCACCAGCGTGAGGTTCGAGTCGAAGGCCAGGTAGAAGTTCGCGAGCGTCTGCGCCTCGACCCCCTGCGCGGCGTCGACGACCAGGATGGCGCCCTCGCACGCGGCGAGGCTCCGGGACACCTCGTACGAGAAGTCGACGTGCCCCGGCGTGTCGATGAGGTTCAGGGTGTAGGTGTGGCCGTCGCGCGCCTGGTAGAGGAGACGCACCGTGTGGGCCTTGATCGTGATCCCGCGCTCGCGCTCGAGGTCCATCGAGTCGAGCACCTGGTCGACGGCCTTGCGGGGATCCATCGTCCCGGTCAGCTCGAGGAGCCGGTCGGCGAGCGTGGACTTCCCGTGGTCGATGTGCGCGATGATCGAGAAGTTGCGGATCCGATCGAGATCGCTCACGGCTGGCTCGCCGGGCTCGTCACGAGGTGTGCCGGCCCACCAGCGCCTCGGCGGCCGCGTGCAACCGTTCGACCTCCACCGCTGTTTCCGCCTCCACGTACACGCGCAGCACCGGCTCCGTCCCCGATGCCCGGATCAATACCCACGCCCCATCGCCGAGCCAGTACTTCCGCCCGTCCAGCGTCTCGCGCCGCGTGACCGGCCGGACGCCGATCCGGTCCGGGGGGGCCGCGTCCAGCGCGGCGACGAGGGCGCGCCCCCGGTCCGGGGAAATGGTGTAGTCACGCCGCCGGTAGGAGGCGGCACCCGCCTCGGCTTCCAGGTTCCGCAGGAGCGCGTCGAGGGTGTCGCCGGAGGCCACGACCGCTTCCAGAACGAGCAAGGCCGACAGGAGACCATCACGCTCGGGCAGGTGGTCTCGGAAGCCCATGCCGCCCGATTCCTCGCCACCGATCAGGATATCACGGGTCCGCATGAGGCTCGCGATGTGCTTGAATCCGATGGGCGTGACGTGGAGCGGGATCCCGAGACGCGCGCACAGCCGATCGACCTGCACGCCCATCGCGAAGCCCTTCGCGACCTCGCCCCGCCACCCCCGGACTCCGACGAGGTGGCGCACGAGGAGCGTGAGGACCTCGTGCGGCGTCACGTAGCGCCCCGCGCCGGTCACGGCGCCGAGCCGGTCGCCGTCCCCGTCCATGGCGACCCCCAGGTCCGCGCCGCTCGCGCGCACCTCGGCGGCGAGCTGGTCGAGGTGCGGCGGGATCGGCTCGGGATGGAGCCCGCCGAAGAGCGGGTCGGGCTCGCCGTGCAGGATTCGCACCTCGCCCCAGGCGGCCGGCACGAGCTCCCGCATGAGCCCGTTGGTCGCGCCGTGGAGGGCGTCGGCGACGATGCGGAGAGGCCTCGCCGGCCGGCGATCCAGGGCGACGCGGCTCCGCAGGCGGTCGAGGTAGTCGGGCAGGAGGTCGACGGTCTCGACGCGGCCGCCGCCCGCGGCCGGCCGCCGCCGCGGCGGGGTACGCCCGAGCGCCGCCTCGACGCGCCCGGTGAACTCCGGGTCCGCCGAGCCGCCGAACGCGCCCTTGAGCTTGATCCCGTTGAAGCGCGCCGGGTTGTGGCTCGCCGTCACGACCAGGCCGCCGGCCGCCTCGCGGGCGATGACGCTGTAGGACACGACCGGCGTCGGCACCGGCCGGTCGGCCAGGAGCACGCGCCAGCCATTGGCCGCGAGGATGTCCGCGGCGAGGTGCGCGACCGCGCGGGAATTGAAGCGGGTGTCGTAGCCCACGACGAGCGGCCGCGCGTGGCCGCCGGCCTCGTCAGCCCACGCGGTGGCGGCGGCCTGGACGACGGTCGCGGCGTTGGCCTCGGTGAAGTCGTCCGCAATGACGCCCCGCCATCCGTCCGTGCCGAACCGGATGCGGGGGGCCTGCACCTCCGGCGGCACTCAGGGATCCCCGGCGAGGCGGGAATAGTCGCCGAGGCGAGTGCCGTCCCCCAGGACCGCACCGGGGGTGACGCGGGTGTGGGCGCCGATCGACACGCCCCGTCCGAGGAGACATCCCGTGAGCCGGGCCGCCGTGCCCACCTCGACCTCTTCCCAGAGCACCGCCGTGTCGAGCTGCGCGCCGGCGCCGATGCGGCATCCGGCGCCGAGGACGACGCTCGGCCCCACCGCGGCGCCCGCCTCGATCTGGCACTCCGGACCGATGGCCACGGGCCCACGGATCCGCGCCGTGGCGGCGATGGATGCCGTCGGGTGGATCCAGCCCTCGGGCCCTTCGCGCCCGCGCGGCGCCACGTGGGCGCGGAACCGGCCCGCCAGCAGGTCCTGCTGCGCCTGGAAGTACTTCGCCGGCGTGCCGATGTCGACCCAGTAGCCCGGCGACACGAAGCCGAAGAAACGTGCGCCCCGCTCGAGAAGCAGCGGGAAGAACTCGCGCTCCATCGAGTACGCCTCGTTCTTCGGGATCCACTCGAGAAGCTCGCGCTCCAGCACGTAGACGCCGGCATTGACGGTGTTCGTCGTGACCTCTTCCCAGCCGGGCTTCTCCAGGAAGCGACGCACGCGACCGTCGGGCTCGAGCTCCACCAGACCGTACGCGGTGGGGTTTTCGACCGGCATGAGATGGATGGTCGCCGCCGCCTGCCGCTCCTCGTGGGCGCGGAGCATGGCGGTGAGGTCGAGATCGGAGAGGACGTCTCCGTTCATCACGACCACGCGCCCGTCGACCAGGTCGGCGGCGTTCCGCACGCCGCCGGCCGTGCCGAGCGGCTCCCGCTCGACGACGTCGCGCAGCCGCACGGGGCCGAGGTCCTCCTGGGCCATGATCGCGCGGATGGCCTCCGACCGGTGGGAGATGGAGAGGATCACGTCCCGCACCCCGTGCGCGCCGAGCATCCCGAGCTGGTAGGCGAGGAACGGCACGTTCAGCAGCGGGACGACCGGCTTCGGCCGCTCGAGCGTCAGCGGCCTGAGCCGGGTCCCCAGTCCCCCGGCGAGGATCACCGCCTGCACGGTCACGGGTGGAGCCCGCCGGTCAGGAGCGGGCCGAGGGCGGCGCCCAGTCGACCGCCTCGCTGATCAGCATGACGGGGATGTCGTCGCGGATGGGATAGGCCTTCCGGCACGCCGGGCAGACGATGCGGGCGTCCTCGAACAGGAGGTCGCCCTTGCATTTGGGGCACACCAGAATGGCCTTGAGCTCGTCGTCGATCATCGCGCTGCCTCCCCGGAACGGCCTGCCCGGCTCGAGCCGACTATCGGTCGAGCTTCTGGCGAAACCAATCGATCGTCTGGCGGAGCCCCTCGTCCACGTCGACGCGCGGCTCCCACCCGAGGAGCGTGCGGGCTCGCGTGATGTCGGGCTGCCGGATCTTTGGATCATCGACCGGCAGCGGCTGGAACACGATCGGGCTCGCGCTGCCGGCGAGCCGGATGACGCGCTTGGCGAGCTCGAGGAGCGTCATCTCGTGCGGGTTGCCGATGTTGACGGGATCGTGGACGTCGGACTCCATCAGGCGCCAGAGCCCGTCGACCAGGTCCGACACGTACTGGAACGACCGGGTCTGGGAGCCGTCGCCGTACACGGTGATGGGCTGCCCCCGCAGGGCCTGGTCGATGAAGTTCGGGATCGCCCGCCCGTCGTCCCGCCGCATGCGCGGGCCGAACGTGTTGAAGATGCGGACGATGCGCGTGTCGAGCCCATGGTAGCGGTGGTACGCCATGGTGATGGCCTCGGCGAAGCGCTTCGCCTCGTCGTAGACCCCGCGCGGCCCCACCGGATTCACGTTGCCCCAGTAGTCCTCCCGCTGCGGGTGGATGAGGGGGTCGCCGTAGACCTCCGACGTCGACGCGAGGAGGAACCGGGCCCGCTTGGCCTTGGCGAGACCGAGCGCCTTGTGGGTGCCCAGCGCCCCCACCTTGAGGGTCGGGATGGGCAGCTGCTGGTAGTCCACGGGGCTCGCCGGGCTCGCGAAGTGCAGCACGTAGTCGACGGGGCCGGCCACGTAGATGTAGTTGGTGACGTCGAGCTTGATGAACGTGAAGCGCTCGGACCGGAACCGCTCGATGTTGTCACTGGTGCCGGTCGAGAGGTTGTCGAGGCACAGGACCTCGGCCCCCTTGTCGAGCAGGAACTCGCACAGGTGCGAGCCGATGAACCCCGCGCCCCCGGTCACCAGCACGCGCATGGGCGGCTCGCTCAGGCCGGGAAGACCGGCTTCCGGCCGATCGAGTGGTACTCGAATCCGAGCCGGCGCATCCGCTCCGGCTCGTAGATGTTCCGGCCGTCGAACACGAGGGGCCGGCGCATCACCTGCCGCAGCCGCTCCAGGTTCAGGA
Source organism: uncultured Candidatus Rokubacteria bacterium (assembly GCA_963765195.1). Classification (GTDB taxonomy): domain Bacteria; phylum Methylomirabilota; class Methylomirabilia; order Rokubacteriales; family DASRDR01; genus DASRDR01. The sequence continues at coordinate 31,009 of CAVXVV010000033.1, forward strand.
GCTTGAACTCGTTCCACTCCGTCACGATCACGGCCGCGTCCGCGCCCTCGGCGGCCTCGTAGGAGGACTGACAGTACTCGACGGTCTCCGGCAGCGTGCGGCGGGCGTTGTCCATCGCGACGGGGTCGTAGGTGCGCACCCGCACCCCGGCCTCGACCAGGTGCGCGATGAGCTCGACGCTCCGCGCCTCGCGCATGTCGTCCGTCTTCGGCTTGAAGGCCAGTCCGAGCACCACGATGACCCGGCCGTCCAGGGGGTCCAGGACCTTCCGGATGAGCGCGACGAGCCGCTGGACTCGCTCGCGATTCACGTCCGCCACCGCCCGGAGCGTGCGGAGCTCGCAGCCGAGCCCGGCCGCCGTCTGGATCAGGGCGTCGGTGTCCTTCGGGAAGCACGAGCCGCCGTACCCGAGGCCGGCGTTGAGGAACGCGGCACCGATCCGCGGGTCGAGGCCCATCCCCTTCATGACCTGGGTGACGTCGCCGCCCGCGAGCTCGCAGAGGTTGGCGATCTCGTTGATGAAGGAGATCTTCGTCGCCAGGAACGCGTTCGACGCGTACTTGATGATCTCGGCGGAGTAGACGTCCGTGATGATCATCGGCCGCTCGAGGGGCGCGTAGAGCTCGAGCAGCGTCATCGCCACCTGCTGGCTGGGCGCGCCGACGACGATCCGGTCGGGGCGGAGCGTGTCCTCGATGGCCGAGCCCTCGCGGAGGAACTCGGGGTTCGAGACGACGTCGAAGCTGACCGGCCGGCGCCGGTTGCGCTCGATGATGTTCCGTACCAGGTCGCCGGTGCCCACCGGCACCGTGGACTTGTTGACGATGACCTTGTAGCGATCGAGGGCCTCGGCGATGCCGTGGGCGACCTCCTCGACGGCGGTGAGGTCGGACTCGCCGGTGGCCTTCGGGGGGGTGCCGACGGCGATGAAGATGATGTCCGACCGGCGGACGGCATCGGCCAGGTCGGTGGAGAACGTGAGCCGCCCGTCGGCGAAGTTGCGGGTGACCAGCTCCTCGAGCCCCGGCTCGTAGATCGGCATCCGCCCGACCCGGAGCGCCTCGATCTTGGCGGCGTCCTTGTCGACGCAGACGACGTCGTTCCCGAGGTCGGCGAAGACCGCCCCCGTCACGAGCCCCACGTACCCGGTTCCGACCACCGCGACGTTCATGTCGATCGCCTCACGCCAAGCGTGGTGTCCTGGAGAATCTCGAACCCTGTCATGGTACCGGACACCCTCTCGGGCGGCAAGCAAGCGGGGTGGAAGGGATCGCCCCCGACGCTCGCCACGGTGGGGCCAGACCCCGGAGCGCCAACACGTTCCGCCAGTTGAGGCGGTCGGGTCTTGACCCCGAGCCCCGCCAAGCTGCGGGCCTGACCCCGCTTTGCTAACTGGCCAGGCGGAGGAGGGTGCCGAGCAGCATGTTGGCGCCGCGCTCGAGCGCCGGCCAATCGGTCCACTCGTCCGGCCGGTGGCTGCGCCCGCCCTGGCTCGGCACGAAGATCATGCCGGCATCGGTCACCGCCGCCAGGACCTGCGCGTCGTGGCCGGCGCCGGAGGGCATGCGCCGGGTCCCGAGCCCGAGCTCCTTGGCCGTCGTCTCGATGGTCGCCTGGATGCGCGGCGACATCCGGACCGGATCGGCCCGCATGAGGTGCTCCACCTCGAGCACCAGGCCGCGCTGGCGTGCGACGCGCCGGGCGGCCTGGAGGGTGCGGCTCGCGAGCCGCTCCAGCAACGCGGGATCGGAATCGCGGAGCTCCTGGAGAAGCGTCGCCCGCTCGGGCACGATGTTCGGCACGCCGGGGCGCACCTCCACGACCCCGATGGTGGTGACGGCGCGGCCTTCGCCACTCCGCACCACCAGCTCCCGGCTCTTCGTCGCGTACTCGGCGGCGGTCAAGAAGGCGTCCTTCCGGCGGTCCATGGGCGTCGTCCCGGCGTGGTCCGGCTGGCCCACGAAGGTCAGGCGGAAGCGGCGGATCCCGACGATGCCCTCCACGACGCCGATCGGAACGTCCTCGGTCTCGAGCCAGGGCCCCTGCTCGATGTGGAGCTCGACGTACGCGGCGATCTCGCGGGGGTCGCGGCGCGCGGTCGGCGCGGTGGCGAGATCGAACCCCGCGCGACGCATCGCCTCGGGCAACGGGAGCCCGGTCGGATCGGCGAGCCGCTCGGCCAGGGTGCGGTCGAGCGACCCCGTCAGCGCCCGGGAGCCGAAGAACCCGTAGAAGCGCCCCTCCTCGTCGGTGAACGCGGCCACCTCGAGCGGCCGCGCGAGCCGCCGGCCCGACGCCGCGACCGTCCGGAGACACTCGAGACCGGCGAGCACCCCCAGCGCGCCGTCGAGCGGCCCGCCGCGCGGCACCGTGTCGATGTGGGAGCCCGTCATCACGACCGGGGTCCCCTCGCCGAGCCGGCCGAAGACGTTGCCGGCCGGATCCACGCGGGCGGCGAGCCCGGCCTCGCGGAGCCGCGCGAGGAGCCAGGCCCGCGCCTCCTCGTGGGCGGGGCTCCAGGCCGGCCGCGAGATCCCGCCGGTCGGATCGCGCCCGATGGTCGCGAGCGTCTCGATGTCCTGGCGCAGCCGGCCGAGATCGATGCGCAGCTGGGGCGTGCTCAGCCGAGCGCCTCCCCAGAGGCGGCGGCCGTGGCCGACCGCGGCGTGCCGTCGGGCAGGAAGCACGTGGCGACGAGCGTGAGCACCGTCGCACCGACCCCGAGCCAGAACACGAAGCCGATCGCGTCCACGAGCACGGGCACGAGGTCGGGGGGCAAGTGCCGCGCCCCCTCCTCGAGGCCGGACAGCCGGACTCCCAGTCGCGCCGTGAGCATCGCGCCCATGAGCGCCACCCCGAGTGTCGCCCCGACGTTACGGAAGAAGAGCAGGCCCGACGTCGCGACGCCCCGATGCGCGGGCTCGATGGCGTTCTGCACCGCCACGACGAGCGAGATCGACACGAGCCCCATGCCGATCCCCGTCGCCCCGCCGATGACCAGGAGGGCCCCCCAGTCGACATCGGGCCGCCAGGCGAGCGTCGCGTAACCGAGCGTCATGAGCGTCGCGCCGGCGAGCGAGAGCGCCCGGAAGCCGAGCCGGTTCAGAAGCTGCCCGGCGATGAGCCCGCCGACCGACCAGCCCGTGCTCATGGTCATCAGCGACAGTCCGGCGGTTGTCGCGTCGGTCCCATGCCCCCACTGGACGAGGAGCGGCACATGGACCAGCGCGCCGAACATCGCGGCGCTGGAGAAGAACCCCGCGGCCGAGGCGGCCGTGAAGACCGGCTCGGCGAAGAGACGGAACGGCAGGAACGGATCGGCCGCCCGACGCTCGGCCCAGACGAAGGCGGCGAGGCCGAGGGTGGCAACCGTCGCGGCGCCGACCCGGAGGGCGCCGATGCGGCTCCCCCCGGACGCGCCCGACTCGAGCACGAAGAGCATGAGCCCGGTCACGCCCGCGACGAAGGTTCCGGCGCCCGCGATGTCGAGGGAGCGCCCCGCCATGTGCTGCCCTGTCTCGTGGAGCCCGCCCAGAACCAGGGCGATGACCAGCGCGCCGAGCGGCAGGTTCAGGAGGAAGATCCAGCGCCAGCTCCAGCCGTCCACGATGACGCCCCCGAGAAGGGGGCCGGCGATGCTCGCGACGCCCCACACCCCGGTGATGAACCCCTGCATCTGACCGCGGCGCGGCCCCGCGAAGAGGTCTCCGAAGATGATGAGGGCGATGGACATGATGCCGCCCGCCCCCACCCCCTGGAGGCCCCGGCCCGCGATCATGATCGGCATGCTCGGAGCGGCTCCGGCGAGGACCGAGCCCGCGCAGAAGATGACGGTGGCGACGATGAAGGGTCCGCGACGACCGAGTCGATCCGAGAGCCCGCCGAAGATCGGCATCATGACCGTGGACGCGAGCATGTAGATGGAGAAGGCCCAGGGATAGAGGTGGGCTCCGCCGAGGGCGGCGATCACCGTCGGCATCGCCGTCCCCACGATCGTGGAGTCGAGTGCGGCCAGGAGGACTCCGAGCTGGACGGCGAGGACGACCGGCCAGAGCCGGCGGCGGCGGGCCATGCTCAGACGATCGGCCAGCGCGACCGCGGCAGGTCGACGCCGGTCCGGGCGAGGAGACGCTCGCCGATCTCCTGGACGCGCGAGAAGAGCTGCGCCTCGTCCACGAAGGACTGGCGGTAGGCGTCCACGACAACGCGGCCGTCCACGATCACGGTGTGCACGCTGCGGCCGTCGGCGTTGTAGACGAGGTTGTTGACCGGGTTGAACAGGGCCTGCCATTCCGGCCGCTGCGTGTCGAAGAGCACCAGGTCCGCGCGCTTGCCGGGCTCGATCGAGCCGATCTCCGCCCCGAGCCCGAGCGCCTGCGCGCCGAGCAGCGTGGCCATCTCGAGGGCGCGCTCGGCGGGGATCTGGCGCATGTCCTGGCGCGCGTCCTTGTATTGGAGCGCCGCCATGTTGAGGGTCCGTACCATGTCGAGGTGGTTCGAGTTGTTCGGCGAGTCCGAGCCGAGCGCGACGCGGATGCCCTTCTCGAGCAGCTCCGGCATCCGGCCGTGCTGGGCAGTCCCGTTGCCGCGCTTGGCGTTCATGACCGGGCAGGTCGCGACGGCCGTGCCGGTGCGGGCCAGGCACTCGATCTCGTCGTCGCCCAGGCCGGGCGCGTGCGCCAGGAGCACGTTCGGCCCGAGCAGGCCCAGCGACTCCAGGTACTGGGTGGGACCGAGCCCGTGGCGGGCGAGGGACTCCCGCCGCACGCCGGGACCGCTCCCGTGGTGGATCGTCAGCCCCGTCCCGAGCTCGTCGGCCGCGCGCTTGACGCCGCTCAGGAGCGCGGCGCTGCACGACTCCGGCGAGAACGGCATCGCCCACGCCCGGAGGCGCCCGTCGAGCCGCCCGTTCCACTTCCGGAGAAAGGCCTCCGTGCGACGGACGCCCTCCTCGGTGCCGTAGCGCGGGAGCGGGAACGGCGCGTCCAGATCCGACACGCCCTCCCCCAGGATCACGCGAATGCCGGCGTCCGTGTACGCCTGCAGACACGCGTCCGGGAACTTGGTGCTGCCGGGATCGACGAAGGCGACCGTGCCGCCCTTGAGAAGCTCCACCAGACCGAGGAGCGTCGTGTAGTACTCCTCGTCCTCCGTCATGGCCATCTGGAGCCGGAAGACGTAGGGCAGCGGGCTGCCCATATCGTCGAGGAAGATGCCGCGGACGGCGTGGGCGTAGCTGATGTGCATGTGGCCGTTGACGAAGCCCGGGGTCACCAGGAGGTGACGGGCGTCGATGGTGCGGTCGGCGGCCACGTCCCGGAGCTCGCCCGCCTTGCCCACGCGGCTGATGCGCTGTCCCTCGACGAGGATCGAGCCGTCCGCGACGATCCGGCGGTCGCGGTCCAGGGTGACCACGTAGCGGGCATGCTCGATCTTCAGGGTCGGGGTGTGCATGGGTCGGGCGGCTCCCTCCGGGTGAGCTACGGGGAGGATGGCATCCGCGCCGCGCGGGCGCAAGTCGCGGAGCCCCGCGTGGGCCCGGCGCCCCGCCCGCGTTCGTCGCGGGCGGCCGGCCGGGTACTATATACTGGCGTCGCTCGATTCCGAGTCCCGGAGGATCGATGGATTTCAGGCTCACTCCCGAGCAGGAGACCTTCCGCGCCGAGGTGCGAGCGTGGCTCTCCGCCAACCTCCCGCCGGACTGGGCCGCGCGCCCCGTGGTCAGCGAGGTGCCGCGGGCCGAGCTCTACGATTTCGGCCGGCACTGGCAGCGGAAGCTCCACGAGGCCGGGCTCCTCGGGCTCACGTGGCCGAAGGAGTACGGCGGCCGCGGGCTCACGTGGATGGAGGAGCTCCTCCTCCACGAGGAGCTGGTGCTCCATCGGGCGCCGCCGCCGCTCAACGTCCTCGGCCTCGGGATGGCCGGCCCGACGATCATCGCGTACGGCACCGACGCGCAGAAGCAGCGGCACCTCCAGAAGATCCTGACCTGCGAGGAGATCTGGTGCCAGGGCTACTCCGAGCCCAATGCGGGCTCGGATCTCGCGTCCCTCCAGACCCGGGCCGTGCGGGACGGGGACCACTTCGTCGTCAACGGGCAGAAGGTCTGGACCAGCCTCGCGCAGATCGCGGACTGGATGATGCTGCTCGCCCGCACCGACCCGAGCGTCCCGAAGCACAAGGGGCTCACCTACTTCCTGGTCGACATGCGCTCCCCCGGCATCACGGTGCGCCCGCTCCGCCAGATCACCGGGGACGCCGAGTTCAACGAGGTGTTCTTCGAGAACGTGCGGGTGCCCGCCGAGAACATCCTCGGCGCGGAGGGCCAGGGCTGGCAGGTCGGCATCACCACGCTCATGTACGAGCGCCTGGCCCTCGGCTTCGGGCTCCAGGCGCGGTTCGAGATCGCCACCGGCGCGACGCTCGATCTCGCGCGCCGGATGACGCGGGACGGCCAGCCTGCCGCGAAGGACCCGGTGCTGCGCCAGCGGCTCGCGCAGCTGGTCATCGACAACGCCGTGTTCAAGTACACGGCGAAGCGCGCGATCACGAAGCTCCTGCGCGGCGAGATGCCGGGCTCCGAGGCTTCGGCCGGGAAGATCTGGTGGTGCGACCGGCACCAGGCGCTCCAGGATCTCTGCCAGGAGCTCCTCGGCTCCTACGGCCAGCTCAGCAAGGGCTCGCCGTGGGCGGTCGACCGGGGCAACTGGCACTACACGTTCCTCCGCTCCCGGGCGAACTCGATCGAGGGCGGCACCACCGAGATCCAGCGCAACATCCTGGCCGAGCGCGTGCTCGGCCTGCCGAAGGACTACGGACCCAACCATGAGCGATACGTCTCGCCGCCAACGTCAGGAACAATGCGGTGGGGGGGTCGTGGGGGAGGAGCGACGCCGCTCCCCCCCAGGGATGACTGATGGACTTCGGGTTCAGCCAGGAACAGGAGCTGCTCCGCCAGACCGCGCGGAGTTTCCTCGAGAAGGAGTGCCCCTCCGGGTTCGTCCGGCGGATGATGGACGATCCCACCGGCACGACCGACGAGTTCTGGGCGAAGCTCGCCGAGCTCGGCTGGCTCGGTCTCATCTATCCCGAGGCGGACGGCGGGATGGGCCTCGGGCTCGTCGACCTCACGGTCGTGCTGGAGGAGATGGGACGCGCCGTCATGCCCGGGCCGTTCTTCTCCACCGTGCTCCTGGGGGGGCTCGCGATCCGGGAGGCTGGCTCCGACGCGCAGCGGCAGGCGTGGCTCCCCCGCATCGCCGCAGGCCAGGCGCGGGTGACGCTCGCCCTCCTCGAGGAGAGCGCCCGCTGGGACGCCGCGGGCGTCCAGGTCGCCGCCAAGCCCGGCAAGGCGGGGGGGTTCGTCCTCTCCGGCACCAAGCTCTTCGTGCCCGACGGCCACTCGGCGGACCTCCTCGTCGTGGCCGCGCGGACCGCGAAAGTGACGAAGGACGACCCGTCCCACGGCGTGAGCCTCTTCCTCGTCCCGGCGGACCGCAAGGGCGTGGCGACCACGCTGCTCCCGACGATGGACCAGACGCGGAAGCTCGCCGAGGTGGCGCTCCAGCGCGTCGAGGTCGGAGCCGACGCGCTCCTCGGACCGCTCCACCAGGGATGGCCGATCCTGTCTCGGATTCTCGATCGGGCCGCCGTCGCGCTCTGCGCGGAGATGTGCGGCGGCGCGCAGAAGGTGCTCGACCTCTCCACCGAGTACGCCAAGATGCGTGTCGCCTTCGGCAAGCCGATCGGCACGTACCAGGCGGTCAAGCACAAGTGCGCGGACATGCTGGTGGCGGTCGAGAACGCCAAGTCCATCACCTACTACGCCGCGTGGGCCGCGGATCAGGACGCGCCCGACGCGCCGCTGGCGGCCGCGATGGCCAAGGCCTTCGTCTCCGACGCCTACCGGAAGGTCGCCGGCGACGGCATCCAGGTCCACGGGGGCATCGGCTTCACGTGGGAGCACGACATGCACCTCTACTTCAAGCGCGCCAAGGGCTCGGAGGTCGCGTTCGGAGACGCGACGCTTCACCGCGAGCGCGTGGCCCAGCTGCTGGAGCTCTGACCGCCCGCCCGATGGTGCCGCCGCCCGACCGGCTCAAGCGACGGGTCCTCCGGGGGGCCGTCCGGGAGAACGTCGACACGATCCGCGGGCTCCCGCCGCCGTCGCTCCGCGTCAGCACCCGGCTCCGGCGCGGGGCGCTCCAGGCCTCCCTCCTCGTGGCGCTGCCGGTACTCGGGCTGGTCGCCTACAACCCCCTGTCGGGGAGCGCGCCCGACCGGGCGGCCGTGCTCGCGACGGCCCCCGCCGTGCTCACGTTCCGGGCGCCCAAGGCGATCGGCCCGGTGACCGCCTCCCTCGGCGTGAAGAAGCTCGTGCTGGACCCAGGGCACGGCGGCAACGACTCCGGCGCGGTGGCCCGGAGCGTGTGGGAGAAGGAGATCACGCTCCACATCGCCCGGGAGCTCCGGACCCTCCTCCGGCGCGCGAACTACGACGTCGCGATGACCCGGGACGCCGACACCTTCGTCTCGCTCCGGGAGCGCGCGCAGTTCGCGAACCAGGAGCGGGCGGACCTGTTCGTGTCGATCCACGTGAATTCTGTCCCGTCGCAGGAGTGCCACGCCGTCGAGACGTACTATCTCGGCCCCGCCGACGACCCGCGCGCCGAGCAGCTCGCGGGCAAGGAGAACCACGAGTCGGGCTATCATCTGGCCGACTTCCGTCGCCTCCTCGAGGGCGTGTACGTCCACGTCCGCCAGGCGGAGTCGCGGAAGCTGGCCCAGGTCGTCCAGCAGGAGCTGGTGAGCGTCCTGGGCGACTCGAACCCTGCGATCCGGGACAAGGGGGTGCGCAGCGCGCCGTTTCTGGTCCTCGTGGCCTCGGAGAGCCCCGGCATCCTCGCCGAGGTCTCCTGCCTGTCGAACGACGAGGAGGCGGGGCGGCTCGCCGATCCGAGCTACCGCCAGCGCATCGCGCGCGCGCTCTTCCACGGCATCCACGCGTACGCGGAGGCCCGCAACCGCGTCGCCACGCTGGGCCAGGCCCCAGGGAGCCAGTAGATGACGAAGAAGACCGATGTCCTCCATGTCGGCATCGATCTGGGCACCTCCCGCAGCTCGATCTCGGCCTCGAACGGCGGTCGCCACGTGGTGGAGAGCTACGTCGGGTGGCCGGTCGACATGGTCGCCCGGCGCCTCGTGAAGAAGCCGATCCTCTTCGGCCGGGAGGCTCTCGACAGCCGGCCGATGCTGGACCTTCGCCGCCCCCTCGAGCGGGGCCTGATCAAGGAGGGCTCGGAGCGGGACGAGCTGGCGGTGCGCGAGCTGCTCCGGCACCTGATCTCGCTCGCCGGCGGCCGCGAGGGGCAGCCGATCCGCGCGGTGGTGGGCGTGCCCGCCGAGGCCCTCCGGGTGAGCCGGCAGAACCTCCGGGCCGCGGTCAAGGGGGTCGCCGACGGCCTGATGATCGTCTCGGAGCCGTTCGCCGTCTCCTACGGCATGGACGCGCTCCTCCACACGATGATCGTCGACATCGGCGCCGGCACGACCGACTTCTGCGTCATGCGCGGCCGCTACCCGACCGAGGAGGACCAGCGGACGCTCACCAACGCCGGGGACTCCGTGGACGAGCAGCTCATGACGCTCGTCCGCGCCAAGCACCCCGACGCCCAGTTCTCGATCTACATGGTCCGGGAGTGGAAGGAGAAGTGGAGCTTCGTCGGCGAGGCGCCCGCCCCGGTGGTCGTGACCGTCATGAAGGCCGCCAAGGCGACGCAGATCGACATCACCACCGAGATGCGGCGCGCGTGCGAGAGCGTGGTCGCGCCGATCACGGAGACGATGGCCGATCTCCTGGCGCGGGTGGAGCCCGAGTACCAGGAGCGCGTCCGCCACAACATCATCCTGGCCGGCGGCGGCTCCCAGATCCCGGGGCTGGCCGCCGCCATGGAGCGCGCCCTCGCCGACTACGGCGGCGGGGCGGTGCGCGTCGTGGAGGACCCCGTGTTCGCCGGCTCCAACGGGAGCCTCACGATCGCGCTCGACGCCTCCGAAGGCGACTGGGAGTCCCTCGCCGGCTGATCCGGGACCAGGCCGTGCCTCCCGCACCAGAAATCAAACATCGGGGTCAGGCCCCGACTTCGACGTTCCCAGCGTGGAAATCAAACTTCCGGGCCAGGCCCTGACTGTGACGTTCCGAGCGCCGGCCGCCCGCGGCGTCCCGCCGATGCGCGTGGAAGTCGAAGTCGGGCGCTGACCCCGTGCCCGTCGAGCCCCGGCCCGCGGCGTCCGTCCTCCTGATCCGGCCCGGCCGCGCGACGGCGATCGAGGTGTTCCTGATCCGGCGGGCGCGCGACATGCGCTTCCTCGGCGGCTACTACGCCTTCCCCGGCGGCAAGGTCGACCTGGCCGACCGCGGCCACGACGCTCTCGCGCGGGCCCGCGGCCTCTCGCCCGACGCCGCGGCGCGGGCGATCGGCGACCCGGCCGACGAGGTCCCCGCCCTCGCGTACTGGCACGCCGCCGTGCGCGAGGTGTTCGAGGAGACCGGCATGCTGCTGGCCCGGGACGCCGAGGGCCGCCCCGTGGCGGCGGGCGCGCCCGACATCGCCCCGCGCCTCGAGACCCACCGGCGGGCGCTGGTCCGCGGGGAGCGCTCCTTCACCGCCATGCTGACCGCGGAGGAGTGGTTCGCGGACCTCGCCCCGCTCGCCTACCTCTCGCACTTCGTGACGCCGCCGGCGAGCCCGATCCGCTTCTCCGCCCGCTTCTTCCTCTGCCCCGTCCCGCCCGGTCAGGACCCGCGGCTCATCGCCGAGGAGGCCTCCGAGGGGTTCTGGGTGGACCCGGCGGAGGCTCACCGCCGCTTCCGCGTCCGCGAGTGGCCGATGGCGGAGCCCGCCGAGTACGGGACGCAGTACCTCGCCCAGTTCGAGTCGTACGACGCGGTGTGGCGCCACCACGCCGACGGGCGGCCGAAGTTCCACGGCATCATCGACCGCCTGGACGCCGCGCGCTACTACCTCTTCGACTGGTCGACCGTGGTGCGGCCCGCGTGAGCGCGCCCCGGCCGGCCGCGGTCCCCGAGACGGCGCGGCTCACGCCTCTGGTCGGGCGCGTGCTCGGGCTGAACCCCGGGCTCATGACGGGACCCGGCACCAACACGTACCTGGTCGGCGCGCGCCGGCCGATCCTGCTCGACACGGGCGCGGGCGTGGCGGGCTACATCCGGCTCCTGATGGCGTTCCTCGGCGCCGAGGGGCTCGAGGACGTGTCCCGGGTCATCCTCACACACCGCCACGTCGACCACATCGGCGGCGTCCCCGACGTGCGGCGCGCCTTCCCCCGGGTCCCCGTCGCGAAGCTCGTCAAGAACGACGCCTCGCTGCCCGTCTCGATGGAGTCGCTCGCGGACGGCGCGGTGATCCGCGGCGACGGCGTCACGCTCCACGCGATCTACACGCCGGGCCACGCGTCGGACCACCTCTGCTACTACCTCGAGGAGGAGCGCGCCCTCTTCACCGGCGACCTGATCCTCGGCGGCTCCACGACCGTCATCCCGCCCGACGACGGCGACCTCGCCGACTACCTCGACTCTCTCCGCCGGGTGCTCCAGCTGGACGTCCAGCGCATCTATCCGGCGCACGGACCGGTCCTCGAGCCAGCCCGGCCCGTCATCGAGGGGTACATCGCCCACCGGCTCGAGCGCGACGCCCAGATCCTCCAGGCGGTCAGCGCGGGGGCCGAGACGGTGGCCGACATCGTCGCGCGCGTGTACCGCGAGGTCTCGCCGGCGCTCCATCCGGTGGCGCGCCTGTCCGTCCTCTCGCACCTCCACAAGCTCGAGCGCGAGGGGCGCGTCGTCCGGCTCGCCGGCGATCCGCCCCGCTTCCGCGCCGCCTGAGCCTTCGCGCCGTCCGATCCGCGGGCGCCGAGGCCTACGCGCCCGACCGCGGCCGGCGGCGCTCGCTACCGGCCGTGGACCTTGGTCGCCCGGTCGACGATGTCCGTCGGGATGGTGAGCTTCGCGGCGCTCGCCGCCTGGACGTTGACCTGGAGGTCGAACACGCGCGGGCGCACCGGTGTCATGGTCGCCGGGTCGGCGCCGAGCAGGACCGGCGCCACCAGCTCCTTCGCCCACAGCACGCCCTGCTCGTAGTTGCTGGCCGCCAGCGATGCGATCGCGCCCCGGGCCGGCGCCTGCGTGTCCATCGAGAAGAGCGGCAGCTGATGCTCCTGGGCGACCTTCACGACCGCCTCGAAGGCCGAGGCTACCGTGTTGTCCTGGCCGAGGATCAGCGCGTCGACCTTCCCGATGAGACTCTCGGCGGCCGTCCGCACGTCGGCGCTCCCCGCGATCGTCACCTCGACCCACCTGAGGCCGCGGCGCTCGGCCTCGGCCTTGGCCTGCCGGTTGATCACCTGGGAGTTGCCCTCCGAGGCGTTGTAGATGGTGCCCGCCGTCTTCATCCCCGGCTGGATGCGGAGGAAGAGGTCGAACAGCTCGCCGATCGGCAAGGGGTTGTAGACGCCGGTGACGTTGGTGCCCGACGGGCGCGTCACCGACTCGAGGATGCCCGCCGCGACCGGGTCCGTCACGCACGCGAAGACGACCGGCGTCTTGCCGCCCTTGGCGACTCGGACCGTCGCCTGCACGTTGGGCGTGGTGCACGGCGTCAGGACGTCGACGCCGTCGGCCAGGAACTTCTCGGCGATGTTCCGCGCGTTGCCGACATCGCCCTGGGCGTTCTGGTAGAGGAAGGTGAGGTTCTGGCCCTCCACGAACCCGGCCTGCTTGAGCCCATCCAGGAACCCCCGGCGCGTCTCGTTCAGCGCCGGATGGTCGACGATCTGGGAGTACGCGACCTTGTACGTGCGGCCCGGCTGGGGAGCGCGCGCCGGCGGCGCGGTCTGGGCCAGGGCGGCGGCTACCGGCAGCATGGCGGCCACGGCCGCCAGGCAGGCAAGCATCGTTCGTCGCATGACGATCCTCCTCGCGCGGGCGTCGCCCCCGGGCAGGCTCCTCTCGCGCCGCGGTGTTGATCGGGCCTGTGAGCTCAACGCGTCAGGAGCAGCCGGTCCTCGGTCAGCTCCGTCCCGCTCGCTTCGTAGAACTTCGTGACGAGATCCTGCACCCGCAGGCGCTCCTTCGCCTCGCCGCCGAGGTCCAGGACCACCCGCCCCGCATGCATCATGACCAGCCGGCTGCCCCATCGGATCGCCTGGTGCATGTTGTGCGTGACCATGAGCGTCGTGAGCCGGGCGCCGGCGACGAGCCGGCCGGTGAAGGCCATCACCAGGTCCGCCGCCTTCGGATCGAGGCTCGCCGTGTGCTCGTCGAGCAGGAGCACCTTGGGCGTGGAGAGGGTCGCCATCAGGAGGCCGAGCGCCTGGCGCTGACCGCCCGAGAGCGTGCCCGACCCGCGTCCCCAGCCGACCTTCCAGGCCCAGGCCCACCTCGGCGAGGCGGGCGCGGAACGTCTCCCGGCGCGGCGCCGTCACGGCCCAGCCCAGCCCGCGCGGCTGGCCGCGTCGCGCCGCCATGGCCAGGTTCTCCTCGACCGTCATGCCCGCGCACGTGCTCTCCGCAGGATCCTGGGCGATGCGGCCGATGTGGCGGGCGCGGCGATGGACGGGCTCGCGCGTGACGTCCCGACCGTCGAGGCTCACGCGGCCCCGCTCCGGCACGACCGTCCCCAGGATCGCTCGGAGCAGCGTGGACTTCCCCGCGCCGTTGGATCCGATGAGGGTCACGAACTCGCCGGCCCGCACCTCGAGGCTCACGCCGTCGAGGGCCGTGACCTCCGCCGCCGTCCCCGCGCCGAATCGCTTGACCAGGCCTGTCAGCGCGAGCATCCCCGCCTCAGGCGCCGACGGGACGGCGAAGCCGCGGGACGGCCAGCGCCAGCAGGAGCAGCACGGCCGTGATCAGGCGGAGATCCGTCGGCTGGAGTCCCACGCGGAGCGCCAGCGCCACGAGGAACCGGTAGATCAGCACCCCGACGATGGCCGCCACGATCCACCATCCCACCGTGCGGTCGCCGAACAGGGCTTCGCCGATCAGGACTGCCGCGGCGCCGGTGACCAGCACGCCGATGCCCATGCCGATGTCGGCGAAACCGTGGTTCTGGGCGATGAGCGCTCCCGAGAGCGCGATGATGCCGTTCGACAGCGCGAGCCCGACGATCTTGGTCCGGTCGGTGTCCACCCCGAGGGACCGGATCATGCCCTCGTTCTCGCCGGTCGCCCGCACGGCCAGCCCGAGATCCGTCCGGAAGAAGGCGCCGAGCGCGAGCGCGACGACCGCCAGGGCGACCGCGGTGATCACGATCGTGGCGCCGGCCCCCGGCCGGACCGCCAGCCCCAGGGCGCGAAGGCCACGGACCACCTCGTCGAACACCGACGAGGTATCGAGCAGGGATGTGTTCGCGCGGCCCATGACGCGGAGGTTCACCGTGTAGATGGCCGTCATCACGATGATGCCGGCGATGATGTTGTTGATCCGGAGCTTGGTGTGGACGAGCGCCGTCGTCACGCCGGCGGCCGCGCCGGCCAGCACGGCGGCGCCGGTCGCCCAGAACGGGTTGACGCGCGCGACCAGGAGCGCGGCCACCACCGCGCCGCCGAGCGGGTAGCTCCCCTCGGCCGTGAGATCGGGGAACCGGAAGAACCGGAAGGTGATCAGGACCCCGAGACCGAGGAAGCCGAAGAGCGCGCCCTGCTCGAGCATGTTGACCACGAGACTGGTGACCTGCGGGGACCGGAGCCAGCCGACGAGATCCGACACCGCTCACTCGCTCGACGGGAGGAACGGGCCGACCCTCTCCGCACGGTCCCGAGGCATCGCGAGACACGACGACCGCGAAATGCCGGGGCGCATGGCGGGCAGTATACTGGCCCCGTTCCGGCCGAGGCAACCGCGCCGCCCCGCGGCCGCGCGTATCCGTGGCGTGCCGCCGGGAGGCGTCTCATGCAGCCTGATCTCCGGAGTCATCTCGCGCTTCTCGAGCAGCACGGCAAGCTCGTCCGCGTGTCGCGCCCGGTCGATCCGGGCACCGAGCTGGCGGCCCTCATCATCGAGGCGGAGCGGCGGGGGCAGGCCGTCCTCTTCGAGTCGGTCCGGGACAGCGCGATGCCCTGCGTCGCGAACGTCGTGGGAGACCGCGCCATGGTCGGGCTCGGCCTCGGCGTCCCGCCGGAGACCGCGGTCGCCGCGTTCCTCGAGCGCAGCCGGCGTCGCGTCCCCCCCGTGGTCGTGCAGAACGCCCCGGCGCAGGAGGTCGTGCACACCGGCGACACCGTGGACCTCCGGCGGCTGCCGCTCATCGTCCACGCCGAGCGGGACGCCGCTCCCTACTTCACGGCGGGGCTCGTGATCGCGCGGGATCCGGAGACGGGGAACCGGAACATCTCGTACAACCGCATGATGCTCCGGGCCCCGGACGAGGTCGGCATCCGGATGATGCCGCCCCAGCACCTCGGCCAGATCTACGAGCGCGCGGCCGCCCGCGGCCAGAACCTGCCCGTGGCCGTGGCGATCGGCAACCATCCGGCCGAGCTCGTCGCGGGCGCCACCACCGTGGCCTTCGGCGACGACGAGCTGGGGCTGGCCGGCGCGCTCCGGGGCGAGCCGACCGAGCTCGTCCGGTGCGTGTCGATCGACCTCGAGGTCCCCGCCCGCGCCGAGATCGTGCTCGAGGGCGAGGTCCTGGCCGGCGTCGCCGAGCCGGAAGGGCCGTACGGCGACTTCATGCAGTTCTACGTTCCGGTCATGCCCAACCGCGTTTTCCGTCTCACCGCCATCACGCATCGGCGGGATGCCATCCACCAGACCATGCATGCGGGGCAGGCGGAGGACACCACGCTGCTCGCGCTGTCGCGGGAGGCGCAGCTCCTCGAGGCCGCCGCCGCCACCGGCGCCGACGTCCGCCAGGTGAGCCTCCTCCCCACGATCCTGGCCGGGGCCATCAGCATCCGGAAGCGGTTCGAGGGCGAGCCGAAACAGGTCCTCGCCGCGGCCTTCGGCCGCTATCGCTGGCTCAAGCTCTGCGTGGTCGTCGACGAGGACGTCGACGTCCTGGATGTGAAGGACGTGTGGTGGGCCATCGCCACACGCAGCCGGCTCGGCCCGGGGGTGCTGCACCTCACGGACACGGCCGGCTTCCCGCGCGACCCGCACGGCCTCCACACGGCCAAGCTCGGGATCGACGCCACGATCCCGCTCGGCACCTGGGACGAGTATGCGCGCAAGCGCGCGCCGGGTCAGGGGCGGCTCCGGCTGGAGGACTTCCTCTCGCGCTGAGGCCGGCCGGCGCGACGCGGCCAGCCCGCGCCCGCCTTGACGGGAACGCGCGCGGTGGGGCATCGTGGCTCTGCCGATGGATCTGTACGCGCGCCTGCGCCCGGCGCTCTTTCGCCTCCCCGCGGACCGCGCGCACGACCTGGCCCGCCTCGCGCTCCGCGTCCCCGCGCTCTTCCGGCTGCTCGGCCGCTCCGGGCGTGTGACGGACCCGCGCCTCGCCACCGACCTGGCCGGAATCCCGCTCGCGAATCCCGTCGGCCTGGCGCCGGGGTTCGACAAGGACGGCGACCTCCTGCCGAGCCTCCGGCACCTCGGCTTCGGCTACGTGGCCATCGGCTCTCTCACGCCGGAACCGCGCGCCGGAAACGCGCGGCCGCGCCTCGTACGCTATCCGGACCGCCGCTCCGTCGCGAACTCGATGGGCCTGCCCAACCAGGGGGTGGACGCCTGCGTCCGGCGGCTCAGGGCGCGCCCGATCCGGGACACCGCGGTGGTCGCGAGCGTGGCGGGCTTCTCGATCGAGAGCATCCTCGCGGGGGTCCTGGCCCTCGAGCCCCTGGTGGCCGCCACCGAGGTCGGGCTCATCTGTCCGAACACGTCGGAGTCCGAGCGCCTGCGCGAGCTCGAGCTGGTCGGCGAGCTGGTGGCGGAGCTCGGGCGACAGTGCCGCAAGCCCGTGTTCGTCAAGCTGCCGCCGCATCACATGGCGGACGACCGCGCGCGCGTGATGACCATGGTCGATCTCTGCGTGGGCGCCGGCATCGCCGGCGTGAGCGTGAACGGCGGGCGCCACGTCGTGGAGCCCGGTCTGGCGGTCGGCCGCGGCTCACTCGCCGGACACGATACCTACCTCGACGCGCTGCGGATCGTCGGCGACGTCGCGGAGCGCGCCGCCGGGCGCCTGGTGATCCGCGCGTCCGGCGGCGTCTTCACGGGCGAGGACGCCGCGCGGATGCTGCGGGCCGGCGCCACGACGGTCGAGGTGTACACGGCGTTCATCTTCGAGGGGTGGCGCATCGCGGGGCTCATCAACCGCGGCCTCCTCGACGTCCTCGAGCGCGAGCGTCTCGGCGCCGTCTCGGACCTCCGCGCCGCGCGCGAGCCCGCGCGCTCCGGGAGCCGGTCATGAAGCCGTGGGAGGACGTCATCCCCGACGCGGAGCGCCGAGTCTACGCGGCGGCCGGCTACGGTTCGAGCCAGCCGCTCGGCCGGCGACCCGTCGTGCTGATCGTGGACACGAACTACGCCTTCGCCGGCCGGCGGCCGCTACCCATCGAGGAGGCCGTCCGGGAGACGCGGACCAGCTGCGGCGAGGCCGCGTGGGCGGCGATCGCAAGCATCCAGCGCCTCCTGGCGGGCGCGCGGGCGGCGTCGGTCGCGGTCCTCTACAGCACCGGACGCCGCCACGCCGCCCTCTCGACGATGGGCGGATGGGCGGGAAAGAACGCCCGCGCCGCGGAAGACCTCCGGCGCGGTGACGATACCGAGATCGTCGCGGAGATCGCGCCCGCGCCGGGCGACATCGTGGTCGAGAAGTCGCGACCCAGCGCCTTCTTCGGCACCGATCTGGCCGGCCACCTCGTGCTCCTGCGGGCCGATACCCTGCTCGTGGCGGGCGGCACGACGAGCGGCTGCGTCCGCGCGACGGTGACGGACGCGTTCTCCCTCGGCTACCGCGTGGCGGTCGTGCACGAGTGCACGTTCGACCGCGCGACGCTGACCCACAAGGTGAACCTGTTCGACATGCACGCGAAGTATGCCAACGTCCTGTCGCTGGACGAGAGTCTGGCGTACCTGGCGTCTGCCTCGCGGGGCGCCGTCGAAGCGACCGGGGTCAGGTCGTGACTGGCCTTGCGGTCGCGACCCGCTCCAGCCGGTAGGTGCCGGGAAGTCGACGCCTGACCTCCAACGACGGTCGCGCGGACGTGCTGGTGATCGGCGCCGGCGCCTCGGGCGCCGCCGTCGCCTGGATGCTCGCGCGCGCCGGCATCGGCGTGGTGTGTCTCGAGCAGGGCGACTGGGTCGACCCGCGCGCCTTGCCGCACTGGCACACCGACTGGGAGCTCCATCGCCACACCGACTGGAGTCCCGAGCCCAACGTGCGGCGGCTCCCCCAGGACTATCCGGTCAACGACGCGGGCTCGCCGATCGCGCCGCTCATGTACAACGCCGTGGGCGGCAGCACGATCCACTGGAGCGCCCACTTCCCGCGCTTCCGCCCCTCGGACTTCCGCGTGCGGAGCCTCGACGGCGTGGCCGACGACTGGCCCATCGACTACGCGACGCTCGAGCCGTTCTTCGACCTGAACGACCGCATGATGGGCGTCGCCGGCGTCACCGGCGACCCCGCCTATCCGCCGAAGTCGCCACGGCAGACCCCGCCGGTCCCGCTGGACACCCTCGGGGTCACCATGGCCCGCGGCTTCGATCGCCTCGGCTGGCACTGGTGGCCGTCGGACAGCGCGATCCTCACCCGCGAGTACGATGGCCGCCGCGCCTGCACCAATTGCGGGCCGTGCGACCTCGGCTGTCCGACGGGGGCCAAGGCCAGCACCGACATCACGTACTGGCCCAAGGCGCTGGCGGCCGGCGCGCGTCTGCTGACGCGCGCCCGGGTGCGCGAGATCACGGTGGGCCCGGACGGACGGGCCGGCGGCGCCCTCTACTACGACGGCGCCGGGCGCCTCCTGGAGCAGAAGGCGCAGGCGGTGGTCCTGGCCGCCAACGGGATCGGCACGCCGCGGCTCCTGCTGAACTCGCGCTCGGCCCGGTTCCCGGACGGGCTGGCCAATCGGAGCGGGCTGGTGGGGCGGAACCTCATGTTCCATCCCTACGCGATGGTGCGCGGCGTGTTCGATCAGCCGCTCGGCGGGTATCGCGGCCCCATCGGCGCGAGCCTCATCAGCCAGGAGTTCTACGAGACGGATCTCTCGCGCGGCTTCGTGCGGGGCTACTCGTTCCAGGTCGCCCGGGGCCTCTCGCCGATCGCCTCGGCGCTCGGCGGATTCATCGCCGACCGGGTGCCGTGGGGGCGCGAGCACCGTCGCGCCTACGATGAGCGCTTCGACCGCACGATCACGGTCGCGGTGATCGCCGAGGACCTGCCCGAGCGGCACAACCGGGTGGACCTCGATCCCGCGCTCACCGACGGTCACGGGATCCCCGCGCCTCGCGTCTCCTACACCCTCAGCGAGAACAGCCGGCGCATGCTCGCTCACGGCATCGCCCGCGCGGGGGAGGCGCTGGACGCGGCCGGCGCGCGCGAGGTCTCGGCCAATCCGCTCCTGCGCGCCGGGGGCTGGCACCTGATGGGAACGGCGCGCATGGGGCGCGATCCGGCCACCTCGGTGGTCGACGCCGAGGGCCGCTGCCACGACGTGCCCAACCTCTACATCGTCGACGGCAGCGTGATGGTGACGGGCGCCGCGGTGAACCCCACGTCGACGATCCAGGCGGTGGCCCTCCACATCGCCGACGGGATGATCCGGAGGCGCGCGTGACGCACGAGCCGATCGCCGCGCGGCGCGACCTGCTGGCTCGGGTGCTCGATACGCTGGTGCCGCCGGGCGATGGCTTCCCCGGCGCCGGCGCGGCGGCGCTCGACCACGTCCTGGCGAGAGCCGCGGCATCGGCGGACCTCGCGCGTCTCCTCGCCGACGGGCTCGGCGCGGTGGAGGAGGCAAGCCGGACCATCGAGGCCAGCGGGCTCGGGGCGCTCGGCGTCGACGATCGCGAGAGCGTGCTCCGCCGCGTCGAGCGGTCGCATCCCGAGTTCTTCGAGGCGCTGCTCCGGCACACCTACGACGGGTACTACAGCCACCCGACGGTCGTCACGCGGCTCGGCCTGGATCCGAGCCCTCCGCACCCGCGCGGTCATCGCGTGGAGGCGGTGGACCCTCCCGATCTCGCTCGCGTCCGCGCTCGCGGCACCCTCTATCGCCCGGCCTAGCCAGCGTCGGCCGCGCGATCGACCCGCCGACGCGCCGTCAGGTCCGCTCCACGCTCGGCGTGGGCTCGCGGTGCTGCTCCTCGACGAGCCGGCGCCACTCGATGACCGAGGCGTCCGGCCGGTAGAGCCGCTCGGGCGGGATGTCCATGACGTCGACCATCCACGCATCCTGGCCGGTGAACTGCCCGTGGAAGACCCAGCGGATCCAGGCGAGATACTGCAGGCGGAACCAGAGCTGGCCGAGTCGGCTCGGTCGGAAGCTCGCCATCAGCTGGACGTACCGGTGGTGCTGCGCGTCCTCGGGGATCGCCCACTCGTAGTGGATGTAGTTCGAGTACGCGACGCGGAGGATGTAGGGCACCCGCACCGACACCATGCCGGGCAGGCGGAGCGCCGCGATGCGCGGGTGGACCTTCGGCCGCTGGCCGGGCTTGGGGCGTCGCTGGACCAGGCGCCGCCAGGACCGCGGCGGCGGCCAGCGCCCGACGCCGGGAAACTCGGCGTCCCAGTAGACGCCGTCCCAGCGGCGCGAGAGCCAGCGCCCGTCCTCCGTGCGGACGATGCGCACCTCGGTCCACACGGGCATCTGCCGGAAGAAGGCCCACAGCGCGTCGCGGTGCAGGAACTTGGCGTGCCCTTCGTCGAAACCGTTCTCGGCCGCGTAGCGCCAGTTGCCGCGCCGCCCGGACTGGATCCGCCCGCCGACGGTGACGTCCGGGGCGAGGAGCTCCTCGGGGATGTCCTGCTCGACGGGTGGCACCTCCGCCTGGCCCGCGCCCACGAAGACCCACACGAGCCCGAGCCGCTCCGCGGTGGGAAACGTGCGCACGCCCACCTTGCCGGTGATCGGCGACTCCGGACCGTCCGTGATCGCCGCGCACATCACGCCGCTGTCGAGCCGGTAGGTCCAGCCGTGGTAGGGACAGGTGATGGTGCCGGGAAAGTGCTGGCGCCCGAGGCTCAGCGGGGTGCCGCGATGCGGACATCGATCCTCGAGCGCGTAGACGCGGCCGTCGTCGCGGCACAGGACGATTCGATGACCGAGAAGCCGGACGCTGACGGGGCGCCGGCGGACTTCGGACGACCACACGACCGGATACCAGAAGTTGCGGAGGCCGAGCTCGCTGGCCTGGTAGACGGGCCACGTGCGCCAGTCGCGGCGCTCCGCCGCGCGAGCGCGCTCCAGGCGGACCGCCTCGTCGCCGGTGGGGCTCGTCACGGCAGGTCTCGGTTCCACTCTGGGCTCCGTCGGCTGGACGCGGCGAGCTCGACGCGGACGAGATCGGCGCGATCCGGCGCACCGATGTTGAAACCCCGACGCACGGCACAATACTATAGCACCGGGCCGAGAGCAGCGACGGTGAGAGCGACGCTGACCGTGAACGGGCGGCCGATCGAGATCGGCATCGAGCCGGACGACCGGCTCCTCGACGTCCTGCGCGACCGCCTGGGACTCCTCGGCACCAAGGAAGCGTGCGGCCGCGGCGAGTGCGGCGCCTGCACGGTCCTGGTGCGCGGGCGGCCCGTCATGTCCTGTCTCGTCCTCGCCGCGCGGGCCGACGAGGTCGTCACGATCGAGGGACTCCGCGACGAGGCCCGCGCGCTGCGCGAAGCGTTCGCGGATGCCGGCGCCTTCCAGTGCGGGTTCTGCACCCCCGGCCAGATCGTCCGCGGCGTCGCGCTCCTGCGCGAGGGCCTGCCGGCGGACGACGGCGCGCTCCGCCGGGAGATGTCGGGGAACCTCTGCCGGTGCACGGGGTACGCCGGGATCCTCACCGCGCTGCGCCGGGTCGACGCCGCGCGGGCGGGCGGCGCACGATGACGATCGGCCGCCGCGCGCGCTCGATCGAGTGGGACGCGCGCACGTCCGGCGGCAGCCGGTACGTCGCGGACGTGGTCCTGCCCGGCACGCTGGTCGCCCGGGTCCTCCGGAGCCCCCACCCGCACGCGCGGATCCTGTCGCTCGACACGGCGGCGGCCGCGCGGATGCCTGGCGTCGCCGCGGCGCTCGCCGCCGGGGACTTGCCCGATCGGCTGTACAAGCACGAAGGCGGGCGCCTCTCGGATCGCCGGCCGCTCGCGCGCGACGTCGTGCGGTTCGTCGGCGAGGAGGTCGCCGTCGTCGCGGCCGAGACGGCCATGCAGGCCGCGACCGCGCTCGGCGCCATCCGCGTGCGCTACGAGACGCTGCCTGCGGTCACCACCGTCGCGGCGGCCCTGGCCGACGGCGCCCCGCGACTTCACGCCCGCGCGTCGGGGACCAACGTCTCGCTCGTGATCGAGCGCGCCTACGGCGACGTCGAGGCCGGCCGCCGCGCCGCCCGCGCCACGGTCACGGGGCGCTACCGATTCGGCCGGCAGGCGCACGCGTGCATGGAGCCGAACGGCACCCTCGCCCGCTGGGATCCGGAAGCGGGCCGGCTCGAGCTCTGGACGTCCACCCAGTCGCCCTACTTCGTGCGCGAGGAGGTCGCCCGGATCCTGGATCTCGACATGGGCCAGGTCATCGTGCGCGAGGTCGCCGTGGGCGGCGGGTTCGGCTCCAAGTCGAAGATCGCCGACCAGGAGGTGCTCGCCGGCGCGCTCGCCGTCCGCACCGGCCGGCCCGTGCGGCTCGTCCTCAGCCGCGCCGAGGAGTTCGCGACCACGAAGTGCCGGCACGCCTTCGACGTGGAGCTGACCACGGGGATCGACGGGGACGGACGGCTGACGCACCGCGAGACGCGGATCCTGGTCGACAACGGCGCCTACAACCACTCCGGCGCCTCGGTCACGGGGGCGGCGGTCGCCGCCGCGGCCTCGTGGTACCGCACGGGTGGGGGCGTGCACGTCCGCGCGACGCTCGTCGACACGAACAAGCACCCCGGAGGCCAGTTCCGCGGGTACGGGCATCCGCAGGTCGCCTTCGCGATCGAGTCGCAGATGGACGAGCTGGCCGACGCGCAGCGGGCTCGACCCGATCGACTTCCGGATTCTGAACGCGCACCGGTCGGGCGACGTGACGCGCGCGGGGTGGCGTCTCCACTCGGCGCACCTGGTCGAATGCCTCGAGGCGGTGCGGGACGCCATCGGGTGGCGCGAGAAGCGCGCGCGGGCCGGCACGGGCCGCGGCGTGGGCGTGGCCGTCGCCATGCACGTCAGCGGCGCCCGCACCTACGAGCACGCGAATCGCGCCGAAGCGGGCATCGACGTCCGGGCGGACGGCACCGTGCGGGTCCGGTTCGGCGGGGCCGATCCGGGCACCGGCCAGAAGACGGCGATCGCGCAGGTCGCCGCCGAGGAGCTGGGCGTCGACCTGTCCCGGATCACGGTCGTCACGATGGACACGGAGGAGACGCCCTTCGATCTCGGGTCCTGGTCGTCGCGCGGGACGGTGATGGGCGTGCATGCGGTGGGCACGGCCGCGCGGTCCGCGGCGCGCCGGCTCCGGGAGCTCGCCGCCGACAAGCTGGGTGTCCCGGCCGAGGACGTGTCGCTGCGCGACGGATACGCCGTGGCCGGCAGCGCCCGCGTCCCGATCGAGGACCTGGTGACGACGCTCGGCGGCGCGCTCGACGTGACCGAGTCGGCCGTGGTCGACACGGAGCTCGTGAACTTCGCCACCGGGGTCGCCGACATCTCGCCGGCCTACGCCTTCGCCGCCCACGCCGTGGAGGTGGAGGTGGACCGGGACACCGGGCAGGTCCGCGTGCTCGATGTCGTCGCCGCGCACGACTGCGGGACCGCGATCAACCCCACCGCGGTGGAGAGCCAGATCGTCGGCGGAGTCGTCATGGGGCTCGGGGCGGCGCTCGGCGAGGAGCTGCTCTACGAGGGCGGCCGCCTGGTCAACCCGGCCTATCTCCACTACGCGCTCCCGCGCGCCGCCGACGCGCCGCCGGTCCGCGCGATCCTCCTCGGGCACGCCGATCCGCAATCGCCGTACGGCGTGAAGGGCGTCGGCGAGATCAGCATGGTGCCGGTGGCGCCGGCCGTCGCCAACGCGGTCGCCCACGCGGTCGGCGTCCGGATCCGCGCGCTGCCGATCACGCCCGACAAGGTGCTGGAAGCGCTCCGCGGCCGAGACGCGCGGCGGCGCCGCTATCACGTGTGGCGCCGCCCGAGGCGGTGGTGGATCGCCTCGATGCGCTGGGCCTACCCGCGGGGCGTTCACGCCCTCTTGCACCGGTGGGGCACGCGCGCCGCCGATCCCACCCCGCCCGCCCGCGTCGCCGCGCTCGACCGGCCGGCCGCGCTGACCGAGGCGTTGACCGCGCTGTCGAGCGATCGGGGCGCGCGGCCGCTCGGCGGCGGCACGGATCTCCTGCCGTTGATCGAGCAAGGGCTCGCCCGGCCCACGCGCCTGATCGACCTCGGCAGCGTGACGGCGCTCGCCGACGTCTCGCAGAGCGCCGCCGGCGATCTGTCGATCGGGGCGGGCGTCACGCTGGCCGCGCTCGCCCGCCGCCCCGAGGTCGCGGGCGACCACGCCCTCCGGCGCGCGATCGCCTCCATCGCCTCGCCCCAGATCCGGGAGATGGCGACGGTCGGCGGCAACCTCTGTCAGGCGAAGCGGTGCTGGTTCTACCGGAACGGCTTCGACTGCTACAAGCGGCGCGGCGTCACCGCGCCGTGCTATGCGGTGCTGGGCGACAACCGGTACTATCACGCCGTGCTGGGCGCGCATCGCTGCCAGGCCGTGACGCCGTCGGACCTCGCCACCGTGCTGGTCGCGCTGGACGCGACGGTCCGGCTCGCGAGCCGGGCCGGCGAGCGCACGCTGCCCGTGGCCCGCCTCTACACGGGCCCGGGCGAGACCGCGCTGCGCCCGGGTGAGATCGTCGCGCGCGTGACGGTGCCGGCCGCCGCGCGGCGCCGAGTGAGCGGCTTCGAGAAGCTGCGCCTCTGGGAGGGCGACTTCTCGGTCGTCTCCGCGTGCGCGTCCCTGGACGTCGCGGACGGCCGCGTGCGCGACGCGCGGGTCGTGCTCGGAGCGATCGCGCCGACGCCGTATCGCGCGCGGACCGTGGAGCGGCGCCTGCGCGGGCAGCGGCTGGATCCCTCCACCATCGCCGCCGCCGCGGAGGCGTGGACGGGCGCGGCCCACCCGCTCGCGGGGAACGCGTGGAAGGTGGACGCCGCCTGCGGACTCCTGCGGCGCTGCCTCGAAGCCTGCCGGGCCGAGCATGGCGCCTGAGACTCACCCGGACGGACCGACCTGCGCGCGCGCGGTGCACGCCGCGCTCAGAACGGGCGGCGTGAACTTCGCCGTGTCGCTGCCCGACAGCGTCCTCCATCCGGTGGACCGCCTCCTGGACGCGGATCCCGACGTCCAGACCTTCGTCTGCTCCCGCGAGGACGAGGGCGTGGCGATGGCCGTCGGAGCCTATCTCGGCGGGAAGGTCCCGGTGGCGCTGATGGAGGGCTCCGGGCTCGGCTACTGCGCCCTCGTGCTGGCGCGCGCCCAGATCCAGCGAACGCCGCTCCTGCTGCTCGTGAGCCACAACGGCGCGCTCGGCGAGGCGTTCGATTTCCACGGCGCGTCCCGCGCCGCCGCCGAGGGAGTGCTGCGCGGCCTCAACATCCCCCACGTGGTCCTCACCGACCGGGCCCAGGCGCCGCGGCTCGTCGAGCAGGCGCTCGTCACGGTCCTCGGGCAGAAGAGCGCGGTCGGCCTCCTGGTGCCGCCCTACCTCTTCGCGGGAGCGTGACGATGCAGCGCGCCGACCTCGTCTCGCTCTTCGCCGAGCTCCGGACGAGCGAGCCCGTGATCGTCGGGCCCGGCACGACGTCCGGCGCCCTCTACCAGGCCGATCACCGGGCGCCCACCATCTACAACATGGACATGGGCTACGCGACGGCGATCTGCCTCGGCCTGGCCCTCGCGGTGCCCGGCGAGCGGGTGGTGGCGCTCGAGGGGGACGGCTCGACCCTCGCCGGCCTCGGGGTCCTGTCCACCATCGGCCGGTATGCCCCGCCGAACCTGGTCGTCGTCGTCTTCCACAACGGGGTCTATGCGAGCTGCGGCGACGGCCAGGTGCGGACGGCGGCGGCCGCGACCACCGACCTGGCGGCGGTCGCCCGCGCCTGCGGGATCGATCCCCAGCACGTCGTGGCCGTGGCGACCCTCGCGGAGGCGCGCAAGGCGCTGAGCGCCGCGCTGACGGAGCCGGGGCCGTGGATCGTCGTCGCCGAGATCGAGAGCCCGGACCGCTGGCCGGCGGGCCGGCCGCTGCCGCGCCACGACCTCGTGGAGACGGCGGTCGCGTTCAAGCGGGAGATGATGGCGCGGGGCTATCGCTCGGGAGGGCAGGCCTCGTAGATCGATACCTAGACCGCGAACCGCACGACGGCGGTGCCGGTGAGCCACTCCGCGACCGGCTCGTAGGCGAGCACGGTCGCGCGCGCATCGCCCACGGTCGCCGCGGTCGTGATCCAGTTCCGCAGCTCCTGGGCGCCGTTGCCGGCGACCGCCTCGATGCGATCGGGGGTCCACGTCGCCGCGAACTCGGCGAGCTGGCCCGCGGCGACCTGGTCGAGGAACAACCGGTCGAACTCCTGGTTGATCGCCCCGGTCTCCTCCAGGACGACGGGGTGCGCGGCGAGCTCGGCCATGCGCGTGCCGGCCGGGCGGCTCATGAACGCGCGCCGCGTCGGTGAGCCCACCCAGTGGGACAGGCCGCCGGTCCCGATCACGACCGCCCGACCGTCCGGGCCGTCGCGGACCGACTCCCCGATCGCCTGCCCGAGCTCGCGGCTGCGCCGAAGCGAGGGGACGCGGCGGCACGTTGCAGTTCTGGGCCACGGGCACGATCGGGACGTCGAGGCGAGGTGTCAGCAACGAGAGCGGCATGACGAACGAGTGGTCGATCGCGACCTGCTCGGAGAAGGCCAGCTCGACGCCGCGTGCCATGCACCCGTCCAGGACGGCCTGGGCCAGGCCCTGATGGACGGACACGGTGCAGGGCGGGAGCCCGCCGTCGCCGAGCCCCGTCGCGATCGGGCCCACGCCGATCGCGAACGCCGGCACGCCCGTCAGGGGAAAGGCCTGCAGGTGATCGGTGGCGACGACGACCACGGCATCCGGCCGCAGCCGCGCGATCTCCTCCTGCACGGCCCGGTAGGCGCCAAAGATCCGCTCACGCTGCGCCGCCGGGGCGCGGTCCCGGCGCGCGACGATCAGGCCGGCGTGAGAGCAGGCGAACGCGCCGACGATCTCCATGCTCGCCGGCGGCGGCTCAGCCCGCGGGGCGCTCCGCCAGGAAGTCGAGGGCCAGCCGGTTGAACTCCGCGGGATGCTCGAGCTGGACGGAGTGCCCGCAGCGCCCGAAGACGTGCAAGCGCGCCTGCGGCATCTTGCGCAGCATCACGAGCGCGTGGTCGAGCGGGCTCGCGCGGTCGTCCTGCCCCCAGACGAGCAGGACGGGGCACCGCGCACGGTCCAGCTCGTGCTCGAGCGACTGGTGCGCCCAGTGCGGGCCCTTGTTCGCGGCGATCGTCTCGGGGTCGATGCTCGCCTGATACCGGGCGCGGACGAGCTCCTCCGACAGGCTCGCCGGATCGTAGACGAGCGAGCGCATCAGGAGGCGCATCTTGTCGAGGCTGGGCCCCTCGCCCCCGTAGTAGTCCGCGATCATGCGCACGGTCTCGGTCGGCATCGGGGCGAAGACGCTGTGCGCGATCGGCGCCGGCGCGACGAGGACCATCCGGCCGACGCGCTCGGGCGTGTCGATGGCGATCTTGAGCGCCACCTGCCCGCCCATCGAGTTCCCCACGAAGTGCGCCCGCTCTATCCCGAGCGCATCCATGAACGCGCGGATCGCGCCCGACAGGTAATCGAGCCGCGGGCCCTTGACGACGACCTTCTCCGAGCGGCCGAAGCGAGGCAGGTCGACGAGCAGCGTGCGGTGCCGATCCGCGAGAGCGCCCGCATTCAGCCGGAAGTTCGCCCAGGCGTCGGCCCCGGGTCCGGTCCCGTGGAGGCAGATTACCGGCGGGCCGGCACCGGCCTCCCCGTAGTGGATCCGGACCGCGCCGGCCTGGGCGAAGCGTCCGAGCACCTTCTCGGCGTCGAGGTTCATGCCGCGCCTACTTTCCGAGGAGCTTCAGCGCGTCCTGGAGCACGTCGAGAGCCGCCACGTCCGTGGACTTGGCGACGGTCTTGATCCGGCCCAGGTCCTTGAGGGCCTGCTGCGTGTCCTGGAGGCCCTTCTCGCTGATGCCGCCGTCGACGCCGTAGACCTTCAGCCGTGACATCTCCCGCATGCCCGAGGTCAGGATGTTGACCGGGGTCTCCCGGATGTGCTTCGCCCCGATGCGGGCCGCCTCGTCGGGGTTGGCCTGGGCCCAGCGCAGGCCCTCGACGTACCCGCGCACGAACCGGACCATGGCGTCGCGCCGGCTCTTGATCACGGACTCCTGGGCCACGATGTACGAGAGCGGGATGGCCGGGAACTGCTCGCCCAGCGACGCGAGCACCTTCACCTCGCCTTTCGCGATCGCCTCCAGCACGGGCTCGATGACCAGGATCGTCGCGGACGTGGAGTCGACCTTGCCGCCAAGCAGCGCCCTCACTCGATCGGCGGGGGAACCCAGCCCCACGAACTGTACCTGGCCCGGGTCGACGCCGTTCTTCTGGAGGAGGAGCCGCCCCAGCACATCACCCGGCGAGCCCGGCGCGCTGACCGCGAAGCTCTTGCCCTTGAGGTCGGCGATGCTGGCGATCGGCGCCTTCGCCACCACGACGTCGGTCGAGCGCGCGACCGGGCTGAGCAGGATGTCGATCGGAGCGCCGCCCTCCATCGCCAGGAGGGCGGTGTCGCCGCCGGTCTCGACGACGTCGGCGTCGCCGCTCAGGAGGGCGCGCACGGCCACGGGCGAGCCCTGGTAGCGGGTCACCTGCACGTCCAGGCCGTCTCGCTTGAAGTAGCCGTTCTCGAGCGCGAAGTAGACGCCGACCGTCGTGATGTCCGGCGTCGCGGTCGGCGCGCCGTACTTGATGGTCGCGGGCGCCTGGAGCCTGCGCGCCCGCGGACCAGCGCGAGCCCGACGAGGGCCGGCAGCCCGAGGGTCCACCAACCGGTTCGTCCGCCCGTCTTCCGTTCCATCATGCATCCTCCCTCCGGCTCGCGCATCACCGATCGAGGCCGATCTCACGGCGCGAGCGCAGGCACGTGTCCACGATGACATAGACGAGGCAGCGGGTCAGCCGCTCCATCTCGCGAAGGGAGACGACGTTCATGCCCTTCGAGAAGTCGTCGGGCATGGGCGCGTCGTCTGGTACCCGGGCCATGCCGACGCGGGCCGTCGGGATGCCGTGGGCCCGCAGGATGTTGGCGTCGGTGGCCCCGCTCTGGTTGGCCCGGGGCGCGTGCGGCCGCCCCTCCACGTCCTCCCAGCCGCGCATGCACGACTGGACGATCCAGCTTCCCGGATCGGTGTGGCTGCCGGGCACGGCGACCAGCATCTCCCACGTGAGCGGGATCTCCGGATGCCGCTGGCGGATGTCGGCGATGGCGTCCTCGAACTGGCGCTGCGCGTCGGGCACGCTCGTCCGCGGGCTGAGCCGCAGATCGATGTACAGATCGCAGGCCGCGGGCACGAAGGTCGGCTTGTTGGTCCAGCCGCCCTCGATGGCGCCGATGCTGCCCTGCGGCGCCACCAGACCCCGACGTGTTGGCCTTCGTGTACTCCGGGAACCAGCGCTCGAACTCGGCAATGATGGTGGCCGCGCGCACGATGGGGTTCTCGTAGCGGACGAAGTGCCGGATGCCCGCGTAGTTCAGCGCGCCGTGGACGCGGACGCGCAGCCAGGCCAGCCCGACCTCCTCCCAGGCGACCGCCCAGCCGGTCTTCGCGATGACCGCGAAGTCGCCCCGGAACCCGTGCTCCAGCATGAACGCGCAGCCGCTGCCGTGGCCGGCCTCGCGCCGGGCCGCGCCCGGTCGCGGGCTGATCGGCATGCCACCGGATCCGAACCCGGCGAGCACCGCGCCGCGCACGGGCGCGCCGGCCCGGCACGCGGCCTCGACCGCCGCCAGCACACACGCCGCGTGGCCCTTCGGGTTGTTCGCCCCGAGCCCGACGACGTAGTCGCCGTGGACCGTGGCCCGCGGGACCATGTCCTCCCGCAGGCGGGCGCCGACCCACGGGACGTCATCGGCCTCCATGCCCGTCGTGTGCGTGTCGATCGGCGCGTAGAGGAGGAGATCGGCGCCGTCCCCCCGCCCCGGATGCCGCAACAGCGCGTTGGCCTGCGCGCCGTCGAGCATCTGGCACGTGCCCTCGAGGCCGGCCTGCCGGCCGCGGGCGACCAGGCGCTCCGCGAGGGCGCGCTCCTGCCCGGTAGGGACTGGCGATCGACGTCATCTCGACGACGATCTCCTGCAGCCGGTCGCGGCTCACCTCGGCCAGGATGCGCTGGTACCAGGAGGCCTGCTCCGCGGACAGGGGCAGACGCGTCACCGGGGGATCGACGGGAATGGCCGGGACCGTCATCGCACGGCCGCCCGCTCGGATTCCTTCCAGGGAGTCAGACGCCGCTCCGCCCACTTGGCCAGCGAGGTGAGGGTCAGGCCGAGCGCGATGAGCGTCAGCACCGGCACGAACAGCTTCGCAGTCGCGAATGCGTTGGAGAACACGATGACGAGACCCCCCAGCCCGCTGATGGCGGTGAAGAACTCGGCGGTCACGACGCCGATGACCGCCCGGCCGACGGCCAGCCGCACGCCGGCCATGATGAACGGGACCGAGTTGGGCAGCACGACCTTGGTCGAGACCTGCCGGGCGGTCGCGCCGTAGGCCCGGACGACGTCCACGAGCCCCTGGCTGGTGTTGTGCACGCCGGCGTAGGTGTTGATCACGATCGGGAAGAACGCCGACATGCTCACGATGATGATCTTGGCCGTGGTCCCCAGGCCGAACCAGAGCTGGATGAGCGGGATGAGGGCGACGGACGGCGTGTTGTAGAGCGCGGTGACGAACGGGTCGAGCGTGAGGCTGACCAGCCGGTATCGCCCCATCAGGAAGCCTACCCCGATGCCGACCACGAGGGCGACGCTGAACCCGGCCACGAGCGAGCGGAGCGTCTGGAGCGTCGCCTGGAGAAGCTCGCCGCTCTGGACGAGCTCCACCAGCGCCCGGGCGATCGCGACCGGGTAGCTCAGGAACACCGGGTTCAGGGCGCGGCCGTACAGCTCCCACGCCACCAGCACGACCAGCACCGAGGCCACCCGGATCACGCTCGGGTGCCGCACGAGGAACCCGGCATCGACGCGGGGCGGCGTGAGCCCGTAGATGAGCCCGTCGGCCTCCGGGCGCGGGATCTCAGTCGGGATGGACGGCGCTGATCTTTCGATCGCCACGGTAGTAGTCGGTCCGCTCCGCCAGGACGTCGCTGACCGCCTTGCGGATCTCGGTGAATCGGTGGCTCGAGCGCGTCTCCTGGCCGCGCGGATGCGGCAGGTCGACGGCCAGCTCCGCGACCGGGCGGCCCGGCCGGGCGCTGAACACCAGGATCCGGTCGGAGAGGTACACCGCCTCGTCGATCGAGTGGGTCACGAACAGGACGGTCACGCGCATCGCCTCGCAGATGCGCAGGAGCTCGTCCTGGAGGAGCGTCCGCATCTGGGCGTCGAGGGCTCCGAAGGGCTCGTCCATGATGAGCATGCGCGGCTCGGCCGCGAGCGCCCGGGCGAGGCCGGTGCGCTGCTGCATCCCGCCCGAGAGCTGGTGCGGATAGTGCTGCTCGAAGCCGCTGAGGCCGACGAGCTCGATGTACCGCTGCGCGCGCTCGCGACGGACGGGCTTCGAGATGCCCTGGATCTCCATGGCCAGCTCCACGTTGGCGCGCACCGTCCGCCACGGGAGGAGCGCATAGTGCTGGAAGACGAGGCAGCGGTCGGGACCGGGCGGGCCCGCGGGGCGGCTGTCGATGAGAACGGCGCCGGTGGCCACGTCCTCGAGGCCGACGATGATCCGGGCGAGGGTCGTCTTGCCGCAGCCGCTCGGGCCAAGGGCGGAGACGAACTCTCCCTCGCGCACGGAGAACGAGACGTCGTCGAGGACGAGGAGGCCCGCCGGCCCGCGGGGCGACGGCTGGAAGAAGAGCTTCCGGACGTTGCGGACCTCCAGCGCGACGGCACCCGTCACGCCGTGCGCCCCGAGAACCTGGCCAGGATCTCGGCCGCGAACTTGATCCCCTGTACGAAGTGCTCCTCCGTCACGAACTCGTCCGTGGCGTGGCCGCGGAAGCCCGGCGGGCCGATGCCCGTCTGGACCCCGGGGATGCCGAGCCGCTGCCCGAGCCAGGCGCCCTGACGGCCGGCGTACTCCTCGGTCGGCTTCAGGATGGGAGGACCGTAGAGACGCCGGGCCGCCGCGACGGTCGCGTTCACGATGGCCGCGTCGGGATCGGTCTTGGCCGTCTCGACGGTCGCCAGCACGTCGATCCGCACGTCGCCGAACCCGCGCTTGTCGAGATGCCGCCGGAGCTGGGCCAGGACTCCCTCGGGCGTCTGATTCGGGACGATCCGGAACTCGAGCTTGGCCGAGGCCCGGTCCGGGATGACCGCCTTCATGCCGGGGCCGGTGAACCCGGACTGGATCCCGCAGAGCGCGAGGCCCGGCTGGAACAGGAGGCGCTCGACGGCCGGCAGGCCCCGCACCCCGGTCAGGAACGACTCGAGCCCCGCCTCGCGCAGCTGGGCCGCGTCGTCCCACGGCATCGCGCGCATCAGCGCGCGGTCCTGCTCGGTGGGCGGCGCGATGTCGTCGTTGAACCCCTCGATGAGCACACGCTCGTCGGCGTCCTTGATGGCGGCGAGCGCCCAGACGAGGCGCCACGCCGGATTGACGTACAGCCGCGCGCCGGCGGAGTGCAGCTCGTGCCGCGCGCCGGTGGCGGTGAGCTCGACGTAGAGCATCCCGCTCGTGCCCAGGCCGATCTTCGGCACGCCGCGCGCGTCGAACCCGCCGTCGAACGACAGGGCGCCGTCGGCCCGGAGCCGGTCGGCGTAGCGGTCGACGAACAGCGGGAGATTCGGGCTACCCCGCTCCTCCTCCCCGTCCGCGATGAGCTTCACCCCGCACGGCGCCGCGCCTTCCATCTCCACGAAGGTGCCCACGCTCTTGATGAGCGCCAGCAGGTTCGCCTTGGCGTCCGTCGAGCCCCGCCCGATGATCTTGCCGCCAACCCGGGTCGCGCTGAACGGCGGGTAGGTCCACTGGTCGACCGGCTCCGGCGAGATGACGTCGTAGTGGCTGTAGAGGACCACCGTCGGCGCACCGGGGGGCGCCGGCCATTCCGCGTACACGACGGGCGCGCCCTCGTCCACCTTGACGGCCTGGGCCTGGCCGCCGGCGTCGGTCAACACGCCCACCAGGTGGTCGGCGAAGTGGCCCACTTCCTCCAGGTGGCCGGTCCGGCTGGGTCGGCGGATCAGGTCGCAGAGCAGGTCGAGGTGCTCGGCGGCCTGCGCATCGATACGGTCGTGGATCTCCCGCAGGGGAATCACCGGTGGGTCCCTCCAACAGGCAAGTGCACGCCCAGCTTCGGCAGGACGTCCGTGCCGAGGCGCTCGATCTGCTCGACCCAGCGGTCGAATCGGAATCGCAGGTCGAACACGACCTGGTCGAGCCCCAGCGCCTCGAACTTCCGGCACTCCGCGACGACGTCGTCCGGCGTGCCGGCCACCAGCTGACCTTCCAGGTCGGCCACGGTCTCGAAGCGTCCCGACGGGGGCCGCACCGCGAACCGCGACTTGTTGGCCCACGCCAAGAGGCCCGGGATGTTGACGGGGGCCAGCGCTTCCTCCCGGGTCCTCCCGACCGACGTCGGGGGCATGACGCCGAGTTCCGGCCGTGCGCGGCCGGCCGCGGCGGCGAGCTCCTCGATCGTACGGACCCGGCGCTCGAGGGTGCGCATCGCGATGCGGCCCGGCATCCAGCCGTCGAACAGCTCGACGGCCACCCGGGCGGAGCGCGGCGTGTTGCCGCAGTGCCAGAGCGGGATGGGACCGCCGAGCGGCTTGGGCTCGATCGTCACCCGCTCGAACCGGACGTACTCGTCCTCGTACGTGACCTCGTTCTCGGTCATGACCCGCCGCAGGCTCTGGACGGTGGCGCGCACGAGGCCGAGGCGGTCGGCCCCGCCGAGCCCCACCGCGGCGAACTCGTGATCGAACGCGCCGACCCCGAGACCGAGGGCGAGGCGCGGGCCGACGAGGTGCGTCATGCTGGCCACGATCTGCGCGAGCACGAGCGGATGCCGGAACGGGATGAGCGCCGCGGTCCCGAGCCCGATCCGGGTCGTCACCGCGCCGACCACGGTCAAGGTGGTGAGGGCCTCGTAGAAGGTCCGGTTCGGGCGCTCCATCTCTCCGTGCGGCTCGTAGACCAGGTGGTCACGAACCCACAGCGAGTCGAAGCCGAGCTCCTCGGCGCGACGCGCGCCCAGGAGCAGCCTGTCCCGGTCGGCTTCCTCGCCGAAGTGAGGCAGCAGGAGCCCGAACCTCACGGCGCCGGCGCCTCCGCCGCGCCTGGGCGAGACCGGACGACGAGGTGACCCCCGACCAGGTAGCGGTCGAACCACTCGACGATGCGCGCCGCGATCGCCGCCCCGTTGGCCTCGTACGACGCATAGTGGGACGTGTGGCGCTGGAGGATCAGCTCGCGCGGGCCCCGCGCCGCGTCGTAGAGGGCGACCGCGTGGTCGGTCGGGGTGGTGGTGTCGTTCTCGACCCCGATCACCAGCAGGGGCTTCGTCAGCGTCCGGGCCGCGTCGATCGGCCGGTAGTCGAGGATCTCGTCGACCGCGGCGAGCGGGATCTGGGCGGGAACGCGCGTGTCGACGTCGGCCTTGACGCGCGTCGCCCGCCGCTCCGGGGTCGGCACCATGATCTCCTCGCGCGGGTTGACGAGGCGGCCCCGGCCCGAGACGACGCGCGCGCGACGATCCGCCTCGAGGCCCTGGAGGAACGCGACCCAGTCGTATTCCGTGCGCATGCGGTGGAGCCAGTCCGCCCCGTCGGCCACCGGCAGCTGGCTCACCGCGGCACGCACCCGGCTGTCGGCCGCGGCCAGGAGGATCGCATTGCCGCCGCCCGTGCCACCGCTGCCGAAGGTACCGATCGCGTCGGCGTCCACGTCGTCGCGCGTCTCCAGGTAGGTCACGGCGTTGCGGAGGTCCTGGAGCTGGCGGTGGGGCGACACCGTCCCCTCGCCTTCCGACCCGCCGAATCCGCGGTAGTCGAAGATGAGGACGCCGAAGCCGGCGGCGGTGAGCGCCTCGTGATAGCGCAGGTAGAGCTGGGCGTCCTTCAGCCCGAGCCAGCCCGGCCCCTGGACGATGCTGCGGCAGCGACCGCGCGGCGCGTCCGGCGTGCGCCAGAGGGCCGCGACCCGACAGCCCTCGCTGTAGAACTGCACGTCCTGCGTGCGCACGTCGGCGCCTCAGGGCCAGGACGCGGACCGCGAGGCCGGCCGGTCACTCATCGGCGTGAACCGCGCGGCAGATCGGGAGCGCGGGCGCTGTGCGGAGAACACGGTTGAGATTCTCCGAGGCGGCCCCGGGGACGTCAAGGCCGGCTCACCGGCGGGGGGTGAGGACCTGCCCCGATCCGGCCGCCGCGGTGACCTCGCCGTCGCGCATGATGATCTCGCCGCGCCGGATGGTCATCGTCGGACGGCCCTTCGACGCCAGGCCCTCGGACGACATCCAGCCGCAGCGATAGTGACTGTTGGTCGCGTGCAGCACCTCCTCGTGATCCATGTCGAGGACGACGAGGTCCGCGTCGGCGCCGACGGAGATCGAGCCCTTGCGCGGGTAGTAGCCCGCCAGCCTGGCCGGGCTCCGGCTGCACAGCTCCACGACCCGCTCCAGCGTGAGCCGCCCGGAGTTGACCTGCGTCAGCATCATCCGCAGGTAGTGCTCGATGAACGGGCTGCCGCCGGGGGCCGCATACATGTCGGTCCAGCCGAGCTCCTTCTCCTCGCGCGTGTGGGCGCCGTGATCGCTTCCGACCACGTCGATCGTGCCATCGATGATGGCGCCCCACATCGCCGGATTGTCCACCTCCGGCACCCAGAAGCCCAGCGCGAACGGCCCGAGCCGCTCGATGTTGCTCCAGTCGTTCGTGACGAACATCGCGAAGGGGTTCGCCTCCGCCGTGATCGTCCGCCCCTGGGCCTTGGCCTCCCGCACCATCCGGACGCCGTCGCGCGTCGACAGGTGGAGGACGTGGAGCCGCACGCCGGTGGAGCGCTGGAACTCCAGCAGGAGCGAGATGGCGGTGTTCAGCACCACGCCATCGCCGCCGCGCAGCGCGCGGGCGTACGAGCGGAAATCCATGCCCCACTGGGCCTGCGCCCGCTCCACGAACAGGGCGTACAGCGCCTGATCGTGCGGGTGCACGTACAGCGGCAGTCCCGTCTTGGCGACCTCCTCGAAGATCCGGTAGAGGACCGCATGGTCGGAGACCGACGTCCCGGGCGGGTGCGGGTAGTCCCGTCCGATGTCCCGCATCATCCAGACCTTGAACGCGGTGGCCCCGGCGTCGGCGAGCTCCGCGATGTTCTCGGGGATCACGCCGGACGCGTTGTGGCCGATGTCGATGACGGTCTTGCGGGCGGCGTTCTCCAGGTGCGCCCGCAGCCGGCTGGCGCTGTTGGTCGGGGGATCGACGTTGGGCATGTCGAACACCGTCGTCACGCCCCCGGCGGCGGCCGCGCGGGTGCCGCTCTCGATGTCCTCCTTGTGCGTGTAGCCGGGATCCCGGAAGTGGGCGTGGGTGTCGACCAGGCCCGGGATGACCTCGTGGCTCCCGACATCGATGACGCGCGCGGCTTCCGCCACCTGGGTCGGCCCGAGGAGCGCAGCGATGCGCCCGTCGCGCACGGCGATGGCCCCGTCGAACCGGCCGCCGTCGGCGAGGATGGTGCGGGATCGAACGACGAGGTCGTAGGCGGGGCGCGTCATGGAGCTCTCCCTCATGTCAACGCGACGGTCGCGAACGATGGCCCGAACGACTCGCGGAGCCTAGCTCGCGGCTCGAGGCTCGTCAAGCCGAGCCCTGCATCCGAGCCCTGCATCCGTCTCGATCCACCCCGTCCACGCGAGCCGACGGATGCGCGGCGCATCGCGCGAGGCATGCCGCGCAACCGGGCCCACGAACGGGCGATTGCCCTTCCCGGCGCGCGGCGCGCGGGATGGCATCGCCATTGCTCGTGTCGTGGGCGGAGGTCGCCATGCGACGCGAAGAGCACGGGGTCACGCTGATCGAGGTTGCCGTCGTCCTGCTGGTCGTCGGCGTCCTGATGGGCGCCGCCGTCCCCACGGTCGGCGCGGCCCTCGAGGGGTACCGGGCGAGCGGCGCGACCGCCGACCTCTACGCGGCGGTCCATCTCACGAAGGCCCGCGCGCGCGCCCAGGGCGTGACCCACGCGCTGGTCCTCGAGCCGGACGGCCGGGGCTTCCGGATCATCGCCGATCCCGGCGGCGCGGCGCGCACGGTCGAGGGCCCGCACCCGCTCGTGGACGAGGCGGTCGCCACGTGCAACGTCACGATCCAGTTCTCACCGAAGGGCTTCGCGGTGCCCGCCGGGACGATCACGATCCAGAGCGGCGGCGAGACCCGGCGCATCGTGGTGAACCTCTTGGGGCGCGCGCGCATCGCCGCCGGCGCGGGCCCCGCCTGAGGAGGGCGATCATGGCCACAGCGGACATCCGGCGCGGCCGGAACGGGCGACAGGACGTCGGGGCGGCCTGGCAGAAGACGGGCTCGAGCGGACCGTTTCTCGCGATCGAGATCGACGCCGGCGCGGTCATCGCCGACGCGATCGCGGCGCTCCTCCGGGGGGACGAGCGTCTGAGCTACCTCGCGTTCACCAACGAGAAGAAGCCGGACGGGCGGGACGGCCAGCCGGACCTCCGGCTCGTGCGCCCGCTCCGGCGAGGCGGCGACGACGCGGCGTGACCGAGGGCGCCCGCGATCGTCGTCGGCCCGCTTCGCGTGACCCCGCGTCCGTGCCAGACTGGGCTGACGGCCGGCGACGCGTCGCCGGCCGCAAGGAGGCGCGGCGTGGATACCTGCAGAGCGGGCCGGTGCAAGATCACGTGTCCCCCCGGCGGGTGCGCGTGTGTCTACATCTACGAGACGGACTCGTGCAACTGCGAGTGCTTCGGCGAGGAGCCGAGCGGATCGACCGGGGTGCTGAGCCTCGGTAACAAGATCGACGTGTCCGTGTCGGGCATCCCACTCGGGCAGGTCGCCGCGCAGTTCGACCGGCTGCTCGATCGGAGCGTCCTCGTCCCGGCGGCGCGCGTCAAGAAGACGGTGCGGATCCGGCTGAAGGGCGTGCGCGTCTCCGCCGCCATGAGGGCGCTCGGGCTGACGACCCAGAAAGGGCCGCGCCCGAAGGGCCGCGGCACGGCGAAGCGCGCCGGGCGCTAGCCGCGCCCCCGCGCGACCTGCTCGACGATCCCGCGAGCCGGGGCCCGCGCCTCGCGGCGGACCATCCGGGCCGCGCGGGCTGGCCGCCCCTGGAGCCGCGGAGCCCATGCGGCCGGCGCCCCGGCTTGCGCGGTGGAGGACTTCCGGGATACACGTGATCGGGTCGTGACCCGTCCTCCGTTCGGCGACGTCCGGATCCTGGTCTGGATGTGCGTCCTGATCGCGATCAACCAGCTCGGCTTCGGGAGCGTCGTCCCCGTGCTCCCGCTCTACGCCCGGTCGTTCGGCGTCTCGCAGGCCGCGATCGGTCTCTCCATCGCCATCTACGGCCTCGCGCGGTTCCTCGTGGCGGTGCCGGTGGGCCAGCTCTGCGATCGGCTCGGCCGGCGGCCGGCCCTGGCGCTCGGCGGCCTGATCACCGCCGCGGGGAATCTCCTCTGCGCCTACGCGCCGAACTACCCCACGTTCGTCGGCGCCCGCTTCGTGGCCGGTGTGGGCGCGGCCTTCGTCCTCACGGCGGGCCAGATCGTGCTGGCCGACATCACCACGCCCGCCGCGCGCGGGCGCGCGATGGCCATCTACCAGGGCAGCTTTCTCTTCGCGGTCGGCCTCGGCCCGTTTCCGGGAGGCCTGCTCGCCGAGCGCTTCGGCCTGGCGGCCCCGTTCACCGCGTACGCGATCACGGGCACGCTCGCCGGCGCGGTCGCCTGGCTCCGGATTCCCGAGACGAGGGGACTCCGGGACCGCGATGCGCGGGGCACGCTCCCGCCGGCGCCGCCGTTCCGGACGCAGCTCCGGGTCCTCGCCGGCCGGCTCGGGTTTCTCCTGGTGAGCCTGGTGAGCTTCGCGAGCGCCTTCACGCGCACGGGCGCGCTGTTCAACGTCATCCCGGTCCTCGGCCAGGATCGGCTGCGGCTCTCGCCCGACCGGATCGGCTTCGCCCTCGCGCTGGGCAGCCTCGCCGGGTTCGGTCTCGCGTATCCGGCGGGGATGCTGGTCGACCGCTACGGGCGGAAGGCCGTGATCGTGCCGGCCACGCTCCTGACCAGCGTGTCGCTCCTCCTGTTCCTCGTGGCCCCGTCGTACGCCTGGTACCTCGCGGCGTGCCTGGTGTGGAGTCTCGCGCAGGGCGTCGGCGGTGTGGCCCCCGCGGCCTACGCGGTCGACGTGGCGCCGCCGCGGATGAACGCGGCGGCGATGAGCCTCTACCGGAGCCTCGCCGACTCCGGCTACGTCGTCGGGCCGATCGTGCTCGGCCTCGTCACCGACGTCTTCGGCATCGACGCCGCCCTCGCGGCCGGCGCCGGCCTGCTGGCGGGCGTCGGCCTCCTGTTCGCGTGGGGCGCGCCGGAGAGCTACGACCGATCGGGCGCGGCGTCGTGAACGGCGTCCCGGGCCCGCCCGCGCCCTTCACGGTCGTCACCAGCACGCCGGACATGGCCCCGGCGCTCGAGGCCATCCAGCGCGCCGCGTTCCCCACCCTGGCCGACGACGAGGTGATCACCGCCGCGCACTACCGCGCCCAGATCGCGCGGTTCCCCGCGGGGCAGCTCGCCGTCGTCACCGCGGCGGGGCGGCCGGTCGCATGCTCGACGGACTTCCAGACCACGTTCGACTTCGCCCACATCGAGCACCGCTACATCGACGCGGTCGATCACAACTGGCTCGGCCGCCACGACCCCGACGGGGACTGGCTCTACGGCGCGGACATCGGGGTCCTGCCCGAGTACCGCCGCCAGGGGCTGGCCCGCCGACTCTACGAGGCGCGCCGCGCGCTCGTGCGGCGCCTGAACCTCCGCGGGCACGTCGCGGGCGGCCTCCTGCGCGGCTACGGCGCGTGGAAGGACCGCCTGGGCGTGGACGAGTACGTGGCCCAGGTCGTGGCAGGCCAGCTCGTCGATCCCACGCTCACCGTGCAGCTCAAGTGCGGCTTCCGGGTGCACGGGATCATCCAGCGCTACGTCACGGACGCCGCCTGTGACAACAAGGCGGCCCTGATCGTCTGGCGGAATCCGGAGTACCGCGAGGCGCCGCGGGGCCGGAGCGCCTAGCAAGATGGCCGGCTCTCCGCGCCCGCGGCGCGGGCGTCAGGCGGGCTTCGACGTCGGACGCGCGGCGACGGGCGAGCCGGCGGTCTTCCAGGCGGTGAAGCCGCCCTCGAGCTCGGTGACGCGCGGCAGCCCCATCTGCTGCGCGGTGTCGGCCGCA
Organism: uncultured Candidatus Rokubacteria bacterium; assembly: GCA_963765195.1. Classification (GTDB taxonomy): domain Bacteria; phylum Methylomirabilota; class Methylomirabilia; order Rokubacteriales; family DASRDR01; genus DASRDR01. The sequence continues at coordinate 71,897 of CAVXVV010000033.1, forward strand.
AGCGCCGACCGCCAGGCCGCGCTGCAGTAGAAGACGAACTCCTTCCCGGAGCCGAACACGTCCTTGTAGTAGGGGCTCTCGGGATCGATCCAGAACTCGAGCATGCCGCGCGGGCAGTGGAAGGCGCCGGGGATCATCCCTTCCCGCTCGAGCTCCCGGATGTCGCGGAGGTCGACGAAGACGACGTCGTCCCGGCCGTGCCGGGCGCGGGCCTCCTCGACGCTGAGAGAGCGAATGCGCGACTTCGCCTCGTCGACCAGCTGGCGGAATCCTCGCTTGAGCTTCACGGCGGTCCTCCTGCTCGCATCTTGCCACGGCCGCCCCGCGGACGGTACCGCGGGCGCGGACGGCGAAGGGATCTGAGGCGGGCGTGGTGCGCGAGCGACCGTCAGGAATGGCCCCGAGTCTCGAGCGCGGCGCCGAGCGGGCCGCCCTCAGGGCCCGGGCGGTCGGGAGCCCGGTGGCTCCCGACCGAACGAAGGGCCGGCGGGCTCAGCGCCGCTCCACCTCCCGCACGTAGATCTGATCGGCAATCACGCGGTCCGCCTTGATCGTGTCCGCATAGAGCACGGAGGCGGTCAGCGTCTGAGTCTTCACGATTGGCCACCGAGCGGTCCATCTTCACCCCACCGCTCTGATGGATGGTGCCGCGGATCTCATTGGACTGGATGCGGTTCGCGTAGATCGTCTGGGCTCGCACCTCGGTCGCCTCGAGGGAGTCGGCCTGGACGATCTGCGAGGCGGGCACCGTCACTGTCCCGGACTGGACCACTACCGGCTGGCCGCTCGACGACGGCTGGACGACGACCGACTGGCCGGGCGATACGACGACCGGCGCCGGGGCCGGCTGGACGACGACCGGCTGGGGTGGCGGCGGGATCACCACGGCGCCTGGCGCCTGGGTGACCGCGGATCCGGGCGGCGGCGTCTCGTTGCCGAAGGTACGGTTCCCTGTCGCGCACCCCGCAGCGACCAGCGGAGCGACTGCAAGCACACACCACAGAACACGCGCTTTCATTGAAACCTCCTGTCCATCGCGCCGCCGCGGGTGTCGCGATGAGGGCGGTGAAGTTTCTCGTAACCCATTCCCGTAGAAAATGGAGCAACCTCAATGCCAGCGGCGTCGCATGCCCGCGGATGCCTCACGCGGACTGACATTCCCGTCAGGTGCGCCCACCCGCGGCGTCACCCTGGCACGGTGATGACGAGAAGTCAGCGGACGGTCCGCCCGCGGACGGTACGCGGGCGCGCCGTGGCGCGCGCCCGACCCGGTGGGCCCACGGCGGCCCCGACTCGACGCGCGCCGCCCTCGGTGCCTTGCCGCCCGACCGACGCTTCGGGTAACGTGGCCCCCATGGCCAAACCCCGCCTGCTCCTGATGAACGGCCGGATCATCCCGTACGAGGACGCGCGGGTCCACGTCCTGTCCACCGCGATGAAGTACGCCGCGAGCGTGTACGAGGCGATGCGGGCGTACTGGAGCGACACCGAGCAGCAGCTCCACGTCTTCCGCCTCCGCGATCATCTCCAGCGGCTCGCGCGGTCGGCGAAGATCGCGCGCGTGCCGCTGCCGGCCGATCTCGACCGCCTCGAGGCGGACACGCGCGAGGTGATCCGCGCCAACGGGTTCCGCGAGGACCTCCATGTGCGCCTCATCGTCTTCGTCGACACCGACGACGGCGGCCTCGCGTCCCGCGAGCCGGTGAGCTACGTGGTGGCGCCGATCCCGACCGGCCGCTACTTCGGCAGCGGCGGCCTCCACGTCGCGGTGAGCTCGTGGGACCGCACGTCGGACAACGCGATCCCGCCCCGGGTCAAGGCGGCCGCGAACTACCAGAACAGCCGGCTCGCCCTCCTCCAGGCGAAGATCGACGGCTACGACGACGCGATCCTCCTCAACAGCGACGGGAGCGTCGCCGAGGGCCCCGGCTACACGCTCTTCCTCGTCCGGGACGACCGGCCCATCACCTCGCCGGTCACCAGCAACATCCTGGAGGGCGTGACGCGCGCGACGCTCCTCACGCTGTTCCGCGAGGCGCTCTCCGTCGAGCCCTGGGAGCGCGAGGTGGACCGGACCGAGCTCTACATCGCCGACGAGGCGTTCTTCGCCGGCACGGCCGCCGAGGTCACGCCGATCCTGTCGGTCGACCGCCACCCGATCGGCGACGGCGCCGTCGGGCCGCTGACCGCCAAGGTGCGGGACGCCTACTTCCAGGTCGTTCGCGGCGGCGCGAGCCATCCCGAGTGGCGCACGCCCGTCTACCCCTGAGCGGGACGACGGACGCGGCCCGCGGGCGACCACGCTGACCGCGCCGGACCGCCGTCCGGCGCGAAGGAGGACACGCTGATGCGACGCTCCATCCGGTCCCGGTCCCGAGTCGCGCTCCGGGCCCTCGTGGCCGGTCTCGGCCTGGCCCTGCTGGCCGCGAGCCCCGTCTCGGCCCAGGGGCCGACGCTCGTGATCGCCCAGGGCGCGGACATCACCACGCTCGATCCGACCCAGGCGACGCAGATCCACAACCTGAACCTCTTCTACAACCTCTACGACGCGCTCGTGACCTGGGACCCGAAGGACATCGGCAAGGTGGTGCCGGAGCTCGCCGTCTCCTGGCGGAGCGTCAACCCCACGACCTGGCAGTTCAAGCTCCGGCAGGGCGTCAAGTTCCACAACGGCGAGCCGTTCAACGCCGAGGCCGCCAAGTTCACGATCGACCGGCTCATCACGAAGGGCGTGCATCAGGTGTACGGCGGCTTCGCGACGATCGAGCGCGCGGAGGTCGTCGACCCCTACACGATCAACGTCGTCACCAGCAAGCCCGATCCCATCCTGGTGAAGCGCTTCGCCGGGTACGGCGGGCAGATGCTGCCGCCCCAGTACCTGAAGCAGGTGGACTGGAAGGACTTCGCGCTGAAGCCGGTGGGCACCGGGCCGTACAAGTTCGTGGAGTGGGTGAAGGACGACCGCGTCGTCCTCGAGGCCAACGACGCCTACTGGCGGGGCGCCCCGAAGATCAAGAAGGTCATCTGGCGCCCGATCCCGGACAACTTCGCCCGCGTGGCCGCGCTGACCCGGGGCGAGGCCCAGCTGATCACCAAGGTCATCCCCGACCACGTCGCGCAGATCGAGAAGGCCGGCTGCTGCCGCGTGGAGCACACCCTGACCAACCTCAACACCGTGTACCTCATCAACGCCCAGAAGGGGCCGCTCGCGAACACCAAGGTCCGGCAGGCGCTCAACTACGCCGTCGACAAGAACAAGATCATCAAGGAGCTCTACAACGGGTACGCGATCCCGATCGGGAGCGGCATCCCGAACACCGACTTCGGGTTCAATCCGGCCATCAAGCCCTACCCGTACGATCCCGCGATGGCGAAGAAGCTCCTCGCCGAGGCCGGCTTCGCGAACGGCCTCGAGATCGAGCTCCAGAGCGGCAGCGGCATCCACCTGAACGACAAGCAGCTCACCGAGGCGGTGGCGGCGATGCTGGCCGAGGTGGGCGTCACCGCGAAGATGACCATCCTCGAGCCCTCGACCCGCATCCAGCTCCTGCGCAACAACACCTTCCCGGGCCTGCTGCTGGCGGATCCCGCCAGCACCACGTACGACGCCGACGGCGTCATCTGGCGGCTCCGCGGGCCGGGCGGCATCGTCCAGAAGATCTGGCCGGGGAACTACGAGGGGACGCGCTTCTACCAGCTCATGGAAGAGGCGCGGTTCAGCATGGATCCCGAGAAGCGGCTCAAGAACTACCACGAGGTCTTGCAGATCTTCCACGACGAGGCGCCGGAGCTCTTCCTGTTCCAGGGCGAGCTGATCGACGCCGCCCGCAACGAGGTCGCCTACAAGGCGCGGGGCGACCAGCGCATCATCGTGTACGACATCGGCCTTCGCTAGCGCCGGCTCCGGCGACGGGCGCCCGGGCGCGCCCGCCGCCGGCCCGGTCGCCCCGCCCTTCGCGCCATGCGTGAGTACCTGGTCGCCAAGCTCGCTCACACGGTCGTCGTCGCGGCCTGCGTCCTCACCCTCGTCTTCGTGGTCCTCCACATGACCGGAGACCCGGTCATGATGCTGCTGCCGCCCAACCCCTCCCGCGACGAGGTGGAGGCGCTCACGCGGGCGCTCGGGCTCGACCAGCCGCTCCACGTCCAGTACTTCCGGTTCGTGCAGAAGCTCCTCCGCGGGGACTTCGGCACGTCGCTCCAGCACCAGCAGCCGGCCATGCGGCTGGTCATGGAGCGGCTGCCGGCCTCCATGCTCCTGGCCGTGACCGCGCTCGTCCTGGCCGTGCTCCTCTCGGTCCCGCTCGGCATCGCGGCCGCCGTGCGGCGGGGCACGCCGGTCGACCGGCTCGCGGTCGGGCTCGCCGCCCTCGGCCAGTCCGCGCCCATCTTCTGGACGGGCCTCATGCTGATGCTCGTCTTCTCGGTCACGCTGAAGCTGCTCCCGACCACCGGCTACGGCACGTGGCGCCACCTGATCATGCCGGCCCTGACGCTCGCCAGCTACCCGATGGCCGCGATGGCGCGGCTCGTGCGCTCGGGCATGCTCGAGGTGCTCGACGCCGACTACGTCCGGACCGCGCGGGCCAAGGGGCTCCGCGAGCGCCTCGTCGTCCTGAAGCACGCCCTCAAGAACGCCGCGATGCCCATCGTGACCGTCATCGGGCTCCAGTTCGGGCTCCTGCTCGGCGGGGCCCTCGTCTGCGAGATGATCTTCGCCTGGCCGGGCGTGGGCCGGCTCATGATCTTCGCCATCTACAACCGCGACTTCCCCCTCGTCGAGGCGGCGGTCTTCGTGATGGCGATGGTCTTCGTGCTGGGGAACCTCCTGGTGGACGTCTGCTACGCGTGGCTCGATCCACGCGTGCGGCTGCGGGCCTGAGGGCGCGGGCCCGTGTCGGCGCGCGCGCCCGGGAGCTGGCGCGGCCATCTTCGCCTGTCGCTCGTGCTGGCCGCCCTGCCCATCGTCGCCGCGGCGGTCTGCGCCATCCTGGCCCCGCAGCTCGCCCCCTACCCGCCGGCGAAGAGCGACCTCTCGGCGCGTCTCCGCCCGCCCGCGTGGATGGCGCGCGGCAGCGCGACGCACCTCCTCGGCACCGATCAGCTCGGCCGAGACATCCTGAGCCGGCTGGTCTACGGCGCGCGCATCTCGCTCCTCGTGGGCATCGTGTCCTCGCTCCTCGGCGGCACGATCGGCCTCGCCCTCGGCCTCCTGAGCGGCTATCTGCGGGGCCGGACGGACTCGGTGGTGGCGAAGCTCATCGACATCCAGCTCGCCTTCCCGTTCCTGCTCTTCGCGATCACCGTCATCGCCGTCCTCGGCCCGAGCCTCCGGAACCTCCTGGTGATCCTCGCGCTCAGCGGCTGGGTGACGTACGCTCGTGTCGTGCGCGGCCAGACGCTGAGCCTCCGCGAGATGGATTTCGTCCAGTCGGCCCGGAGCCTCGGCTGCCCCCCGTGGTGGATCCTGGGGCGGCACCTCCTCCCGAACGTGGTGTCGTACGCGCTCGTCATCATGACCACGGAGATCGGGCGCCTCATCGTGCTGGAGTCCACGCTGTCGTTCCTGGGCCTCGGCGTGCCCCCGCCCACCCCGAGCTGGGGGATGTCCCTCGCGGACGGCAAGGAGTACCTCATCACCGGCTGGTGGCTCGCGACCTTCCCGGGGCTCGCCATCATGCTGGTCGTCCTGTCGATGAACGTGCTGGGCGACGGGGTCCGGGACCTGCTGGAGCCGCGGCTCCGCGGCCGGGGCTACGGCGCCGGCACCTGACTCGGTCAGAAAGGACCAACGCCATGAGCGGATACCTGGCCGGCCTCGAGTGCAGCCGTTGCGCCACGTACTACCCGGGCGACACGCCGCGGCCTCTCTGCGACTGCGGCGGCGTGCTCCTCGCCCGCTACGACCTGGCGGCGATCCGAAAGGCGGTCACGCCCGACGAGATCGCGCGGCGCCCGCCGACCATGTGGCGATACCGGGAGCTCCTGCCGGTCCGCGACGACGCGTCGATCGTGACGATGGGCGAGGGCTTCACGCCGATGATCCCGGTGCCGAAGGCCGCGCGCGAGGTGGGCGTCGGCGAGCTGTGGGTCAAGGACGAGGGCGTGAATCCGACCGGCACCTTCAAGGCGCGGGGCGCCTCGGCGGCGGTGTCCCGCTGGAAGGAGCTCGGCGTCACCCGGTTCGCCCAGCCCACCGTGGGGAGCGGCGGCCACGCCTGGGCCGCGTACGGCGCCCGCGCCGGCTGCGAGGTGCACACCGCGCTCCCCGTCGAGTGCCCCGAGCTCGGCTGGAAGGGCAGCCTCTCGAACGGCGCCCGCGTGTACCGGATCGACGGCACCGTCGGCGACGTGTTCCGCATCATGACCGAGGCCGCCAAGCGCTACGGGTGGCTCCACGCCGGGGCCGGCCGCGAGCCCTACCGCGTCGAGGGCAAGAAGACGATGGGCCTCGAGGTCGTCGAGCAGCTCGGCTGGCAGGTGCCGGACGCGATCCTCTACCCGACCGGCGGCGGCGTCGGGATCATCGGGATGTGGAAGGTCTTCGACGAGCTGGAGGAGCTCGGCTGGATCGGCAGCGCGCGGCCGCGGCTCGTCTCCGTGCAGGTCCCGGGCGGCGCCGTGGTCAAGGCGTTCCACGAGGGGCTCGACGAGTGCCTGGGCGCGAAGCACGTGGACACGATCGCGCCCGGCATCATGGTGGTGAAGCCGTTCGCCGACTTCCTGATCCTCCGCGCGCTCCGCGCGACCCGCGGCTGGGCGGTGGGCGTGCCCGACGCCGAGACGCTCCACTTCATGGGCTGGATGAACCGCCACGAGGGGCTGTTCCTCTCCCCGGAGGGCGCAGCGACGATCGCCGCGGTGCGGCGGATGGTCCAGGAAGGGCAGCTCGGCCCCGCCTCGCGCGTCGTCGTGTTCAACACGGCGACCGGGCTCCGCTACCCCCACCTCATGGACGGGCCGGTGCCGGTCGTGCCGGGCACGGGCGCCATCGACGACGGACGGTCGCGCAGGCTGCGGCCGCGCTGCAGGCGCGCGTCATGTAGCGGCTCGCCGGCGCTGACCTGCGCCGGGACCCCTCGGGCCGCATCCTCGAGGCTATACTGGGAGGCCCTAAGAGAGGAGGGTGCCAATGGAACCCTATCAGTTCAGAACGGAAGCCGGTCTCCCCGTGACGTCCACCGCGGCCGCGGAGCGGATGACGGCCTTCCTGCGGCTCGTCTACGGGTGGATGGCCGGCGGTCTTGCCGTCACCGCGCTGGTCGCCCTCGCCGTGGTGAGCTCGCCCGCGCTCCTCCGGGTCGTCTTCGGCAACCGGATCGTGTTCTTCGGTTTGATCATCGCCCAGCTGGGCCTCGTGTTCTTCCTGTCCGGCCGGGCCAGCTCCCTGGCTCCCAGCACGGCCGCCCTCCTGTTCGTGGCGTACTCCGCGCTGACCGGCGTGACCCTGTCCGTGGTGCTCCTCGCGTACACGGGCGCCTCGCTGGCCACGACGTTCGTCGTCGCAGCCGGCATGTTCGCGGCGCTGGCGGTCTTCGGCACGACGACCGCGCGGAGCCTGGCCGGCGTGGGTCAGTTCTTCTTCATGGGATTGATCGGCCTCGTCCTGGCGTCCGTCGTCGGAATGTTCTGGCACAGCGACGCGCTCCAGTTCCTGATCTCGGTCGTCGGCGTCCTCGTGTTCACGGGACTGACCGCGTACGATGCGCAGCGTCTGAAGCAGATGGCCCTGGCGATCCCGGAGGGTCAGGGCGGCTCGGTGGCGATCGGCGGCGCGCTGTCCCTCTACCTCAACTTCCTCAACCTGTTCCTGTTCCTGCTGCGCTTCACGGGCGGTCGGCGGGACTGAGCGCGGCCGGAGAGGCTCGCGCCCGCCCCGGCTAGGCGGGCTCGACGTCCACGCGGCAGGTGTTGTAGGTCGTCGCGCCGGCGGGCGACGAGCGGTCCGCCGTCAGGACGTTCGCGCAGCCGCGGGTGTCCCCGCCGTCCGCGCCCGGCCCGAACCACGCGCCCTCCTTGATCGAGACGACGCCGGGCGCGATGCGGTCGGTCACGCGGGCGGGCAGGACGGTGCTGCCGCGGTCGTTGAAGACGCGGACCGCGACGCCGTCCACGATCCCCCGGCGCGCGGCGTCGTCGGGGTGGATCCAGACGTCCTGGCGGTCGGCGCGCGCGAGGACCGGCTGGTTGTCGTGGGTCGAGTGCGTCCGCGCCCGCGACTTCGGCGACACCAGCTCGAGCGGCCAGGGCGAGCTCGCCTCGGGGCTCGGGATCCAGGTCGGGATCGGCGGGATCGGGCCGAGCCCGTACGGGTCCGGCGCGGCGGCGAGCGTCGTGGAGTAGAGCTCGATCTTCCCCGACGGCGTGGAGAAGGGATGCCGCTCGGGCTCCCGCACCTCGCGCGCGAAGGCCACCGCGTCCTCGGGCGCCGGCAGCCGCGCGAGGCCCTGCGCCCGGAACGCCTCGAAGTCGTCGATCTCGCTCTCCGCGCAGAACGCCCGGAGCCACTCCTCCTCGGTCCGCTCGCCGTACTCCGCGAGGCCGAGTCGCCGCGCGAGCTCGACGCAGACGTCGAGGTCGTTCCGGCACTCGCCGACGGGCGGGATGGCCTGGCGCATGAAGATCGCGTAGTGCCCCGCCCCGCTCCACGGGAGGTGGATGTCGTTCCGCTCCCAGGACGTCGTGGCCGGCAGCACGATGTCGGCGTACTGGGCGGTCGGGGTCAGGAAGTGGTCGTGCACCACGACGAACTCGACGCCGGGGCCGGTGAGGGCCGCGACGCTCTTGTTCACGTTGCCGCACTGGTTCACGAGGTCGCCGGCGACCGAGTACATGAGCTTGATGTCGGCCGGGTAGCCGCCGGCGCGCCCGCGCGTCAGGAGGTCGGCGAGGAGCGCCGAGCCGACGCGCGCCCCGGCGGGGTTGGCGCCGGCGGTGAAGCGCTTGACCCGCGGGAGCTTCGCGCCGCCGCTACAGCCGGAGTTGCCGCCGGACACGCCGACGTTGCCGGTGACCGCCGCGAGGCCGTACGCCGCGCGGTGGAACTGCTCCCCGTACGCGGTCCGCCCCGGCGCGAAGCCGCAGTGGATCGCCGCCGGCCGCCGGGTCGCGAACTCGATCGCGAGCCGCCGGAGCGTCGCCGCGGGGACGCCCGTGATCGGGGCCGCCCACTCGGGCGTCTTCGGGACGCCGTCCGTCTCCCCCATGAGGTACGCGCGGTACGAGGCCCCCCGGGGCGCGCCGGGCGGGAGATGGGCCTCGTCGAAGCCGAGCACCAGCCGGTCGAGGAACGCCTGGTCCTGGAGGCCCTCCGCCACGATGACCTGCGTCATCGCGATGAGCGCCGCCGCGTCCGTCGACGGCCGGATGAAGACGTGCTCGTCGGCCAGCGCCCGGCTGGTCCGCGTCCGGCGCGGGTCCACGCAGACGATCCGCGTGCCGCGCTGGCGGGCCCACCGGAGGTACTCGAACGTTCCCGTGCCGAAGTGCCCGTCGCCCGGGCTCCAGCCCCACATCAGAATGACGCGCGAGCTCGCGTAGTCGACGGGCTCGCGCCCGGCGCTCATGTAGTGGATGGCCGGCCCGTACGTGTAGCGGACGGCGAAGACCTCGGCCTCCGCGGAGAGATTCGACCAGAGCTCCGTGCAGCCGCCCAGCAGGTGGAGGAGCCGCCCGACGGTGGCGCGGCTGTGGAGCACGGAGGTGGAGCCCGACCGGGAGGCGTCGAGGATCGCCGCCGGCCCGTAGGTGTCGCGGACGCGCCGGAGCTCCCGCGCCACGGTGTCGAGCGCCTCGTCCCACGAGATGCGCGCCCACTGGCCGGCGCCGCGGGGTCCGACTCGCCGCAAGGGATGGGTGAGCCGGTCCGGGTGGTGGACGCGCTCCGCGGCGCCGAAGCCGCGGACGCAGGCGTGGAGCGGCGGCAGCTCGGGCGACCACCGGCGGGGATCGGTCGTGATGCGGACGATCCGGTCGTCGACGACGTGGGCGTTCACGACGCAGCGCCCGCCGCAGTTGTGGCCGCAGGTGCTGGTGACCACGGTCTCCCCCGGTCGGCCAGCCGGGCGCGGGGTCTCGTAGATCGTCGGTGGCGTCATGTGCGGCCCCTACCTGCCCGTCAGGCTATCACGGGGCGCGCGCGGGGCGCGACTCCGGCCCGGCCGGCCGCACCCTAGTCGAAAAAGAGGCGGGGCAGGAAGAGGATGAGGCTCGGCCAGAACGTGACGATCACCTGCACGATGATCAGCGGTCCCAGGAACGGCAGGATGGCGCGGGCGAGGACGTGGAACGGGATGTTGCCCACCTTCGCCACCACGAAGAGGGCGACGCCGAAGGGCGGCGTCAGGATGCCGATCATGAGGTTCATGACGACGATCACGCCGAAGTGGACGGGGTCGATGCCGACGGCCTGGGTCACGGGGAGGAGCACTGGCACCAGCAGGATCATGATCGCCAGCCCCTCCATGATGCAGCCCAGGAAGAGTAGCAGGCAGTTGATGATCAGCAGGATCACCAGCGGGTCCTGGGAGACGTTCAGGAACAGGGCCGCCACCTTCTGCGGCACCTGCTCGCGGGCCAGGACCCAGCCGAACAGGCTCGCCCCGGCCACGATGAGTCCGACGACCGCCGACGTGCTGACGGACTCCTTGAAGATGCGCGGCAGGTCGCGCCAGGACATCTCCCGGTAGATGAAGAGGCCGAGCGCCAGCGAGTAGATCGCAGCGACCGCCGCGGCCTCGGTCGGGGTGAAGATGCCCCCGAAGATCCCGCCCATGATGATGAGCGGCGTGACCAGCGCCAGCGACGCCCGGCGGAACGCGGCCCAGAGCTCGCGCAGGCTCGCGCGCGGGTGGCGCGGCATGTTCCGCTTCCGGGCCCAGAAGTAGCACTGGATCATCAAGACGCCGGCCGTCAGGAACCCCGGAACGATCCCGGCCAGGAACAGGGAGCCCACCGACGTGTTGGCGATGACGCCGTAGATGACCATCGGGATGGAGGGCGGCACGAGCGGGCCGATGATGCAGGACGCGCAGGTGAGGGCCCCCGCGTACTCGACCGGGTAGCCGTCCTCCTTCATCGCCTTGATCTCGAGGACGCCGAGGCCGCCGGCGTCGGCGATGGCCGAGCCGGACATGCCGGAGAAGATCAGGCTCCCGAGGACGTTCACGTGGGCGAGCCCGCCCGTGAAATGGCCCACCAGCGCCTTCGCGAAGCCGTAGATCCGGTCCGTCACCCCGCCGTTGTTCATGGCGACGCCGGCGAGGATGAAGCACGGCACGGCGAGGAGCGGGAAGGAGTCGATGCCCCCGATCAGCCGCTGGGGCGCGCTGACCATGGTCCCGCCCTCGATGATGAGCCAGGCCATGCCCATGAAGATCAGGGAGAACGAGACGGGCATGCTGGCCGCGATCAGCCCGAGCCAGGCGACGAAGTAGCCGACCATCTAGACCACGCCCCGGATCTCGGGCTCGAGCGCGTCGCCGCGGCGATACCGCTCGACGTCCTCCCGCATCACGGCCAGCGTTCGCACGGTCATCAGCACCGCCGTCACCGGCACCACCACGTAGACCCAGGCGTACGGGATGTCGAGGACGACGAGCGGGATGTTGAGCTGGCGGAGCGTCGCGCGGATGCCCCAGTAGACGAGGTTGGCGAGCACGAAGAGCACGCACAGGTTGACGAGGAGGCCGACCACCAGCCGCCCGGCCGGGGACAGCTTGAGCACGAGGAAGTCGATCGCCACGTGGGTCCGCTCGGTGACCGCCGCGCTCGACCCGAGGAAGACGACGTAGACGTAGAGATACCGCGCGGCCTCCTCGGTCCACGACAGGGGGTCGCGGGTGATGAAGCGGGTGAAGACCTGGAGGAACAGCGTCACCAGGAGGCCGCCGAGGCAGAGCGCGGCGAGGTTCTCCTCGAAGCGCAGGAAGAAGCGCGTCAGGTGGGTCATGGGCGACTCATGCGGTCCCGGGGCGGATCCAGGGCGGGCGGGAGGCCGTCGCCCCCGCCGGGGCGACGGGCGCGGCCGGCGATCGAGTCCCGCCGGCCGCGCGTCGCACTCGACTACCGGATCGCCTGCATCTGGTCGAAGATGCCCTTCGGCCAGCCCATGTCCTTCTCGCCCACCTCGACCACCGAGGTCATCTTCTTGCGGAAGGACTCCCGGTCCGAGTTGACGATCGTCATGCCCTTGGTCTTGAAGAAGTCGGCGAGGCGCGCCTCGTTGGCCCGCGTCAGCTCGTCGTTGACCTTCGCGCCCTCGGCGAACGCGGCGCGGAGCGCCTGCTGATCGGCCGGCGTCATCGCGTCGTAGGCCTTCTTGTTCACCATGATGAGGATCGGCACGATGACGTGGCCGGTGAGGTTCAGGTACTTCTGGACCTCGAAGAACTTCTGGTCGTTGATGGTGCCGACCGGGTTCTCCTGACCGTCCGCGACGCCGGTCTGGAGGCTCAGGTACACCTCGCCCAGGCTCATCGGGGTCGGCGTGGCCTCGAGCGCCCGGATCATCGCCAGGAACAGGGGCGCCTCGGGGACCCGGATCTTGAGCCCCTTCACGTCGGCCGCCGTCTGGAGCGGCTTGGCCTTCGTCGTGAAGTGGCGGACGCCGTAGTAGAAGGTCCCGACGTGCACCATGTTCCGGTCGTGGGCGAGCTTCCCGAGCTGCTCCTGCCCGAAGGGCGAGGCGAGCATCTTCAGGACGTGGTCCCAGTCGCGGGCCACGAAGGGCGCCTCGAAGAGCGAGAGCGCCTTGTTGAGGTTCGACAGGGAGCCGGGTCCCTCCGAGATGAAGTCGAGGGTTCCGTCGATCACCTGGGCGACCATCTCCCGCGCCGCGCCGAGCTGGCTCGACGGGAAGACGTTGACCTTGTAGCGGCCGCCGCTCGACTTCGCGAACTCCTCCGCGGCCCGCGTGATGCCCTTGTGCACGGGGCTCTCGGCCGAATGGAGGTGACCGAAGCGGAGCTCCTTCGTCTGGGCCCGGGCGGGGGCGGCGGTCAGCGCGACCGCTGCGAGCGCCGCCAGCGCCCACACGGCAAGCCGGATCGGCTGGGGTCCCTTGTCCGTCATCGACAACCTCCTCGACGTGGCTCGGTGTGGCTCGAATGCATCGGTGCGCGAGCGGACAACTCCGGCGAGTCTAGTCAATCTCCCTGGAGCGCGCAACGCTCGTCCGGCGCGCCGGCGCTCAGCCCTTCAGGCCCCCGGCGGCCAGGCTGGCCACGATGTGGCGCTGGACCAGGAGCGTCAGCAGGAGGACCGGCGCCGTGATCAGGAGCGCGGCGGCGGCCAGCGGGCCCCAGTTGATCTGCTCGAAGCTCATGACGTTGAACACCGCCACCGGCAGGGTCTGGAGCCGCGGGCCGGCCAGCACGACGGCGAAGATCAGGTTGTTCCACGAGAAGATGAAGGCGAGGATGCCCGACACCACGATCCCGGGCCGGGTGAGCGGAAGCGCGATCCGCAGGAAGCTCCCGAAGCGGGAGCACCCGTCGATCAGCGCGGCGTCCTCCAGATCCGGATGCACGCCCTCGAAGAACCCCATCATGATCCACATGACGAGCGGCAGCCCGATGATCAGGTGCGAGATGATCAGCGCGTGGTAGGTGTTCGACAGCCCGAGCTGCTGGAACAGGAGGAACCACGGAATGAGGTAGCTGAGGGCCGGCGTGATCCGCGCCACCAGGATGAGGAGCGCCAGGCCGTAGCGGCGGGACCGGGCGATGCCGTAGCCGGCGGGCACGCCCAGGAGCAGCGCCAGGGCGGTCGATCCGACTCCCACCACGATGCTGTTCACCGCGAAGCGCGGAAGCGGACTGCTCTGGAACACGTAGACGTAGTTCTTCAGCGTCAGGCTGTGCGGGATCAGGACCGGCGGGTTCGCCAGGTTGTCGACATCCGTCTTGAGCGACAGCGAGATCATCCAGTAGAAGAAGAACAGCGTGGGCGCCATGAGCAGGAACAGGAAGCCCGCGAACGCCAGCCGGCTCCCGAGCCGTCGCGCCGTCACTGCCATGACGTCTTCTGCCGGGTGATCATCAGGCCCACGCTCATGACCATGAGGATCAGGAAGTACACGACCACCACCGCCGAGGCGAAACCGATGTTGAAGAAGGCGAAGGCCTGGAGGTACAGGAAGATGTTGAGCGTCTCCGACGCGGTGCCCGGCCCTCCCTGCGTCATCACGTAGATGATGTCGAAGGTCTTCAGCGCGTCGATGGCCCGCAGGATGATCGCCACCATGATGTAGGGCCAGACCAGCGGGATCGTCACGTACCGGATGACCTGCCAGCGGCTGGCCCCGTCGATCCGCGCGGCCTCGTAGGGCTCCGTGGGGAGGGCGGCCAGGCCGCCGAGGACGATCAGCATGACGAAGGGCGTCCACTGCCAGGTCTCGACCAGCGCGAGGCTCGGCAGCGCCGAGGTCCGCGAGAAGATCCACGGCTGGGGCCCGATGCCCACGAGGCTCAGGAGGTAGTTCAGGATCCCGAGCTGCGGGTGGAACATCATCTGCCAGATGAGGGCGATGGAGACCGGCGTCGCCATCATGGGAAGCGAGAACACCGTCCGGAGCAGCCCGCGGCCCGGGAACGGGCGGGCGAACACCAGCGCCGCCGCCGTGCCCAGGACGGTCGGCCCCAGCACGCCGATCGCCGTGAAGAGGAACGTGCGCGGGATCGCCTCGAGGAAGCGCTGGTTCGTGAGGAGCTGCCGGTAGTTGGCGAGGCCGATGAACGGCGGCGGGCCGGCCGCCCCCATCGAGTACTCGTGGACGGCCATCCACAAGGTGTAGACGAGCGGGTACGCGATGATGAGCAGGATGGTGACCACGGCGGGCAGGATCATCAGCGTGTACACGTGACGGCCCAGCCCGCGGCGGGCTCGCCGCGGGCTGGGGAGGGTGCGCGCGCCGACGGCCACGGTGCAGTGGTCCCCGGAGCCGGCGGTGAGGACTAGCTCTTGAGCCCCTTCTGGAAGGTCGGCTCGAATTCCTTGGTGGCCGCCTCGAGGAGCGTCTTGGGGTCGCCGCCCTCGATCATCTTCGTGAGGGCCACGCCGAAGGTGTCGCGGAACAGGCTCACGTCCCGCAGCTCCGGCAGCTGGGGCCGGGGGTTCTTCAGCGCTTCCGCCACCGCGTCGATCCAGGCCTTCGGCATCTTGTGCGCCTTGACGAACTCGGGATCGGCGTAGATCGAGGTCCGCGTGCCGATCATGGCGCCCTCGGACATCATGTGGAAATGGACGGGGCGGCTGCTGACCCACGTCGCGAAGAGCCAGGACGCTTCCTTGTTCTTTCCGAAGGGGTTGAGCGCGATCGCGTCCATGGCCGTGCCCCCGAACGGCTTCATCTTGGCGCTGCCGGGGTGCGGCGCGTAGCCGACCTTGCCCACCACCTTGGACTTCGTCGGATCCTCGAACGGCGCCGCGAACTGGATGCTGTCGGGCCAGCAGGCCACGAGCCCCTGGGTGAAGGCACCCTGGGCTTCCATCCAGTTGAAGCCGATCGAGCCAGTCGGCGCGAAGTTCCGCATGAGGTCGGCATAGATCTTCGCCGCCTCGACGGCCTCCGGCGTCGTCGTCATCAGCTGGGTCTTCGTCTTGTCCAGGTAGTCGCCGCCCAGCGCGATCGTGAGGCAGCCCCACACCGGGATGTTGGCGTTCTTGAGCCCGCGTCCCGCGTAGCCGTACACCGCGGGCGGCTTGTGGAGCGCCTTCACCGCGGCGATCAGCTCGTCGACCGTGCTCGTGGGCTTCAGCCCCTTCTCCGCGTAGAGATCCTTGCGGTACATGTACGCGCCGAGCCCGACGCCCATGGGGATGGCCACGATCGTCCCGTCACCCTTGAGCCCCCAGTACGTCCCCGCCGGGCCAAAGTCCTTCCAGTTGTAGTCCGGGGGCGTGAGGTTCGGGTTGTCCAGGTACTTGTTCAGCGGCTCGTACCAGCCGGCCGCGGAGAAGAGGATCTTCTCCACGTGCATCGAGCTGGCGAAGACGTCGATGCCGGGTGACTTGGCGTTCATCTCGATGGGGAGCTTCTGGCGGAGCTGCTGCTCCGGGACGACCTGGTACTCCACCTGGATGCCGGTCAGCTTGGTGAAGTCGGGGATCATCTTCTGGAGCACCGTGTAGTAGGGCGACAGCGGGGCGGTGACGACGATCGACTTGCCCTTCTGCTGCATCCAGTCGAAGTTCGCCGCCTGCGCCCAGGGACGGCGGGCGAGCGAGCCGGCGGCGAGCCCCAGCCCCATCCCGAGCACCTGACGGCGAGACGGCGCGTACGAACCCTGCATATGCCCTCCTTGGTCGATCTTTCGGTTCGGAGCCGGCACGGGAGAATCCACGAGCCTCCGGTGGCCGCCACGAGAATACTCCAGGGCGCACGCGCGAACCAGGCACCGGCCCGGCATGCCGGCGCCCATGCCTCGAGGCCTCGATCGCGCCCTCGGTTGCCGAGGCACCGCACCGCGGGTAAGGTGAACCGTCACTCTCACGAACGAGGAGCGATCATGGCGATCGGCAGTCACCGGCTCGAATACGAGGTCGTGGAGGGCTGGGAGCGCCTCCCGGCCGGCTGGGCCTTCACCGAGGTGGTCGGCGTCGCGGTCGATTCCCGCGAGCGCGTGTTCGTCTTCTGCCGCGGCGCGCATCCGGTCATCGTCTTCGACAAGGAAGGCCGGTTCGTCGACGCGTGGGGCGCCGGCGCCTTCGTGCGCCCTCACGGGATCTTCATCAGCCCCGACGACCGCGTCTTCCTCGTGGACGACGAGGGCCACACGGTGTACGAGTACACGACGCAGGGCGCGCTCCGGCGGCGGCTCGGCGACGGCCGGCCGTCGGACACGGGCTACGTCCCCGGGCGGTCGCCCGTCACGCGCGCCGCGGCGCCCTTCAACACGGTGACGAACGTGACGCTGGCCCCGGACGGGGAGCTCTACGCGGCGGACGGCTACGGCAACGCGCGGGTCCACCGCTTCGCGGCCGACGGCCGGCTCCTCCAGTCGTGGGGCGAGCCCGGGAGCGCGCCGGGCCAGTTCAACCTCCCGCACGGGATCGCCATCGACCGGCGCGGGCGGGTCTACGTCGCGGACCGCGAGAACAGCCGGATCCAGATCTTCTCGCGGGACGGAAGCCTCCTCGAGATCTGGGACTGGCCCAACCGGCCGTGCGACCTCTTCATCGACGCGGAGGAGCGGATCCACGTCGCCGAGCTCGGCTTCGTCGTCGGCAACGAGCCCGTCCCGCACCTCCGGCTCATGCAGCACCCGCCCGCCGGCCACACGCCGATCGCGCGGGTGTCGATCTGCACGCCGGACGGCGCGCTGATCGGACAGGTGGGCGGCGCGGAGTCGATCCTGCCCGGGAACTTCTTCGCGCCCCACGGGCTCTGCGTGAGCCCGAAGGGCGACCTCTATGTGGGAGAGGTGGTCAAGGCGACGGGAGTCGCCGAGCGCCTGGCGCCCCTCACGCCCCACTGCTTCCAGAAGTTCGCGCGCCGGGCGGGCTGAGCCGCGCCGTCCGGGCTCGGGCTCACCGTCCGCGGAGCTGCGGGTCGAGGGTGTCGCGGAGCCCGTCCCCGAGGAGGTTGAAGCCGAACACCGCGAGCATGATGGCAAGCCCCGGGAAGATGCTCATCCAGGGCGCGGTCTCGAGGTAGGTGCGGCCCTCGTTGAGCATCGTCCCCCAGGAGGGATCGGGCGGTTGGGTCCCGAGCCCGAGATAGCTCAGCGAGGCCTCGATGAGGATGGCGAAGGCCAGGCTCACCGAGGCCTGGACGATCAGCGGCGCCAGGACGTTCGGCAGGATGTGACGGAAGACGATGCGGGGCCAGCCGGCGCCGAGCCCCTGGGCCGCCGCGACGTGGTCCTTCTCGCGCTCCGCGATCACGGGGCCGCGGGCGACGCGGCTGAAGAGCGGCACGTAGACCACGGCGATGGCGAGCGCGGCGTTGTTCAGCCCGGGGCCCAGCATCGCGGCGATGCCGATCGCCAGGATCAAGGTCGGGAAGCTGAAGAGCACGTCCATCACGCGCCCGATCAGGAGGTCCGGCCACCCGCCGACGTAGCCGCCCACCAGCCCCAGCGCCGTGCCGCCCACGAAGGCGAGGGCGATGCTCGACAGCGCGACGCCGAGGGCGATCCGGCTCCCGTAGATCGTCCGGCTCAGCACGTCGCGGCCGAACCGGTCGGTGCCGAACGGGTGCGGGGCCGACGGGCGCTTCAGGGCGTCGACCACCTTCATCTCCGTCGGATCGTAGGGCGCGACGAGGTCCGCGCCCAGCGCCAGGAGCACGATGAGCAGGATCAGGGTCGTCCCGAACAGGACGAGCCGATTCCGGAGGAGCGGGCGGAGGGCGTCACCCATAGCGGATCCGCGGGTCCACGTACGCGTAGATCAGGTCCACGACGAGGTTCGACAGCATGAAGAGGAGGCTGACGAACAGGATCGTGCCCTGCACCACCGGATAGTCCCGCTGGAAGACGGCCCAGAGGATCAGGCGGCCCACGCCCGGGAGCGTGAAGACCTCCTCGGTCACCACGACGCCGCCCAGGAGGTAGCCGACCTGGACGCCCGCCACCGTGATCAGGGGGATCAGGCTGTTCCGGAGCGCGTGGACCCACACCACGCCCCGCTCCCGGAGCCCCTTGGCGCGGGCGGTCCGGATGTAGTCCTGCCGCATGACCTCGAGGAGCGTCGAGCGCGTCATCCGCATGAAGACGGCCGCGACGGCCGTGCCGAGGGCGAGGCTCGGAAGCGCCATGATGGCGAGGTTCGCCCGCAGGCTCTTCCACGGGCTCACGAAGTCGACCGACGGCGCCCAGTCGAGCCAGAGCGACGTCGCCAGGATCAGCATCGTGGCCTGCCAGAAGACGGGGATCGACAGGCTGAACAGGCTGACCAGGCGCACGGCGTGGTCGAGCCGCGTGTTCTCCCGCCGCGCCGACACGATGCCGAGCGGAATCCCGATGGCGAGGGCGACCAGCATGGCGCCCACCGTCAGCTCGAGCGTGACCTGGAGCCGGCTCCCGATCATCTCGACCACCGGGAGGCCGGTCCGCCAGCTCGTCCCCAGGTCGCCCTGGAGCACGCGGCCCAGCCACCGCCCGTACTGCACGTGGATGGGCTGGTCGAGGCCGAAGAACGCGCGCAGCGCGCGCATCGACTGCTCGCTGTAGGTCCCCTCGGTGCCGATCATCTGCTCGACGATCGTGCCGGGGATGAGGCGGATCATCAGGAACACGGCCACGCTGACGCCGACGAGCGTGGGCAGGATGGAGAGCGACCGGACGAGGACGTAGCGGCGCATGGCTACCGGCGAGACAGGGGCGCCGCGCGGCGCCCGCGGCCGCCCGGCCCAGCGGGCCGGACGGCGTCAGGCGCGGCGCGGGCGTCCCGGGAGCCTACCGCTCCAGCCAGGCGGTGCGGAAGCCGTAGTAGTTCGTGGTGAAGTGCTGGTCGTAGTGGACGGAGCTCTGGACGATGTCGATCATGTCCGGCGCGAAGGTCCAGATCTGGGTGGCCCGCTCCACCATGAGCCGCTGGACCTTGTCGTAGATCTCCTTCCGCTTGGCGAGGTCGACGGTGAGCTTGCCCTGATCGAGCAGCACGTCGATCTCCGGATCTCCGTCGTTGTTCCACTGCTTCTCGACGGAGTGGAAGCGCCGGTAGAGAAGCGAGTCGGGGTCGGCGTCGCCCGTGGTGATGTTCATGGTGAGGTCGTAGTCGAAGGACGGCTTGATGATCGCCTTGATCCAGACGCCGTACTCCTCCTGGATGATCTGGGCGTCGATGCCGACCTTCTTGAGCTGGGCCGCGATGACCTGCGCCCCCGCCACCATGGTGGGGAAGGTGGGAATGACCTTGAGCGTCGTCTTGAAGCCGCTGGGGAAGCCCGCGTCGGCCAGGAGCTTCTTCGCGCGCTCGGGGTTCGGCGTGTACCACTCCTTGAACGCGTCGAGGGGAAGCGCCCACGGCTTCATCGCCGGCGTCAGCGGCCCGGTCACCGAGCCGAGCCCGGAGGCGGCCGCCTGCAGCACCTCGTTCCGGTCGACGGCGAGGCTGATCGCCTGGCGCACCCGGACGTCGGTGAAGGGCTTCCGCCCGTGGTTGATCATCACCATGTCGAAGCCGAGCCGCGGCGCGCGGAGCGCGGTGAGCCGCTTGTCATCCTTGACCAGGAGGTAGTTCTTGTTGTCCTCGAGGAGCGCATGGTGGACGTTGCCCGTGCGGAGCTGGGCGATGATGTTCGCCTCGTCCGGGATGACCTTGAGCTCGAGGGCGTCGATGTACGGCTTCCCCTTGTCCCAGTAGTCGGGGTTCTTCCGCGCCTTCAGGTGGCTCTGGGGCACCCACTCCTGGAAGATGAAGGGGCCGGTGCCGACGGCCGTCCGGCGGAGGTCGCCCTTCTCCTCGACGACCTCCTTCGGGATGATCGACGACCACCCGCCCGCCATGCCGGCGAGGAGCGACGCGCTCGGCTGCTTCGTGTGGACCACGAGCGTGTTCTTGTCCGGCGTCTCCATGCCGTCGATCGCCGACAGGTAGCCGCGGCCACCCGAGCTCCCGTTGGGATCGAGGACGCGCTCGAAGCTGTACTTCGCGTCGGCGGCGACGAACTCGCGGCCGTTGTGGAACTTGACGCCGCGCCGGAGCTTGAAGGTCCACACCTTGCCGTCGGCGCTCGTCGTCCACGACTCGGCCAGCGCCGGCACGAGCTTGCCGTCGGCCGACCACTCGACGAGGCGGTTGTAGAAGATGGGGTCGAGCCGGATGCGACCGAGCGCCTGCTCGAGGACCGGCTCGAGGCTCGGCGCCTCGGTGGTCTTCGCGGAGATGAGGGTGCCCCCGGGCCGGGGCGTACCCTGGGCCGACGCGCGCCGGCCAGTGACGGTGGACGCGGTGGCGGCGGTCGCCGCGGCCGTCAGCGACAGGAAGCGGCGGCGTGAGAGCGAGCGCGGGGAGCGCGGTCCGTCGGCCATGATGTCCTCCTCTGCGCGCTCGCGCGCGCGACGCCGGACTGGCGCCCGCCGTGGCGCGCGACGCGCGACGGCGCGGCTCAGCCCGGCGACGAGTGGAGCGAGGCGCGGCCGGCCGGTGGGCCGCGCGCCTCGCCGTTCGGATCATGTCGCGTTGACGGGGCCAGGCGAGGACGAAGATACACGAGCGCCAAACGGCGCGGCAACCCGGGCCCGGCGCCGCGTCACGGTCGCGCGCGTCCGGTGACCGGCCGTGCGCGGGGCCGGCCGTTCTAGCCCGGGTGGAGCTCCGCCGCGCCGCCGTCGAACGCGGGCCAGAGATCGGTGCTCAGGTACTTGAGACCCGAGTCCGCCAGGACGACGGCAACGGTCTCCCCCGCGTGCGGCCCCCGGAGGAGGCGCAGCGCCGCGGCGACGACCGCGCCCGACGAGAAACCGGCGAACACGCCCTCCTCGCGGGCCAACCGGCGCGCGACCGCGATCGCCTCCTCATCCCCCATCTGGAGGTAGCCGTCGACGGGCACCCCGTCGAGGAGCTCGAGCGCCCGCGCGTACCCGGCGCCCTGGAGCCGATGGCGCGGGTCAGTGACGGGGTGGCCGGCCAGGACGGCGGCGCCTTCAGGCTCGACGACGTAGCACTGGATTCCCGGGCGCCGCGCCTTCAGCGCGGCGGTAACGCCGGCGTACGTGCCGCCGGTGCCGACGAGGTCGCAGAAGGCGTCGATCCGCCCCTCCGTCTCCGCCCACAGCTCGGGCCCGGTGTGACGCTCGTGCGCCAGTCGGTTCGCGCGGCGCGTGAACTGGTCGGCCCGGAACGCGCCGCGCTCGCGGGTCAGCGCGCGGGCCCGCGCCTCGACCAGGTCCAGGTCCTCGCCCGTGACCTGTCCGGGCCGCGAGCCGGGCGCCTGCGGGACCAGCACCACCTCGGCGCCCAGGGCTTGCATCATCCGGGCGCGCTCGCGGCTGTTGCCCTCCGACATCACGGCGACGAACGGATGGCCCCGCACGGCGCAGACGATCGCCAGGCCCGTTCCGGTGTTGCCGCTGGTCAGCTCCACCACCGGCTGGCCGGGACGGAGCTCCCCGCTCCCGAGCGCCTCGTCGACGATCTCGCGGGCGATCCGATCCTTCCGGGAGAAGCCCGGGTTCAGGTAGTCGAGCTTGGCGACAATCCGACCCGGCAGACCGCGGGTGAGCCGCGCGAGCTCGATCGACGGCGTCGCCCCGATGGTCTCGACGATCGACGGCGCGACCCGGCCGACCGAGCGCCCTCTCATGCGGTCAATCTAGCAGGAGATCCGACTCTCCGGCCCCGCGACACGGCGACGATGAGCTCGTCGGCCGGCGCCACCAGGGCCGGCGCGATCCTCGAGTCTCCCGGCCGATCCCGCGCCCTGTCGGGGGTCACTTCAGCCGGGGATCGAGCACGTCGCGCAGCGCGTTCCCGAGGAGGTTCAGGCCGAGCACCGTGATCAGGATCGCGAGCCCGGGGAAGTTCACGAGCCAGGGCGCCCGCGTGAGGTAGACGCGCGCGCTCGTGAGGAGCGCACCCCACTCGGGCAAGGGCGGCTGGGCGCCGAGGCCGAGGAACGACAGCCCCGCCGAGACCAGCAGCGCCTCGGGAAACTGGAGCGTCGCCAGCACGATCAGCGTCGGCGCGACGTTCCGGAGCACGTGGAGCGTCGCGACGCGGAGCGGCGAAGCCCCGAGCGCGCGCGCCGAGAGAACGAACTCGCTCGTGCGCAGCGACAGGACGCCGGCCCGCACGACCCGGACGAACACGGGCACGCGACGGATCCCGATGGCGATCATCGCGTTCTCGAGGCTCGGGCCGAGCGTGGCGACGATCGCGAGCGCCAGCAGGAACCCCGGGAACGCCAGCATCACGTCGACGAGGGCGCTGATCGTGAGATCGGTTGCCCGGCCGCCGAGCCCCGCGGCGAGCCCGAGCGCCGCGCCGACGAGCCCGCCGATGGCGACGCTGATGAGGCCGACCCTGAGGCTGATCCGGCTTCCGTGGATCACGCGCGCGAGGAGATCGCGGCCGAACTCGTCGGTGCCCATCGGGTGCTGGGTCGACGGCGGGCGCAGCCGCTGGCCCACTGCCATGCGATAGGGGTCCACGGGATAGAGCGTCGGCCCGACCGCGGCGACCGCGAGGAGGAGCAGCGCGATCGCGCCGCCGATCCGGCCGGACCACGACGCGCCGAGCCGCGCGAGGGTGGCCCACCACCCCGGCCCCGACGCGCGGGCGCCGGCCACGGCGCCGTCGGCCGCGGGGCTCATCCGGAGGCGGCGCGGGGGTCGAGCCAGCCGGCCAGGAGGTCGACCGTCGCGTTGATCACGACGTAGGTCACCGCCACGGTCACCACCACGCCCTGGATCAGCGGGAAGTCACGCGTCTGGATGGCGATGACGGCCAGCTCCCCCACGCCGTGCCACGCGAAGACCACCTCGACGATGAAGGCGCCCGAGAGCATGAAGCCGAACTGGAGCCCGATCACCGAGAGCACCGGGCCGAGCGCCGCGCGGAGCGCGTGCTTGGCGATCACGAGGTGGCCGGGGAGCCCCTTGGCCCAGGCGGTGCGAATGAAGTCCTGCCCGAGCGTCTCGAGCAGGCTCGAGCGCACGAGGCGGGCGATGGCGGCCGCCGACACGGCGCCCAGCGTCGTGGCCGGCAGGATGAGATGCCGCCATGACTCGGCGCCCATGACCGGGAGCCATCCCCAGCGCACGCTCACCACGCTGATGAGCAGGAGCCCGAGCCAGAAGGACGGCATCGAGATCCCCACCACGGCCAGCGCCGTCGCGACCGCGTCGACGAAGCGCTCGCGGTGGAGCGCGGCCAGCACGCCAAGCCCCAGCCCCAGCGTCGTGGCCAGGACCAGGCTGGCGAGGGCCAGCAAGAGTGTCAGCGGATACCGCTGGCGCAGGTCCTCGGCGACGGGGCGGTTGTTCTGGATCGACCGCCCGAGGTCGCCGCGGGCGAGCTGCCCGACGTACTCCGCGTACTGGACGGCGATGGGGCGGTCCCAGCCGAGCTCCTTGCGGACGCGCTCGATCGTCGCGCGGTCGGCCGACTGGCCCATGAACATGATCTCGACGGGATCGCCGGGCACCAGCACCCGCATGAGGAAGACGAGCAGCGTGATGACGGGAATGATCGCGACGACCGTCAGCAGGCGGCGGAGGACGAACGGCCCCATGCCTAGAGCAGGGCGTCAGCCGGCCGGCAGGCGCCCGCGGCCGGGCCCGGCGGGCGCGTCATCGCGCGCGGCCGCCGGCCCGGCGCGAGGCGTGGTCTCCTCGGCTCAGCGCTTGAGCCAGACGTCGTAGTACATCGGCGTCCCGGTCCCGTCGTACTTGAAGCCCTGCACCTCCCGGCGCGCGGCGATCATGAAGTCGTCGCTGAAGAGCGGGATGATCGCGGCGTCCTCCAGGACGAGCTTCTGGACCTCCTGGAGCACGGCCATGCGCCGATCGGGATCCATCGTCGCGTCCGCCTGGTCGAGCAAGGGATCGAGCTTCGGG
Organism: uncultured Candidatus Rokubacteria bacterium; assembly: GCA_963765195.1. GTDB lineage: Bacteria > Methylomirabilota > Methylomirabilia > Rokubacteriales > DASRDR01 > DASRDR01. The sequence goes on from CAVXVV010000033.1 coordinate 96,403, forward strand.
TTGCCGTAGTGGTTCCACCGGCCGGGGCTCTTCACCATGCGGCTCAGCCCGTTCGGGTCCGGGAAGGTCATCCGCATCAGGTCGAAGTCATGCTTCCCTTCCGGGAGCTTGGCCAGGAAGGCGCCCGCGTCCGTCTGGGTCAGGTCGCACTCCACCCCCGCGGCCTGGAGCTGCGCCTGGATGACCTGGGCGGCCCGGGAGATCTGGGGCGCGACCCACGTCGTCAGCGTGATCTTGACCGTCTTGCCGGCGGCATCGCGCAGCTTCCCGTCGCCGCCCTTCGTGAAGCCCGCCTCCTTGAAGAGCGCGGCGGCCTTCGCCTCGTCCCGCCGGTAGCCGTACTGGCGGCCGACCTCCGCGGAGAAGCCGGGCACGCCCAGCGGGAGCGGCGCCTGGATCACCGTGCCGTAGAGATACGAGGCGTCGAGGATCTCCTTGGAGTCCACCGAGTAGGCGATCGCCCTCCGGAGGGCGAGCTTGTCGAACGGCGGCTTCTTGGTGTTGAACTCGAGGAAGATGTAGGAGACGCCCTTCGGACGCCGGAAGATCTGGAGTCGCGCGTCCTTCTGGATGCGCGGCACCTCCTCGAACGGCGCCCACGACATGTGGAGCTGGCCGGTCTCGAGGGCCGCCATCCGCGTCCCCTCTTCCTTGACGATCGAGATCTGCCACTCGTCGGGATACGGCGCGCCCTTGTTCTCGACGTCGGCGCGGAGGTTCTTGTAGCCCGGGTTGCGCGCGAAGAGGAGCGTGCTGCCCGCCTTCCAGTCCTTCAGCGTGTAGGGCCCCGTGCCGACCGGCTTCCGCCCGAACTCGTCGCCGCTCTTCTCCACCGCGGTCTTCGACACGATCCCCAGGTACGAGACGTCGAGGGCGGTGAACAGGGCGGCGAACGGCCGCTCGTAAGTCAGCCGCACGCTGTTCCCGACGGCCTCGATCTTCTGGATCGGCCCGAGATCGGCGTTGCGCTTGGAGATCTTGAGGTAGCGGTCCAGGGAGTAGCGCACCGCCTCGGCGTCGAGCGGGGTCCCGTCGGTGAACGTGACGCCCTTCCGGATGACGAACGTGACCTCCTTGCCGTCCTTGTCGACCGACCACGACTCGGCGAGCCACGGCCGCGGGCGGCCGGTCTGGTCGATGTAGACCAGGCGGTCGTAGAGGAGCCCGAGGACGTACTGCGAGACGAGGAGATTCGCCCGCGCGGGATCCAGGCCGTCGGGCTCGGAGATCAGGGAGTCGAGCACCCGGCCGCCCTTGGTCGGCGGCTCCTGCGCGAGCGCCGGCCCCCCGCCCATCAGGAGCAGCAGGCCGGCGATCAGGCCCAGCCCGAGGAATCCGATGGCGATCGGGCGGATCCGCCGGGAGCGCGATTGATGCGAAGGCGCCGCGAAGTCCACGTCAGACCTCCTTGTCTCAGCGGTGTGCGGGCGCGCGCCGTCGGGCGCCGGTCCGGACCGATGCCGGCCGCGCGTCACCAGCCGATGGCATACGCCGGGATGATCGTCGCGATCTCTCCGCGCGGGTCGGCCCCGCCCATGAGACAGCCCCGCGCCTCGTCCACCACGATGGCCAGGACGAAACCCTCCACCCAGTCGGGCCGGAGCTCGAGCCGGTGGCCGCGCGCCTGGAGCTCGCGGCGGACCGGGTACGGCACGCGGCTCTCGATCCGCAGGTGGCCCGGCTGGGAGCCGTGCGGATAGAAGGTGTTGGGCGCGTGGAGCGTCGACACCCGCGGGGCCTCGAGCGCGTCCTGCACCGGCAGGCCGAACACGGCCAGGGCAAGGAACGCCTGGAGATTCCACTGGTCCTGGTTGTCCCCGCCCATCGTCCCCAGCACCATGCGCGGGCGCCCGCGCTCGGTCACGAGCGTGGGGGTGAGCGTCGTGCGGGGCTGCTTGCCGGGGGCGACCGCGTTGGCGTGCGCCGGATCGAGCGAGAAGGTCTGGCACCGCGACGAGAGCGGGAAGCCGAGCGCCGGCACGATCGGCGAGGCGCTCAGCCACGCGCCGCTCGCGGTGGCGCTCACCATGTTGCGCTCCCGGTCGACCACGTTCACGTGGATCGTGCCGTGGCCGGGCAGCCCAGGCGCGGGCCGCGGGCCCTCGAGGAGGGGCCGGAGCCGGCGCGGGTCGCCAGGGCGGAGGTCGAGCGACGCGTGGGCGGGGTCGATCAGCGCGCGGCGAACCTTCGCGTACGCCTCGGACAGGAGCGCGTCGAGCGGCACGTCCACCAGGCGCGGGTCCCCGTAGTACTGCTCGCGGTCGGCGAACGCGAGCTTGAGCGCCTCGATCACCAGGTGGAGATAGTCGGCCGAGTTGTGGCCGGCGGCGCGGAGCGTCGCGGGCTCGAGGAGCCGGAGCGCCTGGAGGAACAGGGGCCCGTTCGTCCAGGGCGGGCACTTCCACACCGTGAGCCCGGCGTAGTCCACGCTGACCGCCGGCTCCGCGCGCGACGCGTAGCTCTCCACGTCCGCCTTGTCGAGGACGCTGCCGTGCTCTCGCGCGAAACGCTCCATGACGCTGGCCGGCTCGCCCCGGTAGAAAGCGTCCCGCGCGGCTCCGAGACCGGCCGCCCGGTTCCCGTTCCCCAGCCGCTCGGCGTCGACCAGGAGGTCGAGCGTGTCGGCCAGGGCCGGGTTGGCGAAGAGAGTCCCGACCTCCGGCAGGCGGCCGCCCGGCAGGTAGTGCGCGGCGGAGGTCGGCCAGGTGCGGACGCGCTCCTCGTAGGCGTGGATGGAGAGATGCTCGCCCGGCCCGCGGAGACCCGGATGCATCGGGAAGCCGCGGCGCGCGAGGTCCCGCGCGGGCGCCGCGACCGGGGCGAACGGGCGCGTGCCCCACCGCTCGAGCGCCGTCAGGAGCGCGTGCGGCGTGGCGGGCGTGCTCCAGGCGAGCGGGTGATCGGTCGGGAGGCCGATCGTCAGGCCCGCGTCCCGGCACCGCTCGAGCGTGAGCCCGCGCGGCGCGACCGTATGGCCGTTCATCGCGCTGACCTGCCCCGTCGCGGCCTCGTGGACGAGCATGACCACTTCCCCGCCGAGGCTCAGCATGTGCGGGTTCAGGACGCACTCGGCGAGGATCGCCGCGACCGCCGCGTCCATCGCGTTGCCGCCGTCGCGGAGGACGCCCGCACCCGCCTCCGCGGAGAGATAGTGCTCGGTGGTGATCAGCCAGTCACGGGCGAGGATCGTGGGACGCGATGCCATGTCAGGGCCTCTCAGGTTGGGCGGCGACCGGCGGCCAATGATCCGCCCACGGCGCCGCGGCCTCGAACGCCGCCGCGGCGGCGAGGAGCCGGGCGTCGTCGAGCCGCCGGCCCACGAGCTGGAGCCCCACCGGAAGCCCGGCGACGGTGCGACCGGCGGGTAGGACGATCGCCGGCACGCCGGTCACGTTGAAGGGATACGTGTAGGCGATCCAGCCGCGCCAGCCGACGGCGCGGCCGTCGATCTCGCGCGGGGGCGGCGTCCCGATCGGGAACGGGGGCACCGCCACGGCCGGCGTCGCCAGGAGGTCGTACCGCGCGAAGAAGCGATCGAGCTGGGCCCAGAGCGCGTGGCGGCGGGTGGCCGCCTGGGCCACCTGCACCGCGGTCATCCGGCGGCCGGCCTCGACCAGCGCGACGAGGCTCGGGTCCATCCGGGCCCGCTCGGGCTCGAGGTCGTCGCCGATGGCGGCAGCGAGCCCCGGGTACCGGAACGCGTCCGCGACCTCGGCAGGATCGTCGAAGCCCGGGTCCGCCTCCTCGACGGTCCACCCGAGCCCCGAGAACCGCGCCACGGCGGCCCCCGTCACCCGCACCACCTCCGGGTCCGCGGCGGCGTAGCCGAGCCGCGGGCTCCAGGCGACGCGGAGCGCCGTCGGCGGCTGCCGGAGCGCCTGCGTGTAGTCCGGGAGCTCGCCCGGCACGGACCAGCCGTCCCGATCGTCGCGGCCCGCCGTGACCGAGAGGAAGAGCGCGGCGTCCTCGACCGTCCGGCAGAGGGGGCCCAGGTGGGTGAGCAGCTCCGCGACCCCGACCGGCACCCGCGGGATCAGCCCGAACGTGGGCTTGAGCCCGACGACGCCGCAGTAGCTCGCCGGGATGCGGATCGACCCGCCCTCGTCGGTCCCGATCGCGAGCGGCCCCATGCCGGTGGCCGCCGCCACCGCCGCGCCGCCGCTCGACCCGCCGCAGGTGTACGCCGACGCCCACGGATTCCGGGTGGCGCCGAAAAGCGCGCTGTCGGTCACGCCCTTGTGGGCGAACTCGGGCGTGGTCGTCTTCCCCACGAGGATCGCGCCGGCCGCATGGAGCCGCGCGACCACCACGGCGTCCTCCTTCGGCACCCGCTCCGCGAAGCGGAGGGCGCCGAGGGTGGTCCGGACGCCCGCGGTGTCGAGCGTGTCCTTCACCGAGAACGGCACGCCGTGGAGGCGCCCGAGCGGCGCCCCGCGCATCACCTGGTCCTCCGCCCGGCGCGCCGCGGCGCGCGCGAGGTCCGCGGTCACCGTGGCGAACGCGTTCAGCGGCGGATCGACGCGTTCGATGCGTGCGAGGACGGCCTCGACGACCTCGACGGGCGAGAGCGCCTTCCGCGCGATCGCGTCCGCCAGCCGCGCGGCCGACCACGCCCACAGCTCCGCTCGCTCGGGGTCCTTCACCGATCGACTCATCGCCGCCAATTCTCGGGGGCCGTTCAGAGGCCTGTCAAGGCGGCGGGCGAGCGCGGCCCACGGGGAGGACCCACGCGGATCGCGCATCCCCCGCGTTTACCGCGCCCGGGGTTTGCACTATTGTGAGGAGGCTGCGGACTCCCACGACGCGAGGAGGAGCTCCCATGTGGCGCATCGCCTGGATCCTGGCTCTCTGGGGACTCGTCGGATCGCCCCTGCCCGCATCCGCCCAGGGGGCCAAGGACACGCTGTCCGTCGATCTGCCCGGCGAGCCGGCCTCGCTCGATCCGCACGTCCAGTGGGACACCGACAGCTACCACGTCTACCGGAACATCTTCGACAACCTGGTCACGCGGAACCCCGACGGGAAGATCGTCCCCCAGCTCGCGAAGGCGTGGCGCTACGAGAACGACACCACGCTGGTCCTCGACATCCGCACCGACGTCAAGTTTCACGACGGGACCCCGCTCACCGTCGACGACGTGGCGTGGAGCGTCCAGCGCATCATCGACCCCGCGTTCAAGAGCCCGCAGCTGTCGCAGTTCAACAGCATCGTCAAGGCCGAGGCCGTCGGGACCGATAAGGTGCGGCTCACCACGTCGTCCCCGTATCCGGCGCTCCTAGCCCAGCTCGTCAAGCTGAGCATCGTGCCCCGCGCCTACGTCCAGAAGGTCGGCAACGAGAAGTTCAACGTCGAGCCGATGGGAAGCGGGCCCTACCGGTTCGTCAGCTGGCAGAAGGGCGTGCGCGTCACCCTGGCCGCCAACGAGAGCTATTGGCGCGGTCGGCCGCCCTTCAAAACGGTCACCTTCCAGATGGTGCCGGACACCGCGACCCGGATCGCAAACCTCAAGACCGGGCGCGCCGACATCATCCGCCAGCTCAATCCCGACGACGCGGCGAGCCTGAAGGGGGAGTCGCGGCTCCAGATTCTCTCGGGTCCCACCGAGCGCACCGGCTATCTGTTCATCAACGCGCTCGCGGGACCGACCAAGGACGTTCGCGTGCGGCGCGCCATCGCGCATGCCATCAACCGGCAGCTCCTCATCGACGCTCTCCTGGGCGGGTACGGCCGGCCGGTCACTATCCTGCTCACGCCGGCGAACTTCGGCTACATCGAAGGCATGAAGGGCTACCCGTTCGATCCGACGCGGGCGGGCCAGCTCCTCAAGGAGGCCGGGGCGGAGGGCGCCGAGATCTCCTTTTACACCTCGCCCGCCTACGACCAGCGGCTGGTCCAGGCGATCCAGCAGATGCTGCAGGAGGTCGGGCTCAAGGTCGCCATCTCCCAGACGGACCAGCCGACCTTCCTGAAGCGCCGCCAGGGAAAGCCCGAGGAGGCCGGCAGCATCTCGCTCGGGCGATGGTCGTGCGCCTGCCAGGACGCGGACGGCGTGATCTTCCCCCTGTTCCACAGCCAGAGCCTCTGGGCGAAGTACGCGAACCCCGCCTTCGACGACGCGGTCACGCGGGCCCGGCAGACGCTGAAGGACGACGAGCGGCTCAAGCACTACCGCGAGGCCTTCGCCATCCTCGAGCAGGACGTGCCGGGCATCGGGCTCTACCAGGACTTCGCGATCTACGCCGCCCGGCGCGAGCTCTCCTGGAAGCCGACGGCGAACGAGGCCTTCTTCGTGATGGAGATGAAGTGGCAGTAGCGAGCGGGCGGGCATGGCCCGCTTCCTCGTAAGCCGCGCCCTCCAGGCCCTCGTCTCGATCCTGGGCGTGTCGACGATCATCTTCGTCGTCATGCACCTCTCGGGCGATCCGACTCTCCTGCTGGTCCCGGAAGGGGCCTCGCGCGAGGACGTCGAGGTCCTCCGCCACCAGCTCGGGTTCGACCGTCCTCTCGCCGTCCAGTACGCCGACTACCTGGCTGGGCTGGCCCGGGGCGACCTCGGCACCTCGCTCGTCCAGCGCGTCCCGGTCTCGAGCATCGTCGCCGCCCGCCTGCCCTACACGCTCCTCCTCGCCGGTGGCGCGCTCGTGGTCGCGCTGGGGATCGGGCTGCCGGTCGGCGTGATCACCGGCGTCTGGCGGGGAACGCGCGTCGAGGCGCTCCTCATGCCCGTCGTCCTGGTGGGCCAGAGCATGCCCACGTTCTGGAGCGGGATCCTGCTCATCCTTCTGTGCGCGGTGACCTGGAACGTGCTCCCAGCGTCGGGCGCGGACAGCTGGAGCTCCTTGGTCATGCCCGCGATCACGCTCGGGGCCCTGTCGATGGCGACCTTCGCCCGCCTCACGCGGACCGGCGTCGTGGAGGAGCTCGGCCGGGACTACGTGCGGGCGAGCCGGGCCAAGGGCGTCGCGACCCCCGCGATCGTCCTCCGGCACGTGCTCCGCAACGCGTCCATCCCGATCATCACCGTCGCCGCGCTCGAGATCGCGAACCTCCTGGCCGGCGCCGTCATCGTGGAGACGGTGTTCGCCTGGCCCGGCCTCGGGCAGCTGGCCATCCAGTCGATCGCGGGGCGCGACTTCCTGGTCGTGCAGGCGCTCGTCCTGCTCGCCTCCTTCACGTGCGTCGCGCTCAACCTCCTGGCGGATCTTCTCTACGGCGTGGTGGACCCGCGGATCACGCGCCTCGCCGGCGCCCGATGAGCAGCGCGGCCCTCTCCGCCGAGCTCGCGGTCCCCGCCCGTGGCCGGGTGGCGGCCGCGGTGCCGGCGGGCCTCCTGCTCCTGTTCGTCCTCCTCGCGGTCGGCGCGCCCTCCCTCGCGCCCGTCGATCCCGCGCGGCAATCGCTGCTCGCCCGCCTCCGCCCGCCGGGCACCCAGGTCGGCGGGATCACCCACTGGCTCGGCACCGACGAGCTGGGCCGAGACCTCCTGAGCCGCGTGCTCTACGGCGCGCGCGTGTCCCTCCTGGTCGCGTTCCTGTCGGTGTGCGTGTCGGGCGGCGTGGGCACCCTCCTCGGGATGCTCGCCGGGTTCCGCCGGGGCCTCACCGAGGGGCTCATCATGCGCGCGGTCGACATGGTGCTCTCGATCCCGCCCATCCTCCTCGCGATCATCACGGTCGCGGTGCTCGGCCCGGGACTCCAGAACCTCATCCTGGTCCTCGGGTTCACCCGCTGGCCGCGCTACACGCGGGTCGCCTACGGGCAGACGCTCCGGGTCGCCCCGCTGCCGTTCATCACCGCGTCCCGCCTCGGCGGCGCCCGGAGCGGACGCCTTCTCGTCCGACACGTGCTCCCGAACATCCTGCCGGCGCTCGTCGTGGTCGCCACGCTCGAGTTCGGCCTCATGGTCTTGTTCGAGGCCGGCCTCTCCTTCCTCGGCCTCGGCATCCAGCCCCCGACGCCGAGCTGGGGCGGGATCCTGGCCGTCGGGCGCAACTACATCGCCTCCGCCTGGTGGATCGCCACCCTGCCCGGCCTCTGCCTGTTCCTGCTGGTCCTGACGGTGAACCTCCTGGGCGACCAGCTCCGCGACCGCCTCGATCCCCGCGCGACCGTCCGGTGATGGCGATGGACCTGTCCCGCCCGTTCGCCGGCGCGCGGGTGGTGATTACCGGCGCCGGCGGCATCTTCGGGCGACGGATCGCCGCGGCCTTCGCGAGGGCCGGCGCGCGCCTCTGCCTGTCCGATCCGCGCGCCGACGTGCTCGACCGGCTCCCCGCCGAGCTCGACTTGCGCCCCGATGCAACGCTCCGCCACGCGACCGAGCTCCGCGAGGCGGCCTCGATCCAGGAGCTGGTCCGACTCGTCGGGGACGCGTGGCAGGCCCCCGACATCCTCGTCAACAACGCGGGCGTCTACCCGCGAAGCCACCTCCTCGACGTGCCCATCGACGAATGGGACCGGATCATGGACGTCAACCTGAGGGCCCCGTTCCTCCTGACCCGGGAGATGGCGCGCCTGATGATCGCGGCGGGCGTCCACGGCTCGGTCGTCAACATCACGTCGGGCGCGGCGCAGCGGGTGCGGACGGGCTCGGTGCCGTACGGCGTGTCGAAGGCAGCGCTCGAGCGGCTGACGGCGGGCCTCGCGCTCGAGCTGGCGCCCCACCGGATCCGGGTGAACGCGGTGTCCCCCGGGTTCGCGCCGGGGAGCGTCGTGAGCCCGCTGCCGCCGGAGTACGTCGAGGCCATGCTGGCGCGTATCCCGCTCGGTCGCGCGTCCGGGCCGGACGACGCCCCGAACGCCATCCTGTTCCTCTGCTCGCCCCAGGCGTCGTTCATCACGGGCGCGACGCTCGCCGTGGACGGAGGGAACGGCCTGGGCACCGTCGACCCGACCGTGGGCGAGGCGGGCGGCGGGCCGGCAGGGCCGCCGTCGGCCCGGTGAGCTGACCTCGCGCCCGTGACGCGCCGCCCCGTCCTCGCGGTCGAGGGCCTCGGCGTGGCGATCGGCCCAACCCGCGTCGTGGACGGCGTCACGTTCGACCTCGCCGCCGGCGAGATCCACGCGCTCGTCGGCGAGAGCGGCTGCGGGAAGTCCATGACGGCGTTCGCGATCATGGGCCTGCTCCCACCCGTCGCCCGCTGCGTCGGCGGCCGCGTCCTGCTCGAGGGCACCGACCTCCTGACGCTCTCCGAGGCCGAGATGCGCCGGGTCCGCGGCGGCCGCGTCTCGATCATCTTCCAGGAGCCGACCAGCTCGCTCGACCCGGTCATGACCGTCGGCAACCAGCTCGTCGAGGCGCTCCGGGCGCACCGGCCGCTCCGCCGCGGCGAGGCGCGCCGGCAGGCGGCCGCCCTGCTCGAGGCCGTCGGCATCGCCGACCCCGCCCGGCGGCTCCGGCAGTACCCGTTCGAGCTCTCGGGCGGGATGTGCCAGCGGGTGATGATCGCCACGGCGCTCGCCGGGAACCCCGCCGTCCTCGTGGCCGACGAGCCGACCACCGCCCTCGACGTGACCATCCAGGCGCAGATCCTCGCCCTCATCAAGCAGATCCGGGCGGAGACCGGCACCGCGGTCCTCCTCATCACGCACGACATGGGCGTGGTCGCCGACGTCGCCGATCGGGTGCTCGTCATGTACGCCGGCCGGATCGTGGAGGCGGCGCCGGCGGAGGCACTGTTTGCCGCGCCCCGACATCCCTACACGTGGCTCCTCCTCCGGAGCTTGCCGCGGCTCGACAGCGTCCCCAAGGCGCGCCTGCCCGTCATCGAGGGCACGGTGCCCCTGGTGGGGCACCGGCCCGCCGGCTGTCCGTTCGCCCCGCGCTGTCCGCTCGCGACGGCGCGCTGCCGCGAGGCGGATCCGGCGCTGGCGCCGATCGCCCCGGACCGGGCGGTCGCCTGCTGGCACACCGATCAGGTGGGGCGGTCCCCGTGAGCGCGCTCCTCGCGGTGCGGGGGCTGCGGGTGGAGTACGCGGTCCGGGCCGGGGCGCTCGGCCGCCAGCGCGCGACGATCCGGGCCGTCGACGGCGTGGACCTCGCGATCGAGCCCGGCGAGACGCTCGGCCTCGTGGGCGAGAGCGGCTGCGGCAAGACCACGCTCGGGAACGCCGTCCTCGGCATCGTGCGTCCGACCGGCGGCACCGTGGTCTTCGAGGGCACGGACCTCGCGGGGCTCGACGCCGACGGCCTTCGCCGCGCCCGCCGTCACATGCAGATGATCTTCCAGGACCCCGACGCGTCGCTCAATCCGCGCATGCGCGTGGGCGACAGCATCGGGGAGCCGCTCCTCGTCCGGGGGCTCCTCCGCGGCGCCGCGCTCCGTGCCCGCGTCGCGAGCCTGCTGGAGCAGGTCGGCCTCGACGCGGCGTACCACGCGCGGTATCCCCACGAGTTCTCGGGCGGTCAGCGCCAGCGGGTCGGGATCGCGCGCGCCCTCGCCCTCGAGCCCCGGCTCGTCGTGTGCGACGAGCCGGTGTCGGCCCTCGACGTGTCGGTGCGCTCCCAGATCCTGAATCTCCTGGTCGACCTCCAGCGCCGCCTCGGGATGGCCTACCTCTTCATCTCCCACGACCTGTCGGTGGTGCGCCACGTGAGCGACCGCGTCGCGGTGATGTACCTCGGGCGCGTCGTCGAGGAGGCGCCCCGCGACGCGCTCTTCGCGCGGCCGCTCCACCCGTACACCGAGGCGCTCATGAGCGCCATCCCCGTGCCCGACCCGGGGCGGCAGCGCAGCCGCGCCGCGATCGTCCTCCAGGGCGAGCTTCCGCGGCCGACCGAGGCGCCCGGCGGCTGCCCGTTCCACACCCGCTGCCCGCTCGTGGCCGACGTGTGCCGCCGTGTCACGCCGGTCCTGGAGGAGAAGGCCCCCGCGCACTTCGCGGCCTGCCACCTGCGCCCCTGACCTGGCGCGTCGGGACGAGCGCGACTCGGGGCGGGGGAGAGGACGGGGGAACGGGGAGCTAGCGGATCGAGCGCTTCGCGGCGGCCGTGACGAAGCGCTCGAAGAGCCGGCGGGACGGCGCGTGGCCGCCGCGCGCGAGCTCCTCCGGGTGCCACTGGACACCGAGGAGGAAGCTCCAGCGGGCGACATCGACGGGCTCGACCCCCTCGACCAGACCGTCCGGCGCGTGGGCGACCGGCGCGAGCGACGGCGCCAGGGCCTTGATGCCCTGGTGGTGCATGCTGTTGACCTCGACGGTCTCCGCGCCCAGGACGTCGGCAAGGCAGCTGCCGGGCTTCACCCTCACCGGGTGGTGCGCCTCGGTGCGGGGACGGGGCGTATCGCCGATACCTTGATCGTGGATCAGGTCCGCCGGGTGGTCGGCGGGAAGATCCTGGAAGAGCGTTCCACCCAGGCCGACGTTCAACACCTGGATCCCGCGGCAGATCGCGAGCACCGGAAGGTCGTCCGCGAGCGCCCACTCGAGGAGCTGGAACTCGAGGGCGTCCCGCTCGGGCACCGACTCGACGGTCGGGTGGAGGACCTCCTCGTGATATCGCTCGGGGGCGACGTCCTCACCGCCCGTGAGGACGAGCCCGTCCAGGAGCTCGAACAGCGCGCGCAGCGCCGAGCCGCCGTGCGCCGGCGTCAGCACGAGCGGGATGCCGCCGGCCTCCTGGATCGCGACGATGTAGGGCTCGTTCAGGAAGGTCCGGCGCGTCCCGACCTTCGTCGGCATGACCGAGGCGGTGAGACCGATCCGCGGGAGTCCCACGAAAGGCACGCTAGCACCGCCCGACTTACCTGTCAAAACAACGATTTGGATTGACCCTGGCTCCGGTCTGTGTTGCCATGGGCTCAAGCCTCCCGGCCGGGGAGGCCTTTCGCGGTAGTGACCACACGATGACTGTCGACTCATACCGGCCTCCGAGCGAGCATGGTGGCCGCGCCCCTCAGCCGGGCGCCGGCGCCGCCACTCCGCCCAAGGGCCTGACCGGGCCGGCCGCCGCCACGCACGTGCTCCGCCCCGACGCGCTCGGCACGCAGCATGCGGTCGCGGCGGGCCATCCGCTGGCCGCTCTCGCCGCGCACCGCATCCTGGAAGCGGGGGGCAACGCCGTCGACGCGGGCGTGGCGGCCGGGATCTGCCTCGGCGTCGTCCACTCCGACATCGTGAACTTCGCGGGCGTCGCCCCCCTCATGGTCTACGAGGCCGGCCGGCGCGAGGTGACCACGATCTCGGGGCTGGGCGTCTGGCCCCGGGCGGCGACCCTCGAGTACTTCCGCGACCGCTGCCAGGGCGACATGCCCGACGGGCTCCTCCGGACCGTGGTCCCGGCCGCCCCCGATGCGTGGATCACGGCCCTCGAGCGGTGCGGCACTCTCGGATTCGCCGAGGTCGCTCAGCCGGCCATCGAGCTCGCCCGGGACGGCTTCCCCCTCGGGCGGTTCGTCGCGGGGATCATCCAGGCCAATGCGGACGCCTATCGCCGCTGGCCCACCTCGGCGCCGATCTACCTGCCGGGTGGCCGGCCGCCGCGCGCCGGCGAGCGGTTCGTCCAGGCCGATCTCGGCCGGACCCTCACTCACCTGGCGGACGAGGATCGCGCGGCCCGACGGGCGGGCCGGAAGGCCGGGCTCGCGGCCGCGCGCAAGGCCTTCTATCAGGGCGACATCGCGGCCGCGATCGCGCGGTATCACGCGGCCGAGGGCGGCCTCCTCACGCGCGAGGACCTCGCCGCCTTCCGGGTCGGCGTCGAGCCGCCGATGCGGATCCCGGTCGGCCCCCGCGAGGTCCTCACCTGCGGCTTCTGGTGCCAGGGGCCGGCCTTCCTTCAGATGCTCCAGATCCTGGACGGCATCGACCTCGCCGCGCTCGGCCACAACTCGCCGGACTACGTCCACACGGTCACCGAGGCGATGAAGCTCGCGTTCGCGGACCGCGAGGCGTTCTACGGGGACCCCCGCCACGTGGACGTGCCGGGCGCCGGGCTCCTCGACCCCGCCTACGCGGCGGGCCGGCGCGGGCTCATCGACCCCGCCCGGGCCTGGCCCGCGATGCCTCCGCCGGGCACGCCCGCGGGCGGATCTGCGCGCCCCGGCGCCCGGCCCGCCGCGGCCGGCGCTGGCGCCCCCGCCGCTCTCGGCACCTCGTACGTCGCGGTGGTCGACCGCCACGGGAACGCGTTCTCGGCGACGCCGAGCGACGTGTCGACCGACACGCCGGTCATCCCCGGCACCGGGCTCGCGGTGTCCTCGCGCGGCTCGCAGGGCTGGCTCGATCCCGAGCATGCGAGCGCCGTGGCGCCGGGCAAGCGGCCGCGGCTCACCCCGAGCCCGGCGCTGATCCTCGGACCCGGCGGCGAGGTGACGGCGCTCGGCACGCCGGGCGGCGACGTCCAGCTCCAGGCGATGCTCCAGGTCTTCCTCAACATGAGCGCCTTCGGCATGAGGCCCCAGCAGGCCATCGAGGCGCCGCGCTTCGCAACCCAGTCGTTTCCGGACTCGTTCTGGCCCCACCGCTACTTCCCGGGCCGCGTCACCCTCGAAGGTCGCCTCGCCGAGACGACGGCGGAGGCGCTCCGCGCCCGCGGGCACGAGGTGCACCGCTGGACGGACTGGGAGTGGCGCGCGGGCGGCGTGTGCGTCGCGCGCATCGACGCGGCCGGGATCCGCTGGGGCGCGGCAGATCCGCGCCGGGACTCCTACGCGGTGGCGTGGTGAGACAAGGGTCCCGGTCCGACTGGCGCCGACGGACACTGCGGGGGCCAGCGCGGCGACCGCTCCGCTCGGTCACGCGCTCCGGTCGGATCTTCCTGGTCCTCCTGGCGGTCACCGGCTGCGCGATCGAGCCGCCCGGCCCGGCGCACCTGCCCTCCGAGCCGTTCACCGGCCCCGTCGCCCTGGTGGCCCCGCCCATTCTCTCGCGATTCGGCGAGTGGCGGGGGGAGGGCGGCGCGGCGACGCCGACGCGACACGCGGGGATCGACATTCGCGGCACGACCGGGACGCCGGTGCTGGCGGCGGCCGACGGGGTGGTCCTGCGGACCGGCACCCAGGCCTTCGCGGGCCGGCTCATCGTGATCGCGCACGACGCCCATCTCGCGACCGCGTACTACCACCTCTCGGCCATCGAGGTGGTCGCGGGCCAGGCGGTGCGCCGCGGCGAGGTGATCGGGCGGGTCGGCGCGACCGGCAACGCGACGGCGCCGCATCTCCACTTCGCCGTCTGCCGGCGCGAGGGGGCCGCCTGCGGCGAGCGAATCGACGCCGGCTGGGAGGATCCGGCCCGGCACTGGATCGGGGCCAACCCGTGCCTGGTGACCTGGCAGACGTACCCGTTGCAGGAGCGGCGTCTCACCTACCCCGTGCCCTGCCAGCTCGCCCCCGCGCCGGACGGTCCCGCCGGGCGAGCCCCGGCTGCCACGCCCGGCGCGCGCCCGTCGTTCAGGCCGGCGTAGCGGCCCTCACGCCTCGACCGCGGCGACGACCTTCGTGAAGGTCAGCTCGTCGCCGCGCGCATCGACCCGCACCGTGTCGCCCGGCTGGATCTCCCCCTCGAGGAGCTTGAGCGCGAGCACGTCCTGCACTCGCCGCTGAAGCGTCCGCTTCAGGGGCCGGGCCCCGAACACGGGATCGAAGCCTTCCTTCGCGAGCAGCGCCTTGGCGCTGTCCGTGAGATCGAGACCGATCCGCTTCTCCGCGAGCCGCTTGTGGAGGTGCGCCGCCTGGATCTCGACGACCTGCTTGATCTCGTCGAGCCCGAGCGGGTGGAAGACGATGATCTCGTCGATCCGGTTCAGGAACTCGGGCCGGAGATGGACGCGGAGCTCCTCCAGGACGAGTGGGCGCACCTTGTCCGGGTCGGCGACCTCCCGGAAGTGGTGGCTCCCCAGGTTCGACGTCATGATGACGACGGTGTTGCGGAAGTCCACCGTTCGGCCGTGGCCGTCGGTGAGCCGGCCGTCGTCGAGGACCTGGAGGAGCGCGTTCCAGACGTCGGGATGCGCCTTCTCGACCTCGTCGAACAGCACGACCGAGTACGGACGCCGCCGCACCGCCTCGGTGAGCTGGCCCCCCTCCTCGAAGCCGACGTAGCCCGGGGGCGCGCCCAGGAGCCGGGCGACCGTGTGCTTCTCCATGTACTCCGACATGTCGATCCGCACCATCGCGCGCTCGTCGTCGAACAGGAACTCGGCGAGCGCCCGCGCGAGCTCGGTCTTGCCGACGCCGGTCGGGCCGAGGAACAGGAACGAGCCGATGGGGCGGTTCGGATCGGACAGGCCTGAGCGGGCTCGCCGCACGGCGTTCGCGACCGCGCGGATCGCCTCCGGCTGCCCGACCACGCGCCGCGCGAGGCGCTCCTCCATCTGGACGAGCTTCTGGACCTCGCCCTCGATGAGCCGCGTCACCGGGATGCCCGTCCACTTCGCCACGACCTCGGCCACGTCCTCCTCGTCGACCTCTTCCTTGAGGAGCCGGGCCTGGCCCTGCGGCTCGGCGAGGCGGGCGTTCTCCGCCTCGAGCTGCTGCTGGAGCTGGTGGAGCGTGCCGAAGCGGAGCTCGGCCGCGCGGTTCAGGTCGCCGCGCCGCTCGGCGTCGGCCATGGCCGTCCGGGCCGCGTCGATCTCCTCGGTGATCTTGCCGAGGCGCCCGATGGCCTCCTTCTCGCGCTGCCATCGCGCCTTGAACGCGGTCGAGCGCTCCTTCAGGTCGGCGAGCTCCCGATCCAGCCGCTCGAGGCGCTCCCGCGACGGCTCGTCGGTCTCCTTGGCCAGCGAGACGCGCTCGATCTCGAGCTGCATGATGCGGCGCTCGATCTCGTCGAGCTCCGCCGGCATGGAGTCGATCTCGATCCGCAGCCGGGAGGCCGCCTCGTCCATCAGGTCGATCGCCTTGTCGGGCAGGAACCGGTCGGCGATGTACCGGTGCGAGAGCACGGCCGCCGCCACCAGCGCCGAGTCCTTGATCCGGACCTTGTGGTGGACCTCGTACTTGTCCTTGAGCCCGCGGAGGATCGCGATCGTGTCCTCGACCGACGGCTCCTTCACGAAGATCGGCTGGAACCGGCGCTCGAGCGCCGCGTCCTTCTCGATGTGCTTCCGGTACTCGTCCAGCGTGGTCGCGCCGACGCACCGGAGCTCCCCGCGGGCGAGGGCGGGCTTCAGCATGTTCGAGGCGTCCATCGCGCCCTCGGCGCCGCCGGCGCCGACGAGGGTGTGGAGCTCGTCGATGAAGCAGATGATCTCGCCGCCCGCCTCGCTGATCTCGCGGAGCAAGGCCTTCAGGCGGTCCTCGAACTCGCCGCGGTACTTGGTGCCGGCGATGAGGGCGCCGAGGTCGAGGGCGACGAGGCGCTTGCCTTTCAGGCCCTCGGGCACGTCGCCGGCGACGATCCGCTGGGCGAGCCCCTCGACGATGGCGGTCTTGCCGACCCCGGGCTCGCCGATCAGGACGGGGTTGTTCTTCGTGCGCCGCGAGAGCACCTGGACGACGCGGCGGATCTCCTCGTCCCGGCCGATCACCGGGTCGAGCTTGCCCTTCCGCGCGAGCTCCGTCAGGTCGCGGCTGTACCGCTCGAGGGCCTGGTACTTGGCCTCGGGGTTCTGATCGGTGACGCGCTGGGAGCCGCGCACGTCGACGAGCGCCCGGTAGAGGGCGTCCTTCGTGACCCCGGCCTGCCGCAGGATGCGGCCCGCGGCGCCCTCGCTCTCCTGGGCGATCGCGACGAGCAGGTGCTCGGTCGAGCAGTAGTCGTCCTTGAGCCGCTCCATCTCCGCCCAGGCGGCGTCGAAGACGGTCTTGAGCCGCGGCCCCATGTACTGCCCGCTCGTCCCGCTGACCTTGGGGAGGCGGCGGATCTCGGCCTGCACATCCCGCCGGATCGCGTCCGGCCGGGCGCCGAGCTTCGCCAGGAGGGCGCCGACGACGCCGTCCTCCTGCTCGACGAGCGCGAGCAGGAGGTGCTCGGGCTCGATCTGCTGGTGACCCTCACGGTCCGCCAGCGCCTGGGCGGTCTGGACCGCCTCCTGCGCCTTGACGGTCAGCTTGTCGAAGCGAAACGGCGCCATGGTATCTCTACTGCCTCCTGGGCCATCCGGGCCCGTACAGACGAGGTCCCGTGGGTCTCTCTGCGGGATCCACGCTGAAGTCTAGCAGCCGCCCGAGCGCTGTCAAAAGGCGCGCCAGACCGCGAATTCGGGGTCGAGGCCGCGCGCGCGGACCTGGCGCGTCCACTCCACAACGGGCGCCGGAACCGCGTCAGTCGCGGGGCGGGGTGGGCCGGAGGGTTCGCAGCTCCTCGAAGAGCTCACGCTCCCGCGGGGACAGGCCGGTCGGGACGACGACGCGCACCCGCACGAACTGATCCCCCTTGCCGCCCTTCAGGTGGGGGACGCCGTAGCCCGGCAGGCGGAAGGTGCGCCCGCTGCTGGTCTCGGGCGGGATCTTCATCGAGACCTTCCCCCGGAGCGTCGGCACCTGCACGTCGGCGCCGAGCGCCGCCTCCCACGCCGCGATCGGCAGCTCGACATGGAGATCGTCCTCGCGGCGCTCGAAGATCGGATGTGGCGTCACGTGAACCCGGAGGTAGAGGTCCCCGCGCGCGCCGCCGCCCACGCCGGCGCCGCCCTCGCCGGCCGCGCGGACGCGGGAGCCATCGCGGACACCGGCGGGGATCTTCACCTCCACCCGGTTGCTCCGCGAGACGCGCCCGGAGCCGCCGCACGTGGGGCAGACCGCCTTCCCCTGCCGGCCGGTCCCGCCGCAGGTCCCGCACCCCGCCTGCTCCTGGAACTCCACCGTCCGCCGGGCGCCGGCCTCCGCCTCCTCGAGGCTGATCTCGACCTCCGTCTCGAGATCGCCGCCGCGCCGGCCGCGCGCGCCGCTCCGGAACGGCCCGCGGTCCTCGAACTCGACGCCCTGGAACCCACCCTGGCGCGCGCCGAGATCGCCGAAGATCGTCCGGAAGAATTCGGAGAAGCCGCCGAGGTCGCCGGACTGGTCGACGTGGACCCGGTACCCGCCGCCCGGACCGCCGCGCTGGCCGCCGAAGCCGCCCGCGCCGGCGTCCGCGTAGCGGGCCCAGTCAGGCCCGAGCGTGTCGTACCGCTGGCGCTTCTCCGGGTCGGAGAGGACCTCGTTGGCCTCGTTGATCTCCTTGAAGCGCTCGGCCGCGGCCTTGTTGCCCGGGTTCTGGTCGGGGTGGTACTTCCGGGCGAGCTTCCGGTAGGCGGACTTGATCGCCTTCGCGTCGGCGTTCTTGGGGACGCCGAGGATCTGGTAGTAGTCCTTGTAGGTGACGGCCACGGAGGGATTCTAGCAGGAGGCGCCGCCCCGGCTAGGCGCCCGTCGGCTGCGGCTCCCCGGCCAGGAGGCGGCGGAGCTCCTCGCCCTGTAGCGTTTCCCGCACCTTCAGGACCTCGGCGGCCCGGAGGAGCACGTCCTTCTTCGAGCCGAGGAGGGCCCGGACGCGCTCGTAGATCACGTCGATGATGCGCCGCACCTCCTCGTCGATCGCCCGCGCCGTCTCCTCGCTGTACTCGCGCTCGCCCGCCTCCCAGCCGGCCCCGTTCCGGCGCAGGAAGCTCGGGCCGCCGTCCCCGCCGAAGGTGAGCGGGCCGAGGCGCTCCGACATCCCGTACCGCATGACCATCGCCCGGGCCAGCCCGGTGGCCCGCTCGAGGTCGTTGTGGGCGCCCGTGGACAGCTCGCCGTACACGAGCTCCTCCGCCGCGTGGCCGCCGAGCATCACGGCGATCCGGTCCTCCAGCTCGGTGCGGCGGAGGATGTAGCGGTCCTCGGTGGGCAGCTGGTAGGTGATGCCGAGCGCGGCCACACCCCGGGGAATGATCGTCACCTTGTGCACCGGGTCGGCGCGGGGCGTCGAGAACGCGACGAGGGCGTGCCCCATCTCGTGGTGCGCGACGATGTCGCGCTCGGTCTCGGACAGGACCCGGCTCCGGCGCTCGAGCCCGGCCACCACGCGGTCGATGGCCTCCTCGAGGTCGGCCTGCTCCACGGCGTCCTTGCCCTTGCGGGCTGCGAGGAGCGCCGCCTCGTTCACGATGTTGGCGAGGTCGGCGCCCGCGAAGCCGGGGGTTCGCGCCGCGATGATCTGGAGGCTCACCTCCGGGGCGAGCCGGACGTGACGCGCGTGGACCCGCAGGATGGCCTCCCGCCCCCGCACGTCCGGGCGGTCCACGACCACCTGCCGGTCGAAGCGCCCCGCGCGCAGGAGCGCCGCGTCCAGGACCTCGGGCCGGTTCGTGGCGGCCATGATGATGACGCCCTTCGAGGAGTCGAACCCGTCCATCTCGACCAGGAGCTGGTTCAGCGTCTGCTCGCGCTCGTCGTGCCCGCCCACGAAGCCGGTCGCGCCTGCGCGGCTCTTCCCGATGGCGTCGAGCTCGTCGATGAAGACGATGCAGGGCGCCTTCTCCTTCCCCTGCTCGAAGAGGTCGCGCACCCGGGCCGCCCCGACGCCGACGAACATCTCCACGAACTCGGAGCCGGACAGGAAGAAGAACGGCACGTCGGCCTCGCCGGCCACCGCGCGGGCGAGCAGCGTCTTGCCGCTGCCCGGGGGCCCGACGATCAGGACGCCCTTCGGGATGCGGCCGCCGAGCCGCTGGTACTTCTGCGGATTCCGCAGGAAGTCCACGACCTCGACGAGCTCCGCCTTCGCCTCGTCCACGCCCGCGACGTCGGCGAAGGTGGTCTTGAGCTCCTTGCGGTCGTAGATCTTGACCTTGGAGCGCCCGAAGGTCAGCGCCTGGGTCGGGCCGCCGCCCATCCGCCGCATGAGGAAGATCCAGATGCCGGCCATGACGCCGATCGGGAGCAGCCAGCCGAAGATGAGGTCCCGGACCACGGTCGACTCGATCCGGCCGGAGAACTCGACCTTGTGGGCCTCCAGCTCGCGCAGGAGGGCGCTGTCGTCGGTGCCTGGGATGCGCACCACGACGATGAGGACGCCGGGCGTCCAGCCCGTGAGGCGGGTGAGCCACTGGGGCCCCGGCGCCGGCGCGTTCGCCATCGGCTCCTTGAGGACTCCGCGGATCTCGCGCTCGCCGAAGGAGACCCGGGCCACGCGATCCTCGCGCACCCACTCCACCAGGCGGCTCATCGGGATCTCCTGCGCCTGGGGCGTGAGGAGCCAGCTCTGGAGGAAGACGAGAACGACGACAGCGACGGCAATGTAGAGAATGGAGAAGCGCGCCTGCTGACGAATGCGGGGTTTCATCGAAGGATTACCGCGGAAAAATGCTATCGGAGGGGGCAGCCCCTGTCAAACCGCGGGCGATCACCGGCCGGGGGACCCTAGAACTTGATCGGCGGCGGCGCGTCGGCGCCCGGGCTCGCCTCGAAGTAGCGCCGCGCCGAGAAGCCCCGGAGGGACGCCACCAGGCTGCCGGGGAAGCGGTTGACCGCCGTGTTGTACTCGCCGGACGGCCTCGTTGTAGCGACGTCGCTCGACGGCGATGCGGTTCTCGGTGCCCTCGAGCTGGCTCTGGAGGGCGAGGAAGTTCTGGTTCGACTTGAGGTCGGGATAGCGCTCGACGACGGCGAGGAGCCGGCCGAGGGCGCCGCCCAGCTGGGCTTGCGCCTCCTGGAACTTCCGGAGCGCCTCCGGATCCCGCAGGACCTCGGGCGTGACCTGGATCCCCGCCACGCTCGCGCGGGCGCGCGTGACCTCCTCCAGGACGGCGCGCTCCTGGGCGGCGAATCCCTTGACGACCTCGACGAGGTTCGGGACCAGGTCGGCCCGGCGCTGGTAGACGTTCTGGACCTGCGCCCACGCCTCGCGCACGGCGAGCTCGCGCGCCACGAGCCCATTGCCGACGGAGACGAACCATCCGAGCGCGAGAATGACGGCGAGCGCGACGACGCCGAGGACGACGAGGCCCGTTTTCACGCGCGGGAGTATAGCATTCGGCTCAGCGGCGGCCGGCGCCGAGGAGCACCGCGCCCGCGACGAGCGCGAAGCCGGCGCCGCCCACCGCCGCGCGGTCGCCGGCCACGTCCGCCACGGCGCCGAGCGCGAGGGGCCCCACGATCATCCCGGTGTCCATGGCGATCCGGTAGACGGCGAAGTAGCCGGGCGGCATGGGCGTGCCCACGCGGTCGGCGAGCACGATCGCCGGCACCATCCACACCGCGAAGCCGCCGCCGACGAGGACGAGCCCGAGGACGAAGACGGCGGGATGCGTCCCGGCGGCCAGTACCAGCCCGCCGGCCGCGACCGAGCCCGCGCCCACATAGAAGATCGGCTCGCGGCGGATGTGGTCGATGACGAGCCCGACCCCGAGGAGCCCGGCGAGCTCCGCCGTGTAGCCGGCGCTCAGCGCGAGCCCGATCGGGCCCGCGCCGAGGCCGTATCGCGCGTGGCCCAGGAGCGGGGCCATCGTGGCAAACAGACCCGACCACGTCAGCGACAGGCTCAGGCTCGCGAGGTAGACCGGCAGGAGCCGCCGGTGGGCGAGGGGACCGCCCATGCGGCTCGCGGCGCCGGGCTCCGCGACGCGGCGGCCCGCCTCCGGCCGGAGCGCGCGGCCGGCGATGCCGCAGAACAGAAGCACCGGGCCCGCCCCGATGAACACCCACCGCCAGCCAAGCTGCCCCGCGACCCAGGCGCCGAGCGTGCTGCCGATCGCGAGGCTCAGGATCGCCATCCCTTCGAAGAGGTTCGTGAGCCGGCCCCGCCAGGCGGCCGGCGCCGTCTCGAGCAGCTCGGCGAAGATCGCGAGGAACGCCGCCGACGCACCGACTCCCATGACGAGCCGCGCGAGGAGGAAGGCGGGAAACCCCGGCGCCAGCCCGCACGCCACCACGCCGACGACCAGGAGCCCGAGGCCGAGGAGGACAACGGTGCGCGTGCCGCGGCGGGCGCGGAGGGCGCTCGCCGGGTAGCTGGCACCGAGACGTCCCACCGCGTACAGCGTGTTGACGAGGCCGGCCTGGAGCGGCGAGAGCCGCCACTCGTCCGCCATGAGGGGCAGGAGCGGCGGCACCATCCCGACGGTGAACGCGGTCAGGATGTCGATCGCGAACAGCGGCAGGAGCGGGCGCAGCACCGTCCCGAGCGGCGACACAACGGCCGCGCCGACGGCCGCCGGCGGGGTCGCGGCCATCAGGCGGGCACGTCCGCGATCGGGCGGCGGCCGCTCAGGGAGCCAGGATCACGATCGGCGCGTCGATGGGCGCCTCGCTCGTGATGATCAGCGTCTGCTGTCCCGGGCTCGCGGTCCTGACAGCCGAGACGGGCGCCGGACCGCCGACCGTGCGGTTCGACTGCGACACGTCCTCGACGATGATCTTGGTCCGGCCGGAGGCGCCGCTGCCGTCCGGTGCGAGCCGGCGGTCGACCGTGACCAGGACGGATGGGGTGCCCGGCGAGACGGTGCCCAGCGTCTTGGCGGCCGGGGACATGCCGACGGTCCGCCCGGCGCCGGTCGTGTCGCTCACCGTCACGCGCGTCGTGGTCACGCCCGGCTGGGGCGAGGCCGTCCGGGTGGTGACGTGGGTCGTCTGCGTGCGCGACGGCGACGACGCCCCCGGCCGCGGCGCCTGGATGACGATCGGCACGACGACGCGAGATTGAGCGGCCGCCGGCACGATCGCCGGGCCCGCCAGCGCCACGCTCGTGAGAATGCCCGCCGCGACGATCGTCCGCCTCATGCTCCGCCTCCCGTACCGCCTTGCCCACCCCGGGTGGATGAGATTCGTGCCCATCGCGCCACCATCATCGAAGACGGCGCCGTCGGCGCTCACGCCTCAGCGCCGCCGCGCGCCGGCGCGCCCCGTCTTCTTCGCCGGGCGGCTCTTGCGGCGGCTCGCGGCCCGCGGGCGCGCGCCAGGCGCCGTCCCGCCCGGGCGGACCGCGATCGCCTCCACCTCGATGAGGAGGTTCGGGCGAGCGAGCTCTACGACCACCATTCCGGTGTTCGCCGGATAGATGCCGTCCGGGAAGAGCTTCGGGTACTCGGCCCGGCGCCACTCCGCGAAGGGCGTCCAGTCCTGGTTCCGCACGAGGAAGGTCGTGAACTTGACCACGTCGCGCAGCGTGCAGCCCGCCTCGGCCAGGACCGCCGCCAGGTTCCGGTACACCTGGGCCGCCTGCGCCTTGATGTCACCGTCGCCCACCACCTGGCCCTCGGCGTTCATCGCCACCTGCCCCGACACGAACACCAGGCGCGCCGGATCCACGGCGAACCCGGCCGAGTACATGCCGATCGGCTTCCCGTCCGCCGTCGGCGCCAGCACCTTGCGTCCCATGTTGCCTCCCTCGCGTCCGCGACGCGATCGATCCGGTCAGGCGCGCCGGCGGCGGGCCCGGCGCCCGGTCCCACGCGCGGCCGGCCGCCGGGCGCGTGGCGGGGGAATCGCCGCGATCGCGCGGATCTCCACGAGGAGCTCCGGGCGCGCGAGCGCCTTCACCACGATGAACGACTGCGCCGGCAGCGGGTCGGTGAAGTACTCCTGAGCGACCCGGCCCGCCGGCTCCATCAGCTCCGCGCTGGTGGCGTACACCGTCATCTCCACCACGTGCTGGAGGTCGCCGCCGGCCTGGCGCAGAAGCGTCCGGACGTTCTCGATCGCCTGGCGCGTCTGGGCGGCCGGATCGCCGACGCCGACCAGCTGACGGTCGGGCCCATGGCGGTCGAAGGCGACCTGCCCGGCGAGGAACACGAGCCGGACCGGGCCCTCGACCGCGACCCCGTGCGAGAAGGGCCACGGGTGCGGCGCCTGCTTCGTGAGCCCCACGCGCTTCATCGGTTCCCCGCTACACGTCCCAGCCGCCGTCGACCGTCAGGCACTGCCCGGTCATGTTACGCGACTCGTCGGTCGAGAGGAACAGCACGGCGTTCGCGATGTCCTCGGCCGTGGTGACGCGGCGGAGCGCCATCTCCTGCACGTACTCCTCGTAGACCTGCTCGGGCGTCCACCCGCGCTTCTTCGCCTTCTCGCGGCACAGCCGGTCCATGCGCTCCCCGGCGACGATCCCGGGCGCGACGCAGTTGACGTTGATCCCGTGGGGGCCGACCTCGAGGGCGACGGTCCGCGTGAAGCCGCGGACCGCCCACTTCGACGACGAGTAGGCGGCGCGGAGCTTGTATCCCCGGAGCCCCGAGGTCCCGGCGATGTTCACGATCTTCCCGCGGCGCTGGCGCAGCATCACCGGCACGACGTGCTTGGTCGGCAGGAAGGTGCCGCGGAGGTTGATCGCGAGGAGGTCGTCCCAGTCCCCCACCCGGAGCTCCTGGACCGGCGTCTCGACGGGCCCGGTCGTCCCGGCGCAGTTCACCAGCACGTCGATGCGCCCGAAGGTCTCCACCGCGCGCGCGACCATGGCCTGGACCTGGGCCTCGTCGCGCACGTCGGCGGAGACGACGAGGGTCCGCCGGCCAAGGTCGTGCGCCTCCGCGGCCACCGCCTCCAGCGGCGCGGTCTCCCGGGCGGCGAGGACGAGATCCGCCCCCTCGCCCGCGAGCCGGAGCGAGATCGCCCGCCCCATCCCCTTCGCCGCGCCCGTCACGAGCGCCGTCTGCCCCGCGAGTCTCATTCGGTCCCTCCTCGGGCGCGGCCGGCCCCGGTCGGGCCCACGGGCTCGGCGCTCACGAAGCCCTCGAGCCGGTCGCGGGCCTCGAGCTCGGGTGGGCGGGCGGCGGGATCGCCGTAGCCGCCGCCCCCGCAGGTGTCGATCACGACGACGTCCCCAGCCCGGAGGTTGAGCGTCTCCTTTCCCTTGACGTCGCGCGCGGTCCCGTCCCGCTCGAGCGTGACGCGGTAGGGGGCACCAGGAGCGCCGCCGAACGCGCCCCACGGAGGGACGACGCGTCGCTCGAGCATGGTCGTGAGGGTGGCGTCGGCCAGAAGCCGGTACGCCCGCGTGAAGCCGCACCCGCCCCGATGGGCGCCGGCGCCCCCGCTCCCCGGCCGGAGGGCGTGGCGGAGGATCTCGAACGGGTGCTCGGTCTCGATGACCTCGACCGCCGTGTTCATGACATTGGACATGTGGACCCGCACCGCGTGACCGCCGTCCCGCGCCGCGCTGGCACCTTCCCCGCCTCCGTGGACCTCGTAGAAGATACGCCACCGCCCGTCCTGGCGGCTGCCGAAGAGGAGGATCCCTGCGGTGGTGGGACCGCCGGCGGTGATGCGCTCCGGGATTGCGCGCGCGAGTGCCTTGTAGCACGCATCCACGACCCGCTGGGACGTCTCGTGATTGCCGCCGACGACCGGAGCGCTGACTGGCGGGTTCAGGATCGTGCCCGGCGGGATGTGCGCCGTGATGGGGCGGTAGCAGCCGTCGTTGGCCGGGACGTCGGGGGCGACGAGCGACTTGACGCTGTAGTAGACCGCGGAACAGGTGACGAACGGCGTCGCGTTCACCGGGCCTTTCACCGCCGCGCCGGTGCCGGTGAAGTCGAACGTGGCGCGGTCACCCCGCACGGTGACGGTCACCCGTACCGGCACCGGCCGGTCCTCGTGGCCGTCATCGTCGACCCAATCCTCGCCCGCGTAGACGCCGTCGGGGATCCCGCGGATCGCCGCCCGCATGGCGGCCTCCGACTCGGCCCGGTAGCGGTCGAAGCAGCCGAGGATCGTGGCCGGTCCGTAGCGTTCGAAGAGCTCACCGAGACGCCGGGCCCCGACCTCGACGGCCGAGTACATGGCCCGGCAGTCGCCCTCGCGCTCCTCCCGGCCGCGGACGTTCGACATGATGAAGTCGAGGGCGCGCGTGGGCCCTTTCCGGTCGAACACCTTGATCGGCGCGATGCGGAGGCCCTCCTGGATCGCCTCGTCGGCCCACGGCACGTACGAGCCCGGGACGGCGCCGCCGATGTCGACCCAGTGGGCGAGGTTGATGGCGAAGGCGACGAGTCGCCCGCCGGCGAACACCGGCCGGATCGCCTTCACGTCGGGCAGGTGGTTCCCGCCGACCTCGGGGAGGTTCAGGTACCAGACGTCTCCGTCGCGAAGCTCCCGCCGCGGCACGCGCCGGAGGAACTCCTTCACCGTGAAAGCCATCACACCGAGGTGGATGGGGATGTCGCGGCCCTGCGCGATCAGCCGACCGCGCGCGTCGGTGAGCGCGCTCGACAGATCGCCCGTCTCCTTGAGGAGCGTGGAGCGCGCGGAGCGCATGATGATGAGGCTCATCTCGTCCGCGATCGCGTAGATCGCGTGGCGCACGACCTCCAGCGTGACCGGGCTCAGACCCGGACGGTCCGGCATTTCCCGATCTCCCGGGGCGTGACCAGTGCCGGACCGTGGGGCCATCAGGGTCCGACCCCCATCGACCGGAAGTCCGAGCCGACACCCATCCACAGGTTCCCGGCGCGGTCGAGGACCCCGGTGTGATCCGGATAGACGAGGGTCGTGGCCCAGGGATCCTCGATGAGGGCCGGGCCCTTGACCCGAAGCTCGGCGGGAAGATCCTCCCGCCGGTACACGGGGAGCGCGATAGGCCCGGTCTCGGGGAAGTAGGCCTCGTGCTCGGCGAACGGTTGTCCGCTCCCGCTGGTGGGCCATTCCGGCAGCCGTGCGCCGGACGCTTCGACGCCGGCCCGGACCCGGAGGTTCACGCACTCCACGGCGTCGTCCGTCGCGTACGCGTAGAGCCGGCGATGGAGCGCATGGAAACCAGCCCGGAGCCCATCGAGGTCCCCGGCCCACGGCACCTCCAGCTCGTAGTTCTGCCCGACGTAACGGACGTCGATGCTCCGCCGCACCACGATCGCCTCGGGCCGGCGGCCCTCGGCCAGGAGCGGGGCGCACACCCCTTCCACCAGCGGCGCGAACCGTGCCTCGAGCTCCGTCGCCGCCAGCCCGTCGAGCGTCCGATAGAAGGTCTGGACATGGTCATAGGCCACCTCGGCCACGACGCAGCCGAGCGCCGAGAAGACGCCCGCGTGCGCGGGGACGACCACGCCGGGCATACCGAGCTCCTGCGCCAGCCGCCCCGCGTGGAGCGGCCCGGCGCCGCCGTAGGCGATCAGCGCGAAGCCCCGGAGGTCGTGACCGCGCTGAACGGAAATCAGGCGGATCGCGCGCCGCATGGCGGCGTTCGTCACCTCGAGGACGCCCGCGGCCGCCTCATGGAGCCCGAGCCCAAGCGCGCGCGCCAGGGGCTCGAGCGCCGCCCGCGCACGTGCCGCGTCCACGCGGATCGCCTCGCCGAGGAGCGCGTCCCCACGCAGCGTGCCCGCCACGGCATGAGCGTCGGTGACGGTGGGCAGGGCGCCCCCCAGCCCGTAGCAGGCGGGACCTGGCCGGGCACCCGCGCTCTCCGGCCCCACCCGGAGCGCGGCGCCGTCGGCCCGGGCCAAGGACCCGCCACCCGCGCCGATCGACTCGACA
The DNA here is from genome assembly GCA_963765195.1 of uncultured Candidatus Rokubacteria bacterium. GTDB lineage: Bacteria > Methylomirabilota > Methylomirabilia > Rokubacteriales > DASRDR01 > DASRDR01. The sequence continues at coordinate 123,711 of CAVXVV010000033.1, forward strand.
CCGACCGAGGGCAGCCGCACGGGGTGCCCGCCCAGCCGCCGCTGGGACAGGCTCTCCGCCCGCCCGTCGGCGATCAGGCAGACGTCCGTGGTCGTCCCGCCCATGTCGAAGGCGATGGCGTTCCGGAGGCCAACGGCCTCGGCGAGAAACCGCGATGCCGCAACGCCCCCCGCCGGCCCGGACACCGCCATGGCGAGCGGACGCCGCCGCGCGACCGCCGCCGACATCATCCCGCCGCTCGACTGGAGCAGGTGGAGCGTCGCGCCGACCCCCGCCTGGGCGAGCGAGGCCTCGAGGTCGGCGAGGTACCGGTCCGCGATAGGCATGACCGCCGCGTTCAGCACCGTCGTCGCCGTGCGCTCGTATTCTCGGTATTCCGCGTTGATCTCGTGGGAGGCGGAGACGAAGGGGACCTGCCCTTCGAGCGCCGCGCGGAGGCGCGCCTCGTGGGCGGGATGCGCGTAGGCGTGGAGGAGGCAGATCGCCACCGCCTCGGCCCCGCTCGCGCGGAGCGCGGCCGCCAGCGCCGGCAGCTCGTCCTCCGCGAGGGCGACCGCGACCTCGCCGTTGGCGAGGACGCGCTCCGTCACCTCGAGCCGGAGGTGGCGGGGGACGAGCGGTGGCGGCCGCGGCGGGACGTCGAGCCGGTAAAGGTCCTGGCGGCTCTGGCGGGCGATCTCGAGCACGTCCCGGAATCCCCGCGTGGTGACGAGGGCGGTGGGGGCGTGCCGGCCCTCGACGATCGCGTTGGTGACGATCGTCGACCCGTGGGCGATCGAGCCAGCGTCAGGAGCCAGCGCCTGAAGCCCCGCCAGCACGCCGCGCGCGGGAGCATCGGACGTCGTGAGGACCTTGTGCGAGCGGACCACGCCCGTCGCCGGATCGATGGCGACGAGGTCGGTGAACGTCCCCCCGACGTCGATGCCGACGCGGACACTCACCGCGTCACGCCTCGCCCGGGTCCTCGGGTGCCCCACGATCATCCCGCCCTCTCTCCGCCGGGCGCGCCGGCGCCCGTATCGTCCGGCGCCGCGGCCTCGGAACGGTCGAAGTGTAGCGCGCCCCGGGCGGGCCTCGCCACGGGGCATCGCCGGATCGTCGACGAGGGCGGCGGCGCCCGCGCGGAGCGCGCGCCTCCCCCGCGTCAGCGGCTCAGCCGCGCGAGCGTGACGAACCAGATCGGATGGATCGCGTAGCCCTTGATGGCGGGATTCAGGCCCGCGTACGTCTTCGGCTGGATCAGCGTCACGTAGGGCGCGTCCTCCAGCGCGATCTTCTGGATCTCGCGATAGAGCTCCGCGCGCTTCTTGCCGTCGGTCTCCTTCTTGGCGGCGGCGACGAGCTCGGTCGCGCGGGCGCTCTCGTACGCGATGCGCTTGGCCACCGGCCCGCCCTGTCGGAAGAACGCGTCGGCCCAGCCGTCGGGATCCAGGAAGTCCGGCCCCCACTCCACGAGCACCAGGTGGGTCTTCCCTTCCCGGTACTCCCCCACCGCGACCGAGAACTCCTTCGGCTCGAGCGTGAGGTCCACGCCGATGGCCTTGAGGTCCGCCTGGATCTTCGCGGCCATCGCCTCGGTGGCGATGCCGTGCATCGGGCGCGTCGGGTAGCTCATCTTGAGCGGGAACCCGTTCGCGTAGCCGGCGTCGGCCAGGAGCTTCTTGGCGCGGGGCACGTCGCGCTTGCGCGCCATCTTCGGGTCGACGCCGAGGAGGCCGATCGGGATGTTGGCCGGCGGCTGCACCGCCCCGCCCCGGGCCAGCCCCTTGACGATCCCGTCGTAGTCGATGGCATACGCGATCGCCTCGCGCACCCGCTTGTCCGAGAGCGGCTTGGACAGGTCGGCCTTGTTCGTGAGGGCGAGGTAGATGAAGTTCATCGTCAGCCCCTCGACCAGGGCCAGCCGGGGGCCGGGCTTCAGCGCGGCGACCATGTCCGCGTCGAGTCCCTGCGCGATGTCGGCGTCACCGCGCTCGACCATCTCGCGCTGGGTGGTCCCGTCCTTCACGTGACGGAAGATGATGCGGGCGAAGTGGGGCTTCGCGCCCCAATACGCCGGATTCCGGTCGAGCACGATCTCCTCACCCTTGCGCGCGGCGACGAGCCGGTACGGGCCGGAGCCGGCGGAGTTCTCGTTGAGCCACTGGGTCGCCTTGTCCTTCTCCTTGGCGTCGTCGGCGTCCGTCCCGCCCTGGGCCGTCACGGTCTTGGCGTCGAGCACGCCGCACTGCGGCGCGGCCAGCGCGGCCAGGAACGAGGCGTCCGGCCCGACGAGCGTCACCTTCAGCGTGCGGTCGTCCACGACGTCCATTTCCTTCACCGCGTCGAGGAAGAACGCCGGGTTGTCCTTCAGGTTCTTGAGCCGCCGGAACGAGAACTTGACGTCCGACGCGGTCAGCGGGTTCCCCGACGTGAACTTGACGCCGGGACGGAGCGTGAACGTGTAGACGGTGCCGTCTTTGGACACGTCCCACTTCGTCGCGAGCTTCGGCTGGATGCGGGTGAAGTCAGGCGCGTCGACGGTCACCAGCGTGTCGTAGACCGACTGGTTGGTCATCTGGCCGGTGAACTCGTATTGCCGGCCCGGATCGTTCGTGGTGTAGTCGTCGATGTTGCGCGCGATGATCAGCGTCTCCTGACGGCTCTGGGCGCGCGCGGTCTGGCCGAGGCCGCCGAGGATTAGCGCGACGCTCGCCATCAGGATCAGGACACCGTGGAACCTCCGAGAACGTCGGATCACGAAGACACCTCCTGTGGATACCGGTCGATGCGGATAGCGTGCCGGCGAGCCGGCGCGGCGTGAGAGCGCTCCCCGCCGGGCCGGTCGGGTTCGTGCTGCTGGGCGCCGGCGCGGGCGCCGCGGCTCACGCCGAGGCGCTGACGACGCTGCCGGGAGCCCGGCTGGTCGCCGTGGTCGATCCCGACCACGGCCGGGCACGGCGCCTCGCCCAGCCGCACGGCGCCGACGCGGGCGACGCGCCGGAGGCGGCGCTCGCGCGCGACGACGTGCAGGCCGCATGCATCGTCGCGCCGAATCACGCGCACGCCGCGCTCGCCCGGGCGGCCGCGGCGCACGGGGTCGCGGTCCTGGTCGAGAAGCCCGTCGGGCGGGACGCGGGCGAGGCCCAGGCGATCGTCGCGAGCTGCGACACGGCCGGGGTACCCATCGGCGTCGTGCTGCAAAACCGGTTCGCCCCCGAGGCGATCGCCCTTCGCGAGACCATCCGGGCCGAGGGCCTCGGCCGACTCGTGGGCGCGGTCGTGCTCGTGCGCGACCACCGGGACGCGGGATACTTCGAGGCCGGGCCCTGGCGCGGGCAGCGCGACCGCTCGGGCGGCGGGGCCCTCCGGATCCAGGCGATCCACATGATCGACCTGCTCGAGTGGCTGCTCGGCCCGGTGGCTCGGGTCACCGCCGCGATGGCGACGCGCCGCCACGCCGTCGAGGTCGAGGACGTCGTGAGCGCGAGCCTCGAGCTTGCCGACGGGATCCCCGCCTCCCTCTTCGCGACGACCGCCGCCCCCGTGGAGTTGCCGACGCGCATCGAGATCTTCGGCACCGAGGGCTGGGCGGTGCTGCTGGAAGCGCGCGCCGCGGTCCGCGTGTGGCATGGGCCGCCGGGTCCCCAGGCCCTCGCGGCGGTCGCCGCCCTCGACGCCGAGATGGCGGCACGGCTCGACCGACCGTGGCCCGACGGCACGACGCCCGAGCTCCACCGGACGCTCCTCGCCGCGTTCGTCGCGAGCCTGCGGGCGGGCCGGGCCCCGTCGCCCGGCGGCGCGGCCGCCGTCCGGATCCAGCGGGTCCTGGACGCGATCTACGCCGCGGCGCGCACGGGCGCCCGCACGAGCGTCGCGGACTAGCGGGCGACCCGGCGCGCGCCCCGCGTCACGCACCGGCGATGAGCCCAGCGTGCCGCGCCAGCCGCTGGAGCTCGGCCCGCTCGGCATCGCCGATGCCCATCTGCGGCGCGCGCACCGCGGCGCTGCGAATGAGACCCTGCATCACCAGAACTTCCTTCATGCGCGGCCGGTAGTCGCGCTCCGGGAGCCGCCAGCAGTAGCGGGCGAGCGGCCCGAGTCGATCCCAGATCCGGTAGGCCGTCGCGATGTCGCGCGAGCGGACGGCCGCGTGCATCTGCATCAGCTCCTCGGTGGCGGTGCCGGCGAACCCGATGAGGGCCCCGTCGCACCCCATCAGCATCGCCTCCAGGATGAACTGGTCGCTCCCCGTGAGGATGCCGAGCTTCCGGGGCAGCCGCGCGGCGGTGTCGATCGACTCGATCGTCCGCACCGCGTCGCAGGACGCTTCCTTCACGCCGATGAAGTTCGGGAACTTGGCCAGCTCGCGCATGACGTCGGCGGAGAGGTCGGGGCCCTCGCCCTTCGGCAGCTGGAACGCCACGAACGGGAGCCCGATCCCGCCGATCGCCGCGTGGTGGCGCACCACCATCTCGGCCGGCAAGGGATTGCCGAGAAACACCGGGAGCGGCGGGAACACGACGAGCCCCTGGGCGCCGGCGCGCTTCAGCTCGTTTCCCCACCGCACGGCATCCGCCGTGAAGCTCGCCATGACGCCCGACAGCACCGGGCACGCGCCGTCGACGGCCTCGAGGGTCGCGCGCAACACCTCCAGCTGCTCCTCGCGGGTGAGCGATGAGCCCTCGCTGGCGTCCATGTTGATCGCGATCGCGGTGGGCCGCTGGGCGGCGATCCACCGGTAGTAGGACTGCAGCGACTTCCAGTCGATGGACTCGTCCTCGTTCATCGGCAGGAAGGGCGCCGCGACGATGCCCTCGAACACGAAATTCTCCACGCTGATCCTCCGTTGATGCCGGTCGCGCCGATCGGGGGAACCGCTCGGACGGTCGGACGCCCGGGCTACTTCCGCTCGGACCACCTCGGGATCGGGTAGATGACGTCGCGCGCGGCGACGTCGAACGGCCACACCGTCCAGTACCGGGCGCCCTGGAGCTGCACGATGATCGCCCGCACGCCGGTGTTCTGGCCCGTCTCGTCGAACTTCACGCCGGCCCAGGGCACCAGCAGGTCGGCCGCCTTGATGTCCGTCTTGGTGAGCGCGACGCGGATCGCCTCGGGCTCGGTCGAGCCGGCCCGGTTCAAGGCGTCCACCAGCGTCACGATGCCCGTGAACGCGCGGACCGGAAGGTCGTAGAGATCCTTGCCGGACCGCGTCTTGTAGCCCGGGTTGAGCGCCTTCGCCACGGCCATCTTGTCGATCAGATCCTGGGCGAAGGGCGAGCGCGAGAGGTAGCCCTCCGAGTCCTTCCCGGTCGCCTCGATGAACTTCGGGTCGATGTGGCCCGAGTTCTGGGCGATGATCATCTTCGGGTTCCAGTCGAGCTCCTTCGCCGTCCGCGTGAACAGGATGGCGTCCGACTGGTAGGAGGTCGGGAACCACACGTCCGGGTTCGCCGCCTTGAGCTTCTGCACCTCCGCGGTGAGCGACGTGCTGTTCGCACGGTAGGCGAACTCGGCCGTGATCCGGTAGCCGCCCTTCTGGGCGAGGGCCCGCTGCGTCTTGGCGGAATCGGTCCCGAACAGCGTGTCCTCGTTGGAGATGGCGACGCTCTCCACCTTGATGCCGCGCTTCTTCTGGAAGTCCGCCAGGAAATCGAACATCGCCTGCGTGAAGTGCTCGTCGTGGGGCGAGCTCCGGAAGAACCACTTGAACCCGCGGCGCGTGAGTCCCGGCGAGCTCGACTCGGCGTTGAAGTGCGGGATGCCGAAGCGCTCGGCCACCTGGCTCGTCGTCGCCGTGACGCTCGAGTGCCAGGCCCCCACGAGGACGTGTGCCTTCTCCTGGGTGATCAGCCGCTCGGCCTCGGCCTGGCCGATGTCGGGCTTGCCCTGATGGTCCACGAAGACCAGGCGGAGCCGGGCGCCGCCCGGGAACCCGGGGAGCCCCTTGAGCTGCTGGTAGAAGGCCCCGGGAAGCATGGGCTCCTTGCCGTTGACCATGTCGGCGAAGAGCTCGAAGGCGTGCTTCTCGTCCACTCCGGCCGAGGCCGCGGGCCCGCTCAAGGGATAGAGGAGGCCGATCACCACCTCCTTGGGCTGGGCGCCGAGCGGGACGACGGGCAGCGCGATCAGGATCAGGGCGGTCGTGACCGAGAGGAGCAACTGGCGGGCTCGCATGGCGCCTCCTCGAAAATCGCGGCACACTCGGAGCGGTGATCGAGTCGAGCGAATGATAGGAGCCCGCCGGAGGCGTGTCAACGACGCCGGCCCACGGAAGTGAGCGTCGGGATGCCCGAGGTCCTCTACCGCATCCAGCCTTCCCGCCTGACGATGCTCACCGACGCGCCGACCCCGGCGGAGGGCGCGGCCATCGCCGCCCATCGCGCGTACCTCGACCGTATGGCGGCGGGCTCGTGCTGCCCTTCGGGCGCACCCAGACGACGGACGCCTCGACGTTCGGGATCGTGATCTTTCGCGCCGAGTCCGCGGAGGCCGCCCGGCGGATCATGGCGGACGACCCGGCAGTCGCCGCAGGCGTGATGCGGGACGCGGTCTTCCCGTTTCGCGTCGTCGGCGTGGGGCCGGGACTCGCGAGCCCGGTCTGACCGCGGGCCGGTCGCGCTAGCGGGCTGACCACGATCGTCGCGTCGGGGTGCGCGGGGTCGCCCAGGTCGATCGACAGCCCCTCGGTCCCCGGCACGATGTCGAACGGGAACGCGGCGCCCGCCCGCGCTTCCTCGAGGAGCCGCGTGAGGGTGTCGTCGTCGTGCTCCGGATCGTGGTGGAAGGTCACGAGGCGGCGGACGTCGGCGGCCGTCGCGAACGCGAGGGTGTGAGTCAGGGCGCTGTGCCCCCAGCCGACGTGCTCGACGTACTCGGTCGCGCTGTACTGAGCATCGTGGACGAGCACGTCCGCGTCGGCGGCGAGGCCGAACCCGGAGATCCAGTCGGGCGCGGCCGGCATCGACCCCAAGCCCAGGGCCGGCTCGTGGTCGGGGAGATAGGCGATCGTGGCGCCGTCCGCCGTGATCCGGTAGCCGACGGTCGGGCCGGGATGACAGACCAGCGCCGCATTGACCTGGAACGGGCCGATCTCGAACCACTCCAGGGGCACGTCGTGGAGGACCAGGCGGCACGGGAGCTCCCGGAGCCGCACGGGGAAGAGCGGCGGCGACAGGTACCGCGTGAGCCGCTCCCGGAGCGCCTGCGTCGTCGACGGCGGGCCCCAGATGTGCACCTCCCGATCCTGCTCGAAGAAGGGCGCGAAGAACCCGAGCCCCTGGATGTGGTCCATGTGGAGATGCGTCAGCAGGACGTCGATGCGGCGCGCCTCGCCTCGGAGCGCGGCACCCAGGCGTCGCACGCCGGTGCCCGCGTCGAGGACGAGCACGCTCCCGTCGGCGGCCCGGGCCTCGACACACGAGGTGTTCCCGCCGTAGCGCACGGTCTCGGGCCCGGCCGCGGCCACGGAGCCGCGCGTGCCCCAGAGCGTGAGCCTCAAGACGGCCGCTCTTCCCAGAAGATCGCGACGGCCCCGAGGCGACGCCCCCCCTGCCCTTCGAGCGGGAAGGCGGTGACGGCGATGCGGCGGGTCACGCCGTCGAGACCCTGGATGATGAGCCCTCGGTGCGCGGGGTGCCACTTCCGCAGCGCGACCGAGAGCGCCAGCTCTTCGGGCGGGAGGGGGCTGCCGTCCTCGGCGGTCGGGGTGAACATCGTCCCCCACTCGGTCGCCGGCATCTCGCCGGTCTCGTCGTACCGGCGCCCGAGGAGCCGCTCCGCAGGCTCGTTGTAGTAGAGGAGGGTCCCATCCGGGTCGACGAGGAACACCGGCACCGCGAGGCAGCTCGCGAGCTGCCGCATGAGGATGAGCTCGACGGCCTTCTGTGCCATCGCTCCGCTCCTCCGCCGGGCCGGGCCGCTGACCGCCGCCGGGTCGGCCCGCTCAGCCGATGCCGAGGAGCCGCGTGGGGGTGTCGATCATCGCGCGGTGCTCCGCCCTTCCGCGCCCCGGCTCGAGGCGACGCTGGGCGAAGATCCCCATCGCGGCGGAAGTCACCGTGCGGGGGCTAGCCAGTCCGCCAGCTCCCGCAGCGTGGGAAACTCCCGGTCGGTCCGCCCCCCGTCGTCGGGAGTGTCGCCGTTGCGGTTGATCCACGCGTTCGGGATGCCCTGCGTCCGCGCGGGCACCATGTCGTGAAAATACCCCTGGCCGACGTGAAGCCAGGCACGGCCGCCGACCGCGCGGCGGGCGGCCTCGAAGTGCGGGCGCGCGGGCTTGTAGGCGCGCACCTGCTGCGCGGTGACGATGAGCTCGAAGGTCGTGGTGAAGTGCCGCCGCGTCGCCGTCAGGAGGTCGTCGTCGATGTTCGACAGGATGCCGAGCGCGTAGCCGGCCGCGTGGAGACGCTCGAGGGCGGCGTTGGTGTCGGGGAACGCGACCCAGCTCGGCACGCTCTCGGCAAGGAACGACGCGCGGGCGGGATCGAGGCGCCAGCCGAGGCGCGCCGCGACGCCCCGCGCGGACTCCGCCAGGACTTCCTGATACGAGCGATAGCCGCCCGCCTCCACCTCGCGCTCGGCGGCCATGTACGCGCGGATGATCGCCCCGCGCTCGAGGCGGACGCCGTCGGCCCACGCCGCGCGCATGATCGCGGTGGCGAGGCCGCCCTCCCAGTCGATGAGGGTGCCGTAGCAGTCGAAGGTCACGACCTCGTACGGCCGCGCGCCGGCCATTCTAGGCGAGCCACTCCTTGAGCGGCCGGACGCGGATCCCCGCCGCGTCGAGGGCCCCGCGCACCGCGCGCACGATCCGCTCCGCTCCCGGAGTGTCCCCGTGGCAGCAGATGGTCTGGACGGAGATGTCGATGTCCACGCCGTCGATCGTGCGCACCTTGCCCTCGGACGCCATCCGCACGGCCTGCGCGGCGGCCTTCTCGGGGTCCGTGATGAGCGCGCCCGGCTTCCGCCGGGAGACCAGCGTGCCGTCCACCTCGTAGGCGCGGTCGGCGAACCCCTCGGACGCGACGCGGACGCCCATCTTCCGGCAGTGCGCGTCGTACTTGCCCGAGGCGAGCGTCATCAGGATGAGCCCGCCCCCCGAGTCCCGCGCCGCCTGCCCGATGGCCTCGGCGATCGCCTCCTGCGACTCGGCCATCGTGTAGAGGATGCCGTGGGGCTTCACGTGCTGGAGGTCGGCCCCCGCCGCCCGGCAGAACTCGCGGACCGCTCCGGTCTGATAGCAGACGTAATCCCGCAGCTCGGCCGGCGTCACGTCCATCACGCGCCGGCCGAAGCCCATGAGGTCCGGCAGTGACGGATGCGCGCCGAGCGCCACCTTGTGCTGGAGCGCGAGGGCGACCGTCTTCCGGATCACGTGGGGATCGCCGCCGTGGAAGCCGCACGCGATGTTGGCCGAGGTGATGTAGGGCATGATCGCCTCGTCCGCTCCGAGGGTCCACCGGCCGTACGACTCGCCCATGTCGCAGTTGAGATCGATCATGTTCGCCATCGCTCGACTCCTTCGCGGGCTGCGTGGGACCGCGGCGCCGCCGTTCGGTTCAGTCGCTCAGCCTTCGATCGCCTGCGCCAGCCACCGGGCCTCCGCGGCGCGCGCGGCGTGGGCCTCCTCGAGGCTCACGCGGCGGAACCGGATCCGCTGCCCCGGACGCGTCTGGCCGATCGCGCCGATGTCGACGCCGATGACGGTGGCGATCTTCGTGTAGCCGCCGGTCGTCTGGCGGTCGGCCAGGAGCACGATGGGCTGCCGCTCGCCGGGGACCTGGATGCCGCCCAGCGGGATGCCGTCCGACACGATGTCGTGGCCGCGCACGTGCGGAATCTCGGGCCCATGGAGACGATACCCCATCCGGTCGGCCTGCGGGGTGACGTCGTAGGGGCCCTCGAGGAACGCCCGGATGCCCTCGGGGGTGAAGCGATCGTCCTGCGGCCCGAGGATGACGCGGCACTCCCGCTCGGCGGGATAGGCGGGCCGTCGCGCGGTCGGAACCGTGCGGCCCTCCCGTTCCGCGCCCGTCGCGGCGGTCCCGAGGGGCAGCGCGTCGCCCTTCTGGAGCTGCCGGCCGCCGAGGCCGCCGAGCCGGCCGCGCAGATAGGTCGCGCGCGAGCCCAGCACCGGCGGGACGTCGATGCCGCCCGCCACCGCCAGGTATGCCCGGCACCCCGCGCTCGCCATCTGGAATCCGAGGACGTCGCCCGGCCGGACCCGCACCGCCGTCCACGCGGGCGCTTCCTGACCGTTCACCGTGAAGCCCATCGGCGCGCCCGCCACCGCGACGACGGCGGCCTGCCGCACCTCGAGCCGCGGCCCCTTGATGGTGCATTCGAGCCCGGCCGCGCCGTCGGGATTGCCCACCAGCCGGTTCGCGATCACGAAGGCGGCGCGGTCCATGGGCCCCGAGGGCGGGACGCCGACGCGCTGGTGCCCGAAGCGGCCGAGGTCCTGGATCGTCGTCAGGAGGCCCGCGTCGACGACGAACAGGTCGCTCACCGGGCCTCCTCGATCCGCGGCCGGTAGCCGCCGGCCGCCACCGCCGCGGCGATCGTGTCGTACTCGGCCGGCTCGATGGGCTGGAAGCGCACGTGGTCGCCGGCGCGGAGGAGGATCGGGTCCGGCGCGCCGGGGTCGTAGAGCCGGAGCGGCGTCCGGCCGAGGAGCCAGAAGCCGCCCGGGCTCTCCACCGAGTAGATGGAGGTCTGCGTGCCGCCGATCGCGACGCTGCCGGGCGGCGTCTTGGTTCGCGGGCGGTCGAGCCGCGGGATGGTCAGCCGCGCGGGCTGCCCGGCCATGTACGGGAGGCCGGGGGTGAAGCCCACGAAGTACACGTAGTGATCGGCGCCCGCGTGCAGCCGGACGACCTCGGCCGGGGTGAGGTCCAGCCGGCGCGCGACCTCCTCGAGATCAGGGCCGTGGGTCCCGCCGTAGGCGCAGGGGAGCTCCACCCGGCGCCCCGGCGGCGGCGGCGCGTCCGCCAGCCGGGCCGAGAGCTGGCGGAGCGTCGACTCCAGCGTCGTCCACGGAAGCGCGAGGGGGTCGTAGTGGACGAGCAGCGCGCGAAACGTGGGGACGGTGTCGACCAGCCCCGGCAGCCGCGCCTCCAGGAGCAGACGCTCGAGCGTCAGCGCGCGCGCGTTGGCGTCGCGCGAGATGTCGTCGGCCAGCTCGATCGAGACGGCCCCGTCCCCGGCCGGAAGGAGGCGCGGCGACGCGTAGAGTCCCATCGGCCCGGGAGGTCGCGGTGGCGGCGGCGCTCAGAGCGCCGCGAGCACGTGGTCCGGGAGGTCCGTGATGAACATGTGCCCGGGCGCGTGCGTGATCACGAGCGGCGGCTTGGCCTCGAGGGCGACCGCCTGGGGCGTCACGCCGCAGGCCCAGAAGACGGGCTCCTCGCCGCCGAGCAGCGTGGGGGGCTCGCCCCAGTCGGGCTTCATCACGTCGGCGACGCCGATGAGCGCCGGATCGCCGATGTGGACCGGCGCGCCGTGGGCCATCGGGTAGCGGGCCGTCACGGTGACCGCGCGCGGGACGAGCGGCGCCGGGATCGGGCGCATCGAGACGACCATCGGGCCGCGGAAGATGCCGGCCGGCCGGCACGCGAGGTTCGTCCGGAACATCGGCACGATCCGCTGCTCCTCGATGTGCCGGACGGGCACGCCTGACTGGAGCAACGCCGACTCGAACGTGAACGAGCAGCCGAGGAGGAACGCGACGAAGTCGTCCCGCCACTCGCCAGTGATGTCGGAGACCTCCGCCGTGAGCTGGCCGTCCCGGTAGATCCGGTACTTCGGGATGTCCGTCCGCAGGTCGGCCCCGGCCGCGACGCCGGCGGGCTCGGGGTTGCCGGGATCCGTCACCTCGATCAAGGGGCACGGGCGGGGGTTCCGCTGGCAGAAGACGAGGAAGTCGTACGCCTGGGCCCGCGGCAGGATCACCAGGTTCGCCTGCACGTGGCCGGGAGCCAGACCGGCGGTGCCGCCGGTGTAGCGGCCCTGGCGGATCGCCTGGCGGATCTCCTTCGGCGTCTTTCCGAGCTCCATGTTGCGTCGCCTCCTCGGATCGATGGACGATGTGCGGGCCATTATGGCGCACAGGGTTCAGCCCGGCAACGGGTGGACCGTCCGCCGGTCGACGCCACGGCCGCCGCGTGGCCGCCGCGCGACTTGACACGCGCCGCGGCCGGGCGGTACGGTCGAGCCATGAGCAAGCTGTGGCTCGCGATCGCCGTGGGGTTCGGCGCCGTTCTGGTCTCGGGACCCGGCTATGCGGGGAGCGATCCCGCGACGACCCAGGGCACCTTGCCGCCGCCGGTTGGGACGCCACCGGCCGACGCGCCCCTCGTGCTGTCGATCCGGTCTCTGTCGGTGACGCCGATGACGTTCACCGACGGCGGCCAGCTCGAGCGGGTCACGGCCCCCACGGGCAGCGGGACGAGCACCTGGCCGGCGGCCTCGACCCACGTCGGCCGCGGCGTCTACATCAGCGTGACGCCCGGCTGCATCCCCGGGGTCGACGAGCCCGCCTGGCCCGGCGCCGCGCGCCGACGCCGCTAGGCGCGAGTTCCGCACCCGCCTCCGCCGTTTCCATCCGCCGCGTAGCCCGTCGCGCTCGGCACGCTGTCATCACCCCGGCGGGGGCCCTCTCGACCGCGGCTGAGCTCTCGCCGCGATGACCGCCGCCGCGTCCCGGATCCGCGCTGCGACCCCGGCCGACGCGGACGCGATCTGCCGCATATACAACCAGGGGATCCGCGATCGCGTGGCGACCCTCGAGACCGAGGAGCGCACTCCCGAGGAGCGCGCCCAGTGGCTCGAAGCCCGCGGTCCCCGGCATCCTGTGCTGGTGGCCGAGGCCGACGGCCTCGTGGTCGGCTGGGCGAGCCTGAACGTGTTCAACGCGCGCCGCGCCTACGATCACGTCGCCGATCTGTCGCTCTACGTCGAGCGGGAGTGGCGCGGGCGCGGCATGGGGCGGCGTCTCCTCGAGGCGCTCGTCGCCCGGGCGATCGAGCTCGGCTACCACAAGCTCGTCCTCGCGGCCTTCCCCTGGAACACGGCGGGAATGCGCGCTTACGGGCGCGCGGGGTTCCGCGAGGTCGGGATCTACCGGGAGCAGGGCCGGCTCGACGGCCGGTGGGTCGACACGATCGCGATGGAGAAGATCCTCGAGGGCCCGAACGCGCACTGAGGGTCAGGCCTTGACGTCCTCACACTTCACCGCGGCGCCGCGGTGAGGCGTCAGGAAGCCAAGGCCTGACCCCGGATCAGAACGGCAGAAGATAGCCGGTCGCGTCGTAGGCGAGCGGCGTGGCGTCCCCCACCTGCGAGAGGTCGTCCCGCTTGGCGACCTCCGGCAGGAGGCACTCCGAAACGTCCACCTCGGCGATCTGGAGCGTGTTCTTGATCCGGACGACCCGGGCGTCCTCGACGCGGTCGAGCCCGAGGCAGGAGAGCGCGATCGAGATCGCCTCCTGGGTCGAGTCGAGCGTCGCCGGCATCTTGCAGCCCGCCGGCGAGCACGCGGTGAGTCCGTTCACGTACGTCGCCTCCCAGTCGATCTTGTCGGCCAGGCGGCGCGTCACGAAGTCGGCGCTGCCGAGCCCGATGGCGTTGCCGTAGGTGTGCGCCGTGAGGTCGCCGACGACGATGAACGTGACCTTCGGGCTGGTGTACGGCGGCTCGAAGAAGGTCCCGTGCCGGCCGATGATGTTCGAGTCCATCCCGGAGCCCGAGATGTCCTTGCCCATCTCGTCGACGATGAGGAGATCGATCTGCTCGAACGGCAGGCGCGCCATCCAGCTCTTGGACCGGCGCAGGAGCTCGCGCTCCCCCGCTTCCAGGTCGGGCGGCAGGAACGCCTGGACCATCGCCGTCTCGTCGTAGCCGTTCTCGACGATGCCGAGCCCGAACCCGATGCGCGCCTTCCGCAGGACCTCGCGCCCGAACGCGACCACCATCGGCTCGTAGCGGTGCCGCACCGCCGCCCGGTGCGCCTGGACGGCGCCCCGATGCTTCCCGACGCCGATCGTCATCATCTTGAAGAGGCCCGACTCGATGCCGCCGACGAAGTCGGTGTGCGGCTTCACGCGGTTGATGATGCCGATCCAGTCCGCCTCCGACGCGTAGCGATCGAGCCAGACCGGCAGCCCGAGGGCCTCGCCGAGCTGCACGACCTCCATCGTCGCGCGCACCGGGCAGCCCATGGTGGCCTCGGTGATGCCGTAGTGCTCGAGCACGGACCGCTGGCCTTCCGCTGTTCCCCCGCCGTGGCTCCCCATGGCGGGAAAGATGAACGGCTTGGCGCCGAGGGCCTTCACGTGATCGACCGCGGCCTTCGCGATCACGTCGATGTTGACGATGCCGCGGCTCCCGACCGCCAGGGCCACGGTCTGCCCGGGCTTGATCGGCAGCGGGAGGCTCCCGAGCGTCTGCCGGACCGCGGCAGGGATGTCCTGGAGCATCGGCCCGGAAAACTGCTGCTTGACGCGAGCCATGCGGGGCGCGTTGGATGCGCGCGGGATGCCGGTCAGTCTCATCGTGGTCCTCCTGGGACGACGGGCCTCACTTCGATTTCCGAAGCTCGTGGGTCACCTTCTTGTCCCCGATCTTGGTCTTGCCCTGCCACGTCCATACCCATTCGCTCGGCGCCTCCTGGAAGATCATCTTCCCCTCGGACGTCGGCGCATCGTACACGACCTCCTCGTTGACGACCTTCATCTGCCCCGGCTGCTGGGCGCCCGGCGCGCCTCGGGGCGCGATGAAAAAGGAGCCGTTCTCGTAGATCACTCCCTCGATCGCGACCACCGGCTCCGCCTGCACGTACGCCGAGCCCCGCCACTGCCCGGCGAGCCACTTGAAGTCCTCGGTCTTCATCTTCCGCGGCCCCGAGGTGGGCCCGGCGGCGCAGCCGGCCAGGCTGGCCGCGAGGATCACGGCGCCGACGAGCCACGTCCGCCGCTGCCAGAGTGTCATGGCGAGCATCGTGAGCCTCCCCGGACCGGGGCGCGCGGTCGCCCCGCGTCGGCCCGCCCCTCGACCCTCCCGGCGCGGCGTGCGCGATGGAGGGCATCGGCTAGCTGGATGAGGACCCGACGGTCTGGCCGTCGGCTTCCGCCTGGATATACCCCAGGCGCTGGTGCCTCGCAAGGCCCGGATTTGGCGCACTTCGGGATTGACTTGATTGAAGCCGGCCCCTACGATAGCGTACTCACCGCACGGGAGGCGCGTGCCCAACCCCAGGTCCTCAAGCGATTCGAGGCAACGACTGCTCCGGCGAGGAGCACTGGCTCCCGCTGTCGCCATCGTTCTGCTCTCCGCCTGTAGCTTCCTCGGCGGCCGTCCCAACACCGTCGCGCCCGCCGCCACACTCTACGAGGACGGCGAGCGCCTCCTGCTCCAGGAGAAGTACCCGGCCGCGCGCGAGCAGTTCCAGTGGCTCGTCGAGCGCCATCCGGAATCCGACCTCGCTCCGGTCGCCCGGTTCCTCGTCGGGGAGACCTACTTCCGGGGCAAGGACTTCGAGAAGGCCGTGCCCGAGTTCGAGGCGTTCGTCACGCTCTACCCGAGCAATCAGATCGCGGACCTCGGCCAGTACCGGCTCGCGCGGTCCTTCTTCGATCAGATGCCCACGGTGGAGCGGGACCAGAAGATCACGGCCCAGGCGCTCCAGGAGTTCCAGAAGCTGATCCGTCTCTACCCCGAGAGCCGCTACGCCCCCGACGCCATCGTCAAGATCGAGTCGTGCCGGCTCCGGCTCGCCCAGAAGGAGCTGTGGATCGCGGCCTTCTACGTGCGGCAGGGGAAGTACGAGTCCGCGCTGCCGCGCTTCGACACCGTGATCAAGGAGTACGGGCGGACGCAGGCGGCGCCCGAGGCGCTCTACCAGAAGGCAGACACCCTGCTGCGGCTGGGTCGCTCCGACGAGGCCGCGGCCATCCTGAAGCGTCTGGTCGACGAGTTCCCCGCGAGCGAGTGGTCACGGCGGGCACGCGAGCGGCAAGCCGCGCGGGGCGCCTGAGAAGCGAATGGACGATGGGGTCCACCCCCTGAGCCGCGACATCACGGCAGGCTGCTGACAAGGAGCGCTCATGGCCGAGCGGTTGCTCGAGATCAAGGGCTTGAAAACGCACTTCTTCACCGAGGAGGGCGTCGTCCGCGCGGTGGACGGCATCGACCTCCACATCGACAAGGGCGAGACGCTCGGGGTGGTGGGCGAGTCCGGGTGCGGCAAGACGGTCACGGCGCTATCGGTGATGAAGCTCATCGCGATGCCGCCCGGCAAGATCGTCGAGGGCCAGATGCTCTACGGGGGCCGTGACCTCGTCACGCTGCCCCCCGCGCAGATGCGGAAGGTCCGCGGCAAAGAGATCTCGATGGTGTTCCAGGAGCCGATGACGTCGCTCAACCCCGTCTTCACGATCGGCGAGCAGATCGCCGAGGCCGTGCGCCTCCACGAAGGGCTCGGGCGCCGCGCGGCCATGGTCAAGACGGTCGAGATGCTCAAGATCGTCCACATCCCGAACCCCGAGCGCCGGGTCAAGGAGTACCCTCACCAGCTCTCGGGCGGCATGCGACAGCGCGTGATGATCGCGATGGCGCTCTCGTGCAACCCGAAGCTCCTGATCGCCGACGAGCCGACGACCGCCCTCGACGTCACCATCCAGGCGCAGATCCTGGAGCTGCTGAACGAGCTGAAGGCCAAGCTCGGCATGGCGGTCCTGCTGATCACCCACGACATGGGGGTCATCGCCGAGACGGCGCAGCGGGTCATGGTGATGTACGCGGGCAAGGTGGTCGAAGAGGCGCCCGTCAAGGAGCTCTTCAAGGAGCCGCTCCATCCCTACACGCAGGGGCTGCTGCGGTCGATCCCGCGGATCGACACCGCCGCGATCCAGAAGAAGCGGCTCGAGGCGATTCCGGGAGTCGTCCCGAGCCTCCTCCATCTCCCACAGGGCTGCCGGTTCGCTCCGCGGTGCTCGTTCGTGAAGCCCATGTACACGGAGAAGGAACCGCCGCTCAAGGAAGTCAAACCGGGCCACAAGGTGGCGTGCTGGCTGTACTAGCGGGGGAGACGACGAATGGCCGAGCCGCTGCTCAGCGTCCGAAACCTGGTCAAGTACTTCCCGATCAAGGGGGGTCTCTTCTCGCGGGAGGTCGCGCGGGTCCATGCGGTCGACGGCGTGTCGTTCGAGATCAACGCCGGCGAAACGCTCGGACTCGTCGGCGAGTCGGGCTGCGGCAAGTCGACGACCGGCCGCTGCATCCTGCGCCTCATCGAGCCGACCTCGGGCGAGGTGTGGTTCGAGGGGAAGAACGTCACGACGATGGACAAGCGGTCGCTCCGGGCCCTCCGGCGCGATCTGCAGATCATCTTCCAGGATCCCTACGCGTCGCTGAACCCGCGGATGACCGTGGGCTCGATCGTGGGCGAGGCGCTCATCATCCACAAGCTCGCCAAGACCCGGCGTGAGCGCGAGGAGAAGGTCGCCCACCTTCTGGAGACGGTCGGTCTCCACGCGGATCACATGCGGCGCTATCCCCACGAGTTCTCGGGCGGCCAGCGGCAGCGCATCGGCATCGCGCGCGCCCTCGCCGTGAGCCCGAAGCTGATCGTCTGCGACGAGCCGGTGTCCGCGCTCGACGTCTCGATCCAGGCGCAGGTGATCAACCTCCTCGAGGACCTCCAGAAGCAGTTCAACCTGACGTACCTGTTCATCGCCCACGACCTGTCGGTCGTCGAGCACATCAGCACGCGGGTCGCGGTCATGTACCTCGGCAAGATCGTCGAGGTCGCGTCGGCGAAGGACCTCTACTCAAATCCCCGTCACCCGTACACGGAAGCCCTTCTCTCGGCGGTGCCGATCCCCGATCCCGAGGTCAAGCGGCAGCGCATCCTGCTGGAGGGCGACGTGCCGAGCCCCATCCGGCCGCCCGCCGGGTGCCACTTCCACACGCGCTGCCGCATCCGCCAGGTGCCGGGGATCTGCGTGGACCAGGAGCCACCGCTCAAGCAGGGAGTTTCCGGCCACCGGGTGGCCTGCCACTTCCGGGACTAGCCTCGCCTCGGGCCCGCCGGGTGCGTTGTCGCCGCCCGGCGGGCCCGAGTCCGCACCGCGGCAGTAGCGCCCCCGTCCGGGCCATGTAGCGCCGGTACCCCGGCAGTGCCGCCGCCAGCAGCCGCTCCTCGTGGCGGATCCGGCGCCGGAACGCCGCGTAGAGCGCGATTGCCCCCAGGACCACCGTCACCCACGCGCGCAGGAGGACGGCGCTCGCGATCAGCGCGACGAAGGCGCCGGTGTAGCTCGGGTGGCGGATCAGCCGGTAGGGCCCCGCCCGGACCAGGCGCTGCGCGGGCTTCACGCCGACCTGGAGCGTGAACCAGCCGCCGAGCGTCGCGACCGCCCACGTCCGGAGCCCGAGCCCCGCTCCCATCGCGAGGAGCGCGCCCACGCCGAGCGCGTCGAACGGCAGCGCCGGCGGCCGGCGCAGTACGAGCTCGACGAGCGCGGCCGCCTGGGTGCCGTAGACGGTGAGCATGATCTGGTGGAATGTGCCGCGATCCGCCGGCGTCCGGGCCGCGTCCCGGAGCCGGTACGACGGCTGGAGCGCGTTCGCCAGAACGCCCAGCGCGACCACGGCCCAGAGCGCGGGGAGCCGCAGGGCCGCGGGCCACCACAGGAGAATCGGTCCACCCACCGCCACCCACAGGAGAAGCGCCTGACCGATCCGGGATGCCGCCGCTCGCCTCATGGCGCCTTCTCCTCCCAGGTTCGGATCACGGCGGCGCGGCTGGCGGGATCCCAGTCCGCCACCAGCGCGCGCCACTTGTGCTGGACGTCTCGCCGCCCCTGCGCGAACTCGGCCCGGCACTGCCGCTCGGCCCAGCCCGGGCGCATGACGGCGAGCCGCGGCGCGCCGAGCCGGCGCGTCCGCCGCTTCGCGCCGTACTCCACGTTGACGCGGCCGAGCCCCTCGTCGAAGGCGCGCGCGAACGCCTCGGCGCCGATGGCGTCGAGGCCGGCCTCGCCCGGCTCCACCAGGAGGTCGTAGCGGCACGCGTCGACGTCCGGGATCAGGCGGTACTGCCAGACCTCGACGCGCGTGGCGTCCTCGGCCTGGCGCACGGCGTCGCGCACGTGATTCACGTGGAGCTTCTCGCCGGTGATGCTCGTCATGTCCCGGCCCTTGCGAACGAAGGCCAGCAGCGGGGCCCGGTGATGGCGGCCCTGCACCTCCACGACGTCGTTCAGATCGTAGCGATACAGGCCGTTCGCGCCGGACAGGACGACGCCGTAGCGGTGCCCCACCTCGAGCTCGTGCGCGAGGAGGACGGGCGGGTCGCGCGTCTCCATCGCCTCCTCGGGAATGAACTCGAAGAAGCCCGCGTCGAGCGCGGGTGGGCCCGCGGCCGTCCCGTCGGCCAGCGGGAGGGTCACCCGGCCCTCGCTCGCGACCAGGCCGAGGTCGCGCAGCGGCACGCCGCCGTAGTCCTCCACGAGCCGCCGGGTGTGGTGGCCCGCCGTCCCGCCGAGCCAGCAGCCGATGAGGGCGAGCTCGGGCCACGCGTCCTGGAGCCGGAGCGCTCCGCGCGCCCGCGCCGCCGCGCCCAGGGCCCGCGCCCGCGCGGGATCGGCCTCGAGGCGGGCCGCGAGGGCGCGCCGCGCCGCCTGGCCGTCGAGACCCGGCTCCTCGTGAAACGCCGGCCACGGGATCCCGAGGGTGCCGTCGTGGATCGCGCGGAGAAGACTGTCGGCCTGCCGCCGGGCCACCTCGGCGAGCCGGACGAGCGTCGTCGCGTTGGGCGTGCCGATGACGGACACGGCCCGGGCAAGCCCGAGCCGCAGCAGCACGAACGCGCGCGCGTCCGCGTCCACGATCAGGTGGGCCGCGTACGGCACGGCCTGCGCGCGGCGGACCGCGGCCGGGAGGCTCCGGTGCAGCAAGCCGGAGAGGGCGCCGACCGGCACGCCTCGCGGAGTGCACCCTTCGATCGCCGGGCTCACGATCGTCAGCGGCGCCCGGCTGAGGAGCCGCGGGTGGTCCCGCTGCGCGCCGAGCATCCACAGCCGCACGAGCGCGGCCATGCGCGCCAGCCAGGCCGCGGTCACCGGGACCAGCTTCGGCTCCGCGGTGGTGCCGCTGGTGGTCGCGAACGCCGTCACCGGCTCGGCCGTCAGGACTGCCGCCTCGCCCTCGACGATGCGCCGGACGTAGGGGCGGAGCGCCTCGTAGTCGCGGACCGGCACCGCGCGCCGGTACTCGGCCACGGTCCGGATCGCGCCGAAGCCGTGCTCGCGTCCGAAGGCCGTCTGCGCGTTCCGCCGGAGGAGCGCCCGGAGCACCGCCGCCTGGGCGCGCTCGGGCTCCGCGGCGGCCCGGTCGAAGCGACGGGCGGGCCACCACTCCCGCACGCGGAGCCCGGCAGCCAGGAGCGCCCCCATCTCGGTGATCCCTACGCCGCCAGCTCGACGACGGTCTCCGCGTACCGCCGGAGCCGGTCGACGCGCACGCGCGTCCCCCAGCCGGGCCGGGTCAAGACCGGCGCGACGCCCCGGTGGCCGAAGCGGAGGCCGTCGTCCGACACGTCCTCAGCGAGCAGGAGCGTGCCGTAGGAGCCTTCCACGAAGACCGTGGGCTCGAGCCCCGCGGCGAGGTGACGGCCCGCCGCCGAGAGGATGGCGGTCTCCCCGACGTGGCACCCCACGTGGATCTCGAGCCCGGCCGCGGCCGCGCGGCGGGCCATCGCCACGGCGCGCGCGAAGCCGCCGCACTTCGACACGCGCACGTTGACGGCGTCCGCCGCGCCCGCCGCCAGGTGGGCCTCGAGGTCAGCGGGCGTCACCACGGACTCGTCGAGGACCAGCGGGATCGGGCTCTCCTTGCGGAGCTGCGCCAGAGCGTCGGGGCAGCCGGGCGGAAGGGGCTGCTCCACGCTGGCGACTCGGCATCGGGCGAGTCCGGCGAGGGCGGCCCGCGCCGCCGCCGGCGTCCACGCGCCGTTGGCATCGACGCGGATCGTCGCGTCGGGGAGCACGGCCCGCACGGCCTCGACCCGGGCGAGGTCTGCCCCCGCCCCCACCTTGATCTTGACCTGCGTGAGACCCGCGAGCCGCGCCCAGCGCGCCTGACGGACCGCCTGCTGCGTCGATCCCGCCGTGATCAGGCCGCTGTACACGACCTCGGCGCGGAGCGGCGGAAGGAGGAGGGCCGCGGACGCCCGCCGGCGCCGGAGCGCCCAATCGACCACGGCCAGCTCCATCGCCGCGCGCGCGGCGTGATGGCGCCCGGCCGCCCCGCCGTCCGGCACGAGGGCCTCGATCGCCGCGAGGTCGCCGGGGCCGCGAAGGTCCGGCGCCGCCAGGCCGCGGACCGCGGGCCAGAGGGTGCCGGCCACGTGCTCCACCACGTCGGCGGGCGTCTCCCCGGTGACGTACGGCCGCGGCGCCGCCTCGCCGAAGCCCTCGACGCCGTCCGAGTCCAGGACCCGGACGACCACGGCGTCGCTCCACGTCCGGCCCGCCAGACTGTGCCGCACGGCCGCGAGGAACGGGATCTTGAGGGCGTAGACGGTCGCGCTCACGAGACGCACGGGGTGCCCTCCCGCTCCACCGCGGCGTCCGGGAGCGGCTCCTCCCGGAAGTACCGGCGGAGGAACACGTTCTCCCGCAGGGTGAGCTGGGCGATGGCGAGCCCGTCCTCGTTCGCGAGGCCGTAGTAGCGGGCGTAGGCCTCGAGGTCGGCGAGCCCCTCCGCCGCGTGCTGGATGTCGACCTCGGCGTGCTCGGTCCACCACCGGAGCGCGACGGGCCCGAGTCCGCGATGCGTCGCCAGGAACGCGGCGATCCGGCCCGCGAGGCGCGCGAGCATGAACTCGAACGCCACGACCTCGCAGAACGCGGCGAGCCCGACCTCGCCGAGCGTGCGGTAGAGCACGGGCTCGACCACCAGACGGCGGATGTCGTCGGCGGCCTGGGTCTCGAGCTCGGGAAGCCGGTCGCCCAGGCCCGCGCCCGCGGCCATCTGGCGCAGAAGACCCGGATGGTGCAGCTCCTCGAGGAGGTTGCGCAGCCGGCTCTCGCTCGACTCGGGCGCCGCCAGGGCGCAGAGGAATGCCACGTACTCGGTCGCCTTGAGATGGGTCCGCACGACGGCGGCGACGAAGCGATCGTAGTCGCCGGGGGCGGCGGCGCCGGTCTCGAGGGCGCGGAACGCGTCCGACCCGGCCAGCTCCGCCGCCTGGGTCTCGAACAGCTCTTCGAGGTGCGCGCGCAGGTTCATGGTGGCCTCCTCCTCACGCGATCGCGAAGACGTGATGGGCGAGCCAGCCGAGCGCCGCGCCCGCCGGAAGGTCGACGAGGTAGTGCTGCTTGGTGAACAGGCACGACAGCCCGATCGCGACCGGGAAGGCGAACGCCGCCGGGCCGACGTGCGGCGAGAGGTACAGGGCGGTCAGCATCGCGACCGAGGTGTGCATGCTCGGAAAGCTGTTCGAGCGGGCGTCGAGCCGCTGGACGAACGCGAGGAATCGCTCGGACCACGTCCGCTCGCCGTTGACGGCCCGCCAGGACTCGGGGGTCGCGACCGGAAAGATGAGGAAGAAGGCCATCTGCATCGCGAGCAGCCCGAGGAAGCTCACCGCCACGTAGACGAACTCACGAGAGGACTGGACGACCCAGGTCGTGTAGAGGATGACGGGGTAGTAGAGGAAGCTGTAGATCCAGACCCACGCGGGCCAGAACGGGATGCGATCGTCCAGCGGGAGCCGGAGCTCGCGAGCCGGCCGGAGCGGGTTGCGCTGGCACCAGAAGTAGAACTGGTACGCGCCCACGATGAGGATGGCCCCGAGGACGAGGTGCACGGCGTAGTCGGCGAAGGTCATGGCTCGGTCCCTCCCAGTGGGGCGCGCGTCACCGCGGCCCCGGTTGACGCCCTACGACCCTCGACGCGTCCCGCGCGAGGGCCAGGCCCAGGCAGACGAAGCCCGCCAAGGCGGCGAGATAGGTCGTCGAGACTCGCCAGAGCAGCGTGTAGTAGGGGGCGATGGCCGGCGGGACGATGTCCGCCATGATCCAGAGCGACGCCCCCTCGGCGATGCCGGCGCCCCCGGGCGTCGGGGCGAAGAAGACCAGGAAGATGAGCGCGACCTGGGCCTCCACGGTCTGCCGGAGCGTGCCGCCGTCCACGCCGAGGAAGCGCGCGCAGAGATACGGCATCAGCGCTCGCGCGAGGAGGAAGGCCACGCTGAGGAAACCGACGGCCACGGCGCACGCCTTGCCGTGGCGGAGGAAGCGCCGGACGTCCGCGCGGTACGCGTAGAGGAGGTCCGCCAGCCAAGCCGTCCGGCGATCCATCCGGTCGACGGCGGGACCGGCGCGCGGCGTCTCGGGTGGCCACCAGTCGATCACCGCCTCGGGGCGGCGGAGCATGCGCCAGACGGCGCGGGACAGCGCCCCCAGTGCGATCCGGAAGAGATCCGGCCAGATCGCGCCGAGGAGCAACACCGTCGCGATCACGGTGAGGGCCCACACCGGTGCGAGCAGGAGCGGACCGCTCGCCCCGATCCCGGACACGAGGACCGAGTAGACGCCCATCAGCAGCAGCCCCACGAGCGTCCCCATGAACGAGATGAGCGTCGCGGTCAGCCCCGCCCCGACGCCCACGCGCCCGCGCCGCGTGAGCATGTAGATCTGACCCGGGCCCCCGCCGGACTGGGACGGAGTGAGGATCGAGATCGCCACGTTGCTGAGCTCGGACTGCACGCACGTCCAGAACGACACGCCGGGATGGAGCACGCGGCAGATGAGCCAGATGCGGGCGGAGGAGGTCATGGTCTCGAGCGGCAACATCAGGAGCAGGAGCCCGAGATACTCCCAGCGGAGCGTCGCGAGCGCGGGCGGCGCGTGCCCCGCCGGAAGCTGCGCGAACAGCCACCAGAAGACTCCGCCCGTGAGCCCGAGGAATCCGAGCGCCCCCGCGAGGAGCTTGCCCCGGGGAAAGCGCGGCCTCGCCGTCTCCATCCCGGTCTCGTCCATCACCGCCACCGCTGTTCCGTGCATCGGTCGGCCTCCTCGGGACGCCCTCACGGCGTCGCTGGCCGACCAAGTAGGGCAACCCGAGTGCCACGAGCAAAAGGCTCAATCTGACGATGGTTTATCGTAGCGTCAGCGCACCGGTGGCCGACCCCCACCGGGTGGGGCCGCCGCAGGAGTGGGGGAAAACTCGTCGGCGCTCGGCGAGTCGATCCCGCCGGTGGGGCGGGTCCGGCCCCGGTTGAGGGGACCCCCTCGACGGGAGTAGGATGGGCGCCCCCATGGAACCGCCCTTTCTGGCCGACTGGCTCGGCGAGAGCCCGGGCATGGCCGCCCTCCGCGACCGAGCCGCCCGTCTGCTCCAGCGGCAGTCGGATCGCGGGCGGCCACCGCCGGGCGGCGGGGCGCCGCCGACGGGTCGGCTACCGCCGGTCCTGATCCAGGGGGAGACGGGCGTCGGGAAGGGCCTCGTCGCGCGGAGTCTTCATCGCGCGGGACCCCGCGCCTCCGGGCCCTTCGTGGACGTCAACTGCGCGGCCATCCCCGAGCACTTGCTCGAGTCCGAGCTCTTCGGCTACGAGCGGGGCGCCTTCACCGACGCGCGTCACGCGAAGGCCGGGCTGTTCCAGACGGCGAACCACGGCACGATCTTCCTGGATGAGATCGGACTCCTGCCCGAGGCCCTCCAGGCGAAGCTTCTGAAAGCGCTCGAAGACCGGGCCGTCCGCCGGCTGGGCAGCACCCGGAGCGAGCCTGTGGACGTCTGGATCCTCGCGGCCACCAACGAGAACCTGTCCGGGGCGGCTCAGACCCGGCCGTTCCGCCAAGACCTCTACCACCGGCTCGCCGTGATGGTGCTCACCATCCCGCCGCTCCGGGAGCGCGGCGAGGACGTGCTCCGCCTCGCGGCCCACTTCCTCGATCGGGCGTGCGCCGAGTACCGCATGCCCGCGCGCAGCTTCTCGCCGGAGGCGCGGGCTGCCCTGCTCGCCTATCCGTGGCCCGGGAACGTGCGCGAGCTCGCGAACGTGATGGAGCGGGTCGCGCTCTTGACCGAGGTGCCGGTGGTGACCGTCGAGCATCTCGGCCTGCCGGCCGTTCCCGCGGCGTCCGCCGCGGCCGACACGGGGCCCGCGGCGGAGACCGACGAGGGGTCCGCGCTCGCCGATACCCTGGGAACCGTCGAGCGAGCGCACCTCGTGGAGGCCCTGCGCCAGACGGGCGGCAACGTCACGCGCGCGGCCGCTCGGCTCGGCATCTCCCGGGACACGCTCCGCTATCGCATGGAGAAGCACGGCCTGACGCGGGAGGGACCGGAGCGACCGCCGCGGCAGAGAACACCCGGGCCCCACCGGCCCGCGCCCGTCCAGGAGCCTCCACCCGCGCCGGCGACGCCGCGAGAGCCCGCGGCCGGCACGGCCGCGATCGAGACCGGCGCGT
Organism: uncultured Candidatus Rokubacteria bacterium; assembly: GCA_963765195.1. GTDB lineage: Bacteria > Methylomirabilota > Methylomirabilia > Rokubacteriales > DASRDR01 > DASRDR01. The sequence goes on from CAVXVV010000033.1 coordinate 149,177, forward strand.
CCTTGGCGGTCCGGTGGGAAGGCCGGAAGCTCGCGTTCCTGCGGAGCGCGCTGATCCTGCCGGCCGACGTCGATCCCGCGTTCAGCCCGAGCCGGGGGATGGAGACCCTCGTCGAGAAGATCCGGACATTCGGCGGCCGGATCGAGGAGATGAGCCCGACCGGCGTCATCGCGGCGTTCGGGCTGGAGCCGGTCGAGGACGCCTCGCAGCGGGCGGCGCTCGCCGCGATGGCGGTGCACAAGGCCGCGGAGCGCGCCAGCGGCGAGGGCGTCGGGATCGGGGTCCGCTCGGGGATCGCCGCCCGCAAGGTGAACGTCGGGACCTCCCGCGGCGGGATCCAGATCGATCTGGACGGCAAGCGCGAGACCTGGGCGACGCTCGACACCCTCCTCCGGCTCGCGGAGCCGGGCGCGATCCTGGTGGAGGAGGCCGCGGCGAACTCCCTCGCCCGCCACTTCGACTTCGCGCCCGAGGCGACCGCCGGGCCGGCCGGACCCGTGCAGCGCCTGGCTCCGGCGCCGCGCGGGGGCCCGAGATCCGGCCCGCGCGGCGGCCCGTTCGTGGGACGCGCCCGGGAGATCGGCCTCCTGTGGAGCCGACTCGAGGACGCCCTCCGGGGCCGCGGGCAGGTCGTGGGCCTGCTCGGCGAGGCCGGCCTCGGGAAATCGCGCCTCCTCCACGAGTTCCGCGAGCTGCTGCTCGGAGAGCCCGAGCGGCGCGTGACGTTCCTGGAAGGGCGATGCCAGTCCTACGCCACCGCCATCCCCTACTTCCCGATCCTCGACATTCTCCGGTCCAACTTCCGGCTCGCCGAGGGCGACAGCGCGGAGGTGGTCGCCGGGAAGATCCGGGACGGTATCCGGCAGATGGGGATCGAGCCGGCCGGGGTCCTCCCGTACGTGCTGCGCCTCTTCGGCATCTCGGACGGCACGGAGGCCCTCGCCACGCTCACGACCTCGGCCATCAAGGCGCGGACCTTCGAGGCGCTGCGCCAGCTCATCCTGAGCGGCGCCCAGCGGCGGCCGTTCCTGTTCGTCGTCGAGGATCTCCACTGGATCGATTCCACGTCGGAGGAGTGCTTCATCACCCTGATGGAGAGCGCGGCGGCCCTCCCGGCGATGGGCATCGTCACGTACCGGCCGGGATACCGGGCGCCGTGGATGGATCGCTCCTACGTGACGCAGGTCGCGCTCACGCCGCTGTCGCGGGAGGACAGCCTGAGCGTCATGCGCTCCGCCCGGCGCGGCGACCGGGTGTCCGACGGGGTCGCCGAGATGATCCTCGCGAAAGCGGAAGGCAACCCGTTCTTCCTGGAGGAGCTGTCGCGGGTGGTCGACGCGCCGTCCGATTCGCCGTCCGGCGCGCAGGTGCCCGATACCATCCAGGAGGTCCTGCTCGCGCGGATCGACCGCCTCGCCGAGACCCCGCGCCGGCTCCTCCAGACCGCCGCCGTCTTGGGGCAGGAAGCGCCGCTGGTGCTCCTCCGGGCAGTGTGGGAGGACGAGCTCGATCTACACCTCCACGATCTGATGCGCCTCGAGTTCCTCCACTTCAAGTCCGGGGGCGGCGAGCCGCTCGTCGCCTTCACCCACAGCCTGACCCGCGACGTCGCCTACGAGAGTCTGCCGCCGGGGCGGCGCCGGGCGCTCCACGGCACGATCGCGCGCGCGCTCGAAGCGGTCTATGCCGACCGGCTCCCGGAGGTCTACGACCGCCTCGCGCATCACTACGGCCGCACGGATGACGCCGCCAAGGCCGTGCTCTACCTCACGCGGTTCGCCGACAAGGCCGTGGCCGCCCACGCGCATCTGGAGGCCGTCCGGATCATCGAGGAGGCGCGCACTCACGTCGATCGCCTGCCGCCCGCGGAGCAGGATCGCCGGCGTCTCGAGCTCGCGCTGGCGCAGGCGTTCTCACTGGTGCCCCTCGGGGCGTTCGAGGAGCTCGTCGCCCTGCTGCTCCGCCACCAGGCCGCGCTGGATCGGCTGGACGATCCGCAGGTCGCCGGGCGCTATCACTTCCTCCTCGGTCGCGGCCACCTCTTCCTCGGCGACCAGCGCCAGGCGTCCCATCACCTGGAGCTCGGCCTGGCGGCCGCCGAGCGAGGCGAGGACGACTCGACGCGGGGCTGCATCCACTACGTCCTCGCCCAGCACGCCGCGATGTCGGGCCGGCCCCGCCAGGGCCTCGAGCACGGGCGGCGGGCCATCGCCCTGCTGAAGCGCGCCGCCCAGCCGTGGTGGATCGGCCCGGCCTACTGGGCGGTGGGGCTCAATCACGCCGTCCTCGGTGAGTTCGACGCCGCCCTCGCCGCCGAGGCGCAGGCGACGGCCTTCGGTACCGAGGTGGGCGACCCGCAGGTGGCGGCGTCGGCGGCCTGGGCCAGCGGGCTCGTCCATCTCTGCCGGGCCGACTGGCGCACGGCGATCCGGAGCTGCGAGGAGGCGCTGGCGCTGTCGCCGGACCCGCTCAACACGGCGATGGCGCTCGGATGGCTCGGCCTGGCGTGGCTCGAGCAAGGAGAGCTGACGCAAGCGATCCCGCGCCTCGAAGAAGCCATGCGCCTCCACGTCCAGTTCGGCTTCCGGCAGGCCCAGGCCTGGATCATGGCGTTCCTCGCCGAGGCGCACACCCGGGCCCAGCGCTTCGAGACGGCGCTCGAGCTGGCGAGCCAGGGCCTCGAGCTGGCCCGGACCGCGGGCACCCTCCCGGGGGTCGGCTGGGCCGCGCGGGCGCTCGGCCACGTCGCTCACGCCCGCGGCGCGCTCGCCGACGGGCAGGAGCATCTCCGCGAGGCGCTGCGCGCCTTCGAGGACGCGGAGGCGGCGTTCGAGATCGCGCGCACGCATCTCGATCTGGCGATGCTGGCCCACGCGCGCGGCGAGTCGGACGCGCGCCGGAGTCACCTCGCGGAGGCCCACCGCCGGCTCCGCGCGCTCGACGTCCCGCGGTGGGTCGAGCGCGCCGAGGAGCGCGCCCGCGAGTGGGGCGTCGCCCTCTGAAGAGCGGTACACTGCCGGGCGTGCCGCTCGAGATCGAATCCCTCTCCCCGGCGGGCATGAAGGCCCGCCGCGCCGCGCTGATCGACCTGCTCCGCGACGCCGTCGAGAGCGGCGCGTCGATCGGATTCCTCCCCCCGATGTCGGAGGCCGAGGCCGGAGCGTACTGGGAGACGGTCGCGACCGCGACCGGCGAGGGCTCGCGGATCGTCCTGGCGGCCCACGACCCGGAGCTCGGGCTCGTGGGATCGGCCCAGCTCGACCTCGCGATGCGGGAGAACGCCCGCCACCGGGCCGAGGTGTCGAAGGTGATGGTCCACCGGCAAGCGCGACGCCGGGGCGTGGGCCGCGCGCTCATGCTGGCGCTCGAGGGCCAGGCGCGCCGGCTCGGGCGCACGACCCTCATCCTCGACACGCGACAGGGCGACCCCTCGGAGGCGCTGTACCAGGGCCTCGGCTGGACGTTCGCCGGCGCGATCCCGGCCTACGCCCGGAGCGCCACCGGCGCGCTCGACGCGACCGCGTACTACTACAAGCTCCTCGATTCCGCGTCCTGAGGGGCTGCCGCGCCTCTCAGGGCGCCCCGTCGTCCACCACCGCCGGCTCGGGTGCGACCGGCGCGTCCGCGGGCCGCCGCCCCAGCGCGGCGTAGGCGGCCAGTCGCGCATCCCGCCGCTGGGCGACGAAGCGAAGGAGCCGCGCCTCGGTCTCCTGCCGCGTGTAGGTCTCGCGGAACAGCCAGCGGAGGCCGGTCTCGAGCTCTTCCACCGTCATCCGCTTCGGCACGAATGTCACGTCGAAGAGCGTGCACCGGTCCCAGAACCGTTCCTCGAGGAGCCGGCCCTCGCGGCGGAGCCGCGCGTGGAGCGGCGTGCCCGGAAACGGCGTCAACACCGTGTACTGCACCTCCGCGAGGCCCGAGCTCCGGACGAACTCCAGCACCTCGCCGAAGACGTCCGGGGTGTGGGCGTCGAGCCCGAGGATGAAGCAGCCGTTGACGCTGACCCCGCGCGACTGGAGCGTGTCGATCACGCGCCGGAGGCGCGGCGCCTGCCGGCGCTTCCACTCGGCCGGATCGAGCCCCGCCAGGTCGTCCGCCCGCGGGCTCTCGAACCCGATCAGGAGCTGCGGCCGCCTCGAGGACGCCGACGACCGCCTGGCCTACCACTACGCCCGGACCGCTCAGTCGGACCGCGCCGTGGAATGCCTTTCCCGGCTCGCCCAGAAAGCCGCGCGAGGCCACGCCCACACCGAGGCCCTCGGAGCGCTGGAGGAGGCGCTCGCGCACGTGGAGCGGCTGCCGGCGGAGGCGCGCGATCAGCGGCGTCTCCGCCTCGTCCTCCGCAAGGCCTCGTCCCTGATACAGCTCGGGCGCTTCCGCGAGGTCCTGAGCGTGCTCCTCCACTGGAAGGCGAGCGTCGACCGGCTGGATGACGCCGCGCTTTCCGCCTACTACCACTTCCTGCTCGCGCGCACGCACCTCTTCGTCGGCGATCAGGTCCGGGCGATCCAGAGCGCCGAGCGTGCGATCGCGGATGCCGCGCGCTGCGGGGACACGGTCACGCTCGGAAAGGCGCACTACGTGCTCGCGCAGGAGGCTCCGCTCTCGGGACGCTCGGCCGAGGGCATCAAGCACGCGCTCGAGGCGCTTGCGCGCCTCGAGCAGGCCGGGCGGCCCTGGTGGGTCGGCCAGGCGCACTGGGTCGTCGGGCTGAACCACGCGATGCTCGGCGAGCTCGACACGGCACTCGAGGCCGAGACCCGGGCGCGGCTGATCGGCGAGGCCGTCGGCAACAGGCAGCTGCAGGCCTCGGCGCTCTGCGCGACGGGCATCGTCCAGGCGGCGCTCGGCGACACGGAGGCCGGCATCGAGGCCTCCGAGGCCAGCGTGTCCGTCGCGCCCGATCCCCTGACCAGCGCCGTCACGCTCGGCTGGCTCGGCTTCGCGTTCGTCGAGCACGGGGCGGCCGCGCGGGCCATCCCCGCCCTGGAGGCGTCGGCCGAGCAGCACCGCGTCTTCCGATTCCCGCAGTTCCAGGCCTGGTTCACGGCGTTCCTGGCCGACGCCTATCGGCTCGACGGCCAGCTGGAGCGCGCTCACGCCGCCGCACGGGAGGCGCTCGAGATCAGCCGGGCGGCCGGCTCCGCCTACGGCGTCGGGCTGGCCCTCCGGGTACTGGGTCGGATCCAGCTCGCCGCCGGCGCGCCGGCCGACGCCATGGCCACACTCGAGGAGGCGGTGGCGACGTTCGAGGCGATCCGGGCGCGCTACGACACGGCCCGCGTCTGGCTGGACCTCGGCGCCGCGGCCTGCGCCGCGGGCGATCGGCAACGGGCCGCCGGCCACTGGGGCGACGCGCACCGGCGCCTGGTCGAGCTCCGCGTGACTCGCTGGGCGGAGCGGGCCGAGCGGCTCGTCCGCTCGCTCGGCAGCGTCTGACCGCGACGGCCGCGCTCGTCGGCTGAGCACGCCGGGAGGGCTGGCGCCCCCGCGTAGAATGTGGGGGTGATCCAGGTCGAGGTCGTCTCCAAGGCCTACGGCGACCGGGTGCTCTTCCGGGACGTCACGTGGCAGCTCAGCGGGCGCGAGCGCATCGGGCTCGTCGGGCCGAACGGCGTCGGCAAGACCACGCTCTGCCGGATCCTCGTGGGCCTGGATCCGCCCGACGCCGGGCGCGTCAGCCGGGCCCGCGAGACGACCGTCGGCTACCTGCCGCAGGAGGCCGCCGGCGAGGCCCGCGGCTCCGTCCTGGGCGAGGCCCTGTCGGGATTCCCGGAGGTCTGGGAGCTCGAGCGCCAGCTGGAAGCGCTGGCGGTGCGGCTCCACGAATCTCCGGACGACGCGCTCACCGCGCGGTACGGGGACCTCCAGCACCGCTTCGAGGCGCTGGGCGGGTACCGCCTCGAGACGGAGGCGCGCGTCATCCTGAGCGGGCTCGGCTTCCGGGAGGCCGATTTCGCGCGGCCCCTCGTCGAGTTCTCGGGCGGCTGGCGGATGCGGGCGGCGCTCGCGCGCTTGCTGCTCCAGGGGCCCACGCTGCTCCTCCTCGACGAGCCGACGAACCATCTCGACCTGGAGTCGCTGGGCTGGCTCGAGAACTACCTCGGGGCGTACGACGGGACCGTGGTCGTCGTCTCCCACGACCGCTACTTCCTCAATCGCATGGTGACGACGATCGCGGAGCTGTCGCCCGCGGGCCTCGAGCTCTACCCGGGGGACTACGACGACTACCTCACCCAGCGCGAGGCGCGGCAGGCGCTCCTCGAGGCGCGCGCCCGGAACCAGGCCAAGCGCGTGGCGGAGATCGAGCGCTTCATCGAGCGCTTCCGCTACAAGGCGTCGAAGGCGCGGCAGGTGCAGAGCCGGGTCAAGATGCTCGACCGCCTGGAGCGCGTGGAGGTCGAGGGCGCCGCCCGTCACATCCGGTTCTCGTTCCCCGCGCCCCCGCGGACCGGCCGGCACGTCACCCAGCTCCGGCGGATCGCCAAGGCGTACGGGCCGAAGGTCGTTTACGCGGGGGTCGATCTCGACCTCGAGCGCGGCGACCGCATCGCGCTCGTCGGGCCCAACGGCGCCGGGAAATCGACGCTCCTCCGGATCCTCGCGGGCGTCCTCCCGCCGGACTCGGGGGAGCGGATCCTGGGGGCGCACGTGACGACGCACTACTACGCCCAGCACCAGCTCGACGCGCTCGACCCGGCGCGCTCGGTCCTGCAGGAGATGGAAGCGGCCGCGCCCGAAGCCGACCGGACGCGCCTCCGGACGCTCCTCGGCGCGTTCCTCTTCTCGGGGGACGCCGTCGAGAAGCGCGTGTCGGTCCTCTCGGGAGGCGAGAAGGCGCGGCTCGCCCTCGCTCGCATGCTCGTCCACCCCGCGCCCTTCCTGTGTCTCGACGAGCCGACCAACCACCTGGATCTCGCGTCGCGGGACGTGCTCGAGGACGCGCTGGCCGGCTTTTCCGGGACGATGGTGTTCATCTCGCACGACCGCTACTTCATCAATCGCCTGGCGACGAAGGTCGTCGAGGTCCGGGACGGACGCCTGGTGACCCATCTCGGCGGGTACGACGACTATCAGGCCGCGCTGGCGGATGGGCCCGCGGGCGCGTCGGCGCCGCCCGCCGAGACCGCCGCGCGGCCCGCTCCCGAGACGGCCCGCCCGGCGGAGCGGGGCGCGCCCGCCGGCACCCCGCCATCGCCCCCGGACGGCCGCGCTCGCCGGCGGCCCCGCGTCGATTCGGCCGTCCGCGAGCGCCGGCGGCGTCTCGATGCGCTCGAAGCCGAGATTCACGCGACCGAGGCTCGGCTCGAGGATCTGGGCCGGGCCCTGGCCGATCCTGCCCTCTACGCGGATGGCGAGCGCGTCCGCGCCGTCACGCTCGAGCGTCAGCAGGCGGAACAGCAGGTCGCGTGGCTCCTCCACGAGTGGGAGACGCTCTCCGAGTCCCTGGCCGCTCATGAGTGACCGCGCGCCCGACGGCCGCGCGTAGCCGACGATGCCCTTCGCGACCGCCAACGGGATCCGCCTCTACTACGAGTGGCACGGCGCCGAGGACGGGACGCCCGTCGTCCTCGTCATGGGGCTCGGGGGCGACACCACCGCATGGCCGCTCCAGCTGGCGGCGCTCGCGCCCCACCATCGCGTCCTCGTGTTCGACAATCGCGGCGCCGGCCGGAGCGACGCGCCCGACGCCCCCTACACCAGCCGAAGCATGGCCGACGATCTCCTCGCGCTGCTCGACGTGCTGGGCGTCGAGCGCGTGCACCTCCTGGGGCTGTCGCTCGGCGGCACGATCGCCCAGGAGACCGCCCTCGCCGCGCCCGCGCGGGTCGCGAGCCTCCAGCTCCACGCGACGTGGGCGGGCCCGCATCCCTACCTCGAGGCGCTGGTGGGAGCGGTGCGCACGGTGCGCCGCCAGCTCGACCCCGAGAGCTTCTACCGGGCGCTCAGTGTGTGGCTCTTCACACCCGAGTGCTTCGTCCGCCAGCCCGAGCTGGTCGAGATGGTCGTCCAGCGGGCGGCGCACAACCCTCACCCGATGCCGCTCCACGCCTATCTCCGCCAGACCCAGGCGGCGCTCGGTCACGACGCGCGGGAGCGGCTCCACCTGGTCCGCTGCCCCACGCTGGTCGCGGTCGGCGCGCAGGACCTCATCACGCCGCCCGTGCTGGCCGAGGAGCTTGCACGCCGGATCCCGGAGGCGCGCTACCGCGTCCTGCCCGCGGTCGGGCACGGCGCGATCTGGGAGGCCCCGGCGACGTTCAACGCGCTCTGCCTCGAGTTCCTGGGCGGGGTCGGCCCGTGATCGCCGCCGGCGGCGGTCGGGACGCGGCCGCGAAGGAGAGATTGTTCGCAAGTCGAAGTCTGACCCCGTGCTAACATCCAGGTTCGTTCCGCGCCCGTCGGCCCCAGCCGGCCGGTCATCCTCTCGAGGGGGTCGTCACGTGGACGATTTCTACCGGATCAAGCGGCTCCCGCCCTACGTCCTGGCCGCGGTCACGGATCTCAAGGTCAAGGCGCGCGCCCGCGGCGAGGACATCATCGACCTCGGCATGGGCAACCCCGACCGGCCCACGCCCCGGCACATCGTCGACAAGCTGGTCGAGGCCTCGAAGAACCCGCGCAATCACCGCTACTCGGCCTCCCGCGGCATCCGGCGGCTCCGCGTCGCCATCGCCGGCTGGTACCGCGACCGCTTCGGCGTCGAGCTCGATCCCGAGACCGAGACCATCGCGACCATCGGCTCGAAGGAAGGGCTGGCCCACCTGATGCTCGCGCTCCTCCAGCCGGGGGACGCGGTGCTCGTCCCGAATCCCTCCTATCCGATCCATGCCTACTCGGTCGTGATCGCGGACGGTGATCTCCGCTCGGTGCCGATGGTCGCCGGCGAGGCGCACGGCGAGTTCTTCGCGCGCCTCGACGAGGCCGTGCGGCTCGCGTGGCCCAAGCCCAAGGGACTCCTGCTCAACTTCCCGCACAATCCGACGACCCGGGTGGTGGACAGCGACTTCTTCGAGCGGGTCGTGGACTTCGCGCGCGAGCACCGGCTCTGGGTCATCCACGACTTCACCTACGCGGATCTCGTGTTCGACGGCTACCGGCCGCCGTCCTTCCTGGCCACCCCGGGCGCGAAGGACGTGGGCGTCGAGTTCTTCTCGCTCACGAAGTCGTACAACATGGCCGGCTGGCGGCTCGGCTTCGCGTGCGGCAACGCGCGCATGGTCCACGCGCTGGCGCGGATCAAGTCCTACCTCGACTACGGCGTCTTCCAGCCGATCCAGATCGCCGCGATCGTGGCCCTCGAGGGGCCGCAGGCGTGCGTGACGGAGATCGCCGAGACCTATCGCCGGCGCCGCGACGTCCTGATCTCCGGCCTCGGCCGGCTGGGCTGGGCGATCGAGAAGCCGCGCGCGACCATGTTCGTGTGGGCACCGATCCCGGACGCCTTCCGGGGGATGGGCTCCCTCGAGTTCTCCAAGCTGCTCCTCGCCGAGGCCAAGGTCGCGGTTTCGCCGGGCGTCGGCTTCGGGGAGTGCGGCGAGGGGTTCATCCGCATCGCCCTCGTCGAGAACGAGCACCGGATCCGGCAGGCCGTCCGCGGCATCCGGGCGGTCCTCGGCTGATCGGCGGAGGCGGCGTGCGCGAGATCGGCATCGGCCTGCTGGGGGTGGGCGTCGTCGGCGGCGGCGTCCTCAAGATCTACGAGCAGCACCGCGCCGACCTGGAGGCGCGCGCCGGCTGCGGGTTGCGGATCGTCGCCGCCGTGGCGCGCGACGTCAGCGCGCCCCGCGAGGGTCTCGAGCCCGCCGCCTGGCCGCTCAGCGCCGATCCTGAGCGGGTCCTCGCCGACCCGTCGGTGTCGGTCGTCATCGAGGTGATCGGCGGCCTCGAGCCGGCGCGCACCTACGTCCTCCGCGCCCTCGACGCCGGCAAGCACGTCGTGACCGCGAACAAGGCCCTCCTGGCGACGCACGGGACCGAGCTCTTCGCCGCCGCGCGGCGGCGCGGCGTGCTCCTCGGCTTCGAGGCCGCCGTCGCGGGGGGCGTGCCCATCATCGGCGCGCTCCGCGACGGCCTCGCCGCGAACCGCATCCTGTCGCTCCAGGGCATCGTCAACGGCACCTCGAACTTCATCCTGACCAAGATGACGGACGAGGGACGGGACTTCGCCGACGCCCTGCGCGAGGCTCAGGCGGCGGGGTACGCGGAGGCGGACCCGACGCTCGATGTCGAGGGGATCGACTCGGCGCACAAGCTCCAGATCCTGGCCTCGCTCGCTTTCCGGACCCGCGTCGACCTGAAGGACATCTACACGGCGGGCATCGCGCGGCTCGAGGCGATCGAGATCGCCTACGCGCGGGAGCTCGGGTACCGGGTGAAGCTCCTCGCGATCGCCAAGATGACCGACGGCGCGCTCGAGGCTCGCGTGCATCCGACGCTCATCCCCGCCGCCTCGCCCCTCGCGGCGGTCTCGGGGGCGTTCAACGCGATCCTGGTCAGCGGCGACGCTGCCGGCGACCAGATGTTCTACGGTCGGGGCGCGGGGCAGATGCCGACGGCGTCGGCGGTGTGGTCGGACGCGATCGAGATCGCGCGGCGTGTCGCCCACGAGCACGGCACGCTCCCGGAGGACTTCCCGCTCGTCGGCGAGCGCCGGCTCCGCATGCGGCCGGTAGGCGAGGTCCGCTCGGCCTACTATCTCCGCGCCATGGTCCAGGACCGGCCGGGCGTTCTCTCGCAGGTGGCCGGCATTCTCGGCCGCCACGACATCTCGATCGCCTCGGTGATCCAGAAGGGTCGGGCCGGCGCCGTCCCCATCGTCATGATGACGCACGAGGCTCTCGAGCGGAACATGGCGGCGGCGCTGGAGGAGATCGACCGCCTGGGCGTCGTTGCGGTCCCGACCGTGCTCCTCCGCGTCGAGACCTAGCCCGGCGGCCGCCGCGGCCGATTCGCGGCCGGGCTCAGTCGAGCGACCCGAGCCGGAGCGTCCACGGCGAGATCCGGCTCACGCGCAGCAGATCCTGCACGGTCCACGGGTCCGCCGCCAGGCGGCCCCGCGCGTCGTCGGCGGACGCGGCGCGCATGACGAGCAGGACGTCGGCGGTGCCCTCCAGCGGGCCGCCCAGGATCACGGACCCGTCGCGGACGAGACCGTTCATGAACGCCGCGTGGGCCGCCCAGTCCGCCTGCGCCTCGAGGGGCCGGGAGGGCTCGAAGGCCGGGCCGCGGGTACGAATCACGGCGAACAGCTGCGGCATGGGCTCCTCCGACCTCGGCGCGCGCCCCCCAGGGGTGCGTCCGCGCGCGCGTCGGCTCGTTTCGAGTATACGGTGACGCGCGCCGCGCTTGAATGCGTGGAGACCGTGCGGTAGCATGGCCCGCGCGATGAGCGCGACGAGCCACCCATGGGCCTGATCGTCCAGAAGTACGGCGGATCCTCGGTCGCCGACGCCGAGAAGATCCGGGGCGTCGCCCGGCGCGTCGTCGAGACCACCAAGGCCGGCCACGGCGTCGTCGTCGTGGTCTCGGCGATGGGCAAGACCACCGACGGCCTCATCCGGCTGGCCCACGAGGTCACCCCCACGCCGCCCGAGCGCGAGGTCGACATGCTGCTCGCGACGGGCGAGCAGGTCTCGATCGCGCTCCTGGCCATGGCCATACACGCGCTCGGCCACAAGGCGCGATCGTTCACCGGCGAGCAGGCCGGGATCCGGACCGACGCGGCGCACACGCGCGCCCGGATCGTCGGCATCGACGGCGACAAGGTCCGGCGCGCGCTCGACGACGGCTACGTCGCGATCGTCGCGGGCTTCCAGGGCGTGACCGAAGAGGACGACATCACGACCCTCGGCCGGGGAGGCTCGGACCTCACGGCGGTCGCCCTCGCGGCCGCGCTGCGCGCCGACGTGTGCGAGATCTACACGGACGTGGAAGGGGTCTACACCGCCGATCCGAACATCGTCCGCGAGGCGCGGAAGCTCGACCGAATCTCCTACGACGAGATGCTCGAGATGGCGAGCCTCGGCGCCAAGGTGCTCCAGTCCCGCTCGGTGGAGTTCGCGAAGAAGTACGGCGTCCCGGTGCACGTCCGGTCCACGTTCAAGACGGATCCCGGGACGCTCGTCACGAAGGAGGACCCGCACATGGAAGCGGTCGTCGTCACCGGCATCGCCCACGATCGCGGCCAGGCGAAGGTCACGATCCGGGGGGTCCCGGACCGGCCCGGCATCGCCGCCCAGGTTTTCGGTGCCGTCAGCGACCACGGGATCGTCGTGGACATGATCGTCCAGAACGTGAGCCGCGACGGCCACTCCGACATCTCGTTCACGGTGCCCCGGCCCGACCGCCCGACGGTGGTGGCGACGCTCGAGGGCGTGGCGCAGAAGATCGGCGCCGAGACCGTCACCTACGACGACCGGATCGCCAAGGTCTCCATCGTCGGGGTGGGGATGCGGAGCCACTCGGGCGTCGCGGCGCGGATGTTCCGCGCCCTCTCGCGCGAGAACGTGAACATCCACATGATCTCGACGTCGGAGATCGCGGTCTCCTGCGTCATCGAGGACAAGTACACGGAGCTCGCCGTCCGCGCCCTCCACGACACCTTCGAGCTGGCCGGCTGACCGGCGAGGTCAGGGCTTGGGGGCGGGCGTCGCGCCGCTCGGGGCGGGCGGGGCCGGATTCCCCGCCGGGCCGAGCCGGCTGAGCGAGTCGCGCGCCCACTGGACGAGGGCCGGGTCGACGCCGGGCCGGGCCGCGAGCTTCCGGAGCACGATCCCCGCTTCCCGCAGCATCTGCTTCGCGACGTAGGACTGGGCCGCCCCCTGGAGTCCCCGGGCCGCCCACGCCGGCTGGTCGTCGTAGGCGTACGTGGCGCTCAGGTAGGCCTCGATCGCGCCGTCGTAGTCGCCGCGCGCGCGGAGCATCTCTCCGAGCCTGAACTCGGCCTCCGCCGCCACGGCGGAATCGTCCGCGCGCCGGGCCGCCGTGAACGCGGTCTGGGCCGCATCCCAGCGCTGGGCGCCCGCCAGGAGCTGACCCCGGCTCAGCTCGAGCGCCGGCGTCGCCGCGTCCCGCGGGAACTGGCGCAGGAAGCTGTCCATCGCGGTCAGCGCGCGGTCGGACTGGCCCTGCGCCTGGAGAGCCTGGACCAGGATGAGGTGCGCCCGCGCCGTGCGGGGATCGCTCGGGGGCACGTCCCGGAGGAACCCCTCGGCCGCGCGCTGAGCTTCCCCCCCGTCCTTCGCGGCGAGTGAGGTCTCGGCGAGCCCGAACCAGGCGTCGGCCCGGACGTCCGCCGGCGTGGTCCGCGTCAGGAGGTCGCGGTAGGCCTGCCGGGCGACGTCGGGACGCGGCCCGGCCGCAGCAGCGAGCTTGAGCAGCGCATCCGTGCCGTAGTCGCTGGCGGCATGGTCCCGGAGGAGCCGCTGGGTCCAGGCCTGCGCCTCGCGGAGGTCGTTCCGCTCGAGCGCGCCGTCGGCAAGCCCATACAGAACCGCCGGGCTGGCCGGGTGCTTCGGGAAGCGATCGACGAAGTTGGTCCCCCGCTCGCGGAACGCGTCCCGATCCCCGCGCTGCACCGACACGAGGACGAGACCGTACCAGGCCGACGTGGCCACGTCGGTCGCGGCGAAGCGCGCCCGCTGGAGCGCGTCCTCCGCTTCCGCGAGGCGGTTCAGGGCGAGCGCGGACAGGCCCGCGCCGAGCCAGTTCGACGGCTCCTGCGGCGCCGCGGCCGCGGCGAGGCGGAACTGTCGCTCGGCCTGGTCGTAGTGGGCGAGCTGGTAGTGGGCGACCGCGAGCGCCCGGCGCGCGAGCGCCTGCGTCGGCAGGTCCGCGATGCGCGGCGTGAGCGGCTCGAGGGTCTGGACGGCGTCCGCGTAGGCCTGCGTGCGCAAGGCCAGGATGCCCCGGTTGAGGAGGAGCGCGTCGGCATTGCGGAGCCCCGGCGGCGGCGCGGCGACGCCTCGGAGCGCCTCCAGCGCCTCGGCTTCCCGCCCCTGGCGGAGCGCGACGTCGGCGACGGCGAGGAGGGCGAGCGCCTGGGTCTCGAGATCCGCCTTCGTCGCGGCCTCGCGCCACTCGCGGATCGCGCTCTCGGCGACACCGTCCCGGAGGAGCGCCCACCCCAAGGCCAGGCGCGTGCGCGCGGCCAGCGGCGAGTCCGGATAGTCGCGGAGCGCCGTCCGCAGCACGGCGGCGGCCCGGTTCGGGTCGTCCCCGCGCGCGGCGCTCTCGGCGACGAGCAGGAGCGCCCCTTCCCGCAGCTCGGGCAGGATGCCCGCGCGCAAGAGGGCCTCGCCCTCGCGGCGCGCGCTCGCCGTGTCGTTCTCGCGGAGCGCAACCAGACCCAGGCGGTAGGTCGCCCGCTGGGCGACGGCCTCCTCGCGGCCCTTGTCCCGGAGCTCGCGGTAGTGATCCTTCGCCTCGAGGAGCCGGCCTTCGTGCTCGAGCTGCTCGCCCAAGCGGTACCGCACGTACTCCTGCGTCGCGGGCGGCAGCGGGAGCAGCAGGATCTCGCGGTAGATGTCGGTCGCCTCGTTCTGGGCGCCGCGGGCCTTGGCGGCGTCGGCGATGAGGAGGAGCGCGGCCGGGACGAGGGGATCCCGCGAGGATTCCGCCTTCAGCTGGCGCGCCGCGGCCGCCGCCCGGCCGGTGTCCCCGACGGCGAGATACGCGCGCACGAGGCCCGCGCGGATCTGGGCCCGGAGCTCCGGCCGCGGATTGGTCGCATCGGCCTCGAGGAAGCGCTTGACGGCCACATCGCCCGCGTTCCGCTCGAGCGCGATCCAGCCCGCCTGCACGAGGGCATCCCCCCGGAGCGGATGGTTCACCGGCGTGGTGGTCGCGAACTGGTTCAGGAGATCGAGGGCGCCGTTGGGATCACCCAGCCGGGCCAGCGCGACGCCGCGCCAGAATTGGAGCTCCGTCAGGATCGCGCCAGAGGCCCCGCTCTGGACGATCTCGTCCCAGAGGGCCACCGCTTCGGCGGGGCGATCCTGCAGGAGCCGGGCGACGCCGAGCAGATAGCGGGCCACGAGCGCGAGCGGCTGCGGCGGCGTGGCGTTGAGCGCGCGCTCCAGTGAGGCTTCAGCCTCCGCCGCGGCGCCGCGGCGGAGCGCCAGGAGCCCGAGACCGACCTCCGCGTGCGGCACGAGGGGCGGCGGGGGCGCCAGCGGCAGACCGGCGAGGTATGCGCGCTCGGCTCGGCTCGCCGCGGGAGAGCCCGTGCCGGTGGCCTCGAGCAGCGCCAGCTCACCGAGCCAGATGTACGCCGTCGCGGCCTGGGCGCCGCGCGGATCGATCGCGATGCTCTCTTCGAACGCCTCCCGTGCCTCGCGGTAGTTCCCGGAGGACACGCGGGCCATGCCGCACTCCGTCAGGGAGACGGCCCGCCGGAAGGCGACGAACGCGCAGGAGAACCCGCCCGGATCGGTCGTCGTCGGCAAGGGCTTCGTCACGCTCGAGATGAAGCGCGGCGCCGGGGCGCGGCCGAGGTCGAGCGCCGGAGCGGGGATCGGCGGGGCCGGCGGCGGGTCCAGGCGCGGGCGCTCGAGGCCCGGTGGCACTGGCGCGACCGTCACCGCGAGCTGCGGCGGCGGGAACTCGACGGGGCGCGGCGGCGCCGCGACGGCGGGCGTCCCGAGCAGCGCGGCCATCGCGAGCGTGAGGACGATCTTGCGGCCCCGCATCTAGCCCCCTTTGGCTCCCTTGGGCTTCGCCTTCGACTTCGGCGGAGGCGTGTCGCGCGGCGGCGGGGCCTCGAGCGCCGCGAGCCGGGCCTTGGCCCAGCGCACGAGGTCCGGATCCGGGCTGCCGTCGATGATCTCGCGGTACGCGCGCTTGGCGCCTTCCCGATCCGTCGCAGCGTCGAGCGAGGCGGCGAGCCCGGCCAGCCCTTCGAAGTATCTCTTCGAGCCCTGGGTGGTCTCCACCACCACGGCGTGGTAGGCCTGCGCGGCCTCCGGGTTCCGCCGAAGCTGCAGCGCGCTCTGGCCGACGATCAGGAGGGCGTCCGAGCGCTCCTCGCCCTTCAGGTCAGCCACGGACTGGGCGACCTGGAGCGCCGGCTCCCATTGCCGTCGCTGCTCGTGAAGCCGGGCGGTCGCGAGACCCGCCGGGCCCACGAGCGGGCTCTGCGGGTAATCCCGCCGGAGCGTGGCCCAGGCCGCCTCCGCGTCGGTGGGCCGGCCGAGCCGGAGCGAGAGCTCGCCGGTCCGGTAGAGCGCCTGCGGCACGAGCGCATGCGTGGGCGCCGTGCGGACGAGCGCTTGGTACTGTTCGAGGGCCTCGCGCGGGCGCCCGGCCTTGGCCTGGGCCTCGGCCGCGAGCATGCGCGCCTGGGGCACGAGGTCGCTCGTCGGCGCCTGCGCGATGAACTGCTCGAGCGTCCGCGCGCCTTCGGGACGGCCGGCCTCGAGCTGGGCCACGCCCAGGAGGTAGCGTGTCTCCGCGAGATAGGGGCTCGCCGGATAGTTCTTCGCGTAGGGCGCGAGCAGCGCGAGCGCGTCGTCCCAGCGCTTGGCGCGGATCAGCTCGCGCGCCGCGCTGTACGCCGCGATCGGCGCCCGCGGGTGGTTCGGATAGTCGCGCAGGAAGTCCCGGAACGTGTCGATCGCGCCGTCGGCGCGCCCCGTCTCGAGCTCGGCCAGGCCGCGCGCGTAGAGCGCCTCCGGCACGTAGGGCGAGCCGGGCTTGAGCCCGAGGTAGCGCGCGTAGCGGTCGCGGGCCTCTTCCAGACGGCGCAGCCGGAACAGGGTCTCGCCCTGCCAGAAGATCGGCTCCCCCATGGTGGCAACGCCGCTCAGGGGGTAGGTCTCGGCCGCGTCGAACTCCGCGAGCGCGTCGGCATATCGCTCCATCCAGAACGCCGCCTTGCCGCGCAAGAGCGCCGCATCGCCGCGACGCCCATCCGTGGGCGCGACCTGGATGAAGCGCCCGAGCTCGCGATAGGCCGTCTCGTAGAGGCCGTCGTCGAACGCCCCGGCGCCCACCAGCCAGAGGCGATCCGCCTCCGACCGGGCGGCGGCACTCGAGCCGGGCACGGCCAGGATGGCGAGCCCGGCGAGGGCGACACGGACCAGAAGGGGCGCGAGGCGGGACCGCCGTCGCATGAGGCTACCCTACCAGAAATCCGCCGGGTTCTCCGAAATCTGGCGCGCGCGAGGCGCTATACTGCGTCCCGTGCGTCCGCTCTGCGCCTTCGACCTCGACCACACCCTGGTCCGCTCGCCGCTCGACCTGGTGCGGCTGAAGGGCGAGATCCGCGCGCTGGTGGAGGCCGAGGGGCTCCCTCTGCCCGAGGCCACCCGCGCCTGGACGATCGGCCAGATCATCGAGGCGGCCGCCGCCCACCGGACGACGCTCGGCGAGGCGTGTTGGGGGCTCTGCACGACGCACGAGGAGGAGGCCGTCGAACACGCCCAGCCAGAGCCGGGCGCGCTCGAGGCCCTCACCGAGCTCCGAGCCGCGGGCTACCCCCTCGCGCTCTGGACCAACAACACGGGATCGGTCGCGCGCCGGGCCCTCGCGAGCTGCGGGCTCGGCGGATTCTTCACGGTCCTGGTGACGCGCGACGAGGCGGCCCTCAAGCCGGATCCCTCGGGGCTCCGGCTTCTCGAGGCAGCCTTCCCCGAGCGCCGCATCTGGGTGGTCGGGGACTCGTGGGTCGACGGGGCCGCGGCTCACGCGGGCGGCGCGGCCTTCATCGCCTACGGCGCGGATCCCGTGGAGCTCGCCCGCCGGGGCGTGGCGCCGCGCACCGTCCTCCGCGATCTGCGCCACCTCCCGGAGTGGCTCCGCACCGCCGCCTGGTAACACCCGTCCGGGCCGCTGCGCGGCCCGTCTGATCCTTTGTCACCCCCGGCGTCTGTGGCATCCTGAGTCGGAGCGCGACGTCGCGCGGCCCGCGCGTCCTCGAGAGGCGGCCGCGCGGGATCCATGCCGGCCGACGACGGGCCGGGTGGCAGGGAGCGGGACGGCGTGGAGCTGTTCGAGCAGGCGGCGCGCGAGGGTCGGCGCGAGGCGGCCCCGCTGGCCGAGCGGATGCGGCCGCGAGTCCTGGACGAGTTCGTCGGCCAGTCGCATCTCCTCGGACCCGGGCGCCTCCTTCGCGTCGCCATCGAGTCGGGCGACCTTCACTCGATGATCCTCTGGGGCCCGCCGGGCACCGGGAAGACGACGCTCGCCTCCCTGCTCGCCGGCCATGCGAAGGCGCACTTCACCCCGTTCTCCGCGGTGCTCACCGGCGTCAAGGAGGTGCGGGGCCTCGTCGCGGAGGCCGAGCAGCGGCTCACGCTGCACGGCCAGCGCACGATCCTCTTCGTCGACGAGATCCACCGCTTCAACAAGGCCCAGCAGGACGCGTTCCTCCCGCACGTCGAGCGCGGCACCGTGACCCTGATCGGCGCGACGACCGAGAACCCGTCGTTCGAGGTGATCTCGGCGCTGCTCTCGCGCTGCCGGGTCTACGTCCTGGAGCGGCTGACCGAGTCGGATCTCGAGACGATCGTCCGCCGGGCGGTGGCGGACGCCGAGCGCGGCCTGGGCCGCCTCGGCCTCCAACTGGATCCCGACGCCGTGGCGGCGATCGTGGCGCTGTCGGAGGGCGACGCCCGCACCGCGCTGAACATCCTGGAGGTCGCCGCGCGGCTCCTCGGCGCCACCCGCCGGGAGCGCGGCGCGCCGCCGCGCCTCACCGTCGAGTCGATCCGGGAGGCGTCGCAGAAGAAGGCGCTCCTCTACGACAAGGCGGGCGAGGAGCACTACAACCTGATCAGCGCGCTCCACAAGTCCGTGCGCGACTCGGATCCCGACGCCACGCTCTACTGGCTGGCCCGGATGCTCGAGGCGGGCGAGGACCGGCTCTTCGTCGCGCGGCGGCTCGTCCGCATGGCGTCGGAGGACATCGGGCTGGCCGATCCCCAGGCGCTCGCGATCACGCTGGCGGCCAAGGACGCCTACGACTTCCTCGGAACGCCCGAGGGCGAGCTGGCGCTCGCGGAGGCGGCCGTCTACCTCGCGTGCGCGCCCAAGTCGAACGCCGTGTACACCGCGTTCGACAAGGCACGCGCGGACGTCCACGCGCGCCCGGCCGAGCCCGTCCCGCACCATCTCCGCAACGCTCCCACGCGGCTCATGACGGACCTCGGATACGGTGCCGGCTACCAGTACGCTCACGACGCCCCGGACGCGATCGTCGCCCAGGAGCACCTGCCGGCGGCGCTCCGCGGCCGCACGTACTACCACCCCGTGCCACGCGGATTCGAGCAGGACATCCGCGCGCGGCTCGAGCGCTGGCGGACCGACCTGCGCCGCCGGAAGGCCGAGGAGGCTCAGTGACCCCACGCGACGTCCCAGGCGGCGGCGCCCCGCGCCGCAAGCTCCGCATCGGTGTGATCTTCGGAGGCCGCTCCGGAGAGCACGAGGTCTCGTTGAACTCCGCCGCCTCGGTGCTGTCGGCGATCGATCCCGAGCGCTACGAGATCGTCCCGATGGGCATCGCCAAGGACGGCCAGTGGCTGGTCGGAGGGGATCCGCTCCGCGCGCTCGCGGACGCCGCGGGCGTGCGGCTTGCCTTGCCGCCCGCCAACCCGGCTTCGTTTGACACCGGGCGCGCCCTGGCGCGCGTGCCGACCGCGGGCGGCCTGCCCGCCGGCGTCGCCGCGCGGCTGGACGTCGTGTTCCCCGTGCTCCACGGTCCCTACGGCGAGGACGGAACGATCCAGGGTCTGCTCGAGCTGGCGGATGTGGCCTACGTCGGGGCGAGCGTGCTGGCCTCGGCCGTCGGGATGGACAAGGCCACCATGAAGGCCGTCTTCCAGGCCCACGGCCTCCCAGTGGTGCCGCACCTCCTGGTCCGGGACCACGAGTGGGCCGAGGAGCGCGAAGCGGTCGGCGAGCGCGTGGCCCGGGACCTCGGCTACCCGTGCTTCGTGAAGCCCTGCAACCTCGGGTCGAGCGTCGGCATCAGCAAGGTCCGACAGCCGTCGGAGCTCTCCGCGGCCATGGGGATCGCCCTGAGCCTCGACCGGAAGGCCTTGGTGGAGCGCGGCGTCGTCGCGCGCGAGATCGAGGTGAGCGTCCTCGGAAACGATCATCCCGAGGCCTCGGTGCCGGGCGAGATCCGGCCCGGGAAGGAGTGGTACGACTACGAGGCGAAGTACACCGACGGCATCGCGCAGGTGGTCATCCCGGCCCCGCTGAGCGACGCGCTCGCGCGCGAGTTCCAGCGCCTCGCGGTGGCGGCCTTCCGCGCGGTCGACGCGGCCGGGCTCGCCCGCGTCGACTTCTTCCTCGAGGGCGACTCGCGCATCTGGTTGAACGAGATCAACACGATCCCCGGATTCACGCGCCTCTCGGCCTATCCCCGCCTCTGGGAGGCGTCGGGACTCCCGTATCCGAAGCTGGTCGATCGCCTGATCGAGCTGGCCCTCGAGCGCCACGCGGCGAAGCGGCGGCTCGCGAGTCCCGCGCCGCCGGGAACCGATCCGCGTGGAGGCGGCTAGCGCGCGAGACCAGAGCACCGGGCGGCACCCGCTCGGCGTCGTCTTCGCCGGCGGCGGGACCGGCGGGCACACCGCGGCGGGCCTCGCCCTCGCGAAGGCCCTCACGGCCCGGCTGGGCGGCGACGTACGCCTCGCCTGGGTCGGCAGCCAGTCGGGCATCGAGGCGACCTGGGTGCCCGCCGCCGGCATCGCGTACCACGCGATCCCGACCGGCAAGCTTCGCCGCCAGCTCGCCTGGCGCAACGTGACCGATCTCACGCTCCGGGTGCCCGCGGGCTTCGGCCGCGCGTACGCGCTGCTCGGCCGCCTCCGCCCCGCCATCGTCATCGCGACCGGCGGGTTCGTCGCCGTCCCGACCGCCGTCGCGGCGGCGGCGCGGCGCCTGCCGCTCCTGGTCCACGAGCAGGTCGTTGTGCCGGGGCTCGCGAACCGCTTCATCGGCCGGCTCGCCGACCGCGTCGCCGTGACCTTCGCCGCCTCGGCCAGGGCGTTCCCGCGCGCGAAGGTCGTCGTCACCGGCAATCCGGTCCGGCCGGAGCTCCTCGCGGGCCAGCGGGCGCGCGCCTTCGTGCGCTTCGGGCTCGATCCCGCGCTTCCGCTGCTCTACATCACCGGTGGCGCGCTCGGCGCCCATCGCGTGAACCGCGTCGTCGGGGCGGCGCTCCCGGCGCTGCTCGCGGCAACCCAGATCGTGCATCAGTGCGGCGACAACACGTACGGCGACCTCGCGTGGCTGCGCGGCGAGGCGAGCCGGCTGGCGCCGTCGCTCGCCGGCCGGTACCGCGCGGTGGCGCTCGTCGGGGACGAGCTCGGCGACCTCTACGCGGCCGCGAGCCTGGTCGTCGGACGCGCCGGGGCCGGCACCGTGACCGAACTCGCCGCGCTGGGCTTGCCTGCCATCCTCGTGCCGCTCCCGGGCGCTCGCGGGGACGAGCAGACGGCGAACGCGCGCGTCCTGGCCGACGCGGGCGCCGCTCTGCTCCTGCCGGAGGCGGAGCTCTCTCCCGACCGCCTCGTCCGTGAGGTGACCGGGCTTCTCGCCGAGCCCGCCCGGCTCGGCGTGATGGCCGCCCGCGCGCGGGCACTCGCCACGCCCGATGCGGCGGCACGGCTGGTCGATCTCGTCCTCGGGCTGGCGCGACCGCGCGCCTGAGAACGGGGCCGTCGTGGCGCCACGAGTTGCAGCCCGGGCGGGAACCGGTGAGACTGGGCCTCACCCCATGACTCCTGACACGCACTACGCGAAGAGCGGCGACGAGATCGACACCACCGGCGATGGGTTCCTCGCGACGTTCGACGGACCCGCGCGCGCCGTCCGCTGCGCCCGGGCCGTGAGCGAGGGGGTTCGCGCGCTCGGGCTCGACGTGCGCGCCGGCCTCCACACGGGCGAGATCGAGCTCGTGAACGACAAGGTCTCCGGGCTCGCGGTCCACATCGGCGCCCGCGTCGCGGCGGCGGCCGGGCCGGGCGAGATCCTGGTGTCCAGCACCGTCAAGGATCTGGTCGCGGGCTCCGGGCTTCGATTCCAGGACCGGGGCTCCCATGCCCTCAAGGGAGTGCCGGGCCAGTGGCACCTCTTCGCCCTCGCGCCGGAGGGCCGGTCGGGGTGAAGCGCATCTGCGTCTTCTGCGGCTCGGCGCTCGGCCGGCGCGCCGTCTACGCCGACGCCGCGCGCGCGCTGGCGGCCGCGCTCCTCGACCGCGGGCTCGGCCTGGTCTACGGCGGCGGATCAGTCGGCCTGATGGGGACCCTCGCGGATGCCGTCCTCGCCGGCGGTGGCGAGGTGATCGGAGTGCTGCCGAAGGGCCTGGCGCGCAAGGAGCTCGCGCATCGCGGGCTGACCGAGCTTCACCTGGTCGGCTCGATGCACGAGCGCAAGGCGCTGATGGCCTCGCTGGCCGACGGCTTCGTCGCCCTGCCCGGGGGCCTCGGCACCCTCGAGGAGGTGCTCGAGATCCTCACGTGGGCCCAGCTCGGCATCCACCAGAAGCCCGTCGGCGTGGTCGACGTCGACGGCTACTGGACGGGGCTCCTCGGGCTCCTGCGCCACGCCGCCCAGGAAGGCTTCGTCCGGCCCGAGTACGCGACGCTCCTCCTCGTCGAGACCGCGCCCGGCGCGCTCCTGGACCGCTTCGCCGCGTGGCGGGCGTCCGCCGCGCCGCCCGTCTGGCTCGACGCCACCGAGACCTGACCCCGCGTGAGCCAGCGCTCGACGATCGACCCCGCCGCCGGGGCGCTCCTGGTCCTCCTGTGCGCCGTCTGGGGCGTCGGCCAGGTGGCCGTCAAGGTCGGCAACCAGGGCGTGTCGCCGCTCTATCACGCGGCGTTCCGTTCGGCCGGCGCGGCCCTCCTCGTGTGGGGCTGGTCGGCGTGGCGCGGGATCTCGCTGATTCGCCGCGACGGCACCGCGGCCTACGGCATGACGATCGCGACGCTCTTCGCGATCGAGTTCGTCTGCATCTACTGGGGGTTCATGTTCACGACCGTCGCGCGCGGGATCCTGTTCGTCTACGCCGCGCCCTTCTTCGTCGCGCTCGGCGCCCACTGGCTCTTCCCGTCCGAGCGCCTGTCCGGCACCAAGCTGGCCGGGCTGGTGGCGGCCTTCACGGGCCTCGCGCTCGCGCTGGCCGACGGCCTCCGGCTGCCCACGTACCGCGAGGTGCTGGGAGACGTCCTCGAGCTCGCGGGCGCCGCCCTCTGGGCCGCGACGACGCTCGTCATCAAGGCGCGCGGCCAGACCACCACGCCGCACCGCACGCTCTTCTACCAGCTCGCGGGCTCGGCGATCATCCTCGCCGCGCTCGCGCTCGCGAGCGGCGAGGCCGGCGTGACGCGCCCCACCGGGCCCGTGGTGGCCGCCGTCCTCTACCAGATCATCGCGGTGGCCTTTGCGAGCTACCTCGCGTGGTTCTGGCTTCTCACGCGCTACCCCGCCTCGCATCTCCACGCGTACACGTTCTGGACGCCCCTCTTCGGCCTGGCGGCGGGGTGGCTCTTGCTGGGCGAGCCGGTGACGCCGGCGCTCCTGCTCGCGATGGCGTGCGTCGCGGTCGGGATCTACCTGGTGAACCGGGAGCCGGACGCGGGCGCGCTCGCCCGCGCGACGACAGGCGTGCGCGACACCTAGAGCCGGGGGCGCCGGCCGCGGAGGTCGACCCGCAGCGGGCAGCCCTCGCAACGCGGGCGCGTCCGGCAGTGGTCCTTGGCGACGCGGACCAGGAGCGCGTGGAACTCGTTGAAGAGCGCGGGGTCGTGCGGGAGATGGCCCATCAGGAGCGCCTGCACGGCCTCGTAGTCGGCGTCGGCGGCCACCAGCCGATGGCGCGCCAGGATCCGTCGCGTGTAGGCGTCCACGACGAAGATGGGCCGGCCCGCGGCGTACAGCGCGATGGCGTCGGCCGTCTCCGGGCCAATGCCGGCGACGCCGCGAAGCTCGGCGCGGAGCCTGGGAAGCGGGAGCGCGAGCAGCCGCCCCAGATGGCCGCCGTGGTGGCGCGCCACATGCCGCGCGAAGGCGCGGAGCCGGCGCGCCTTCAGCCGGAACGTGCCGGACGGGCGGAGCAGCGCGGCGAGCCGGGCCGGCGCCACCCGGAGCACGGCGCGGTGGTCGAGGGCGCCGGCCTCGCGGAGTCGCTCGATGGCCCGCTCGGCGTTGCGCCAGGCGGCGTTCTGCGTGAGGATCGCTCCAACGATCACCTCGAACCGCGAGCGGGCCGGCCACCAGCGTTGCGGGCCGTATCGCCGGTGCAGGCGGTCGTAGAGCCGGAGGAGGCGGCCGCGCCGCGGATCGGGCCGGGGCAGGAGCGGCGGCGGCGCCAGCATGGGGGACCCATTATAAGGACGCGAGCGGCGAGGCGGCAGACGGGGCTCGCGCGCGCGTTCCTGCTCGGCGGGCTCCTCCTGGCCCGCGTCGGTGGCGCCGACCCGCCGGCCGTGACGGTGGCCGTCGGCGGGCCCGCGGAGGATCCGGCGTACCTGCCGGTTCACGCGGCGGTCGCCCTCGGCACGTTCGAGGCCGAGGGCGTCAAGGTGACGCTCAAGCGGACGAAGCACCCGACCGAGGCGGTGGCAGCCCTGCGCGGCCACGACGTCCCCATCGCGGTTGCGACGCTCGACGAAGCGATCCGGGGGGCCTGGGCGCGCAAGCTCCCGGTGCAGGTGCTGGTCGCGCACGTGCGCGCGCCGGCGGTCGCCCTCGTGGTCGCGCCCGCCGCCCGGGAAACCGTGCGCCGGGTCGAGGATCTCCGCGGCAAGGCGGTCGGCATCCCGGGGCCCGGGTCCACCGGGCATCTCCTGCTCGCCCAGCTCCTGCGCCAGGCTCGCCTCCGGCCGTGGGACGTGGATGCACGCAGCGTCGGGACGACGGGGCTCCTGGCGCGGCTGGGGTCGGGCGATCTGGCGGCGGCCATGGTCGAGGAGCCCTGGGCGGGTCGGCTGCTCGCCGCCGACCGGGCGGGCCTCCTCGTCGACTTCCGCCAGCCCGCGGAGGTCGAGCGTGTCCTCGGCGGGCCGTTCTACGAGGTGGTGAGCGTGGTCGTCGGCCCGCCCACCGAGGAGGAAACGAAGGCCGCCAAGGAAGCCGCGAAGGCCGGCAAGACGCTCCCGCCGCCCCGCCAGGAGCCGCCACCCGAGGCGGCGCTCATCGCCTACGCGCGCGCCGTCGCGCGGGTCCAGGCCTGGCTCGCCGGCACGCCGCCCGAGACGGTGGCGGAGCGCCTGCCGGCCGCGCTCGTCGGGGACCGCGCGCGCTTCGTCGCGCGGCTCACCCCGCTCCAGGCCGCCTACGCGGGGACCGGGGAGGCGACTCGCGAGGGGCTCGAGGCGACGATCCGCGTTCTGCGGAGCGGCGGCAGCCCCTGGCCCGTCACCCTCACGGTGGGCCCGGGCGAGCTCGCCGCGCCCGCCGCGGTCACCGAGGCCCGGCGCCAGCTCGGCGCGACACCGGCGCCACCCTGAGGGACGGGCGCGCCCGCCTCAGATCGAGGCCGGCGTGAGCCCGAAGGCCTGGAGGAGACGGGCGGTCGTCCGGAGCGGCAAGCCCACCACGTTCGTGTAGCAGCCGTCGACCCGGCTGACGAGGCGCCGGCCGCGGCCCTGCACCGCGTAGGCCCCGGCCTTGTCGTCGGGCTCGCCCGTGGCGACGTAGGCGGCGATCTCGTCGTCGGTGTAATCGCGCATGAGAACCCGGCTGACGACGGCCTCCGTGAGCTCACGGCCGGCGGGATCGGCGTCTCGCACCACGACGGCCGTCACGACCTCGTGGCTTCGCCCCCGGAGCGCGCGCAGCATCGCGCGCGCGTCGCTCCGCGAGGTCGGCTTGCCCAGAGGCTGTCCGTCGAGGACGACGAGCGTGTCGGCGCCGAGGACCAGCGCCGCTTCCCCTGCCGCGCGGAGACGGTCGGCAATGTCCGCGGCTTTCGCCCGGGCCAGGGTCGTGGCGAGCGTCGATGCCGGGACCCCCGCCGCGAGGGGCTCCTCGATGCCGCTCGGCCGCACTTCGAAGGGCAGACCGAGGCGCTCGAGGAGCTCCCGCCGACGGGGCGAGGCTGAGGCCAGGATCAGGCGCACGGCGGGCGCGGCGCCGGCCGCCGCGTCGTCCCTAGCTGACGATGAGGGGCTCGGCGTCGGTGATGACGCGCCGGCAGTCGGCGATGACCTTCCGGAGGAACACCGGCAGGCTCAGCATGTGCTGGTGCGCGAGACCGTCGTAGAAGCGGAGCGTCCCGGTCACGCGCTCGGCGACCCGCTGATCGATGACGGCCGTCGTCAACGCCACGGGGTCGTCGCGCTTGCCGCATACCGCGAAGCCCCATGGGGTCCCGAAGCAGGGAATGAACGACTGGTACGGTCCCACGAACGGGAAGACGGCCTGGAGCGTCCGGTTCATCGCCGCGTAGAAGTCCAGCTCGCCGAGCTTCGTCATGCCGGCCTGGAGCGCCAGCGTGCCGTGCGGCGTCAGGCGGTCGCTCAGGAGCTGGTAGAACTCGCGGGTGAACAGGAGGCAGGCCGGCCCTTCCTCCAGGGGCTCGGTCAGATCGACGATGGCGACGTCGAACCGCTCCGACGTGCGCTCGAGCCAGCCCCGGGCGTCCTCGTGCCGCAGCTCGGTGCGAGGGTCGTCGAATGCGCCCTGGTGCATCTCCGGCAGATGGTCCCGGCAGGCCGCCACCACGCGCCCGTCGATGTCGACCATGACGGCGCGCCGGATGGACCGATACCGGAGGATCTCGCGGAGCGTCGCCCCTTCACCGCCCCCGATGACCAGGGCGCTCTCCGGCCGCGGGTGGAGCACCATGGCCGGATGGACCAGGGTCTCGTGGTAGATGAAGTCGTCGGCGACGCTCGACTGGATGCGCCCGTCGAGCACCAGGCACTTGCCGTAGCTCGCCGTCTCCAGGATCTCCATCTGCTGGAACTCGGTCCGGAGGGCGAAGAGGGTCCGGACTATTGCGTGGGCGTGCCCCTCGACGGAAGTGGTGGTCTCAAAAAACCATTTGTAGGGGCTCTGTGGTGCCATTGGCGGCGACGCCCTCCTTGACCCTGTTCGCCAGTCCGGCCGTGCCCGGGAAGACGCCGCGCTTGACCTCCACGCACGAGGCCCGGCTGGCGCCGAACTGCTCGACAAGGTAGTTGGCGGCCTCCGCCGGCTTGAGCGTCTCGCCGCACGAGAAGATGTCCACGGCGGCGTACCGGTGCTCGGGCCACGTGTGGATCGAGAGATGGGACTCGGCGATCACCACCACGCCGGAGATCCCGAACGGGTTGAACTCGTGAAACATGACGTCGATGATCGTGGCCTCCGCTCGCTTCGCGGCCTCGACCATCGCGCGCTTCACGGATTCAACGTTGTTGAGGGCCTCAGAGCTGCAGTCATACAGCTCGAGCAGCAGGTGACGACCCAAGCTCTCCACTACCGACCCCCTTCCTCGCCCGCGATCGGCGTCGTCTTCGAACTGCGACGCCGTCTCGGTGGCGCCGCGCTCGCCGTCGCCGCGATCTCTTCTTCGCCGATGCGACACGGGGCGAAAGTCGGCTGAATTATAGAGCAGGGACCAGCGAGCGCAAGGAAAAAATGCTTGCGTTTTACTTTCGCGCCAGTGATGATGACCACTCGGCCGCGGGGCGATGATGACATCCGGTCACGCCGCTCGCGTGATCAGAGCGGCGCGGAGGGAGATGCCGATGTTCTGGAAGCAGGTGACGAAGGCGTCGGTGACGGCAGGGACTGCCGAGGGCGGCACGCCGCTGAACGCGTTCGACAATGCGCTGCTGGCTGCCGGCATCGGCAACGTCAATCTCATCAAGGTCTCGAGCATCGTCCCGCCGGACGTCGACATCGTCGACCTGCCCAAGATCAAGCCGGGCGCGCTGGTGCCGACCGCCTACGCCGCCATGACCAGCACGACGCCGGGCCAGATCATCGCCGCCGCCGTCGGCTACGCTTTGCCCGTGGACCGCACGAAGCCCGGCGTCATCATGGAGTTCCACGACGTCACCGACCGCGGCACGGCCGAGGCCGCCATCCGCGAGATGCTGACGGAGGCCTTCGGCGTGCGCGGCGAGGTCATGCGCGAGGTGAAGGTCGTCGCGGTGGACCACCGGGTCGAGCGGGCGGGCTGCGCGCTGGCCGCCGTCACGCTCCTCTCGGAAGACGACCTGCTGTAGGGCGCCCGTCGGCCCGGGCCCGCCGGCCAGACCTGGTTCTCCGCCACCGACGATGCCGCTGACCCCCGCCCGCCCGCGGTTCCTGTCCGCGCGCCCCGATCCCGCCGGGGCGGACGTCGTCCTCTACGGGGTGCCGTTCGAGGGCCGGGTCAACCAGCGAAAGGGCGCCTTCCAGGGGCCCGGCGAGATCCGCCGCGCGTCGGACCTCATCGAGACCTACGTCCCCTATCTCGCGGCGGA
Source organism: uncultured Candidatus Rokubacteria bacterium (assembly GCA_963765195.1). Classification (GTDB taxonomy): domain Bacteria; phylum Methylomirabilota; class Methylomirabilia; order Rokubacteriales; family DASRDR01; genus DASRDR01. Next base: position 177,589 of record CAVXVV010000033.1, read on the forward strand.
CCTCGTGGACCTCGCGCTTCGCGGACGCGGGCGACGTCCCGGTCCCCGACCTCTCGCCGCGCGAGGCCTTGCAGGCGGCGGCCGCGGAGCTGCGCCAGGTGCTCGCGCCCGCCCAGCGCTGGGCGCTCCTCGGGGGCGACCACACCACGACGGCGTCCGTCGTCGAGGTGGCGCTCGAGCACTACCCGGACCTCCGCGTGGTCCAGTTCGACGCCCACCCGGACCTCCGGGGCGAGTATCTCGGCGAGGCCTGGAACTACGCGTCGGCCATGACCCGGGTGCTCGACCACCTTGGACCCGATCGGCTGTACCAGATCGGCCTCCGCACCGGGGATCGGGAGGAGTGGGAGCCGCCCCGCGGGACGCACGTCTTCCCCGGGTGGGCGGGCTCGGCCGCCGACGCCGCCGCGTCGATCGCCGGCGAGCTGTCGGGCCAGCCGCTCTACGTGACGATCGACATCGACGTCCTGGATCCCTCGATCGCGCCCGGCACCGGCGCGCCCGAGCCGGGCGGCATCACCGTGCCCGATCTCCTCGCGGCGCTCCGGCACCTCGGCGCCGCGCGGGTGATCGGCTTCGACGTGGTGGAGGTCTCCCCGCGCTGGGACCCGTCGGGCCGGACGGGGATCACGGCCGCCGCGATCGTGCGCGACGCGATCCTGATGTGGTGGGGGCGGCGATGACGCCGCGGGGGCGGCGCCGCCGCGCGGAGCCGTACGCCGCGCCCCTCTACTACCACATCGCCTTCGAGCTCAACCGGAAGACGGAGACCGACTTCCTCGCCGCGTGCTTCCGGAAGTTCGGGCGCGGCGCGGTCCGCCACGTCCTCGACGTGGCCTGCGGCACCGGCCACCACAGCCTGCGCCTGGCCCAGCGCGGCTACCGCATGACCGCGCTCGACCTGTCGGCCCCGTCCATCGCGTTCCTCGACGGCGAGGCGACGCGGTCCGGCCTCGACGTGACGACCGTCGTCGGCGACATGACCGACTTCCGGCTGTCGAGGCCCGTGGACGCGGCGATCTGCATGCAGGACTCGCAGGGCCACCTCCTCGAGACGGAGGCGCTCCTCGCCCATCTCCGCGCGGTCCGCCGGAACGTGCGCCGGGGCGGGGTCTTCGTCTTCGATCGCCTGGTGCCGAACGGCTGGAATCCGGGCGCGCGGTGGACGTGGACCCGGCGGCGGTGGGGCATCACCGTGCGCACGAGCTTCCAGACGCTGCTCGACTACGACGTCGCCCGGCAGGTCTGCTGGGAGGTCATGCGCTTCGACATCACCGAGAAGGGCCGCACCCGCTCGGTGGTCCAGAAGCATCCGACCCGCATCGTGTTCCCGCAGGAGCTGCGCGCGCTCGTCGAGATGGCGGGAGGCTGGGAGCTCTGCGGCTGGTTCTCGAACTTCAGCCTGAAGCGCACTCTCGAGAAGAGCGCCGCCGCGCTCGTGATGATCGTCGTCCTCCGCGCCCGCTAGGGTCAGGCCTTGACTTCCATACACTTGCCCGGCCAACTGCCGGTCGAGGCGAACTGTATGGAAGTCAAGGCCTGACCCCGTGGCGCGGCTCGTCCTTCGGCCCCAGCGGGAGGCGCGGATTCGCGGGGGGCATCCCTGGATCTACCGCGCCGACGTCGCGCGGCTCGACGGCGCCTGGCAGGATGGCGAGGCGGTGACCGTCGCGGCCGCGGACGGCCGCCTCCTCGGCCGCGGCTTCTACAACCCGCGGCCCCAGATCGTGTGCCGGCTCGTGACGCGGCGGGACGAGGCCGTCGACGACGCCCTCTTCCGCCGGCGGCTCGAGGCCGCGGCGGCCTTCCGCGGGAGCCTCGGCTACGACGGCGACGCCGTCCGCCTCGTCTTCGGCGAGGGTGATCTCCTCCCGGGCCTGATCCTCGATCGCTACGGCGACGTCCTCGTCCTCCAGGCGCTGACCCGGGGGATGGCGGGCCACGCCGGCCGGCTGGCCGAGCTCGGCGCCGAGGTCACGGGCGCGCGCGCCGTCTACCGGCGCGGCGACCCCACGGCGGCGGCCATCGAGGGATTCGACGACGCGAGCGGCTGGCTCGTCGGGCGGGGCGAGCCCGAGATCGAGATCCGCGAGGGCCCGTGCCGCTTCCGCCTGGACCTCGAGGGCGGCCAGAAGACCGGCTTCTACCTCGATCAGCGCGAGAACCGCGCCGAGGTCGGCCGGCGGGCCGCGGGTCGGACGGTGCTGGACGCCTTCGCGTACACGGGCGCCTTCGCCGCGTGGGCGCTCCGGGAGGGCGCCCGGTCCGTCCTCGCCCTCGACAGCTCGGGCCCCGCCTGCGCCCGGGCGGCGGCGCACCTGGACGCGAACGCGCCCGCGGGCGGGGCGGCGCGCCGCGAGGTGCTCGAGGCCAATGCCTTCGACGCGCTCCGCGCGTTCGAGCGCGACGGGCGCCGCTTCGACCTGATCGTGCTCGACCCGCCGCCGTTCACGCGCCGGCGGGCGACCCTGGACGCGGCGCTCCGCGGCTACAAGGAGATCAACCTCCGCGCGCTGCGCTGCCTGGAGCCCGGCGGGCTCCTCGCGACCTTCTCCTGCTCCCACCACGTGAGCCCGGCGCTCTTCGAGGACGTCTGCCGAGCGGCGGGCGAGGATGTCGGGCGCGCGGTGCGGATCGCCGCCCGTCTGAGCCAGGCCCGGGATCACCCGGTGCTCCTCGGAGTGCCCGAGACCCGCTACCTGACGGGGCTGGTGCTGGAGAGCCTCGACTAACTTCGCGCCGCTCAGGAGCTCATCGAGCGCCGGGCGCGCGCGCGATACAAGAGGGCGACGCTGGTCCCGACGACGGCGACCCCGACGACGCAGAGCGCGACCACGTTGTAACCCATCAGCACCTGCCGGGCCCAGTCGAGGTGCGTGCCGGCCAGCACGCCCAGGCCGACCACGAGCGTGTTCCAGGCGATGACCGAGATGCCGGCCCACCAGAGCACCTTCCAGGCGGAGAACCGCGCGAGGCCAGCCGCCGGCATCACGAGCGCGCGGATCCCGGGGAAGAACCGGGAGATGGCGACGGCCGGGACGCCCCAGCGCGCGAACCAGTGCTCGAGCTGCTCGAGCCGCCGCGCGTCGACCAGCCGTCCGAACCGACTGAGGAAGATCACGGGGCCCCAGCGCCGGGTCAGCCAGAAGACGGCCATCACGCCGATCTGGGTGCCGACGATCGCGACCATGAGGACGAGGCTCTGCTCGAGCTGGCCGCGGCCGGCGAGGAATCCCGCGTACAGGACGAGCACGTCGGTGGGCCACGGCGGGAAGAAGCTCTCCAGGATGCAGCTCAGGAACACGCAGACGTAGATGAGGAGGGGCGGAATGCCGGGATCGAGCACGATCTCGGCCAGGCGGTCGAGGTTCATCGCGGCCGGCGCATCCCCCTACCCGCGGGGCGCGTCGCTCCCGTCCCGCTGGACTTCGAAGGTGAGCGTCAGGACGCGGGGGACCTCGCCGAGCCGATGATGGAACTCCATCGACAGCTGCCGCGCCGCGCCGCGCAGGCGCGGGAAGTAGACGAACCCCTCGAGCCGCGCCTCCGGCTCGAGCCCGCCCATCGGCAGCGCGCGGAGGTAGACGTCGCCGGCGGGCGGATACGGCGGGTAGTACCAGGGCCAGCCGTACCACCCGTACCGGTCCCACCACCAGTCGGTGGGCTCCGGGACGATGCGCCGCCGGATCACCGGCGGCGGCGAGCTGGTCGCGGCCAGGCGCGCGCCATCCCCGGCGCGCCAGCGCAGGATGCGCTCGACCTCCACGGGCGGCAGCGCCGTGTACTGGAAGCGGGCGTCGTCGAAGAGCCGGAAGCCGATGTAGTCGTACTGCACCGGGACCGCGGCGCCGTTCGACAGCGTGACGAGGAACGGCGTGATGTAGTCGCGGAGATCCCAGGGGGACCCGCGCCAGGCGGATGGCTGGACGGTCAGCTCGACCCCGTCCCGGGCGACGCGGGCGGCGCCGGACTCCGCGTCGATCTGGACGCCCGCCGCGGGGACCGGCACGATCCGCGGGGCCGCGCATCCGGCGGCGAGGGCGAGCACGAGCCCCAGGAGGGCGCGGCTCCGAGGCGCGATGGCGCCCCGCCGGCGCGTCACGACCCGTCAGCCGCCCGCGGCGCGCGCGACGAGGTCGTGGACACCCGCCAGCGCGCGATCGAGCTCGGCGGGATTCTTCCCGCCGGCCTGGGCGAGGTCCGGCCGGCCGCCGCCGCCGCCGCCCACGGCCTTCGCGACCTCCTGGATCAGCTTGCCGGCGTGGACGCGCGCCGTCAGGTCCTTCGTGACGGCGCTCACCAGGCTCACCTTCCCGTCGGTCACGGCGCCGAGGAACGTCACCCCCGAGGGGAGGCGCTCCCGCACCGAGTCGACCACGGCGCGGAGCCCGTCGGCGTCGAGGCCGTCGAGCCGCGCCACCACGACGGGGATGCCCGCCACGGAGCGCGCGCCCGCCACGAGGTCCTGCGCCCGACCCTTCGCGAGGCGGGTCTCCATCTCGGCGAGCTGCTTCTCGAGTCCCTTCTGGTCGTCGAGCAGCTTCTGGAGCCGGCGGGGCAGCTCGAGCGGCGGAATCCGGAGGAGGTCCGCGGCCTGGCGAAGGGCCTGCTCTTCCTGGCCGACGTGCGCCAGGGCGGCGGTGCCCGTGACCGCCTCGAGGCGGCGGACGCCTGACGCGACGGCGCCCTCCGTGGTGACCTTGAACAGCCCGATCTGGCCGGTCGCGTCCAGATGCGTCCCACCGCAGAGCTCGGTCGAGAAGTCGCCGATCCGGATGACGCGGACGTGGTTGCCGTACTTCTCCCCGAAGAGCGCCATCGCGCCCATCTTGAGCGCCGCGTCCAGATCGGTCCAGAACGGATCGACCGTGATGTTCTCGCGCACCGCCTCGTTGACCAGATCCTCGACCTGCTCGAGGTCGCGGTCCTTCACCGGCTTGGTGTGCGTGAAGTCGAAGCGGAGCCGGTCCGGCGCCACGAGCGAGCCCGCCTGCGTCACGTGGGTGCCGAGGACCTTCCGGAGCGCGGCGTGGAGGAGGTGCGTGCCCGTGTGGTGGAGCCGGAGGCCCTGGCGGCGCGGGGACTCCACGGAAGCGGCGACGTCCTCGCCCTCCCGGAAGCCGCCCTCGACGACGCGGAGGCGGTGCGCGATCAGGCCGGCGCCGCGGTACTGCGTGTCCACGACCTCGCCGCGGCCCTGCCGGCCGGTGATGACCCCCGTGTCGCCGATCTGCCCGCCGGACTCGGCGTAGAACGGCGTGCGGTCGAGGATCACCTCGACCTCGTCACCGGCCACGGCCTCGCGCCGGCGGCGCCCGTTCGCCACCATGGCGAGGATCCGGGCCGGGGCGGTCATCGCCTCGTAGCCGAGGAACTCCGCCTTGGGAATGTCCCCGAGGAGCGTCTGGTAGGCCGACGCCCCCTCCTCCCCTTCGGCGCCGCCGACCCCGAAGGTCGCGCTCGCGCGAGCGCGCTCGCGCTGCGCCTCCATCTCCTGCTCGTACTCGGCCTGGGTCTCGGGCGTCACCGCGAAGCCGCGCTCCTGGAGCACCTCCTGGGCGAGGTCGACCGGGAAGCCGTAGGTGTCGTAGAGGGTGAAGAGCACCTTGCCGGGGATGCGGTGGGCACCCGGCGCGGTGCGCGGCCAGCTCTCGGCGCCCTGGGCCTCCGCGGCGATCCGCTCGAGCCCGCGGTCGAGCGTCTCCGCGAAGCGCTCCTCCTCGAGCCGGGTCAGCTCGGCGACACGGCTCCGCTGCTCGACCAGCTCCGGATAGACGCCCCCCATCAGCTCCCCGACGACCCCGGTCACCTGCCAGAGGAACGGCTCCGTGAGCCCGAGGAGGCGGCCGTGCCGCATGGCCCGGCGCATGATCCGCCGGAGGACGTAGCCTCGCCACTCGTTCGAGGGCGAGACCTGGTCGGCGATCAGGAACGCCGTCGCGCGCGCGTGGTCGGCGATGACCCGCATCGAGACGTCGTCCGCCTCGCGGGCCCCGTAGGCCTTGCCGCACCGCCGCTCGACGTCCGCGATCAGCGGGCGCAGCAGATCGGTGTCGAAGTTCGACGACTTTCCCTGCACGACCGCGGCGATCCGCTCGAGCCCCATGCCGGTGTCGATGGACGGCTTCGGGAGCGGCGTCAGCTTCCCCGACGCGTCCCGGTCGAACTGCATGAAGACGAGGTTCCAGATCTCGAGCCAGCGGTCGCACTCGCAGGCGGGGCCGAGGCACCGGCGCCCGGCTGCCTCCTCCGCGCACGGGATGTGGTCGCCCTGGTGGAAGTGGACCTCCGAGCAGGGCCCGCAGGGCCCGGTGTCTCCCATCGCCCAGAAGTTGTCCTTCTCGCCGAGCCGCAGGATGCGGTCCTGGGGCACGTAGCTCTTCCAGAGCTCGAAGGCCTCGTCGTCGTCGGTGAACACGGTCGCGCAGAGGCGGCCCTTCGGCAGCGCGAGGTCGCGCGTCAGGAACTCCCACGCGTAGGCGATCGCCTCGCGCTTGAAGTAGTCGCCGAACGAGAAGTTGCCCAGCATCTCGAAGAACGTGTGGTGGCGGGCGGTGCGCCCGACGTTCTCGAGATCGTTGTGCTTGCCGCCGGCGCGGACGCACTTCTGGCTCGACGTGGCGCGCACGTAGTCCCGCCGCTCCTCGCCGAGGAAGACCGCCTTGAACTGGACCATGCCCGCGTTCGTGAAGAGGAGCGTCGGGTCGTTGGCGGGGACCAGCGGCGACGAGCGGACGATCGTGTGGGCGTTCTGCTCGAAGTAGCGGAGAAACTTGTCCCTGAGCTCGTGTCCGGTCATAGGTTTCACATGATACCATCGGCGCGATTCGCCCCCGGGGGCCCCCGCTCCGGCCGCCGGGCCGCAGGAGGGGGGCATTCCGTCATGAACAAGTGGCTGCGCCGCGCCGCCAAGCTGGCCGGGGCTTTCCAGGTCGGAGACGGGAAACGGTTCCGCCTGGCCTCCATCGATCCCCGGGACACCGGCGGCTTCGACTCCAAGCGCAAGTCCCAGGCCCATCTCGCGCGGGCCATCCGGCTTCTCGGGGAGCTCCAGGAGAAGCTCTACGCCCAGGACCGGTGGGCGCTCCTCCTGATCTTCCAGGCGATGGACGCCGCCGGCAAGGACAGCACGATCAAGCACGTGATGTCGGGCGTGAACCCGCAGGGGTGCCAGGTGTACTCCTTCAAGGCGCCCTCCGACGAGGAGCTCGACCACGACTTCATGTGGCGCACCACGTGCCGGCTCCCCGAGCGCGGCCGGATCGGCATCTTCAACCGGTCCTACTACGAGGAGGTGCTGGTCGTCCGCGTCCATCCGGAGATCCTCGCGCGGGAGCGCCTCCCGGCGCGGCTCGTGACCCGCGACCTCTGGCGGGAGCGCTACGAGGACATCAACGCGTTCGAGCGCTACCTCACGCGGAACGGCACGATCGTCCGGAAGTTCTTCCTCCACGTCTCGCCGGACGAGCAGCGGGAGCGCTTCCTCGCGCGGCTCGACGAGCCCGGGAAGAACTGGAAGTTCTCGCTTGCCGACGTCCGCGAGCGCAACCACTGGGCGGACTACATGAACGCCTACGAGGCCATGATCCGCCACACGAGCACGGCGGACGCGCCCTGGTACGTCGTGCCCGCCGACCACAAGTGGTTCACCCGGCTGGTCGTGGTCTCGGCGATCCTCGAGGCGCTCGCCTCCCTCGAGCTCGCCTTCCCGACCGTCGAGCCCGACCGCCTGAAGGAGCTCGAGGCCGCGCGGGTGGCGCTGGCCAACGAGGCGCCCGATCAGGCGGCCGAGCGCCGCCGCGGGTCGACGTAGACGTTCTGGCCGCGCGTCTCCCGGAAGAAGAGGGAGACCAGGCAGGCGCACAGGACGAGGACGGCCGAGGCCGCGAAGGTCGTCCGGTACGCCTCGACGGGGTAGACGCGGGCGCCCCCGGCCATCTGGCCGGTCCAGCGCGAATCGAGGAGCGCCGCGAGCGGCGCCTGCGTCAGCGCGGCGCCCACGAACCCGCCGAGGTTCACCGCCGCCACCGCGACGCCGGCGAGCTCGGGCGGATTGACCTCGCGCCCGAGCGGCCACGTCAGGACGAACGCCGCGCCCACCAGCCCCATGGCGAAGAGCAGCGCGTAGACCCCGCCAAGCGGCAGGCGGCCGAGCGTGAGGACGAACGCGACCCAGCCGACGAACTGGGCCCCGGTGAGGACCGTGTAGGGCAGGCGCCGCCGCTGGAGGACGCGGTCCGAGACGAACCCCGTCAGCGGCCCCGCGACCAGGAGCGCCAAGGACGAGGCCGTCGCGTAGAGCGCCGCGTCCGCCATGCCAAGGTCATAGACGTCGCGGAGGCAGGGCACGATCCAGAAGATGAGGTTGTTCGTCGCCGAGTAGAGGAAGAAGAAGGCGAGGAACGGCGGCCAGGTGTGCGGGTTCCGCAGCACGCGGCCGAGCCCGGTCACGACCACCGCCCAGCCCGGCGCCGGGCCGGGCCCGCTCCGCGCCTCGGCGGGCGGGTGGTCGCGCACCAGCACGAGACACGCGGCGGCGCCGGCGAGCGTGACGATCGCGACGGCGCCCAGCGCCCCGCGCCAGCCGACCCCGAGCGCCAGCCAGGCCACCGGCGCCGTCCCCACCAGTCCCCCGAGGACGCCGACCGAGGCGGTCGTCGCGGAGAGGGTCGCGAAGTACGGGGCCGGGAACCACGCGGCGGCGATCTTGAGCGCGCCGACGAACATGACGGACGCGCCAGCGCCCACGAGGAACCGGCCCGTGAACAAGAGCGCGGGGCCCGCGGCGAGCGCCATGAACAGCGCGCCCGCGCTCATCACGAGCCCCCCGGCCGACACCGTCCACCGCACGCCCAGCCGGTCCAGCAGGACGCCCGCCGGAATCATCAGCCCCGCGTAGGCGTAGAAGTAGGTCGCGGACAGGAGCCCGATCAGGGCGCCGGTCGCACCGAAGCTCTGCATCAGCTCCTTGGCGAAGACCCCGGGGGCCGCGCGGTGGAAGAAGGCGAAGAGAAAGAGGAAGGCTGGAATGCCCCACATGAGCCACGCCCGCGGGGCGGGGCGGACCTGGCCGGTCACGGTGGAGAGCTCTCCGGCGGGGCAGCGGGTACGCCGCGGCGCTCAGCGCGCCGCGCGCCGGGAACCGGACGCGCCGCCCCTGACGCGATCAGCGCGACCGGGCAGCCCAGCCGGCGCGGTTCTTGCGGATCTGCTCGGCGTGGACGTGGCCGTGGTCCGCGTAGATGCGGAGCCACTTCGCCGTCGAGTACGGCCCACTCTCCGTGTGCGTGCCGGTCCGGCCCCAGTCGGCCTCCGTCATGGTGTCGAGGAGCTGCGCCGTGGTGGACCGGGCCGCCTGGAACGCCTGGAGCGCGGGCTCCCACGGGCGATCCTGGTAGCGGAAGTACCGCGCGTACTCGGCCTCGTCGTAGCCCTCGATGACGGGGTTGTCCTCGATGAGGAGGCGCCGGAGCCGGATGCCGGAGATCGTCTCGCTGTCCGCCAGGTGGTGCACGACCTCGCGGGCGCTCCACTCGCCGGGAGCCGGGCGCCAGTCCCGCTCGTCGGCCGCGATCCCCGCCAGCGCGCGCACCACCTCGTCGTAGCCCGCCTTGTACTTCGCGATCAGCGCCTGCCGTTCCGCCGGAGTCATGAGCGCCTCCTGGGTCGGTGAGAACGAGACGGCACCGTTGTCTCGCACTCGCGTGATGTCGTCAACTGGGTCGCCGGACGGTCGTCCGGACCCCGCCGCTAGGGCTCAGGCAGCCCCTCGGGCATGCCCTCCTGGCAGAGGGTCCGCAGGACCTGCCTGACGACGTCCCCCGGATAGCCGCGCCGTCGGAGGTAGTCGTGCAGCCGCCTTGGAGCCTGGTCGGGAGCCCGCCGCCGGAGAATGGCCAGGCGCCGGGCCCCCGCCGCGTGCGCCCGGGCCAACTCGCTCGTGTCCTCGAAGGCGTACACGAGCGCGGCCTCCACCAGCGGGCGCGCGATTCCCCGCGCGCGCAGCTCCTCCTGCAGCCGCTGGCGTCCGAAGGACCGGCTTCGTGCCCGCGACTCGGCCCACACGGCGGCGAAGGCGCGGTCGTCCACGAAGCCCCGCGCCTCGAGCTCGGCCACCACCGCGTCCGCCACGTCCGGAGGCGCCCCGCGGCGTCGCAGGCGAGCGGCGAGATCGTGTCGCGTCCAGGCTTTCCGCGCGAGCAGATCGAGGGCGACGGTCCGGGCCCGGCGACTGTCGAGCGCCGGCCGGGCCCCCGTCGACGACGCCCGCCGAGGCACCACCGTCACCGGAGTGATCCCGCGCGCGATGTCGCGCGGGCCGTCAGGCTCCGTTCCCGACGGGCTTCAGCCCGACGGCGTGGCGGACCGCCGTCTCGATCTCGGCCAGCAGATTGGGGTTGTCCTTGAGGAACTTCCGGGCGTTGTCGCGGCCCTGGCCGATCCGCTGATCTCGGTACGAGAACCACGTGCCACTCTTCTCGACGATCCCCTGCACCACGGCAAGGTCGAGGACGTTGGCCTCGCGGGAGATCCCCTCGCCGTACATCACGTCGAACTCGGCCTCGCGGAACGGCGCCGCGAGCTTGTTCTTCACCACCTTGACCTTCGTGTGGACGCCGACCGACTCCGTCCCCTGCTTGAGGGCGTCCATCCGCCGGATGTCCAGGCGAATCGAGGCGTAGAACTTGAGCGCGCGGCCTCCCGACGTCGTCTCGGGGTTCCCGAACATGACGCCGATCTTCTCGCGGATCTGATTGATGAAGATCACGGCGGTGCCGGAGCGCGCGATCGCGGCGGTGAGCTTCCGGAGGGCCTGCGACATGAGCCGCGCCTGGAGCCCCGGCAGCGACTCGCCCATCTCGCCCTCGAGCTCGGCCTTCGGCACGAGCGCCGCGACGGAGTCGATCACGATGACGTCGATCGCGCCCGAGCGGACCAGATGCTCGGTGATCTCGAGCGCCTGCTCGCCCGTGTCGGGCTGCGAGATCAGGAGCTCGTCGATGTTCACGCCGAGCCGCTTGGCGTAGACCGCGTCGAGGGCGTGCTCGGCGTCGACGAACGCCGCGTAGCCGCCCGAGCGCTGCGCCTCCGCGATCACGTGGAGGGCGAGCGTGGTCTTCCCGGAGGACTCCGGCCCGTAGATCTCCGTCACGCGCCCGCGGGGGATGCCGCCGATGCCGAGCGCCAAGTCGATGGTGAGCGCGCCGGTCGGGACGACCGCCGTCTCCTCGAGCGCGCCCGACGCGCCGAGCTTCATCACGGCGCCCTTGCCGAACTGCCGCTCGATCTGGGAGAGCGCCAGCTCGAGCGCTTGCCGGCGGTCCTTGTCGGCCTTGGATTCGGACTTCGACTCGGACTTCGACTCAGCCTTGGACTCTGCCATCACGTCCCTCCGTTCGTCTCCGCGCGACTTCCGGGTCGCCGGGCTTGGCCGCGAATCACGCTCCATGTCGGCGTCATTCTAGAAAGGCCCGCCGGACATGTCAACAGAAGATGAGTACACCACATGTTGTGGCAGCGCATCAGCCCTGCCCCAATGGACCGCCGAGCGGCGCCGCCGTCAAGGCGCTGTAGCGCGCGCCGCGTGGACCGAGCTCGGAGCGCATGAGGTGGAGGGCCTCCACGCGCACCTCGCCGAAGGCCGGCCCGGCGCCCAGCACGCGCAGGAGCTCCTTCGCCCCCCGCGGGTCCCGCGCCCGGGCGAGCGTGACGTGGGCATGGAAGGCCCGGCTCTCCCCCGGGATCCCGCGGGCGACCAGCGCCGCCTCGAGCTCCGCGAAGAGCGCCTCGACCTTCTCGCCGCCGGTCGCGACGCTGGCCCACAGCACCCGAGGCGCGCGCCCGGCGGGAAAGCCGCCCAGCCCGCCCAGGCTCACCGTGAACGGCGCGACGGCCGCCGCCGCGGCCGCCACGGCGTCCCGGACGTGCTCGAGCGTCGCGGGGCCGACCTCGCCCAGGAACCGGAGCGTGAGGTGGAGATTCTCCGGCGGCACCCAGGTCAGCCCGCGCGTCTGGGCGCGGAGCTCCTCGCTCACCGCCGCGAGCCCCGTGCGCACGCCATCCGGCAGAAGCAGGGCGACGAAGGTCCGGAGCGTGGCGTCACTCACCGGCGGATCCCCCGCAGCCCACGTCTCATCGCGGGAGCAACACGAGTGCCATCACCGGCCGACGCGTCGGCTCGCCCAGCCCGCGCATTCCGCCGCATGCCGAGCGATTCTCCGCCACCGCGTCCCCATTCGACCTGGCGACGCCGGCATACGGGACGGCGCGGAAAAGAGACACGCCCCCCGCTCAGCTCGCCTCGAGGCAGCGCCGGCGGAGCAGATCGAGAGCGCGGACTGCGGAGAGCGCCTTGTTGCCCTCCCGGTCGCGGTCGAATCGGTAACGCTCGACGACGGTGCCCTGCCGGTCGGCGAGGGCAATGAACACGGTGCCGACCGGCTTGGTCGGCGTCCCGCCGTCGGGCCCGGCGATCCCGGTGACCGCGACCCCGATGTCGGTCCCCGCGCGCTCGCGCGCGCCGCGTGCCATGGCGTCCACGGAGGGGGCGGACACGGCCCCGTGCTCCCGCAGCACCGACTCCGGCACGCCGAGCAGCGCCTGTTTCGCCTCGTTCGAGTAGACGACGAACCCGCGCTCGAAGTACACGGAGCTCCCTGCCACCTGGGTGAGCCGGTGGCCCACGAGCCCTCCCGTGCAGGACTCGGCGAGCGCGACGGTGAAGCCCCGCCCGCGCAGGAGGCGGCCCACGACGACCTCCAGCGTCTCGTCGTCGATGCCGTACCAGGCGATGCCGAAGGCGCCGCGGAGCGCGGGCTCGAGCGCGGCGAGCGCCGCCTCGCCCCGCGCCGGCGAGTCCACGCGGACGCGGAGGCGCGCCCAGCACTCCTCGCCCGTCTCGACCACGTGGCCGCTCACGCCCTCGGCGCCGCGGAGCGCTGTCTGGAGCTGGGCCTCGGCGGCGCCCACGTCGAGCCCGACCAGCCGGAGCGTGCGCGCCAGGACGAACGGCCCGATGCTCGCCTCGGCGAGCCGCGGGAGGAGATGCGCGCGGGCCAGCGACACGGCGGTCGCGGGCAGGGCAGGCAACGCGAGGACGACGGCGTCGCCGATCTCCGCGAGCAGCCCGGGCTCGCCGGGCTCGGGGGCCGCCAGGACCGTCGCGCCCTGCGGCACGAGCGCCAGCTGCTCCGCCCGCCCTGGCACCGCGTGTCCGCGCGCCGCGTAAGCGCCCGCGACGAGGTCGAGGGCGCGGTTGCTCAGGACGAGGCGGGTCCCGAGGCACCGGGCGAGGGCCTGCCGGAGCGTGCTGGCGCCGTCTCCCTCACCCACCGCCACGACGTAGCCGCCCTCGGCGGCGGCCTGGCGCAGCGCGCGCTCCACGCCCTCTTCCTCGGCGGCGACGACCCGGCGCGCGCGGAGCGGACACCCGGCTCGCTCGAGGAGCCGGCCGACGGCCAGCGCCGCGTCGGCAACCGTCCCCGCGGGATCGGCGGACACGGTCACCAGCTCGGCGGTCAGCACGGATCAGACGAGGTGGCGCAGCTGCCCGAGGAGGCTCACGTAGATCCCGGCCAGCACATCGTCCGCCATGATGCCGATCCCGCCGGGCAGAGCCTGGAGCTTGTTGATGCCGAGCGGCTTCAAGACGTCGAACGCGCGGAAGGCGACGAAGAGCCCCAGGATCCAGGGCAGCGTCCGCGGATTGGCGCAGCACGAGATCAGCATGCCGGCGACCTCGTCGATGACGATCGCGCGCGGGTCGTTCTCGCCGAGGCGCTCCTCCTCCCGCCCCGCCGCCCACGTGCCGACGAAGATCACGATCGCGGCGAGCCCGAGGAGCGTCAGGTCGGTCGGCCGGAACCACCAGACGGCCAGCGCGATCGGGAGACTCGCGGCGGTGCCGGGCGCGAAGGGCGCGTAGCCGAGCCCTCCGGAGGTCGCGATCCAGCGTGCCAGCTGCGATCCGCGGCCCGCCGCCGCGGGCCGCTCAGCGGGCGACGGTCCCGACGAAATCGTAGCCGTCGACCTCGAGCATCTTGACGCGCACTCGACGACCGGGCGCGAGGTCGCGGTCGCGGAGGTACACCACCCCGTCGATTTCCGGGGCCTGCGCAGCGGTCCGGCCCTCCCACGCGAAGGCCGGGTCCTCGCTGCGGCCGTCGATCAGCACCTCGTGGACGGTGCCCCGCAGGGCCTCCTGGCGCTCCCACGCGAGCCGGTCCTGCGTCTCCTGGACCAGGCGCGCGCGCTCCTCGGCGACCTCCGCCGGCACCGCGGCCGGGAGCGCGGCGGCCGGCGTCCCCTCCTCGGCCGAGTAGACGAAGCTGCCCACGCGGTCGAAGCGCGTCTCGTCGAGGAACTCGAGCAGCGTGTCGAACGCCGCGTCGCTCTCGCCCGGGAACCCGACGAGCACGGTCGTCCGGAGGGTCGCCCCCGGGATCGCCTCGCGGAGCGCGGCGACGATCTCCGCCATGCGCCGCCGCGTCACCCCGCGCCGCATCGCGCGGAGAATCCCGTCGTCGGCATGCTGGATCGGCATGTCGACGTACGGGAGCGCGCGCGCCTGCGCGAGCTTCCGGACGAGCCCGTCCGTGACGTGCGCCGGATGCAGGTAGAGGTAGCGGAGCCACGGGATCGCCGTCTCGGAGAGCGCCAGGAGCAGATCGCCGAAGTCCGGCCGTCCCGGACCGGCCGGCAGATCCTTCCCCCACGCCAGGGTGTCCTGAGAGACCAGCACCACTTCCTGGACGCCGTCGCGGGCGAGCGCCTCGACCTCCGTCACCACGTCGGCCAGCGCGCGGCTCCGGTGCCGCCCGCGCATCAGCGGGATCGCGCAGAAGGTGCAGCCCATGTTGCACCCTTCGGCGATCTTCACGTAGGCGTAGGGCTCGCGGCCGAGACGCACGCGCGGCATGTCCGCCCGGTACACGTATCCCGGGGGGGCGGCCGCCACCCAGGCGTCGCGGGCGTCCAGCCGGCGGACCACGTCCACGATCCGTGGCAGCTCGCCCGTGCCCACGAGCGCGTCGATCTCGGGCATCTCGGTGAGGAGCTCGGTCCCGTAGCGCTGGGGCAGGCAGCCGGCGACCACCAGGCGGCGGCCGGGCGCGCGGCTCTTCCAGGCGGCGAGCTCCAGGATGGTCTCGATCGATTCCTGCTTGGCCCGGTCGATGAACGCGCAGGTGTTGACGACGACGCAGTCGGCGGCCTCGGCCTCGGCCACCGGAGCCACCCCGTCCCGGGCCAAGAGGCCGAGCATCAGCTCGCCGTCGACCTGATTCTTCGGGCAGCCGAGGCTCACGAGATGGACGTTCATGGCAGCGATCGAGTATAGCATCCGGGCCCGCGGCCCCCGGATCGCGCGGCCCCGCGCCCCCGCGCGGGGCGCAGGCGCGCGACGCGTCAGGACGGCCGGGTGCCCACGCAGACGGTCAGGTAGCCGTGCCGCCGCACGGCGGGCACGTGCCGGTACAGCCAGGCGAAGAGGCGCACCGGCAGACCGACGAGTCCCGCGAGCCGGGAGCGCCGGGTGTGGCACCAGAGATCGAGCATGCGGAGCCACCCGGGGATGAAGAGGATGCCCGTCTGGCTCGCGACCTGGAAGCCCGCCGATTCCAGGAGGCGTCGGAGCTCCCCGGGCGTGAACGACTTCTCCATCCCGTAGCCGTAGAGTCCCAGGCCGTTCATCAGGTGCACCATCAGCGGCCGGAGGAACGGATCGAGCTTGTTGGGAACGCCGATGATCGCGATGCCGCCGGGCGCGAGGATCCGGAAGATCTCCCGCACGGCCTGGGCGTATTCCACGAAGTGCTCGATGGTCCCCATCGAGTACACCGCGTCCACCGTGCCGTCACCGAACGGGATCGCGCGCACGTCGCCCACCACGAACCCCGGCCCGTGGCCGTGCAGCACCTTGCGCGCCTCACGCACGACGTCGATGGACACGTCGACGCCCAGGGGGCGCGCGCCGTGGTCGGCCGCCCACCGCAGGATCTCCGTGTTCTTCGCCTCGTCCCAGAGATCGGTCTTGAAGACGACGAGATCGCTCAGCTTCGGGAGGTAGGTCTCGAAGAGCCAGCGCTCGCAGTCGAAGTAGTAGGCGGTGGAGACCGCGCCCTTGAGGGAGGGGAAATTGGCGCCGACCTCATCCCAGAATGACGGGGAGGGGCCCTGGGTCTGCGCCATGCTGCCCTACCATGCCACAGGTCGGGACCCTCGCGCGAGCCCTTAACCGCCCCTAAGAGGCGGCGGCAGGGAGCCGAACCCATCACCACGCCCGTGGCAGCCGGCCGCCCCGTCGAGGCACGTTCCGGAGCGGAACCGCGTGCCGGCCAGCGGCGCCTCGAAGCCGAAGGCACGTTGCTCGACGACCCTACGCGACGAGCTCGCTTCGACGAGCGCATCGAGCGTCGCCAGGACGCGGGCGGCGCGAGGATCTGGCCACCGCGCGCCTCGCCGCAGAGACGCGCCGCCAGGTTGGTGACGGTCCCCAGGGCGGCATAGTCCCATCGGCCCTCGAACCCGATCGCGCCGAGCGTCGCGAAGCCGCGGGCTATGCCGAGGCCGAGATCGAGCTCGTAGCCCTCGCGGCGCCACTTCACGGCCAGCTCACCCACGCGATCGCGCATGGCGACGGCCATGCGAACCGCCCGTTCCGGCGCGTCGGGCACGGGAACCGGATCGTTGAAGAAGACCATCAGCCCGTCCCCGGTGAACCGCTCCAGCGTGCCCTCGTGATCGAGGATCAGCCGGCCCATCTCGCCGTGGTACTCGCGAAGGACGGTCATGATCTCTTCCGGCTCGGCCGCCTCGGCGAAGGCGGTGAAGCCGCGCAGGTCCGCGAAGACGACGGTCACCTCGCGACGGTGTGTCCGGAGGGGATCCTCGGCCCCGCCCTGGACGATCGCGTCGGCGAGCTGCGGCGAGAAGAAGCGGCGGAGACGCCCTAGCCGCTCGAGCTGCTCGACCTGCTCCCGCACGCGGCACTCGAGCGTGCGGTTCCACTCGCCAAGCGCCGCCGCCTGCTCCTCGACGGTATCGTGGAGTGCCTTGATCCGGAGCATCGACTTCACTCGTGAGACGAGCGCGGCCTGGTCCACCGGCTTCGTCAGGTACTCGTCGGCGCCCGCATCGAGCCCCGCCACCACGTCCCGGGAATCGGCCTTGGCGGTGACGAGGATGACCGGCATGAACGGGAGGGTGGCGTCGCCCTTGAGCCGGCGGCACACCTCGAGCCCGTCGAGCCCCGGCATCATGACGTCGAGGAGGAGGAGATCGGGCTGCTGGGCGCGGGCGAGGCTCAGCGCGGCGACCCCGTCGCTCGCGGTGAGCACCTCGTAGCCCTGGGCGGCGAGCCGGGTCCGGAGGATGTCGACGTTGAGCGCGTTGTCGTCGACGACGAGCAGGCGGGGCGGCGTCCTCATCGCGTCATCCGAGGAACCCGCGGATCTTCGCCAGCAAGGCGCGCGGGCTGAACGGCTTCGTCACGTAGGCGTCGCAGCCGGCGGCCAGGGCCTTCCGATCGTCCCCGGAGAGCGCGTAGGACGTGACCGCGATGATGGGGATCGCCCGCAGGGCGGGATCCGCCTTGATCCGGCGCGTGACCTCGTAGCCGTCGATCCCGGGCAGCTGGATGTCCATGAGGATGAGATCCGGGCGCTCGCGCGCGGCGGCCGTCACGCCGTCCTCGCCGGAGTGGGCCTCGAGCATCTCGAAGCCCGCGTGACCCAGGAGGTCGCGCAGGATCTGGCGGTTCTCCTCGTGGTCCTCGACGACCAGGATGCGCTTGGCCACGGTCAGGCCCTCGCGACCTGGCGCTCGACGCGCGCGGGCACCCGGAAGCTGAAGACGGACCCTCGCCCCACCGTCGACTCGACCCAGATCCGACCGCCGTGGAGCTCGACGATCCGCTTGGCGATCGAGAGCCCGAGCCCCGTCCCGCCCTTCTTGCGGGTGCTCGAGCTGTCCGCCTGCTGGAACTCCTCGAAGATCCGCTGCCGGTCCGCCTCGGCGATGCCCGGGCCCGTATCGGCGACCGACACGACGAACGCGTCGCCGTCCCGGTGGGCCACGATTCGCACCGACCCCACTTCCGTGAACTTGATGGCGTTGCCCACGAGGTTCAGCAGCACCTGGGCCAGCCGTCGCTCGTCGCCCCGCCCCGCGGGCAGGTCCGGCGCGATGGTCGCCTGGAGGATGAGCCCCTTCTCGGCCGCCAGGGACTCCACCTGGGTGACCACGGCGTGGACGACCTCCGCCAGCGAGTAGTCGGCGAGCGCGAGCTCGAGCTGGCCGGCCTCGATCTTCGAGAGATCGAGGACGTCGTTGATCAGACCGAGGAGGTGCTTGCCGCTCCGGTCGATCCGCGCCATGACGTCGCCGGCCTTCGGGGCCAGCTCGCCGTAGATCCCGTCGATCAGGAGCTCGGTGTAACCGAGGATCGCGTTGAGCGGGGTACGGAGCTCGTGGCTCATGTTGGCCAGGAACTGGCTCTTGTGCCGGCTCGCGACCTCGAGCTCCCGGCCCTTCGCCTCGATCTCGCGGAACAGGCGCGCGTTCTGGATCGCGAGCGTCGACTGGGTCGCGAAGGTCTGGAGGAGGTTCACCGTCTCCGGCGGGAAGCGTCCCGGGCTCCCGGCGGCGACACGGTCAGGGCGCCCAGGATCCGCTGCTCGACGGAGGAGCGGGATGCCGAGGATCGATCGGTAGCCGAGCCGGTCAGGGTGGCTCGCAGCCGCGGCGATCTGGAACTGCTGATCATCGAGGATGTCGAGGACCTCGACAGGGGGCTCGCTGGACGCACGGCCCGCCCGGTCGCTCCTTCTCCGAGCTCGATCGGCGTCGCCCGCAGCGCCTCGACCAGCTCCGCCTCGATCCGGTGGCTGGCCTGGAGCGCGAAAACTCCGGGTCGGCCTCGTCGTACTCGTAGAGGACGCCGCCGCTCGGTCCCGGACAGCTGCGACCGCGCGCGCCACGATGGTCGCGAGCACCGTGGGCAGGTCCAGGGTCGAGCTGACCGCCCGCCCGACCTCGCCGAGCGCCTGGAGCTCCTCCACCGACCGCGCCAGCTCACGCGTCCGCGCCTCGAGCTCCCGGAACAGGCGCACGTTCTCGATCGCGATCACCCCTGGTCGGCGAACGTCCGGAGCAGCGCGATCTGTCGGTCGGTGAAGGGCCCGCACGATCGCTCGGGCCACCGAGATGGCGCCGATCAGCGCTCGCCGTCTCCGCATCATCGGGCACGACGAGCACGGTGCGCAGGCCAGCTTCCGCGAGGCGAATCGGCCACTTCGGGATCCGCGCTGTGATCGGGAATCTGGACGACCGCGGCCGTGCGAATGGCGCGGGCCGTCACGCTGATCGCGGCTCGGTGGCTGATGGGAAGGCCCGTTCGATAGGCCCTGCAGCTCTGCGGGCGTCCGGCCATAGTGCGCTGCCGATGTGGATGCAGCTCCCCGTCGAACGTGTAGACGCCGCACAGATCATGCCTCGCACAGCGTGGTCGCGGACCGGGCGATGGTCTCGAAGATCGGCTGCGATGTCGGTCGGCGAGCCGGAGATGACTCGCAGGATCTCGGCTGGTCGCCGTCTGCTGCTCGAGCGACTCGGTCAGCTCGCGGTTCGCGCGCCTGAAGCTCCGTGGAACAGGCGCACGTTCTCGAGGGCGATCACCGCCTGGGCCGCGAAGGTCTGCAGAAGCGCGATCTGCTTGGCGGTGAAGGGCCGCCGCCTTCGCTCGCGACGACGGTGATGGCACCGATCGGCCTGCCTTCGCGGAGCATCGGGACGCGCGAGCACGCGTACGGAACCCCGCGTGCAAGCTGCCTGGTCGCTCGAATTCCGGGTCCTCGGCGATGTCGGAACGTGGACGAGCTGCGGCGTCGAGGATCGCGCGCGCCGTGGTCACGCTCCCGGCCGGGAGGCGCGGGACAGACGCTCGGCGAACGCGTCGAGACCCTCGCGGCGTCAGGCCGTGCTGAGCCACGAGGTGGATCAAGCTCCCCGTCGAATCGATACACGCCCGCCGTTGACCGCCTCGCACAGTGACGACCGCGCTTCGGACGATCGCGTCGAAGACCGGCTGGACATCGGTCGGCGAGCTCGAGATCACCCGCAGGATCTCGCTCGTCGCCGTCTGCTGCTCGAGCGACTCGGTCAGCTCGCGGTTCCGCGCCTCGAGCTCCCGGAACAGGCGCACGTTCTCGACCGCGATCACGCCCTGGTCGGCGAACGTCTGGAGGAGCGCGATCTCCTTCTCGGTGAACGGCCGCGGTCCGCCGGCCGGGTCGCTCCGGCCCACGGCGATGACGCCCACGGCGATCCCGCTCCGCAGCAGCGGCACCATGATGCCGCTGCGGTAGTCCGCCTACCAGCGCCTGGCCGACGGACCGGCTCGGAAGGATCGCCAGCATGTCCGCGACATGGACGACCTGGCCCTCGCGGATGGACCGGACCGCCAGGGTGTCCGCGGACAGCGGGAGGGGTAGATGCGGCGAACCTCCTCGACCGACTCGGTGGACAACCCGGAGTGCGCGACCGCGTCGACGAGCACGCCATCGAACCGGAACACGACGCAGTGGGTGCCGTCGCAGACGCGGACGGCCCGCTGCGCGATCGTGTCGAAGACCGGCTGAGTGTCGGTTGGCGACGCCGAGATCGCGCGCAGGATCTCGCTCGTCGCGGTCTGTTGCTCGAGCGACTCGGTCAGCTCGCGGTTCCGGGCCTCGAGCTCCGTGGAACAGGCGCACGTTCTCGATCGCGATCACCGCCTGGTCGGCGAAGGTCTTGAGGAGCTCGATCTCGTGCGCGGCGAAGAGCTCGCCAGCTCGCGCGCGCGATGGTCAGACCCCAATCGCCACGGCCATCGCGCGAGCATTGGCACGGCCAGCAGCGACCGGAACCCGACCAGCTCGTCGCGAGCTCGCGCGGCCGTGCGGACAGGTTCAGATCCGCGGTCACGTCCCGGACGTGGACGACCCTCCTCCCGAGCTCGGCCGGGCCGTCGAGCATGCTCCGGCGCCCGGTAGCATCGGGTAGACGTGCGCTCGTGAGCGCCTCAGCGGCCGCGGCCGAGACGCCGCGGTGCGCGACCGAGATGCGACCCGCTCGCCGTCGAACGAGAACGCCGTGCCGTACATGCCCGTCGGCACAGCCGGACGCCGCGCTCGCGCGATCGCGTCGAAGACCGGCTGTGAGGTCCGTCGGCGAGCTCGAGATGACCCGCAGGATTTCCGCCGTCGCCGTCTGCTGCTCGAGCGACTCGGTCAGCTCGCGGTTCCGCGCCTGCGAGCTCCTGGAAGAGCCGCACGTTCTCGATCGCGATCACCGCCTGAGCGGCAAAGATCTCAAGGAGCTTGACCTGCTTCTCGGAAAACGGCCCGGGCTTCGTCCCGTCGCATCGTGATCGTCCCGACGGCCTCGCCCTTCCTGGAGAAGCGGCGCGACCAAGATCGCGTGCGTATTGGTCCGGACCGCCCGTGACTGCGCGTCGGGGTACTCGTCCCCGGCCGCCCTCACGTCCGGGACATGGATGGTCGCCCGGTCGAGCACTGCCCGACCGGAGGGCACGCCACGACTGAGCTGGATCTCCTCCGTCGGCCACGGCCCATGCACCGCCATTGCGCGGAGGACCCGACCATCCAGCCGGTACGACCACGACGTTGTCGGCCCCGCACAGATGGGCCGCGCGTTCGGCCACTACGTCCATGACGGGCTGAAGATCGGCCGGCGAGCTGGAGATGACGCGCAGGATCTCTGCCATCGCCGTCTGCTGCTCCAGCGACTCCGTCAGCTCCACGTTCCGCGCCTGGAGCTCCGTGAACAGGCGCACGTTCTCGATCGCGATCACCGCCTGCGCGGCGAACGTCTTCAGCAGCTCAACCTGGACTTCGGGGAAGTACCCGGTCGCGCGCCGGCCCACGGTGATCGACCCGATCGTAGTTCCATCTCGCAGCATGGGCACGCCGATCAGGCTCCGCATGCCCAACGGGACCGTGATGTCCTGGTTCTGGAACTCCGGATCCTGGTCGACATCCGGGGACTGGACGATGACGCCCGTCGAGAACAGCCCGCATTGCAAGCAAGCCCCGATACGGCCGGCTGGGGAACCGGCTCCGGAAGCGCGCCATCAACTCGTCGGGGATGTTATGGGCACCGGCGAGATGGAGCAGGCCCTCCTCGAAGCGAAAGATGCAGCCGAAGAGTCCTTCGCTCAATCGGACCGCGCTCTTGGTGATGGTGTCGAACACGGGCTGCGCGTCGGTAGGTGAGCTCGAGATCACGCGCAGAATCTCCGCCGTCGCCGTCTGCTGCTCCAGCGCCACGGTCAACTCGAGATTCCGCGCCTCGAGCGCCTGGAACAGCCGGACGTTCTCCACGGCGATCGCGGCCTGATCCGCCAGCGTGTGCATCAGGGTCACCTGAGCCTCGGAGAAAAGACCCGGCGTGTCGCGCGAGATAACGAGGGCTCCGATACACCGGCCCTCGCGCAGCATCGGCACATACAGCTCGGCTCGCATGCCGCTTGTCTCGTCGACCTCGCGAAGGCTCGTAGGCTCCTCCCGCACGTCGGGCACGTGTATCACGACGCCCTCTCGGATCGCGCGCGTGGTGAGCCCGGGATCCGTCAGCCCGCGCGGGAACGCAGACTTGACGGCGTCGAGAAGCCCCGCCGGTCCCCGTATCGCGGCGACCGAGACCTGCTGGCCGTCTGACAGGTTGATGGCGCCGATGGTCGCGCCACAGAGTCGAAGCATGCTCTCCACGATTGCTTCGAACACCGAGCTCGGATCCGCGGGGGAGGTCGCGATGGCCCGGAGGATGCCCCCGGTCGCCGTCTCCCGCTCGAGCGCCGCGGTCAACTCACGGTTCCGGGCCTGCAGCTCCTGGAAGAGGCGCACGTTCTCGATCGCGATCACCGCCTGCGTCGGCGAACGTCTGGAGGAGCCTGGATCTGGCGTTCCGTGAACCCGCCCTCCGGGCGGGACACGTTGAGGCTTCCGACGGCACGACCGTTCTGCATCATCGGCAAGACGACCAGGCTGCGGTAGCCCTCGGCGCGCGCGAGGTCGCTGAGCCAGGTCGGGATGTCCGGGTCGCTCAGAAGGTCCGGGAAGTGGAGCACCGATGCAGTGCGAATCGCGCGGGCCAGCAGACTCCCGTCGTTCACGCTTATGGGGTACCGCTCATTGAGCGCAGCCAGTCTCGAGGGGGACAGGCCGTGATGGGAGGCCAGCCGGATCTCGGTGCCGTCCGAGCGGAAGACCACCGCGTAGAGGCCGTCGCATACACGCGCGGCGTTCCGGGCGATCGTGTCGAGCACGCGCTGCAGGTCGGGCGGCGAGGCGGCCATGGCCCCAGGATCTCGGCCGTCGCCGCCTGCTGGTCCCGGGCCTGCCGGAGCGCGAGCTCGAGCGCCGCAGTCTCCCAGGCCGCCCGCGCGTCAGCCGCGCGGAGGAGCAGGACGGCACGCGGCGGCGAGGGCGAGGCCGAAGGCGAAGAGGACGCCGATGCGCGTGACCGGGTCCGCCCCGCGGCCCTCCGTCAGGAAGGCGACGGCCAGCGGCGCGCAGACGAGGACCGCACACGCCGCCGAATGAGTCCAGGAACGAGATCCGGAAAGTCGGGAGGACGCCGTCGCACGCCTCCAGGCGAAGCCCAGGGCGTGGTCCGCCCTGTCTCCGCGCCGATCGTCCATTCCGGCGGGCCTGGGCACGCTTTGAAAGGCCGCAGAATCGCGCCATTATAGCGCCGGGGCACGCCGGCCGGCGCCGGCCGGAAGCTCCGACGCTCTCAGCCCGCTCTGCGTGCCCTTGACATACCGGGTCGGCGCGACTAACGTGCGGGGCACGATGCGACGCGGTTTCCTTGCCCTTCGTCAGGACGGCGGACAGCGCTGGTGGTCGTGGCGCTGGTGGAGCCCCTCTGGCCTGGAGGGACCTGGACCCGCGTAGCGATTCCCGGACGTAGCAACGAAGTGAGTCGAAGCCGAGCTGAGCGGGACGGTCCCCGCGAGCCCGGCTTTTTTGATTTCTGCGACCGCCGCGTCGCCCCCGAGGCGAGCGAAAGGAGCCGTCGATGGCGAGCCGTGCCGAGCCGACGCTGGTATCCGTCCCGGGCGGCCGGGCCGGGCGGAGCGGGGCGCCCAACGTCCTGCCCGTCTCGCGAGAGCTCCTCGCCGACCTCGAGACCCCGATCTCCGCCTACCTGCGCCTCCGGGACCTCCCGTCGAGCTTCCTCCTGGAGAGCGTCGAGGGGCCGGAGCAGGTGGCGCGCTTCTCGGTCCTCGGCGGGAATCCCCGGCTGGTGCTCGAGTGCGACGGGCTCGAGGTGCGCGTCCTCCGGCCCGACGGGACCGTGATCGAGCGCGGGCGGCCCCTCGAGACCGTCGCGCGGTACCTCGGCCGCTACCGCGCCGCGCGCGATCCCGAGCTGCCCCCGTTCACCGGCGGCTTCCTCGGGTACCTCGCCTACGATGCGGTGCGCTTGTGGGAGCGGCTGCCGGATCGCCCGCCCGACGATCTCAGGCTGCCCGTCTTCCGCCTGGCCCTCATGGACACCGTCGTCGCGTTCGACCATAGGCGCCACACCATGCGGATCGTCGCCAGCGCCTTCCTCGACGAGGATGGCGGGGCCGACGCCGCGACCGCGCGCGCCCACGAGCGGATCGACCAGGTCCTCGAGCGGCTCCGGGCGCCGCGCCCCGCCGAGCCGCCGGCGGTGCCCACCGAGCTCTCGCCCCGGTCGAACTGGACGCCGGAGGCCTACTGCGCCGCCGTCGAGCGCGCCCAGGAACACATCCGAGCCGGTGACATCTATCAGGTCATCCTTTCGCAGCGGTTCGCGACGCCCGTGCCGGGGCTCGACCCCCTCGCCATCTATCGCGCCCTCCGCGTCGTGAATCCCTCGCCGTACATGTTCCTCCTCGACGCCGGCGACGGCGCCACGCTGGTGGGCTCGTCCCCCGAGCGGCTGGTCCGCGAGGAGGACGGCCGCATCGAGATGCGCCCGCTCGCGGGGACCCGCCCGCGCGGCCGCACCCGGGACGAGGACGAGGCGCAGGCCCGCGAGCTCCTCGCCGACCCGAAGGAGCGCGCGGAGCACGTCATGCTGGTCGACCTCACGCGCAACGACGTCGGCCGCGTCGCCCGTTACGGCTCGGTCCGGGTCAGCGAGCTCCTGACCATCGAGCGCTACTCGCACGTGATGCACCTCGTCTCGCACGTCGAGGGCGCGCTCGCCCCGGGCCGATCGGCGTGGGAGGTGCTCCAGGCGGTCTTCCCGCACGGCACGGTCAGCGGGGCGCCCAAGGTGCGGGCGATGGAAATCATCGACGCGCTGGAGCCGGTGGCCCGCGGGCCGTACGCCGGCTGCGTCGGGTACTTCGGCTTCGACGGCTCACTCAACACGGCCATCACGATCCGCACGGTGCTCGTGCGACACGGCACCGCCTACGTCCAGGCCGGCGCGGGCGTCGTCTACGACTCGGTGCCGGAGCGGGAGCAGGAGGAATGCGTCGCGAAGGCCCGGGCCCTCATGGCCGCGATCGAGCGGGCGGGCCGCACCGGCGGGAGGCTCTGATGCTGCTCGTGATCGACAACTACGATTCGTTCACCTACAACCTGGTGCAGTACCTCGGCGAGCTGGGGGCCGAGCTCGAGGTCTACCGGAACGACGCGATCACGGTGGACGAGATCGAGCGCCTCGCGCCGGCCGGCATCGTCGTGTCGCCGGGGCCGGGCACGCCGGCCGAGGCCGGCGTCTCGATGCCGGTGATCCGTCGGTGCGCGGAGCGCATCCCGATCCTCGGCGTGTGCCTCGGCCACCAGGCGATCGGCGAGGTGTTCGGCGGCGTCGTGGAGCGCGGCCCGGTGCCGGTCCACGGCAAGACGGCACTGATCCATCACGACGGCCGGGGGGTCTTCGCGGGCCTGCCGAGCCCGTTCGAGGCGACCCGCTACCACTCGCTCGTGGTCCGGCGCGCGGGCCTGCCCGCGTGCCTCGAGATCTCGGCGGAAAGCGAGGACGGACTGATCATGGGCCTCCGGCACCACACGCTCCCCGTGGAAGGCGTGCAGTTCCATCCCGAGTCGATCCTGACGGCGTCGGGCAAGGCGCTCCTCGGGAACTTCCTCACCCGGCTCGGCTCGACGGCGCCGGAGGCCGACGGGGCCGTCCCGGCGCGGCCGTCCCGGGAGGGCCGGTGATGCCCGCGGAGACGCGGTCAGGCGGCACGACCGCGGGGCGGCGCCCCCGGGTGTTCAGCGGCATCCAGCCCTCGGGCGACGTGCATCTCGGGAACTACCTGGGCGCGATCAAGCGCTGGGCGGCCGAGCAGGGCGACAAGGAGAACTACTTCTGCGTCGTCGACCTCCACTCGCTCACGGTCCCCCAGGACCCGGAGCTGCTCCGACGACAGACCCGCTCCCTGGCCGCCATGCTCTTGGCGGCCGGTCTCGATCCCGGCCAGTGCACGCTCTTCGTCCAGAGCCACGTCAGCGCCCACGCCGAGGCATGCTGGCTCCTCAACTGCGTGACGCCAATCGGGTGGCTGCACCGCATGACGCAGTACAAGGACCGCTCCACGCGCCAGGAATCGGTGGGCGCCGGCCTGCTCGACTACCCGGTCCTGATGGCCGCGGACATCCTGCTCTACGACACCGACGAGGTGCCGGTGGGCGAGGACCAGCAGCAGCACGTCGAGCTCGCGCGGGACATCGCGGAGCGGTTCAACCGTCTTCACGGCGAGATGTTCGTCCTGCCCGCCGCCGTGATCCCGGCGGTCGGCGCCCGGGTGATGGGGCTGGACGATCCGACCGCGAAGATGTCGAAGAGCTATGCCCACGTCGAGGGCCATGCGATCCGGATGCTCGACGCGCCGGACGCGATCCGGCGCGCGATCTCCCGCGCGGTGACCGACTCGGGTCGGGAAATCCGATTCTCGGACGACCCCGCGCGGGCGGGGGTCAACAACCTCCTCGGCATCTACCAGGCGGTCACCGGGAAGACCCCCCCGGAGGTCGAGGCCGACTTCGCCGACGCCCGGGGCTACGGCGACCTGAAGCGCACGGTCACCGACGTCGTGATCGCGGCGCTGACGCCGATCCGGGAGCGTCACGCCGCGCTGATGCAGGACCCCGCGGAGCTGGATCGGCTCCTCGCGCGCGGCGCGGACCGGGCTCGCGCGGTCGCCGGCCCGAAGCTCGACGAGATGAAGCGACGGATGGGCTTGATCCTGCCCGCGTGAGCGGCGGCGCGCGGCCGGGGCGCGGCGGCGGCGCGCTACTCCGAGCGGTAGTTGGTGAACTGCACCTCGATCCCGAGGTCCTTGTCCCGGAGCATCTTGATCACCGTCTGGAGATCGTCGCGGTTCTTGCCGAAGACGCGGACGTGGTCCTCCTGGATCTGCGCCTGCACCTTGAGCTTCGAGTCCTTGATCAGGCGCACGATCTCCTTCGCCTTCTCCATCGGGATGCCCTGCTGCACGTCGATCCGCTGCCGCACGGTGCTCCCCGCGGCGGGCTCGACCTTCCCATAGGTGAGGGCCTTGAGCGGGACGCCCCGGCGATGGAGCTTCGACTGGAGAACGTCGAGGACCTGCTTCAGCGTGTAGTCGTTGTCCGTGTGGACCGTGATCGCGTCCTTCTCCAGCCCCAGCTCGGTCTTGGTCTGCTTGAGGTCGTAGCGGGTCTGGACCTCGCGGGTCGACTGGTGGACCGCGTCCGCCACGGCCTGCGGGTCGACCTTGCACGCCACGTCGAAGGAGTTCTCACCCTTGGCCATCGGTCGCCTCCCGGGTCAGTGCTGGACGACCGCCACCCCCGGCGGGGGCACGAAGACGAACAGCGAGTCGGAGAGCCCGGAATTCACCACCGTGTCCCCGAAGCGCACGGTCACGGTGTTCCCGAGCTCGTCGTGGATGACCGCCTGCCGCACGAGCCAGGTCCGCGGATCGACCGACACGATCAGGCGGGTCATGAGCGGCTGCGGCCGCTTCGGCACCAGGTCCAGGACGACGAGGCCGTCAGCGTCGGTCGCCTGGGCCGGATTGAGGAAGCGCGGGTCGAAGTGCTCCCGCACCTGCCCGAGGCCCTGGAGGAAGCTGCCGGCGGGGCCCACGAGGGCCGCCGGGGCGGCGCTCACGTTCACCTGCTTGAGCTCCGGCGTGTAGATCCAGAGCCGCGTGCCGTCGGAGACGATCTCCTGGGGCGTCGGGGTCTGGTACTCCCAGCGCAGGCGGCCGGGCTTCTTCAGGTAGAGGGTGCCGCGGGCCTCGACCGTCTGGTTGAGCGCCTTGTTGAGCGCCGCCTGCCGGAACGGCGCCTTGAGGTCCGTCACCCGCCGCTGGGCCTGCTCGAGCGCGTTCACGGCCTCGTCCAGGGTCGGCGCGGCCGCCGCCGGGGCGGCGAGCGTCAGGCCGCCGACGAGGGCCGCGATCAGACGGAGGCCGGGAAGTCGCATGCGCATCCGAGCCAGGGAGCGACGCCGGCCGCGGCCGGCGTCCGACCTACAGCCCGAGCTCCTCGAGGGCCTCCACGATGACGGCCTTCGATGCGAGGTGGACGTCGTTCAGGTGGATGAGGTAGCCGGAGAGCCCGTCGGGAAGCTGGAAGGGGATCTCGCACTTCCGGCACCACTCCTGCCGGTTCGGGATCTGGATGCGGTAGGTCTGGATCACCCAGCGGAGGAGCTGGCTCTCGCGCCTGACGCCCACCCGCTGGGTGGGGACGCCGAAGGCTTCCTCGAACATCTGCGCGACGGCGCACGCGCGATCACCGTCCGTCAGCGTTCCGAACGCTTGCGGCCGCGTGCTCTGTCGCAGAAACTCGCTGAGCTTCATCGCGATCCATACGATGCCCGACCGGCCCGGGCACTGTCAACCACTTGAATCAACCACTTGGAGTGTCACTCTGGCATCCGACGGGCGACACCACCAGTCGTGGCACGGCCTCGAGGCACCCCGTCGCGTAGTATTGTACGCCTCGGTTACTGGGAGCCCGAGCGGCGAAGCAGATACTCGGGGCCGACCAGGATCTGCCGCGGCTTGGCCCCGTCGCCGGGCCCGATGATGCGATCCTGCTCCATGAGGTCGATGAAGCGCGCGGCCTTCGGGTACCCGAGCCCCATCCGGCGCTGGATGAAGCTGATCGAGGCCTGCTTCTGGCTCACGATCAGCTCGACGGCGCGCCAGTAGATGTCGTCGCGATCGTCCTCGCCGCCGCCGCCGTTGCCGCCCCGCTCGTCGCGGACGGGCTTGACCAGGCCTTCCTCGAAGACCGCCTGGCCCTGCTCCTTGAGGAAGCGGACCACGTCGCGGACCTCCGCCTCCGAGACCCACGCCCCGTGGATCCGGACCGGGCGGGAGGTGGCCGGGGGCACGAAGAGCATGTCGCCCCGGCCAATGAGCTGCTCGGCGCCGTTCTGGTCGAGGATCGTGCGCGAGTCCACCTTGGACGCCGCCTGGAAGGCGATCCGCGCCGGGAAGTTCGCCTTGATGAGGCCCGTGATCACGTCGACCGAGGGGCGCTGCGTGGCGATGATCAGGTGGATCCCCACCGCGCGGGCGATCTGCGCCAGCCGCGCGAGCGAGGTCTCCACCTCGCCGGCCGAGACCATCATCAGGTCGGCCAGCTCGTCCACGATGATGACCCAGTAGGGCAGACGCTCGGCCGGCTCGACCGCCTGGTTGTATCCCTCGATGTTCCGGACCGACTTCTCCGCGAGGAGCTTGTAGCGGTCGTCCATCCGGCCGACGATCCACCGGAGGCGGGAGGCCGCCTCCTTCGCGTCGGTCACGACCGGCGCCAGGAGGTGCGGGACACCCTCGTACATCCCGAGCTCCAGGCGCTTCGGGTCGATCATGAGGAGGCGCGCCTCGGCGGGGGTGCGGCGGAAGAGGATCGAGCAGATCATCGCGTTGAGCCCGGCCGACTTGCCCGCTCCCGTCGCCCCGGCGACGAGGAGGTGCGGCATCGACGCGAGGTCCGCGACGGCCGGCTGGCCGATCGCGTCACGCCCGAGGGCGAGGGCCAGCGGGGCCTTCGACTCCTTGAACTCCTTGGAGAGGAAGATCTCGCGGAGGGACACGATGGACGGCTCGGGGTTCGGCACCTCGATGGCCACGCTGCCCCGGCCGGGCACCGGCCCGAAGACGCGGACGGCGCCCGCCTTCATCGCGAGCGCGAGGTCGTCGGCCAGGTTCACCACCTGGTTCACCTTGATGCCGGGCCCGGGCTCGAACTCGTAGCCCGTGATGACCGGCCCCGGGTTGATCCGCGCGATGTGCCCCTTGACGCCGAAGTCCTCGAGCCGCTTCCGCAGGTGCTCGGCGTTCTGGCGGAGCTCCTCCTCGCTCTCCGTCCGGCGGTTCACGCCAGCCGCGGGGGCCTTGAGGAGGGACACCGGTGGCAGCTGGAACGTGGCGCCGGGCTGGGCGAAGCCGAAGATCTCCTGCTTCGAGCGACGGCTGTCCGCGGCGCGCGGCCGCTCCTCGCCCGCCCCGGCCCGGTCCGCCGCAGCGCGCGCCCGCTCCTCGCTCCGGACCCGGACCCGCTCCGGCGGGCGCTCCGCCGCGGCCGGCAGCGGCGCGGCCAGCTCCGGAGGAATCGCGATCGCGGGCGCCGGCGGGGTCGGGCGGGGCTCGACCACGACAGGCGTTGGCGGCGCGGCGACCGCGGGCGCCGCGGCGCGGGACGCCGGCCGCCGGCTCCGGTTGAACCGCACGAGGGCGGCGAGGCGCGCGAACACCGTCCGCGAGAGGCCGGCGTAGGACGCCTGGGTGAGGCAGAGACCGGCGACCGCCATCAGCGTGAGGAGCAGGACCAGCCCGCCCACGTCGCCGAGGGTGCGGCGAAGCACGCCGGCGACGGCCCAGCCGAGCCAGCCGCCCCGATGGAGCCAGACGCCCCCCGTCGGGCCCGAGAGCCGCGCCAGGAGCCCCGTGACGGCCAGCAGCCCGAGCGTCCCGCCGACGACGATCGAGAGCGTCCCGATGGCGATCGGCCGCGTGAAGGCCGCGAAGGCCCACACCATCAGCACCACGGGCACGAGGTAGGCGGCGTAGCCGACGGTGGTGAAGAGGGCCCATCCCACCCACAGACCCACGACCCCGACCCGCCCCCCCTGGTCGATCCAGCGGAGGGCGGGGTCGTAGGACAGGAGCGCGACGCTCAGGTACGCCGCAAGCCCGAGGGCGACGACGCCCTGGGCCTCCCGGAGCCACCGGGCAGCGAGCTGCGGCTTGGCCGGCCGGGCCTTCGCCTTCGCCATCAGACTTCCAGGACCAGGGGCAGCACGACCGGCTTCCGGTCGTAGCGCTGCGTGATGAAGCGGCGCAGCGTGCCGCGCAGCAGCGCGACGAGCGCCTCGCGCCCGAGCGGCGTCTCACCGCGCTCGGCGAGGGCCTCGCGCACGGCCGCCCGCGCGTCCTCCAGCACGGCCTCGGCCTCGCGCTCGTAGACCCAGCCGCGCGAGACGATCTCGGGCCCCGCGACGATCGCGCCGGAGGCGCGGTCCACGGTCACCGCGACGACGACGGTCCCGTCCTCGGCCAGGAGCTGCCGGTCCCGGAGCACGACCGGCCCCACGTCGCCCACGCCCTTGCCGTCGACGAGCACGCGGCGGAGCGGCACGCGCTCGAGGAGGCGCGCGCTCGTCTTCGTGAGCTCGATCCCCTGCCCGTCCTCCACGACGAAGACGTGCTCCGCCGGGACGCCGACCCCCTGCGCCAGCCGGCGGTGGGCCAGGAGATGCCGGTACTCGCCGTGGACCGGGACGAAGAACTGCGGCCGGACGAGGTTCAGCATGAGCCGGAGCTCGTCCTGGGACGCGTGGCCCGAGACGTGGACGAACGCCACGCCGTCCCACAGGACCTCGGCCCCCTGGCGGAGGAGCTGGTTCACCACGCGCATGACCGTGCGCTCGTGGCCGGGAATGATCCGGGCCGAGAGGATCACGAGATCGCCCTCGGTCACGCGCAGGTACTTGTGCTCCGCGGCCGCCATCAGCGCCAGCGCCGAGTTCGGCTCCCCCTGGCTCCCGGTGGAGATGATCACCTGGCGGTAGGCGGGCAGCCCCGACAGCTCCTCGAGCGGCAGGAGAACGCCGTCGGGCACGCGCAGGTAGCCGTGCTCGGCGGCGAGGCGCACGCTGGTCTCCATGCTCCGCCCGAGGAGCGCGACCTTCCGTCCGAAGGTGACGGCGAGGTCGAGGATCTGCTGGATCCGGTGCACGTGCGACGCGAACGTCGCGACGATCACGCGGCCCGGGGCGCGACGGACGCGGTCGGCCAGGGCCCGGCCGACCTCGTGCTCGGAGGGCGTGGTGCCCGGCCGGTCGACGTTCGTGGAGTCCGCCATGAGGCAGAGGACCCCGCGCTCCCCGAGCTCGGCGAGCCGGTGGTAGTCGGTGCGCTCGCCGTCGATCGGATTCGGGTCGAACTTGAAGTCCCCCGTGTGCACGATCGTGCCCACCGGCGTCTCGATGCCGTAGCCGAGCCCGTCCACGACCGAGTGCGTCACCCGGAGCGGCTCCACGCGGAAGCCGCCGACGTCGAAGGCCCGGCGGGGCTCGACCGGCACGAGCCGCGCCCGGTCCTGGAGCCCGTGCTCGCGGAGCCGCTCGCCGGCCAGGGCGAGAGCCATGCGCGGCCCGTAGACCGGGACGTCGAGCTCCCGCAGGAGGTACGGCAGCGCGCCGATGTGGTCCTCGTGGGCGTGCGTCAAGATCACCCCGCGCACCTGCTCGCGCTTGGCGAGGAGGGGCGAGAAGTCCGGGATGACGTAGTCGATCCCCGGCATCTCGTCGTCGGGGAACATGAGCCCGCAGTCGACGGCCAGGAGGTCCTCGCCCGCCTCGAGCATCATCATGTTCAGGCCGATCTCGCCGAGGCCGCCGAGCGGGAGGATGCGAACGCTGGGCTCGATCGCAGGATCGCCCGGAGCCCCGGCCGGCATGCTGGCCGGGACGACGCGGTGGGTCATACTTGGGGGTAGCGTATCACGCGGCCTCCACGGCCCCTAAAAACCGGACCCGGGCGGAATGGAGCCGCGGCAGGCCGTGTCACTGGACGGCGCGGCGACCGAGCGCGTCGCTGAGCCGGGCGAATTCCTCCATCGACAGTGTCTCGGCCCGGCGCCCCGGGTCGATCGCCGCCGCGGCGAGCGCGGCCGCCAGATGGCCCGGCGCGCCGACTCCCCCGCCCCTGAGCGCGTTGCCCAGCGTCTTCCGGCGCTGGCCGAAGGCCGCCCGGACCACGTGCGCGAACAGGGTCTCGTCGTCCACCACGACCTTCGGCGCAGCCCGGAAGCCGATCTGGATCACGGCCGATTCAACGGCGGGCGGCGGTCGGAACGCGTCGGGCGGGACGACCTCCAGCGGGGTCACCTCGGCCCACCGTTGCCAGAAGATCGAGAGCGCGCCGTACTCCCGGCCGCCCGGCGGCGCGGTGATGCGCTCCGCCACCTCGCGCTGGAGCATCAGGACCGCGGCGTCGATCGCCGCGCGCGCGGCGAAGAGCCGCGCGAGGATGGGCTTCGACGCGCTGTACGGCAGGCTCCCGGCGACGAGCACCCGGCCGTCGGGCGCGGGCCGGAGGGCCGCGAGCTCCTCGTATGCGAAGCTCCGTGCGTCCCCGAGCCGGATCTCGACGCGGACGGCGTCCGGCCACGTGCGCGCCGCCTGCGCCAGCCGGGTGTGGAGCGCCGGATCGATCTCGAGCGCGAGCAGACGCCCAGCGCGCGCGGCGAGCGCCCACGTGAGCGTGCCCGGTCCGGGGCCGATCTCGCACACGACGTCGCTCGGGGTCGCGCCTACGGCCTCGACGATGCGGGCGGCCACGCCGGGATCGACGAGGAAGTGCTGGCCGAGTGCGCGGCGCCGGAGCGAAGTCCGGGGAGTCTCGGATCCGGTCCCGCGGCCGGTCACGACGCCGATCGGGTGGCAGCGCGCCGGGCGCGGTGCTCGGCGACGAGGGCGCCGTGCACGGCGCGGACCTGCGCCTGGGTCTCCGCGGGCTCGCCGGAATTGTCGATGACGAAGTCGGCGCGGCGCACCTTCTCGGCGAGGGGCATCTGGCTCGCGACGCGCCGCTCCGCCTCCGCGCGGGCGAAGCCGTCCCGCGCCATGAGGCGGCCGAGCTGCGCCGCGGGCTCGGCGTACACGACGACCACGCGGTCCACCTCGCCCGCGGCGCCGACCTCGATGAGGAGCGGGATGTCGAGCACGACCAGCCCGTCGAAGCCCTCGGCCGCCCACGCGTCGAGGATGGCCTGCCGCCGGGCCGCGATGGCGGGATGCGTGATCCCCTCCAGGACCTTGCGGCGCGCGGGATCGGCGAAGACGAGCGCCCCGAGGCGCTTCCGGTCGAGCTGGCCGTCCGGCCCCGCCACGTCCGCGCCGAACGCCTCGACGATGGCGCGCCAGGCGGGCTCGTTCGGCGCGACGACCTCGCGGGCGAGGAGGTCGGCGTCGACGAGCCGGCACCCCAGCTCCACCAGCTGCCGGCTGACCGACGACTTGCCCGACGCGATCCCGCCGGTGAGCCCGACGAGCAGGAACGGGCGCGCCCCTCCCGGTCGCGCGGCGTCGCGGGCCGGGCTCGGGTCCACGCTCAGTCCGGCAGCCGGAACTCGCCGCGCGCGACGGTCACGGCGGAGCCGCCCACCTCGACGCGCGTGATGGCCGCGGCGTCCCCGTCGACCCGCGCGAACAGCACGCTCGGCCGGTGGATCTCGGCCCCCTGACGGATCTCGATCTCCTCGCCGAACGGGATCCGCCCGTGGCGCGCCAGGTGACAGGCGAGCGGGCCCGCGGCGGAGCCCGTGGCCGGATCCTCCTGGGTGCCGCCGCCGGGCGCGAAGGCGCGCGTTTTCCAGCGGCTCCCGGCGCCGGCGAAGCAGTTCGTCGTCGCGCGCGGGTAGAGGCGGGCCAGCGCGGAGAAATCCGGCTCGAGGGCGGCCACCTCCGCCTCGCTCCCGAGCGCCACGTAGACGTGGCGCGGCCCGTTGTCGTAGAGCTCCACCGGCAGCGCGGCCCGCGCGACACCGAGCGCCCGGAGCAGCGGGGCGGGGTCCGGGACCGCCTCCACCTTGGGGACGGGCTGGACCATCCGGCCGAAGACGATCCGCGGGCCGTCCCGCTCGATCCGCACCGGGACCGGGCCGACGCCGGTCTCGAGGACGATCTCCGGCAGCTGGAGCGGCGCCGCGAGGACGAAGGCCGCGCCCAGCACCGGGTGCCCGGCGAAGGGGAGCTCGTGGCGCGGGGTGAAGATCCGGATCCGCACGTGGCCGGTCGCCCGCGCCGGGTAGCAGAACACGGTCTCCGACAGATGCATCTCGCGCGCGAGCGGCTGGAGGAGCGAGTCCGGCATCGCGCGGGCGTCCGTGAACACGGCGAGCGGGTTCCCCTCGAGCGGGCCGATCGGTGAAGACGTCGCAGATCACGTAGCGGAAGTCCGGCATCCGGGTCCTCCGGGGTCAGGCCTTGACTTCCATACAGTTGAGGTCGGCCCGCGCGGCGGAATGTATGGAAGTCAAGGCCTGACCCCCATCTAGACCTCCGCCCAGTCGCGGCCCTCCTTGACGTCGACCCGCAGCGGGACGGCCAGCGCCACGACGTTCTCCATGACCTCGGGCAGGAGCTCCTGCACCGCCCCCACCTCGGCTTCCGGCACCTCGAGGAGGAGCTCGTCGTGGACCTGGAGCACCATCCGGCTCCGGAGGCCCGCCGCGGCGAGGGCCGGCCCGAGCCGGACCATCGCGAGCTTGATGATGTCCGACGCCGTGCCCTGGATCGGCGCGTTGGCGGCCATCCGCTCGGCGGCGTTGCGGGCCACGGGATTTCGCGCGCCGAGCTCGGGCAGGTAGCGGCGCCGGCCGAGGAGCGTCGTGACGTAGCCCTGCGCCCGGCCCTCGGCGACGACGCGGTCGATGTACGCGCGCACCCGCGGGTGCGCCGCGAAGTAGTCGTCGATGAAGCGCTGGGCCTCGGCCCGCCCGATCGACACCGCCTGGGAAAGGCCGAAGCCCGACAGGCCGTAGAGGATCCCGAAGTTCACGACCTTGGCCAGGCGGCGCATCTCGGCCGTGACCCCGTCGGCCTCGACGCGCATGATCTGCGCGGCGGTCCGCGTGTGGATGTCCTCGCCCTGCCGGAACGCCTCGACCAGCGCCGGCTCCTCCGTGAAGTGCGCCAGGATCCGCAGCTCGATCTGGGAGTAGTCCGCGGCCACGAGACGCCAGCCAGCTTCGGGGATGAACGCCTGGCGGATGCGCCGGCCGAGCTCGGTCCGGATCGGGATGTTCTGGAGGTTCGGGTTCGACGACGAGAGGCGCCCGGTCGCGGCGACCAGCTGGTTGAACGACGTGTGGATGCGGCCCGTCCGCGGGTGGATGAGCGCGGGCAGCGCGTCGGCGTACGTGCCCTTGAGCTTCGCGAGCTGCCGGTACTCGAGGATCTTCCCGGGAAGGGCGTGGCCGAGCGCCAGCTCCTCCAGCACGTCCACGTCGGTGGAGTAGCCGGTCTTGGTCCGCTTGACCGGCGGCAGCTTCAGCTTCTCGAAGAGCACGACGGCGAGCTGCTTCGGCGAGTTCGGGTTGACCGCCTCGCCGGCCAGCTCGTGGATCTCCCGGAGGAGCGCGTCGAGCTGGGTGTCGAGCTCCTTGGCGAGCTGCCCGAGCCGATCCGGGTCGGCCCGGATCCCGATCTGCTCCAGGTCGGCCAGGATGGGGACGAGCGGCACCTCGAGCGTCTCGTAGAGCCGGGCGAGGTCCCGCTCCTGGAGGAGCGCGGCCTGGGCCGCCGCCAGCCGCCAGACGCCTTCGGCCCGCGCGCCCGTCCACGCCGCCAGGTGCGCCGGATCGGCGTCGTCCACCGGGGCTCCGGCGAGGAGCGTCTCGAGCGCGCTCGGCACGGCGGCGCCCCCGGTCTCCGCCACCAGCTGATCGAGCGGGTATCCGCTCCGGCCCGAGTTGAGGAGATACGCCGCGACGGCGGTGTCGTCGACGCGGCCCGCCGGGAGCGCCACCGCGGCGCCATGCGCCCAGCCGATCAGCCCCTTCGTGTCGTGCCCGACGAGGGTCACGCCCGCCGGCAGCTCCGGCCAGCCGACGTGATAGCGCGCGCCCGCCCCGGGCGCGTA
Source organism: uncultured Candidatus Rokubacteria bacterium (assembly GCA_963765195.1). Taxonomy (GTDB): domain Bacteria; phylum Methylomirabilota; class Methylomirabilia; order Rokubacteriales; family DASRDR01; genus DASRDR01. The sequence goes on from CAVXVV010000033.1 coordinate 214,730, forward strand.
CGCGGCCACGCCGTGGAGCGCGAGGTCGGGCGCGGCTCCCGTCAGGACGGGCTCGATCGCGATGCGGCCCCCGGCGCGCTCGAGAAACTCGCGCCACCCCGTCCGGTCGACGACCGGCACGGTCTCGGCCGGCAAGGTCACCGCGCGGGCCGGGACCTGCTTGAGCAGCGTCGTGAACTCGAGCTCGGTCCAGAGCGCCCGGAGGCGCTCCCACTCCGGCTCGCGGATCCGGAACCGCTCGAGGTCGAACTCGATCGGCAGCGCCCCCTCGAGCACGGCCAGCTGACGTGAGAGGAACGCCTGGTCGCGGTTCTTCGCGAGCGCCTCGCGGAGCTTCGGGCCCGTGACGACCGCGAGGTTCGCGTAGAGCGCCTCGAGGCTCCCGAACTCCCGCAGGAGCTTCTGGGCGGTGACCTCCCCGACCCCGGGCACGCCCGGGATGTTGTCGATGGAGTCCCCCATCAGCGCGAGGATGTCGGGGATCCGCTCGGGCGGGACCCCCCACTTCTCCTGGACCTTCTCGGCGTCGTACACGACGCGCTCGCCCGTGCGGCCGAGGACCGAGAGCACGGTGACGCGCGGGTCGACGAGCTGGAGGGCGTCCTTGTCGGCCGTCACCAGCACCAGCTCGATCCGGCTGTCGTGGAGTCGTCGGGCGGCGGTCGCCAGGATGTCGTCCGCCTCGTAGCCCGGCATCTCCAGCAAGGGCAGGCTCAGGGCCTCCAGCGACCGGCGGACCCACGGGATCTGCTCCACGAGGTCCTTCGGCATCCCGGGGCGCTGGAGCTTGTAGGCCTCGAACTGCTGGTGGCGATGCGTCGGGCCCGGCGCGTCCCAGGCCACGCCCATGTAGGTCGGCGCGTCCTCGCGGAGCAGCTTCCAGAGCATCATGGTCATCCCGAGCGTCGCGTTCGTCGGCAGCCCGCGGGACGTCGAGAGATGGCCGATCGCGTGGTAGGCGCGATACAGGTAGGACGGACCGTCCACCAGGTAGAAGCGCTCGGGCGCGCTCACGCGGTCCCTCCGGCCGGCCCCGTCGCCCCCACGATCCGAAAATACTCCGCGCGCACGAACTCCGCCACCTCGCGATGGCGCGCGAGGAGCGCACGCCCGCCGTCGAGGCCCGCCTCCCGCGCGAGGCGCGCGAGCACGTGGCCCGTCGTCGGCAGGCAGTCGGGCGGCCGCACCTGGCCGAGGCGCAAGGATCGAAGGAGCCGGCGCAGGAACGCATGGGCCTCGAGGAGCCGCTGGACCGTCGGATCCGGCAGGAGCCCGAGCGCGCCGAGCCGCGCGAGGGCGAGACGCGTCGACGGCGTCCGGAGGGTCCCGTGGCGCGCGCCGTGGGCCAGCTGGAGCACCTGGGCGAGGAACTCGATGTCCACGAGCCCGCCGAAGCCGAACTTGAGGTGGATGCGCCCGGGCCCCTCGCGGCCGAGCTCCAGCTCCATGCGGGTTCGCACGTGGTGGATCTCCGCGCGCTCCGCCTCCGAGAGCCCGGGGCCGAAGACGCGGGTCCGCCGGAGCGCGATGAAGCGCCGCGCGAGCCCGGGGTCACCGAGGATGGGGCGGGCGCGCACGAGCGCCTGGCGCTCCCAGAGGGCGGCCTCGTCGCCGAGGTAGCGGTCGAGCGTCTCCAGCGAGTGCGCGAGGGCCGTCGCCTTCCCGCCCTGGCGGAGCCGGAGATCGACGCGGAAGACCTGCCCCGTGCGCGTGATCGCGGTCAGCGTCGTGTACAGGCGATCGACGACCCGGTCGAAATGGACGTGGGCATCCGGGCCGGTAGTGCTCTGGCCGTCGTAGAGGACGACCAGATCCAGGTCCGATCCGTAGTCGAGCTCCCGGCCGCCGAGCTTGCCCATCCCCACGACGAGCGCCGGCACGGGGCGATCGGCGATGCGGGGCAGGCCCATCGTGGCTTCCGCCTCCCTGACGGCGATCTCCCACGCGAGGCGGACGCTCGCCTCGGCCAGCTCCCCGAGGGCCCACGCCACCCGGGCCGGCCGCTCGCCCAGGACGAGGTCCCGCCACGCGATCTCGAGCTCCTCCCGCTGCTTGAAGAGCCGGAGCCGGTCGGCCTCGTCCGCGCCGGGCACGGTGAACTCGCGGAACGCCGCGCCCAGGCGCCGGGCGGAGCGGGGCCGCGCGCCCGCGGCGGGCCCGAGCGCATCGAGCAGCTCGGGACGCGCGATCAGCGTCTGCGCGAGCCGCTCCGACCGGGTGAAGAAGGTGAGCACGCCCCCGAGAAGCGCGGGCGTCGACGCGAGCCGCGCGAGGTAGGCCGTCCGCGGGCCCGCGGTGGCGACGAAGCGCTCCAGCGCGTCGAGCGCCGAGTCCGGATCGGGCACGGTCCGGAGCGCGTCGAGCGTGGCGGGCAAGAGCGTGCGGAGCGCGGTCCGCACCGCGGCGGGCACGGCCACCAGCGCCGGCCCCTCCCAGAGGAGCCGGAGGTTCTGCCGGGCCCGCTCCGGATCGGCGAAGCCGACGCTGGCGACGGCTGCGGCTTCCCAGGGCGGCGACTCCGAGACCGTGCGCCTGGGCGCATCGAAGAACCCTTCGAACGCCGCGCGGACGGTCTGGCGCGTCCGGTCGTAGTCGGCGAGGAAGGCGTCCGCGGCCGCCGCCCGGTCCCCCAGGTACCCGAGGCGCCGCGCCAGCTTTCCGAGCTCCTCCGGATCGGCGGGGAGCGTGTGCGTCTGGAGCGCGTGGAGGAGCATCAGGCGGTGCTCGATCGTCCGCAGGAAGACGTAGGCGTGCGCGAGCCGGCCGGACTCCTCCCACGAGAGGTACCCGCGCTCGGCGAGACGGTGCAGGGCGCGCAGGCTGTTGCGCTCGCGGAGCCAGGGATCCTGGCCGCCGTAGAAGAGCTGGAGCGCCTGGATGTGGAACTCGACGTCGCGGATGCCCCCGACACCGAGCTTGACGTGGCGCTCCTGCTGGCCGCGCGCGCGGAGCCGCCGGTCGATCCGGTTCTTCATCGCCCGGATCTCGCCGAGCGCCTCCCGCTCCATCCCGGAGCGGTAGACGATCTCGCGCGCGAGGTCGAGGAACGCCTGCCCCACGCGCTCGTCCCCGGCGGCCACGCGGGCCTTGATGAGCGCCTGGCGCTCCCAGAGGGCGCCGCGCGTCTGGTGGTAGGCGCGGTACGCGGCGAGCGGGAGCGCGAGCGGGCCGCCGGTCCCCTCGGGCCGGAGCCGGAGGTCGACCCGGAAGACGGTCCCCTCCTCCGTCATGGCGGTCATCGCCCCGATCAGCTGCTCGGCGAGGCGCGCGAAGTACGCGCGATTCGAGACGACCTCGGGCCCGTCCGTCTCGCCCTCGGCCTCGTACACGAAGCAGAGGTCGATGTCCGACGAGTAGTTGAGCTCGGCCCCGCCGTGCTTGCCGAGCGCGATGACCGCGAAGCCCGTCGGCACGCGCCCGCCATCCGCCGCGACGTGGCCGGGCCGGCCGTAGCGCTCGTGCAGCGCGGGCTCGACCATCGCGATCGCCTGGGCGAGACAGGCGTCGGCCAGCTCCGACAGCTCCTGGGTGGTCGTCACGAGATCGGCGTCCCCGAGCAGGTCGCGCAGGCCGATCCGGCAGAGCTCGCGCCGCTTCACCCGCCGGAGCGCGTTGAGCCGCGCCTCCCCCGTCCGGAACGGGCGGCACGCGCCGGCCACCTCCGCGTGCATCGCCTCGCGGGATCGCGCCTGCATCACCCTCGGATCGAGGAGCCATGGCATCGTCTGCGGCGACCGGATCAGCGCATCGGTCAGGAACTGGCTCGTCGCCGCGAGCGTCGTCAGGATCGGGATGGCTTCCGGGTGCGCGGCAAGAAGCGTGTAGAAGCCCCGACGGTCCAGCGCCGCGGCGGCGAGGCGCTCCAGGTTGTTGAGCGCCATGTCGGGGTCGGGCGAGACGCCCAGGTGGTGGAGCAGCCGCGGCAGGACCGGCGCCACCTGGTCCCGCAGCTCGGGTGTCTCGGCGAGCCGGCGGAGGTTCGCGAGCGCGCCGGCGGGATCGAGGAAGCCGAGCCGCGAGAGCCCCGCGAGGCAGGCCGGCGGCGGCACCGCCGGATCGAGGAAGTCGCCGGCGGGCGGAAGTGTCGCGCGGGCGGGACGCTCCGTCAGCACGGCGTCCGCTCCCCCGCCCTGCTCGCGCCGCCGCGCGCGGGGAACGGGCTAGATCGCGTCTTCGCCCCGTTCGCCGGTCCGGATCCGCACCGCTTCCTCCACGGGCAGGACGAAGACCTTCCCGTCCCCGATCGAGCCGGTCTTGGCGGCGGCGATGATCGTCTCCACCACCTTCGACACCACCGAGTCGGCGACGACGAGCTCCAGCTTGACCTTGGGGAGGAAGTCGATCGTGTACTCCGAGCCCCGGTAGAGCTCGGTGTGCCCTTTCTGGCGCCCGAAGCCCCGCACCTCCATGACCGTCATGCCGATGACGCCGATCTCGGTCAGCGCTTCCTTCACGTCATCGAGCTTGAACGGCTTGATGATCGCCTCGATCTTCTTCATGCATGCCTCCGGGCCTTCCTGACGGCCCTCCGGTAGCAGGTGACGTACGACTCGGCCGAAGCGTCCCACGAGAAGTCGGCCGCCATGCCGTTGCCCACCAGGTGATGCCACGCCGCCGGGTCCGCGTGCACGGCGAACGCGCGGGCGAGCGCCGCGCCGCAGGCCTCGGCCGACAGCTCGTCGAACAGGAATCCGGTGCCCGCGCCGGCCGCCCCGATCCACGGCCGCACGGTGTCGGTGAGCCCGCCGGTCCGGCGGACGACCGGCACGGTCCCGTAGCGGAGCGCGATGAGCTGGCCGAGGCCGCACGGCTCGTAGCGAGACGGCATGAGGAAGAGATCGGCGCCGGCATAGATCCGCCGGGCCAGGCGCTCGTCGAACCCGATGCGCACGGCGACCGACTCGGGATGGGCCAGGGCGAGCTCGCCCAGGAGCCGCTCGAGCGGCTCCTCCCCGGAGCCGAGGACGACCAGCTGCCCGCCCGCGGCCCGGATGGCGGGCACCGCGCCCGCGACCAGATCGATGCCCTTCTGCTCCGCCAGGCGGCTCACCACCCCGACGAGGGGCGTCCGGCGCCCGGAATCGGGCAGCCCGATCTCGCTCCGGAGCGCCGCGGTGCAGGCGGCCTTCCCGTCGAGGTCGTCCCGATCGTACCGCTTGGGAAGGTCCGGATCGGTGGCCGGGTTCCAGGCCTGCACATCGAGGCCGTTCAGGATGCCGGTGAGGTCCGCGCTCCGCTCGCGGAGCACGCCGTCCATGCGCTCGCCGAACTCCGGGCTCTGGATCTCGCGGGCATACGTCGGGCTGACCGTGGTCAGGAGGTCCGCGAAGACCAGGCCGCCCTTCAGCAGCGACAGGTGCCCGTAGAACTCGAGCCCGGCCGGCGTGAACAGGTCCCAGCCGAGCCCCGTCATCGGCAGGTCGTAATGCCAGAACACCCCCTGGTACGCGAGGTTGTGCACCGTGAAGACCGTCGCCACGTCGGCGTAGGCCGGCGTGTCCCGATAGAGAGTCTCGAGGTACACGGGGAGCAGCCCGGCCTGCCAGTCGTTCGCGTGGACGACCTGCGGGAGCCACCCGAGCTGGGGCAGCGCCGCCAGAATGCTGCGGCAGAAGAAGATGAAGCGCTCGCAGTCGTCGCTCGCGCCGTAGAGCGCCGGGCGGTCGTAGTACCCGTCCTGCGCCACGAAGTAGGCGGGCACGTCGCCCCCGAGGCGGCCCTCGAGAACCGTGCCCTCGACGGTCCGGTCGCCGATCGGCACCGTCACCCGCGGCACCGCGACCCGGAGCGGCCCGGCGACCGACCGGACGCCGCGGTAGAGCGGCATCACCACCCGCACGTCGTGCCCGAGCCGCGCGAGCGCCTGCGGCAGCGCCCCCGCCACGTCGGCCAGCCCGCCGGTCTTGGCGAACGGTGCGACCTCGGACGCCACGTAGAGGATGCGCAGGCGGTCGCGCGCGCCCCGCCCCTCGTCGGGGCGGCCGGCTCCCACACCGCCGGGATCGCCGGCGCCGGCGGTCGATCGCGAGGATCGGCTCACTGCTCGACGATCGGGTACACCAGCGCGGTCACGTGCGAGCTGATGCGCTTGAGGTTCGTGAGGACGTCCAGGTGGATCTCCGAGGTCTCCACGGACTCGGCCAATCCGGCCCGGAGCCGGTCGATGTGCGACTGCCGGAGCTCCCGCTCCCGCTGGCGGATCACCGGGCCGCTGGTCCAGCACCTCGTGGGCCAGCGTGCGGTCGCCGGCGGTGAACGCGACGACCGCGCGCTCGAAGTTCTTCGACACGAGGGCGTGGAACTCCATCAGCTCGGCCTCGCCGGGCTCGGAGAAACGGCGGCCCTGGTAGAGCTTCTTCCGCGCGAGCTCCATGAGGTTCTTGTCGATGATGTCGCCGATGTTCTCGAGATTGCCGATGAATCCGAGAAGGCCGATCTCCCGGCGCGCGAGGTCCTCGGTCATGATCTGCCGGTCCAGGCGGGTGAGGTAGAGCTTCACCTCGCGCTCGAGATAGTCCACCTGGTCGTCGCGGCGCACCACTTCCTCGAGGAGCTCCTGGCCGCCGCTCCGGATGACGATGGCCGCGTCGCGCAGCATCGCCTGGACGATGTCGGCCATCCGGGCCGCCTCGCGGGCGGCCTGGCCGATCGCCAGGCTCGGCTGCTCCATGAATCGCTCGTCCAGATAGCGCGTGCCGAACCGCTGCTCCGCCTCCGGCCGGTCCGGCACGGCGGCGATGATCGCCCGCGCCGCGAGCGGCTGGAAGGGCAGGAACAGGAGGGAGATCGCCACGTTGAAGAAGGTGTGGGCGTTGGCGATCTGACGCGCGGGGTCCACCGAGCTGGCGGCCACGAGCGTCACGAACGGGTCGAGGAACGGGAGCACGATCGCCACCCCGAGGAGCTTGAAGCCCACATGGGCCACGGCGACCCGGCGCGCCTCCGTCGACGAGCCGAGCGAGGCCGTGAGGGCCGTCACGCAGGTCCCGATGTTGGCGCCGAGGACGAGCGGCAGCGCGCTGGGCAGCGTGAGGAGCCCATGCGACGCGAGCGCCAGCACGAGGCCGATCGTGGCGGCCGAGGACGCGACCAGGGCCGCGAAGGCCGCGGAGGCGGCGACACCGAGGAGCGGCGTCTCGGCGAAGGCGAGCAGCGCCTGGGCGACGATCGTGCTGTCCTTGAGCGGCTCCATCCCCTCGATCATCAGCTTCAGCCCGAGAAAGATCAGGCCGAACCCGAGGATGGCGTGGCCCAGGTCCTTCAGGAGCCGCCGCTTCCCGAGGAAGGTCATCGCGAAGCCGAGCCCGACCAGCAGGAGCGCGTAGTCGTAGATGCGGAACGCCAGCAGCTGGACGGTGAAGGTCGTCCCGATGTCGGCGCCCAGGATGATGCCCATCGCCTGGTAGAGGGTGAGAAGCCCCGCCTGGACGAATCCGATCACCATGATCGTCGTCGCCGTCGACGACTGGATCAGCGCGGTCGCGAGCGCGCCCGTCAGGAGGGCCGCGAAGCGATTCGCGGTCAGGTGCGTCAGCACCTGGCGGAGGCGGGCGCCGGCGAGCCGCTGGAGCCCGTCCCCGGTGTGCTGCATCCCGTAGAGGAGGAGCGCCATTCCGCCGAGCAGGATGATCAGGAGCCGCGAGGTCATGGCGCGACCATCACCGGCCCCACGTCCCGGAGGTGGGCGGTCTCGTTGACCCCGAGCAGGCGGCCTGCCGGCAGCACGACGCGGGTGATGGACGCGTTGGCCAGGCGGAACGACCAGATCGCGTTGAGCGGCCGCTCGAGCCAGCCGCAGAGGGCGCTCGCGATGACCCCGCCGTGCGCGACGACGAGCACCCGGCCGTCCGGATGCGCCGCGCACAGCTGGCCAATCGCGGCCCGCACCCGGCTCGCGAGCCCCGGCATCGGCTCGCCGCCGGGAGCCGGATGGTCCACCGGGGCCTCGAGCCAGCGCCGGTAGTACTCCCCCTCCCGCGCCAGCACGGCCTCGAGGGTCAGGCCCTCCCAGTCCCCCAGGCAGATCTCCCGCAGCTCGTCGAGGGGAACCGCCTCGAGGCCGAGCCGCTCGGCGCACGCCGCGGCCGTGTCGCGCGCGCGGCTCAGCGGGCTCGTGTAGAGCGCGTCGAACCGCGTGTCGCCGAGGCCGGCGGCGAGCGCCGAGGCCTGGGCGCGGCCGCGCGCCGACAAGGGGGCGTCGAGCGTGCCCTGGAAGCGCCGCTCGGAGTTCCAGGTGGACTCGCCGTGGCGCACGAGCCAGCACTCCATCGGCACGCCTACGCTCGCGGCACGCGATCCCGGAAGGCGCGAAGGCGACGCAGCGTCGTCTCCCGCCCCAGGTCCGCCATCATGCCGAAGAGCGGGGGACTCGCCGTCTCGCCCGTGAGGGCGAGGCGGATGGGCTGCGCCAGGTCGACCAGCTTCAGCGAGAGCTCGCCGGCTAGCTGCCGGCAGGCGCCCTCGAGCTCGTCCTCCGTCCAGGGCTCGAGCGCGGCGAGCCGCGCGATGAGCCGGTCGAGGCGGGGGCCGAGGGCCGGTGTCGCCAGCTTGCCCAGCGCGGTCGGATCGTAGCCCGCCGGATCCTCGAAGTAGAAGCGCGCCTTCGGCGCCATCGCGGCGAGCGTGGTCACCCGTGTCGCGAGGTTGATCACCGCGGCGATGACGAGCGCCCGCGGCGGGTTGGTGATCCCGGCCCGCTCGAGGTGCGGCACGAACGCGCTCGCGAGCGCCTCGCGGGCCGCGGGGTCCTCGACCAGTCGCTTCATCCACGTCTGGTTCAGCCACTCGAGCTTCGTCCGGTCGAAGATGGCCGGGGTGGCGCCGACCTGGCCGAGGTCGAAGAGCTGGGTCAGCTCGTCCTTGGCGAAGACCTCCTGGTCGCCGTGGGCCCAGCCGAGGCGCGCGAAGTAGTTCACCATCGCCTCGGGCAGGAAGCCCTCGTCGCGGTACGCCAGCACGGACGTCGCGCCGTGGCGCTTCGAGAGGCGTTTCCGGTCCGCGCCGAGGATCATCGGGATGTGGGCGAACACCGGCAACGGGTAACCGAGGGCCTCGTAGCAGAGGATCTGCTTCGGCGTGTTCGAGAGGTGATCATTGCCGCGGATCACGTGGGTGATCTTCATCGTCACGTCGTCGACGACCACGCAGAAGTTGTACGTCGGCGTCCCGTCGGACCGGACGAGGATCCAGTCGTCCAGCGTGGCCCGATCGAAGGTCACGTCGCCGTGCACGAGGTCGGGGACGACGGTCGTCCCGGAATCGGGGATCCGCAGCCGGAGCGCGGCGGGGGCACCGGGTCGCAGCGGGAGATCCCGGCAACGGCCGTCGTAGCGGAAGGTCTCCCCGCGCGCCTGGGCCGCCTCGCGCCGAGCGTCGAGCTCCTCCGGCGTGCAGTAGCACCGGTAGGCGCGGCCTTCGGCCAGGAGACGCTCGGCGTGGGTCCGGTAGATGTCGAAACGGCTGGTCTGGCGGAAAAACCCGCGGTACGTCCCGTCGTCCTCCGGGCCCTCCCGGTCCCAGTCGAGGCCGAGCCAGGTCATCGCGTCGAGGATCTGGTGGATCGCCTCGTCGGTCGAGCGGTCGCGATCGGTGTCCTCGATCCGGAGCAGGAACGCGCCCCGGAGATGGCGGGCGAAGAGCCAGTTGAACAAGGCCGTCCGCGCGCCCCCGACGTGGAGGTGCCCGGTGGGGCTGGGCGCAAAGCGCACGCGCACGGACTCGTCCGACGCAGTCATAGAAAGTTGATTCTAAAGGAAATCGACCCCGCCTCTCAAGGAAGCGGGCGCTCCGGCCCGCCCTCCTCGATCGCCACAGCTCAGTGGGCGGCGGGCTCGACGTGGGCCCGGCGCCGGCGGGCGGCCAGCTCGGGCGCTTCTCGAAGCGTCATGGCCAGGATGGGGAGAGAGCGCGCGAACGCCCGAGCGCCCGTTCGCCGGATGACCGCCGGCGCCTCCCCCACCGTGGGGAAGCCCTGCCGGTCCGGGACGAGGGACTCCCAGTTGGCGAACAGCCGCCCCCACGCGCTGTCCAGGCAGGCGCGCATCTGTCTGCGACCGAACAAGGGGTACCAGAAGGAGTCGTGGTAGAGCACGCTCGCCAGGTACGCCCACGGCGCCAGCACCGTCTTGAGCGACCACTCGATCGGCTTCTTGAGCGGCCCCCAGTAGATCTGGTGCTGCATCCGGGACGCGAACGTCATGCGGCGGAAGGGCCCGACGAAGTTCCAGTTCTCGGCGGCGGCCGTCGTGTCCCCGACGATGTCGATCTCGCGCACGTCGCCCACGCCCAGGCCGGCCTCGTGGGCCAGTCGGATGTAGCGGATCTTCATGGGATCGAACCCCATCAGGCGCGCGGCGACCGCGTCGATGGCCACCTGGTCCCGGCTGGCCAGGATGACGTTCTTGACGTACGGCACCATGCAGCGGGGGCCGGGGCCGTCGCCGGCGAACGTCCCGTCCATGACCGCGAAGACGCCCCGGTGGATCCGCTGCTGGATCATCAGGAGATCGACCAGCGTCTCGTGGATCACCGGGTGGGTCCAGTGGCGGCGCTCGTTGAGCAAGCCCCCGAAGGCGTTCTTCATCGCCCCCGTGGTCGTCGTGAACACGTGGGTCTTCACCGTCGGGAGGTGGATGATGTTCTCGCCCAGGAACCGCCGGGGGATGTGGAAGCCCTTCGGGTAGACGTCGTTCAGGCAGAGGAAGCGCCGGGTGAGATCGCCCACCGCCTCGCCGATCGGTATCCAGTCCTCGTTCTCGTAGAGGTGGATGTTCCGGAGCCCGTGGGCTTCCACCACGGGCAGCTGCTTGTTCTCCCGCTCGCCCAGGTGGGCGTCGATGACCACGGTGCGGTTGTGGCAGGCGTGGATCCGCTCCGGGGCGTAGCCGTCCTGCTTCATCGCCCGGATGACGCCGTCGAGCTGCCAGGGCGTCGTCGAGCTGCCCGGGAAGAAGAAGTGCCAGGAGATGTTGACCTTGAGCGCGGTGTCCGCGGCCGGGTCGATCACGTCCCGGTACCCGGCGAGGTTGAGGAGCTCGTGATAGTCGCCGAGCACCGTGCGCGGAGAGGTCCGCAGGAGCGCCACCACGCTTCGTCGCGCGCCACCGGTCGGCATCAGATGATTCTACCACTGGTGCACCGCATGGAGAGACGTGAGATCCGATCAAGCATTCGCTTCCACGAGCGGATGATCGAAGCGGCGCCG
>CAVXVV010000034.1:0-184925 GCA_963765195.1 uncultured Candidatus Rokubacteria bacterium
AGCGCTCGCCGGCCGCACAGGCCGTCGCGAGGCCGGGCCCGTGGACCACCCGATCCAATTGTGCGATGAGCCAGGTCGCGCGGAGCGGCAGGGCGGCGAAGTCGGCGGCGAGCGCCGCCACCGGATCGCGGGGCTGCGAGCGCGGGTCCCGAGGGCATCCCACCCGATCGTGCACGGTGCGGAGACGCGCACGGAGTCGTCCTGGCCCCGCCGGCCCGATCAGGAGGCTCCGGTGGACCGACGCCCTGATCTGGCCGCTATGGATCCACGGATCCCAGTGGCGGAGGCCCGCCTCCTGAATGGCCCGGACCCCTGCGGCCGCCTGCACGAGCGCCGCGCGCGCGTCGGTCAGCTCGGCGATCAGCGAGGCCTCGGTCACTGCGTCGAGCCGGTCGCGAGGGCGGGGTGCCTCGCCCTCGCGACACGGGTCTCCGTCGCGCGCCGATCGCGTCGGGAGCCGCGTGCGTGTCCGCATCGGAAGGCGAGCCGGGGTTAGCCGTGCAGTCGGCGACGCCCGGCGACCACGACGGCCGGCTCGGCCAGGCTGCCGTTCGCGCGCTGCGCGCGGGTGCGCGCCCAGCTGCGCAGGGCGCCGAGCTCCTCCCCGCGGCTCTCCGCGAGCGGGGTGACGCTGGGCCGCGCGCACTCGAGATCCTCCGCGGTGACGGGACGCCCGCCGTCCTGGAACGCCGTCAGGCAGGCGATCTTGACCACCTGCTCGAGCTCGGCCGCGCTGTACCCCTCCGTCTGGGTCGCCAACCGGCCGAGGGCGGCCGCGGCCACGCCCTGGCGCCGGGCGCGCAGATGGATCGCCAGCACGGTCCGGCGCTCGGCCGGATCGGGAAGGTCGAGGAAGAAGACCTGATCGAACCGGCCAGGCCGGAACAGCTCGGGCGGGAGCGACTCGACGCGGTTCGCCGTCGCGACCACGAAGACGGGCGCGGGCACGCCGTCCCGGCCGAGCCCCCGCTCCTGGAGCCAGGTCAGGAGCGTGCCGACGACCCGGCTCGTCACGCCGGAGTCGAGGTGCCCGGCGCCCGCGCCGGCGAGCGCCTTCTCGATCTCGTCGACGTGGAGGACGCACGGCGCCATCGCCTCGGCGAGCCGCAGCGCCCCCTGCGTGCGGGCCTCGGACTGGCCCACGAGGCTCCCGAGGACCCGCGCCATCTCGAGACGGAGGAGCGGCAGACCCCAGGTGCCCGCAATCGCCCGCGCCGCCAGGCTCTTGCCGGTGCCCGGGACCCCGAGGAGCAGGACGCCCTTGGGCAGGTCGCGGGGCGCGAACCCCCACGCGAGCGCGTCGGCCGCGCCGGCCAAGAGGGCGCCCTGCCGCCCAAGCCACGCCTTGAGCGGGGCCAGCCCGCCCACGTCGTCCAGGGTCTCCGCGGGGGTCACCAGGTCGAGGAGCCCCGACGTCCGCACGCGCGTCGTCTTCTCGCGCTGGACGGTGGCCGCCATCGCCTCGACGCACTCGCGGTCCCGCATGAGCGCCAGCGCGAAGGCGTTCTCCGCCTCATTCCACGTCAAGCCCCGGGCCGCCTCGAGCATCGCGTCGCGGGTCTCGGCGGATACCGTGACGCGGGCCGGACCCACCAACTCGTCCAGGAGGCCGCTCAACGCCCCGCGCGACGGCAGCGCGTAGTCGAGGACGGCCACGTCCTTCTCCCACTCGACGGGGATGGCGAGCTCGGGCGAGCAGAAGAGGAGAGGCCGCTGCGTCGCCTTCGCGGTCGGCAGCGTGTCGCGGACCGTCCGGACCAGCTCCGGGATCTGGGCGAGGTACGGGTGCAGGTCGAAGAATACGGCCAGGGTCTTCTCGGGGACGCTCGCCAGCGCCTCGAAGGCGCGCACGGGATCGCGCTGCCCCTGGTTGAGCGCGCGGCCGTCCGCGTCCACCCAGCCGCGCGCGATGCTCCAGGCGACGAACGACCACCCGATCGCCCGCAGGGTGCGCAGATCGCCGAGGAGGCGCTCCTCCTCGTGGGTGAGGACCGCGAGCGCCGGGTAGCCTGCACGCAGGTAGTCGCGCAGGTGCTCCGCAAAGGGGCTGAGCATCGAGACCTCCTTGTGAGTGGACGCGGTTCGGGGGGCGGACAGCGACGGCACGCGAGCGAGCGCTCCGTGTCTGGCCGGCGGGCCGGAGTGTCGCAGAGGGCCCGCGTCACTCCCTGTCTCGGCGCGGCGCGCCCGGAATCCGCTCGATTCGCCGGCCGGCCAGCGCGAACGCGGCACAACAGGGCGCGTGCCGGGACATCGCCGGCGAGCGGCCGCACGGCGGCACGATCCCGTCAACGAGCCACACCTGGAGTGCATAGTCGAAGCCGTTCCAGACGTGCCCATCGCGCCACTCGTGGCCGCTCAGGGGTGTGATGCGCTCACCCCTCCGATCCGTCGGGATCGCCGGGCGTCTCGGCGCGTGGGGCGACCTGAGTCGCCACGCGCTCCGGTGGGCGCAGCCCGAGGTAGTTCGGCCAGTCCCACGTCTGAGGCGAGCCGCGCGCCGAATCGATCTCGAGCGTCAGCACCACGCGATCGCGCACGAGCCGCGCAGCCCTCTCAGCGGTCAGCGCGGCGACGCGGGCCTGCTTGGGCGGGCACGCGTGGTCGACCTGGCAACGCTGGTGGATCGGCGCCCGGCAGTCCGGGCAGCGGCGCGCGCTATGGCCCGGCTGCCGACACTCGATGCAGCGCGCGGTGGGCGTGGTCATGAGGCTCTGTCCTGGAACGGCGTCACCAGCACCACGTACGGGCAGCGCGCGATCGTCACGGTCTGCATGGGCCCGTGGGCGATGTCCTCATCGCCACCCGCCGAACCCGTGCCTGGCGGGTGGCGATGGCGCGATACTCGGCGACCGCGCGCGCCAGGCCCGCCTCGACCGTGACCTGCGGGAACTCGCCCGTTCGTCGGACCTGCTCGGCGAGACCGTCATCAGCCCGGAGGTCGTCGTAGTCCAGGAGGTAGACTGTGAGCGGGCGGCACCGATTCGCGTAGACGCCCTGCACCACACCGCCGTGGACGACGATGGCCAGCTCCCGCCCGGACCCTCTCGCGCCGCGGGTGCGGTGCGGCCGAGGCCGATGTGAGCCGTTGAGCTTCGGCGGTCTCACGGGGCGTCTCACGTCACAGGTACTGGCCCGGGCGATGATCGAGGTTCGCGGGCAGCCCAACGTTCGGGGACTCAGGCGCTTGGCGGGCGTCATGCCCGGCCTCGTCACGCCCGGGTTCGAGCTCGAGCCGGGCGAGACCCACGCGGACGGCCTCCGCCACGTGCAGGGCCAGCGCCCGGTGGATCGTGACGAAGCTGTACGCCACGAGGGCGCCCGTGCGCCGATCGCGGGCCTCGACATGCGCCTCCGCGAGATCCGCCTCAGCCAGGAGTCCTGGCAGCGCCGTCAGGTGTGCGTGGAGCGTCATCGCGGTGCCGGACTCGGCCGGATCCTCGGGCGTGGGGGCGGCAGACGTGAGGGACTGGGCAGGCACGGCAGATCTCCTGTTTCGGGACGCTCCGCGTTGAAGTAGTGGACGAGCCACGCCCCCTCTGCCTCGAGCGCGGCGCCCCGCGTCTCGAACGGTCCCAGGACGGGCCCCTGCATCGGGCCGAGGTCGGCTGTCCACTGGCCGTCCGGCGTCGGCTCGACGCGGGACGCGCGACGGATCGTCGGCCGCCCGAGCGCCATCAGGCCGCACAGCGCGTCGTCGTAGACGAACCGCACGACGCCGTCAGGCTGAATCCAGACGAACATGCGGGAGGCTCGTCGCGGCGGGCCGGTAGTACTCTGCCGTGCGCGTGTCGTGGGTGGTCGCGCCGAGCGCCGCCTCCAGGGCGCGCGTGAGGTCCTGGCAGGACGGGCCGGCGGTGCCCTGCACGCTGACCGTCGTCTCTCCCGTGGGCCCGATCGTCACGAGAATCGTGGGGGTGCTCATCGTGGCCCTCACCGGCTCAGCGCCAGCCGGACCGTGCCGTCGGTCTGGGCCGTGCGTGTGACCAGGTAGCCGCGGGCGTGCGCGAAGCGCGTCGTGGCGGCTTCCGCGTAGGCCTGACGGAAGCGATGAAGGTGCACCGGGTCCCCCCAGCGCCCCTCGTAGTGGTCGTAGAAGAGGCGGCCCTGCCCGTCGATCACGACCGGGTAGCGCCAGCCCGGCAGACGCATCACCGTCCCGGTGACGCGGGTACCGTCGAAGAAGGTCACGGTGTCCTCGCCGCGCGGCAGGCTGCAGGCGGCGGCCGCTGCGGCCAGCGCCTCGCGGTCCCGGAACTCGAGCGCGATCATCGCCACGTGACTCATGCGCGTTGCTCTCCCTGTCGGTGGACGAGCCTGGGGACTCGTTCCCCGTCCGCGTCAAGGGGTCGCGCGCCGCACGACCTGCTCGCACTGCGTGCGGAACCCGACGCCGATCGCGGGCTCCCGATCGCGTCGGGCAAAGCGCGCGCACTCTTCTCGGAGCTGGTCGTCGGTCAGAGTCGCCTCTGGCGTGTCCCCCGGGACGAGCGCGTAGCGCGCCACGAGGTACGCCCGGTACGCGGGGGCGCCGACGCCAAGCCGCGCGGCGTGCGCGAGGAGCTCGCCCCGGCTGATGCGGGTCGGGGCGAGCTCGGATGATTCGTCACCAGCCGTCGGCGTTCCCGCCCCGCGTGCCGTCAGCTCGGCGCGAAGGTCCTCGATGGCCTCCTGGTCCGACCCAGCCTGCGCACGCCGGAGCGCGACCTCCCCAGGCCGCAGCCCCAGCGCCTGGCCGAGCCGCGCGAGCTCTGTCTCCGTGGTCGCCTCCGCGGCGCCGACCGCCGGCGCCGCCGAAGAGGAGGGGACGGTCCCCGGCACACCGTCGGGGGCCCGGGGCCCTCCGGGCGGCGTGGCCCCCGGATCGGGCCGCTCGCCGATCCGGAGGACCTCCTCCGCGGACGCGATGCCGGTCCCGTAGCAGCCGAAGCCCCACATGCCGAGGGCGCGGCCCAGAGCCGACGTCTCGCCCGTCTCGAGGGGGTTCGACTCGTTGACGCCGTCACCGCCGAGGAACACGCGGGCGTGCGCGACGACCGTGCCGTAGACCTCGCTGGTGAGGGTGGCGCGGGCCAGGAGCTGGCCGCTCGTCGGCTCGACGACGAACTCCGTCTGGACGTCGAAGCGCTTGCCCTCGCGGAGGTGCTCGTCCCGCGCCCACTTGACCCGCCCGTCGACGGAGAGATACGGCTGGCGGACCGCCGCGAAGACGGGAGCCTGGCGGGTCCCGCCAACCTTCTTCCGTTGCTCGATCAGCGTGATGAAGCTCTGGTACTCGGCAGGCGTCTGCTCGACCGCCAGAGCGCAGAGGCGCTCCGCCTTGTGCTGAGCCTCGCGGACCAGGGCCTGGGCATCGATCATGGGAGGATCCCTCCGAGGGCTCGCCGTGGAGTCGCCACGCCTGGCGTCGCGCTGGGCTGCATGCGACGGGCGCCGATCTGTCAGGGGCATAGGCTCCTACGGAGCCGGCGATCAGCCCGGAAACGAGCTCGACTGCCGGGGGCGGCGCGCGGCTGCTCAGGACACGTCATCGACGGAGTGGGCGGCGCGCGAGGGGGCTGATGCCGACGGACCCCAGAGATGAGCGCCAGGGCCGCCCAGGCCGAGCCGGCCCAGGTACTGGCGCGACCTTCCCCGCCAGCAAGTCTGGGACCCGGCTCTCCACGGCGCCAGTGTGGCGACAGCCCCGCGGCCGGTCCTTGCGCACGTGGACCACGCGGGCAGTTGCACGAGAGGCGGCCGTCAGCATACAGGAGGGTCTCGTAGACCGCGGCCCCGTGCCGCGAGCGCGTGGCCCACGCGGCCGCCGGGCGCCCTTCGGCGCTTCCCTTGGCGCTATCGTTCAGGTTCCAGGGGATCCCGGGCCGACGTCGTCCCGCGCGTCGTCCCTCTCGAGCCAGTCCGGGACCGGGGCGCCTTCCAACTCGAAGGCTTCGCGCAGGACCTCGTCGATCTCGGGCTGGTCGTTGACCGGGTCCACGTCGCCGATCTCGAAGTCCGCGATGACGCGTCCGTCATTCGTGGTGACCGTCATCTTCGGCATGGCCACCGCTCCTCCTTCGGCTCGATGCAGACCGTGGCCTTGTTGGCGTTCCAGACACGTCGTGTGAAAGGGGTGCCGTCGCCCCACGGGGTCACGCAGTGGCGCCGAGGTAGCTCGGCGCCAGGCGCGCGTGCAGGTCGACAAGCGCGCGCAGCCGCACCTCGGCCATGACGCGCACGGCCTCCCGATCCCCCGCAGCGAGCGCCCCGCGGATCGCCGCCGCCGTGTCCGCACCCGCCGGGTCCTCGGCCACCGACCACGGCCCGGGCAGCTCGTACTGGAGGGCCGCGAGCTCAAGGGGCCGAGATCGGCGGGCATCCCAGTTGCCGAGTACCGCGTCGACGTCGAAGTGCGTCTCAAGCCGCCTGCGGCCGAGGGGCAGCGGGACCGACGGGGCCAGGCCGAGGAGCACGGTACGCCGCACGAGGAAGGGCAGGCCCCAGCGCATGCCCCCGTACGTGACGAGCTGCAGGTCCGGCTTCTGGCTCTTCGAGAGCATCTGCCAGAAGGCCTGGAGGATGCCGGCCTCCTCTCCGGCCCCGCTCGCGGTGAGGACAACGATTGACAGCGCCGGCCGCCCCGTGTGCGCAAGTCCGAGGCTGACCAGGCGCCCGTACTCGGGCTCCGTGGCGAAGCGCTGGACCAGGGCCCGCTCGATCGTCCGAAGCTCACCGGGCAGGCACCGCCCCTCGCGGTACGCCTCCCACGCCCCCTCGGGCGTGTGGGTGAGCCCGCGCAGCGGCCGCACGGCCTCGATGAACAGCGGTTGCCCGAGGCCCGGCGGCAAGGCTCGGAGATCCTGCGCGAGGGTCGGGATCGGGTCCACCACGAGGAGCATGGCTACAGGAGGCCCCGCTGGGCCAGGGAGACCCACTGGCCGGTACCGTTGCCAATGATGACGTGGTCGTGGAGCCGGATCCCGAGCAGCCGGGCGCCCTCGGCGAGGTGTCGCGTGAGCGCGATGTCCTCCCTCGACGGCATGGGGTCTGACGAGGGATGGTTGTGGACGAGGATCAGGTGCGCCGCACCCTCGCGCAGGGCCGGGCCCAGCACCTCGCGCGGGTGGACGATCGAGGCTGAGAGACTGCCCGTCGAGACCAGGTGGTGGCCGGTGTAGTGGTTCTGGGCGTTCAGGAAGATGACCCAGAAATGTTCGCGGTCGTCGTCGTGCACGGCCAGCAGCTCCCGGGCGAACTCGGCGGCGGCCTCGGGGCTCGAAAGGGTCGGCCAGGACGTGGTGACGTGCTCCCGAGCGACGGTGTACGTCACGGCGACGCGCCGGTAGCGCCGGCTGCCGCCTGCGGACAGCGTACGCGACATGGGGAGTCCTCCCTGAACCACCGTTCGTGCAAGGATCCGCGCCGGCTCGTGACCTGGCACGCGCGGCGCGGTGGGAGCGGGCAATCAGTCCGTGTAGAAGTGCGGCCGGAGGTCGGCGTCGGGGATGAAGCGGGCGGCCTGCGCGAAAATCGCGTGGAGCGTGCCGAGCTTGATCTCGCGATGTCCCGGAATCGTCAGCGTCTCGATCGTCCCGTCCGCTCGGTGCGCCGAAGCTTGATGTGGCTGCCCCGCTGGGAGTGGAGGACGAACTCAAAGCCACGGAAGATCCGGACCAGCTCCGCGCCCGACAGGCGCCGGAGCCTAGGCATGCGTCGGCGCCAGCTCCAGGGTCACGAGAATGGTGGGCTCAGCGGCGAACCCCATCGCGGCCAGGTTCTCGCCGTCCAGATGGAGTGCGACCGCGTCGCGCAGGTTGGCGGTCACCTCGTCGAGGGTCTCGCCCTGGGTCACCACGGCAATCTCCTCGCACGTGGCCACGTACCCCGAGTCCACGTCGGGCGTGATTCGGGCGTGGATCGTCGTTCGGAGGGCGCCGTCGCTCATGCCCAGCATTCTACCGCGGTCCCGAACGCGATCAGAAGGGCAGGTCGTCCTTGTCCTCGCCCTCCCCTGGCGGGGTAGCCCCGGCGGCGCTCTTCGTGTTCGGCCCAAAGCTGACCTGGTCGGCCACGATGGCGATCCGGGAGTGGCGCTGGCCGTACCGCTCCCAGGTGTGCTGGCGGAGGCGGCCGTCGACGAGCAGAAAGTCGCCCTTCGCCTTGTGCAGGGCGAGCGCCTCGCCGGCCTTGCCGTAGACCTCGACGTCCACGAACAGGGCCTCGTCGCGGCGCTCACCGTTGCTGGTGATGCTCCGGTTCGAGGCGAGCCGCACATTGGTCACGGCGGTGCCCCTCGGCAGATACTTCAGCTCGGGGTCCACGACCAGGCGACCCGACACAAACGCGCGGTTAAGATCGGACATCGGCGGTCCTCCTTGACCCATCGGGCCGGACGGAATCGGGGGAGCCACGATGCTCTCGGCCGAGTGCGAATCATGCCGCATGCGCGTGGGGAGCGAGCCATCAGGGCGACGCAGCAGCAGGCTCCGGGCTGATGACGGCGCCGCGCTGGCACGGGCAGGTCGCCGCCACCTGGAACGACAGACAGGCATCGCCGACATCGGCGATCCAGGCGGCGAACCCGGCCTCGCCCACGACCCGGTGCTGGCCGTGCTGGGGACCCACGCGGTGGTCGAGGTGGAACGTGAAGCCGCCCGGGCCCGGTACGATGCGCACCGCATGGCGCAGCGTCATCGGCGGACCCGCGCCGTGGGACCGTCTGACGGGGCGACAACGGCGCAGCCTCATCACCACCCCGCGAACAGCCCGATGAGCGCCACCGGCCCGCCGCCCATCAGGCCGAGGACGTAGGACCAAACGATCCAGCGCATCACGCGGTCTTCTTCGTGGGCCACGCGTCCTCGCGTGGCGCAAGTTCCGTGTGCCACCGCCCGGCCCGTGATCGTGTATCCCGCGAGCCGCCACGCTCCCCCTCGGTGAGCCATCCTTCCACCTCCTCTCCCCATCGTCGCCAGTTCCTCCGTCCGAAGGGTTCCGACGGGGGGCACGCGCCGCCCGAGACTCACCCTCCCCATGCACCGAACGATTCATCCGTGCCGTCCATGCGCAAGCCAGAGAGGACGGACGACGGACCGCGCCCAGCGGCAAACGAGACAGACCGCCATCGCGCGACCCCCGCAACCCCGCAGGCCGAGAGGACTCAAGATCCAATCCAGTGGGACACTGAATCAGACCGCGGCGGTCCCAGGTCACCGCCGACCTCTCACGGCAGCGCGCGCGGAAGCCGAAGGCGCCAGGCCACCTTTGGTGACACTTTCCGAGAGCTTCCAACCCCGAGCCGAAGGTCGACACGACCGCCGACAGGCTGCTCCCGAGAATGACGGCGGCGGACGTCCCAGGTCGGTGCTTCGCGCCCGACACGCCCGAAGGCCGACGAGACAGACGATGAACAGCGGACTCCACACCGAATCAGACCGCCGCCGCCTCAGACCATCGCCGACGTCTCACGGTAGCGCGCGCGAAAGCCGAAGGCGCCGGCCCCTCACAGAACGCGACCCCCGGCCGCGTCGCCCGACGGCACTGTTCCGCGCGCCCACCCGACGGCCGCCGCGGCACTCCCACCCGCGACCCGACACCCCGACACGACCGCAGACAGACTCCACCCAAGGACGAGGGGCGGACGTGCGTGCTTCGTCCCCGAAGGGGCCCGAAGGCTGACGAGACGGACGATGAACAGCGGACTCCACACCGAATCAGACCGCCGCCGCCTCAGGTCACCGCCGACCTCCCCGGCGGCGCGTGCGGAAGCCGAAGGCGCCGACCCCTCACCGACGACCCGCCAGCGGCGTCGGCGACCCCCGTCTCGGGCTCATTCACGGCTTACGCATCACCCCGCGCGCACCGCCCACCATAGGAATCTCATTAGGCGTACGCACAGGCGGGGCCGCTCGGGGCGCGTCGCGGAACTCCGCGTCGATTCTTCTGGTTCTGGCTCCGATCCATCCGGGGCTCCATCGGGGCCTGTGCGAACCGGTTTCGGGCCCCTGTACGGTACGGAGATCCGGGCGCCCGACGCACCAGTGCGCCCGTCGGCGCCGCTCACTTCATCGCATGAACGACCGGAGCAGGCGGTCGAGGCGGACTTCGGCGTCGCCCGGCGACACCCGTGCCTCGTCGCCTAGGCGCTCCTCCAGGGTCCGGCCTGGTGTCCCGGACGGACTGAGCTCGTGGCTCGGCACCGCGGCTTGGGCGGGGGCGCGGCGGCGGGCCGCCTCCGCCGGCTCACCCGGCGGCGGCGACGTCGAGCCCGGGCTCGATTGGTGACGAGGGCCCGCACGGCCTCGTGGTCGAGCGGCGTGCTCTCCAGCTAGTGCGCATGGACGTACCCGGGGAGTCCTGCCCGGAGGAGGTGCTTGATGGCCGCCCCGCGCCGGGTAACCGGCAGGGCATAGAGCCAGCTCGGGAGGTCGAGGTCCTCGACCCGCTCGATGTTGAAGTAGAGGGCCAGGTGGAGGTGCGATCCGTGGGACATCGTCACCCTGACGCGGCCGGCCACGGCCACCACGTTGCCCTGGTCGGAGCGGGCCGATCGTCTATCAGATCTCTGATAGACGTCTGATAGACGCGGTCATCGGTCAACGGTGGTGGGCGCTTGCCGAGCCCTCACCGCGCGGACCCTGCACCGGAAGCCTCCTCCGCGCTCTGGAGCCGTACGTGCCGCACGGCCTCGGCATGGGCGCGAGGGCTCCCCTCCCGCGTGCCGAACACCGCGGCCGCCGCCCTTCCGGTGCGCCTCGGGCATGGCTATTCTGAGGCCAGCCCGAATTTGATCTGTCGCCAAGTGCGGGCCACCGCCCCGAGGGACTCCTTCTCGGCGGCCTCCGCCCGGCCGCTCCGCTCCCACGCCGGCCGGGCGATCTCCGCGTCAATGGCCGCCTGCACCCGCTCGCGCAGGGTCCGGGGGTCCAGGGCGTCCAGCTCCCAGCCGCGCGCGCCCATGCCGAACCGGCGAACATACCAGGCGTAGCGGCGATCCTTCTGCTTGTCCGAGGCCGGGAACGAGGGGATCGCGTCGGTAGCCGTGTCTTCGGCGCTGATCGCGAGCCGCCGCAGGTCGACGATGCCGCCGTAGTCCCGGAGCCGGCCGGGCAGATCGACCTCGCTCATGTGCAACCCGCTCGGATCCCAGTCGCCGACGTACAGCGCCACGAAGGGGCGCCCGTCGTCCTCCCGGCTCTCATCGGCGACCGCCTTCACCTGGGTGGCCGAGCCGTAGCCATGCATGACCCGGAACGTCACCGCGTACGCGTCCAGCACCGGGGCCAGCGTGCCGCGGATCGTGCCCTTCTCGGCCCACACCTCGACCCGGCGGGGCTGGAGCGCCCAGCGGTCCTTCCGGTACTGCTGCTCCACGGCGCGGAGGATGGCCTCTGGATCCTCCCAGGTCGGCACGCGCTCCGGCGCCCGGGTCTCGTCAACGATCCAGTCCCAGGACAACAGACCGTGCTCGCGCGCAATGACCAGGGCGCGGGAGACCCGGTTCGTGCTCAGCTTGGACATGTCGGGGATCAGCCCTTGGGTGAAGAGCTTGTAGCACACGGCCCGCACGCTCGCCGGCTGGATCACCGCCAGGACCTCGGCACCGGCCTCGATCAGGGCGAATGTCTTGGCCCCCAGCCCGCGCCCCCTCAGGGAGCGCGGCGCCGACCCGGCCCCGTCCCGAGGCTGAGGTGCTCCCGGCTGCGCCCACGAGCTCACGCGTCGCCCCCTCCCCCGCGCCTCCAACACTCACCCGTCAGTCCGCCAGGCAGACTCCCGGGATCCGCCACGAGAGGTATTGGACGATCCCCGTGGCCTGCACCCGCGAAATGGGCTCACCTGGAGGGCCCTGGGTGCGCCGGCGACCAGCTGACCGAGGAACCGCCCGCCGTCGCGACGATCGCCGGAGACCTCCTCCGTGGGGCGGTTGAGGAGGTCCCGGTCCGGCGACGGCCCGCGTAACCCCGTCCGCGACATCCCAGCGGGGCGTTCCGCCGCATTCTGGAGCACCCGACCGGTTCCGGGTGCGCATCCCAGGGACATAGGGCAAGGGGCCAGGGCCTGACTCGATTGCCGACAGGCCTCCTCCACGAAGGGGCTTGCGAACGCGCGCCTAGGTCAGCGTTCCGCCTCAGCTACCGGGAGTGCGACACCCTGCTCCGCGCCCGGCTGGGCGAGCCCGCGCCGGGCCGCATCCAACTCGTCTCCGGTCCTCGGCGGGTCGGGAAGACACCCTGCTCCTGGCGCTCGCGGCCGAGCTCGGGCCGGGCGCGATCTACGCCGCGTGCGACAGCCCCGAGGCTACTCTCCCCGGGTTCTGGGACCGACTGTGGCACCAGGCCGAGGCGACCGCGGCCGAGCGGGGGGCGCGGTCGTCCTCCTCGACGAGGCCCACCTCCTGCCCAACTGGGCGGCTCGCCTCAAGGGCGAGTGGGACCGCCTCCGGCGCCGAGCGCTGGCGGTCCATGTGGTGGCCACGGGGTCCTCCGCTCTCCGCCTGGCAGCGGGCTCGCGGGAAAGCCTCGCGGGGCGCTTCGAGCGGCTCACCCTCACCCACTGGTCGGCCGCATCCGTGGCCGAGGTCTTCGGGATCCCCCCGCGGGATGCCGTGGACCTTGTCGTCCGCATGGGCTCCTACCCTGGCGCGCTGCCGTTGCGCGAGGACCGGGCCCGCTGGACGGCCTGCGTGCGGGAGGCCATCGTGGAGCCGGCCATCGGGCGGGATCTCCTAGCGCACTGGCCGGTGCCGCAGTTTGCCGTGACCGTCGGAATCCCCAGCTTCCTCTCGCCCCCACCCCGCTTGGAAATCACGACCTCCCGCACCGGCGGCAGAAAGTACGTCCCCGACGCCATGCGATTCCAGAGCCGAGATGTTTGAGCATGCGCCAGGACGGCGTGTCCCGGAAGGACGGCCGCTCGATGTACCGCGGGGTGTACGGTCGCAGCCGCGTGGGCGCCCACCACTCCACAGGCCCCACCGCATCGGCCCGCAGGCCCCTCGCCCAGACGGCGCACTCGGGCGGATCATCAGCGGGCCCCTCACGCCGCCGGGGGTTCCGGTCACCGTGACCCCAGCCTCGTCCCGGGGCGATGCCTCCGGATCTTCCATGTCGGCCTCCTCGGCCATGTTCAGGCCGAGGGTGACGTCGTCCGTCGTCCGACATCCGACCTCGAGGACGTCCCGTCGGGCGTCGAGGCCGGCGTCCGCGACATGTCCCGGGCCCCGAGCGGCGCTCCGGGGCCGGCCCGCTCGGTGCCGTCCCGAACCTCGGGACGCCCTCAATCGGCCGTGACGACGCGTTCACCGGGCGGTCCCGAAGGGCCGGTGGGCGGTTCTGGCGCGTCGGGCGACGGTGCGCGAGCCATCGGAAGGTCCCGAGCGCGCACGGGGCCGGTCGGGGTTGGCCCCCATCGTCCCATCACGCGCGGGGATCGCTCTGGGCCGTGTGGTCCATGTCGAATCCCCCAAGACGGACGAGGTTGTGTGCAGAGAGTAGGGGGCCACCCTCGGCGGCGAGTCCGCCTATTTGGGCTTACCTGCGGGGTCGTAACTGAGCCGTCGCCTTCCCCCGACCCGCCTCTCAGGGGTCTGCGTTCGGATTCGCCCGAGATTGGGTCCTGGATCAGGACGAGCGACAAGAGCGGGACGGGGCACTGAATCCGCGGCAGAATCCCGCGGACTGCGGCAAAGTCCAGCGACGGTCGACCGTGGCCCTTTGCGCGATAAGAGGAGCAGATCGCACCCTCTTGGGTACATCCCAACAACCACACGGGGCCATTTGGGTCGCGGGCTCGCCTCCGATATACTCAGCCAACGCCATTCCGGCGCCAGGGCTTGCTACGACCGACGGCGACTCGATCCACGAGGGCCAGGTCCTCACGGGCCCGCTGTTCATTGAGCCCATTCGGGTGGAGACGGTCACCGTCAGCGGGGCCCTCGACCTGGAACGCTCGGGCTGGTCGGGACGCAGTCCGCGCGCTTCCGCAAGGTGGTTCTCACCAAGGATCAGCTCGCCACCCTCGCCATCACGTCGCCGACCGCCTCCTACGCCGGCGACGGAGAACGGATCCGGCTCGGACTCCAAGCCTCCACCCTCTGGATCGCCTGGGAGTTCGCCCCGTACTTCGACCTCTCGGTTTCACGGGTGGACCCGCTGCCCCACCAGCTTGAAGCGGTCTACGACTACCTCCTGAAGCTGGCCCGCGTGCGCTTCCCGCTGGCCGACGACGCTGGCGCCGGCAAGACCATCATGGCCGGCCTCCTGATTCGGGAGCTGAAGCTCCGCGGGCTGGCCGAACGGATCTTGATCGTCACCCCGGCCAACCTGGGCTTCCAGCGGCAGCGGGAGCTTCGGGAGTAAGTCGATGAGAAGTTTCTCGTCCTCCGCGGGGGCCGACCTGCGCGTCCAGTTCGCGGTGAACCCCTGGCTGGAGCACTCCCAGATCCTGACGTCCCTGGATCTGGCCAAGCGGGAGGAAATCCTGCCGAGCCTCCGGCAGAGTCACTGGGACCTCGTGGTCGTCGACGAGGCCCACCGGATGTCGGCCGTGGCCGAGGACAAGAAGAGCCTCCGGTACAAGCTCGGCGAGCTGCTGCGGGACATCACCGATCACTACCTCCCTGCTCACCGCCACTCCGCACCGGGGCGACCCGGAGAACTTCTCGCTCTTCCTCCGCCTCCTTGACCCCGACGCCTTCGCCGACGTGCGCTCGATCCGCCAGGCGATGGATCACCGCGCCAGAACGTCGCGTTCGAAGTGAATGCTTCCGTGAGGTCGTGCAGGGCGCGCGCCGGGTCGGGCGCCCTCAATGCTCGGCCAAAATCGAGGGCCTTGAGAAGGCGTGCGCTGGCCATCTCGGCCTTCCAGCCGCCACCGAGACTCATCCCCTCGAGTTGCTCGGCCGGTGTATTCATCGGGCGCTCCCGTTGTCCATCACGCCGATGATACCCTTCCAGCAGCTCATCCCACTTTGCCACCACTTTGCTACTTTCGGGGCCTAACAGGGCGCTTTCTGGAGCGGTGGAGTGGGCCGGGCGGCCCGGGCTATGCGCCGGAACCGCCCGGAATTACTGAAGATGGCTGGTGGAGGGTAAGGGATTCGAACCCTCGACCTCTGGAGTGCGATTCCAGCGCTCTCCCGGGCTGAGCTAACCCCCCGCGGGCATTACGATACACGCCGCGCTGTGTTTCGTCCACTGGCACCGCGGTGGCGGCCGGGTTCCATCGAGGCCGGCGCCCACGGAGCTCTACGTGATCCCGCCGCGCGCGGTCGCGTCGAGGATCACCTCGTGCGGCCACTCCTCGCGGAGCACGCGGCGCATGAAGGCGTCATCGCTGTCAGCCGCGTAGGGCGCGGCGTCGGGATCCCGCACGGCGGCGACCAGGGGCGTCGCGTAGGTCTCTGCTTCCCACGCGGGCCGCTTGTTCGCCAGAATGCCGGCCAACCGAAGGTCGGCGTAGGCGGGGGTCCACCAGACTTCCCAGGCGCGGCGAAGATCGTCGGGGTGGACGGCCAGCCACGCCGCGTACGTGATGGTGTACCCGCCGGTGAGGCGCACGGGCACGAGGCGCACGAAGGCGCCGACGTCGCGCACCTGCATCAGCACGTCATTGCCCCACGTCCGGTCGGCGCGCTCGCTCGCGGGCACCTCGAGCACGGGCTGCGGCAGCCGGAAGCGGAGGTGTCGCTGATGCTCGTCCAGGAGCCGGCCGCACGTGGGACACCGCGCCTCGGTCACGGCTCGCGCCCGCTCACTCGAGGCCCGTCTGCAACACCGGGTACAGGCTCCAGCGGTCGTCGGTCCACGGCCGGAACCCCGGTTTCGGCGCGAGCGGCTTCCCGAGCTCCGCGAGAGACGCGTCCATCGCCCCGCCGGGCACGGCGGGAATCATGATCCACTGCGAGTGGTAGCACTGCCGCTCCAGGTCCCCGTCATCGAGCGCGTTGATCGCGGGGTGGCCGAGTGCCTGGGCCCCCGCGGCCAGCACCGGATCGAAGTCGACGAACCGGTTCGAGACGTGGAGCGCGAGGACCCCGCCCGGTGCGAGGTGCCGCAGGTATAGCGCCAGCGCCTCCTCGGTGAGGAGGTGCGCCGGAATCGAGTCGCCCGAGAATGCGTCGACGGCGAGCAGATCGAATCGCTGGGGCGGTTCCCCTTCCAGCCGTCGCCGGGCGTCCCCCAGGATGACGGCGACCTCCGCGCGGGAATCCTCCAGGTACGTGAACTCGGTCTCGGCCAGCCGCAGCACCAGCGGGTTGATCTCGTAGACACGATACACGTCGCCAGGGCGCCCGTACGTGACGAGGGTGCCCGCCCCCAGCCCCACCATGCCCACCCGTCGCCCCCGATCGGTCGGCAGCGATGCGAGCGCGCGGCCGACGCCGGACGTCTCGCAGTAGTACGTGGTCGGCCACCGCCGGTGGTCGCTCCCCCGCCACTGCGTCCCGTGGATGATTCCGCCGTGCACGAGCGTGCGCTTGGAGGTCTCCGTGTCCGAGATGCCGCCGTCCTGCACGGCGAGCTGGCCGTAGAAGCTCCGGAGAACCACCCGGTATCCGCTGACGCCGGCGCGCGCGCTGTCGATGACGTAGGCGGCGTAGAGCCCCAGCGCGAAGGGCAGCACGGCCACGAGCGCGAGCCGGAAGTGCCGGGGGAAGCGAGGCCACAGCAGATCCAGCGTCACGATCACCCAGAGGAGCGCCGCCAGGACGAGCCCCAGCGGGAGCTCGACCAGGTGGCGGAACCAGAGCGGCGCGGCCACTCCCGCGAACAGGCCTCCCAGCGCCCCGCCGAGGGCGATCAGGAGGTAGTACGTCGTGAGGTACCGCGGCGCCGGGCGGCGGCGGGCGATCTCCCCGTGGCACACCATGCAGCAGGCGAACAGGCCGGCGACGAACAGGAGGACATTCCAGATCGCCGCCAGCTCGCCGATCCCCTTCCTGGTCAGGTACGACGTGCCGACGAGCGCGACCGGCAGGAGCCCGAGCCAGATCGGCCTCCAGTAGAGCCACGGCCACTCGAAGCAGATCACGAAGGTCAGGAGATAGGCCGCCAGCGGCACGACCCAGAGAAGCGGCGCCGGCACGATCTGCTGCGTGATGTGGGCGGTCAGGGCCAGCAGCAGGAGCGAGCCGCAGGCGGCGAGCGCCGTCCACAGCGCGAGGTCGGCGGCGCGCGGCGCGGCGGGCTCCTCCGCATCCCCGGCGGTCGCCGGCCCGGGCGGATGCGGCCGGGCCGCGCGGAGCGCCGCCAGGGCCGAGAGGAGCATGAAGGCGAGGTAGCCCACCGCCCAGCCGATCGCCTGCCGGCCCCAGGGAATGGACGGCTCGACGAGCACGGGGTAGCCGAGCAGCGCCGCCAGCGACGCGAGGTTCGAGAGGGCGAACAGCCGGTACGGCGGCGCGGCGCCCGGGCGACGGGCCAGCCACGCCTGGAGGAGCGGCCCGGTGCTCGCCAGCAGGACGTACGGGAGCCCGATCGTGGTCGCGAGCACGCTCAGCACGCCGAGCATCGGGTCGCCGTCCGGGCCCGCGCGCGCGCCGGCACCGAGGAAGCGCGGGAGCGCGGCGAGGCTCAGCGCCAGCGCGACGACGTGGGCGATGGACTGCTCGCGCGCGGAGAGCCAGCGGTGGAGCGCGAACGCGTAGAGGTAGCCCGCGAGGAGCGCGGTCTGGAAGAAGACGAGGCACGTGATCCACACCGCCGCGGAGCCGCCGAACCACGGCAGGAGGCGCTTGGCGATGACCGGCTGGATCCCGAAGAGGAGCAGCGCGCCCAGCCCGATGGCCGACGCGGAGACGAGCGCGTCCACGCGCGCCCCCGAGCGAAAGTCGCGCGGGAGCGGCTCCGGAGCCGGGACGCCGGGTGTCGCGGTCAGGGCTTCGGGGCGCCCGCTCCCTGGAGAGTCTTCAGGAACGGCGCGAACAGATCGATGGGGATCGGGAAGAAGGTGGTGGTGTTCCGCTCGGACGCCACCTCGCGCATCGTCTGGAGGAACCGGAGCTGGACGGCGATGGGCGTCCGCGCCAGCACGTCCGCCGCCTGGGCGAGCTTCTCCGCGGCCTGGTACTCGCCCTCCGCGTTGATGATCTTGGCGCGCCGCTCGCGCTCCGCCTCCGCCTGCTTCGACATCGCCCGCTGCATGTCCTGCGGGAGGTCCACGTGCTTGACCTCGACGGCCGTCACCTTCACGCCCCAGGGATCGGTGTGCTGGTCGATGATCCGCTGCAGCTGCTGGTTGACCTGGTCGCGCGAGGCCAGGAGGTCGTCCAGCTCGACCTGGCCCAGGACGCTCCGCAGCGTGGTCTGCGCGATCTGCGACGTCGCGTAGAGGTAGTCCTCGACCTGCACCACCGCCTGCCGCGGGTCGATGACCCGGAAGAAGATCACCGCGTTCACCTTGATCGAGACGTTGTCCCGCGAGATGACGTCCTGGGGGGCCACGTCCATCGCGACCGTGCGGAGGCTCACCTTCACCATCTTGTCGACGAACGGGATCAGCAGGATGATGCCGGGCCGCTGGCCCTTGTTGGGGACGAGCCGGCCGAGCCGGAACACGACGGCCCGCTCGTACTCGCGCAGGATCTTCACCGACGACGACAGGACGAAGAGCCCCAGGATCAGGACCGGCACGATGTAGAAGGCGGTTTCCATGCGCTCTCCCTGGCGGCGTCAGGCGGTCTGCCCGGACGCGCGCTCCACACGAAGCCTGAGCCCCTCGACGTGAACGACGCGGACCCGCTCTCCGGCGGGGATGCCGGGGCCCTCGGCCACCGCGGTCCACAGCTCGCCGTGAACCAGCACCTGACCCTCGGGGTCGAGCGCCGTCTTGGCCACGCCGGTCTCGTGGAGGAGCCCCGCCGAGCCCGTCGTCGGGCGCTGCATCTGGGCCCGCGCCCCGGCCGCGATCGCGAAGACGAAGATGCCCGCGGTCAGCGCGACCACCGGGACGATGACCGTCCAGGAAACGCGGAGCGGGAGCTCGGGCGTGTTGACCAGCATCACCGAGCCGAGCAGGATCGCGATGATCCCGCCGATGGTCAGCACGCCGTGGCTCACGACCTTGATCTCGGCGATCAGGAGCACGATCCCGAACAGGATCAGGAGCAGCCCGGCCCAGTTGATCGGCAGGCTCTGGAAGGCGAAGAACGCGAGGATCAGCGAGATGCCGCCGATCACGCCGGGCAGGATGACCCCGGGGTTCGCGAGCTCGAAGAAGAGGCCGAGCATGCCGAGCATCAGCAGGATGTAGGCGATGTTGGGATCGCTGATGAGCGCGAGGAAGCGGTCGCGCCAGCCCACGGCGATGGGCTGCACGGTGGCGCCCTTCGTGTGAAGGGTGACCGGGCCGCGTGACGTCTTCACCTGCCGCCCGTCGACCTTCGCCAGGAGATCGGGCACGCTCGGGACGATCAGGTCGATGATCCCGAGCTTGAGCGCCTCCTGCTCCGTGGCCGACACGCTGGAGCGCACGGCCTTCTCCGCCCAGTCCTGGTTCCGGCCGCGCTCGCGCGCCACGGTCCGGATGAAGGCGGCCGCGTCGTTCTCGACCTTCTTGGACATGTCCTTGTCCATGGTGCCACCGCCGGCCGGCACCGGATGCGCCGCGCCGATGTTGGTGGCCGGCGCCATGGCCGCCACGTGGGCGGCGATGGTGATGAAGACGCCGGCCGACCCCGCGCGGGCGCCGGTGGGCGACACGTAGACGATGACCGGGACCGGCGAGTTCAGCATGTCCCGGACGATCGAGCGCATCGACCGCTCGAGGCCGCCGGGGGTGTCGAGGAGGATCACCAGGGCGGCGGCGCCGTCGCTCTTGGCGCGCTCGATGGCGGTGGACACGAGCCGCACGGTCACGGGGCTGATGACGCCGTCGATCTCGAGGGTCGAGACCGTCTCCGCCCCGGCCGCCGTGACCAGCGCGAAGGACAGCGCGAGGCCGACCAGGACACGGCCGGCGACGGAGCGAGTCCGCCCACCGCGAACCATTGGAGTGGCTGCATAATAGCACGCCATGGCACGCCGTCCGCCGCCCCCGGCCGACGACCGCGCGCGCTGCGCCTGGGCCGGGACCGATCCCCTCTACCGCGCGTATCACGACCTCGAGTGGGGCGTGCCGCTCCACGACGACCGGCGACTCTTCGAGCTCCTGTGCCTCGAGGGCGCCCAGGCCGGGCTCTCCTGGATCACGATCCTCCGGAAGCGCGGGAACTACCGGCGCGCCTTCGACCGCTTCGACCCGAAGAAGATCGCCGCCTACCGCGCCGCCAAGATCCGCGCGCTCCTGGCCGATCCCGGGATCGTGCGGAACCGCCTCAAGGTGGAGGGCGTGGTCCGGAACGCCCGCGCCTACCTCGCCCTCCGGGCCGAGCTCGGCAGCTTCGACGGCTTCCTGTGGAGCTTCGTCGGCGGCGAGCCGCGGCAGAACGCCCGGCAGCGGATGAAGGACGTCCCGCCGCGCACGGCGGAGTCGGACGCTCTCAGCCGGGCGCTCCAGAAGCGCGGCTTCACGTTCGTCGGCTCGACCATCTGCTACGCGTTCATGCAGGCCGCGGGTCTGGTGAACGACCACGTCGTCGACTGCTTCCGCCACGCCGAGCTGGCCCGGGGTCAGACTTCGACTTCTTGACAATTCGCCGACCGGCGCGGGCGGCCACGTGAAGTGTTTGGAAGTCGAAGTCTGACCCCCTCACCCGAAGGGAGCGCGCATGAGCTCAGGGCGCAGCAGCATCGTCGGCGCCTCCGTCTGGATGCTGGTGATCTCTCTCCTGCTCTTCTGGCTGCCGTTCGTGGGGCCGCTCCTGGGCGGCGTGGTCGGCGGCCGCAAGGCGGGCGGGGTCGGGCGCGCCATCCTCGCCGCGCTCGTGCCCGCGTTCGTCAGCGCGGTGCTGCTCTTCGTCCTGGCGACCCTCCTCACCGCGATGCCGCTGATCGGCGCGGTGGCGGCCGCCGGCGGGTTCGTGCTGGTCGTGGCTCAGGTCGGCCCGATGATCCTCGGCGCCATCCTCGGCGGCCTCATGTCCTGAAGCCGCGCTCCGGCCCGGAAATCAAACCGGGGTCAGGCCCCGACTTTGATATCCGCGGCGGGATCAGGCAAACATCAAAGTGTGGGCCTGGCCCCGACTTTGGCTAGTGGCCGCGGAGATGGCGGGGGGTGACGCGGACGGCGACGGAGTAGGCGCGAGCGAAGGACTCCGGGGTCATGCCGATCCGGCGGATGCCCTCCCGGTACTTCGCGATGTACTCCGGGACGCGGTCCGCGGGCGGCGCCTCCCGGTCGACGCGGGCGTCGCCGGTCAGGATCACGATGTCGCCGCCCTTCCCGTCGCCGTCCAGGTGGAGCGCGACCCCGGAGCGGCTCGCCACGTTCCGGAGCTTGGGCGTGTCCGGCTGGCTGTAGATCAGGAACGTCTCCCCGTCCCAGAGGGCCCACACCGGGCTCGGCTGGGGCGTCCCATCGGGAGCCGCCGTCACGAGCCAGTAGATCAGCTCGTCCTTCAGCCGCCGCGCCGCCCGCTTCCCGAACTCGCTCTTGGTGTCGATCTTCATGGCTCTCACCTCGGGGTCAGGCCTTGACTTCCATACACTTCGGCGTCAACTCGGATGACGCGTCGGGAATGTTAGGAAGTCAAGGCCTGACCCCGTCTAGCGGTTGAGGGCGACCAGGGAGAGAAACTCGAAGAGGAGGTTCGCCGCCAGGAGGGCCGTGATCTGGCCGGGGCCGTCGTACTGGGGCGCCACCTCCACGAGGTCGAAGCCCACGAAGTCGAGGCCGCGGAGCCCCCGGACCAGCGCGAGCGCCTCGTAGGCGGTGAGCCCGCCCACCTCGGGCGTCCCCGTCCCCGGCGCGTACGCCGGGTCCACCGCGTCGATGTCGAACGACACGTACACCTTGGCGCCCCGGAGCCGCGCGTACTGCTCGACGACCCAGTCGACGCCGCGCTCCTTGATCGCCTCGACCCGGACCACCGTCATCCCGTGCTGCGCCTGGAAGTCGAAGTCGTCGGCCGAGTAGAGCGGCCCGCGGATCGCGATCTGGAACGTGCGGCTCGGGTCGATGAGCCGCTCCTCGACCGCCCGGCGGAACATCGTGCCGTGGAAGTACCGCGAGCCGAAGTACTGGTCCCAGGTGTCGGGGTGCGAGTCGAAGTGAACCAGCGCCACCGGCCCGTGCCGGCGGGCGAGCGCCCGGAGGATCGGCAGCGCGATCGAGTGGTCGCCACCGACCGACACGGGCAGGCACCCGGCCGCCAGGATCGCGCCGATCTCCTGCTCGACGATCTCGTTGGTGCGCTCGATCGAGACCGGCGCGATGTCGATGTCCCCGTAGTCGGCGATCCGGAGCGCCTCGTAGGGCGAGACCTTCAGCACCGGGTTCCAGGGGCGGATCATCGCCGACTGGCTCCGGATCTCCCGCGGCCCGAACCGGGCGCCGGCCCGGTACGACGTCCCGCCGTCGTACGGGATGCCCAGGATCGCCACGTCGAGATCGGCGGCCGTCCGGTGGTGCGGGAGGCGCATGAACGTCGCGATCTGGGAAAAGCGCGGCGACTTGAAGGCGTCGATCGGCCGGAACGGGTGGCTCACCGCGCTCGCCCGGACGGCGTCAGCTCCCGGCCTGCGCCGGGTAGCGGGCGGCCACGGCCGCCCACGCCGTTCCGCCGAGGAGCTCGGCGAAGGCCGTCTCGAGATCCGCGATCGGCACGCGGATCTGGCCCATCGAGTCCCGGTCGCGGATCGTCACCCGGCCGTCGCCCGCCTCGCCCTTCTCGGTGTCGCCGACGGTCTGCACGTCCACCGTCACGCAGTACGGCGTGCCGACCTCGTCCTGGCGCCGGTAGAGCCGGCCGATCGCCGCCGTGTCGTCGTACACGGTCACCCAGCCCCGCGCGGCCAGTCGATCGCGGAGCTCCCCGCACCGGGCCACGATCTCCTCGCGCTTCTTCAGGAGCGGCAGGACCGCGATCTTGACGGGCGCGACCTCGGGGTGGAACCGCAGGACCACCCGCTTCTCTCCCCGCACGTCCTCGACGTGGTACGCCTCGGTCAGCATGGCGAGGACGGTCCGGTCGACGCCGGCCGCCGGCTCGATGACGAACGGCACGACGTGCTGCTTGCGCTCCTCGTCGAAGTAGCTGAGGGTGCGGCCGCTCACCTCCGCGTGACGCCGGAGGTCGAAGTCGGTGCGGTTGGCGATGCCCTCGAGCTCGCTCCAGCCGATGGCGAACTGGTACTCGATGTCGACGGTGCGCTTGGCGTAGTGCGCCAGCTCCTCCTTCGCGTGCTCCCGGAGCCGGAGGTTCTGGGCGCTGATGCCGTAGCGCTGGTACCAGGCCATGCGGGCCTCGATCCAGTGATCGTGCCAGTACTCGTCGGCGGGGCGCCCGTCCACGGTGTCCAGCGGGTTGACGAAGAACTCCAGCTCCATCTGCTCGAACTCGCGGGTCCGGAAGATGAAGTTGCCCGGGGTGATCTCGTTCCGGAAGCTCCGGCCGATCTGGGCGATGCCGAACGGCAGCTTCCGGCGCATCGCTTGCAGCACGTTCTCGAAGTTCACGAACATGCCCTGGGCGGTCTCGGGGCGGAGGTACGTCACCGCCGCGGCCTCCTCGACGGGGCCGAGGAAGGTCTTCAGCATCATGTTGAACTGGCGCGGCTCGGTCAGCGCCCCCTTGCCGCACACCGGGCACAGCGTGCGGTGCGCGCCGCAGTGCTTGCACGCCTCACCGGCCGGGATCTCGAACTTGTTGTCCTTCTTGGCCGGGCAGTAGTGGAGCCACGGTTGCGTGTCCAGGTGGTCCGCCCGGAACCGGCGCTTGCACTCCCGGCAGTCCACCATCGGGTCCGTGAAGCGCTCGAGGTGGCCGCTCGCCTCCCACACGCGCGGGTGCATGAGCACCGCCGCCTCGAGCCCCAGCACGTCCCGGCGAAGGTGGACCGTGTCCCGCCACCAGAGGTTCCGGATGTTGCGCTTGAGCTCCACGCCGAGCGGGCCGTAGTCCCATGCCGAGCCCAGACCGCCGTAGATCTCGCTCGACTGGAAGACGAAGCCGCGGCGCTTGCAGAGGCTGACGAGGGTTTCCATGTCGACCATGGGAGAGAGCCTATCACACGCCCTTCGGGGTCAGACTTTGACTCCTAAACAATTCCGCGCGGCCGGGGTTACCCGCGAGCCCGAATTGTTAAGAAGTCAAAGTCTGACCCCACGTCGCGCCCCAGAAGGCGTCGGGTGCGTGGGTCATGGCCGTGAAGTCGCCGTACCGAGGCGTCGACAGCGCGCGCGAGCCGATCCGTCCCGCCAGCTCCTGGCGAGCCTCGACGACGAGGGCCGGCTCCGCGAGCAGCTGGACCGCCGTGAGCGCCAGCGCCTCCGACGCCATGAGAGGCCCGGCGAGCCCCGCCGCATGCCCGCTCAGCGCGGTGGCGCCCCAGTGATGGAGCGGCACGGCCCGCGGTATCGCCCAGTTCACCCGCCCGAGCGGGATGCGCCAGCTCGCCTCGCCGTCGTCCTGGCCGTAGGGGTCGCACCCCTCGACGTGGAGGCGAATGTCGCGGTCGAGCACGAACGGGGCCGCCGGGTCGCAGGCGCGCGAGAGCGCCTCCATCCACGCCACGTCGTCGGCGGTCCACGCCGGAGGGCCGATGAGCCGGAGATTGGCGTCCAGCACGCGGGCGAGGGCGTCGTTCGGGAGATAGCCGCGGCTGGCCGCGATCAGCTGGTCTCGGACGGTGACGCCCGCCGTCCGGGCCGCCTCCCCGGCGAGCCCGGCGATCTCGCCCCAGGCGTCGCGAGCCGCCTCGAAGGACTCGTGTCGCACGGTGACCCACAGTCGCGCCTCGTCCGGGGTGATGCTCGGCATGAGGCCGCCGGCCCGCACCACGTGTCCGACGACGAAGCCCTGGAGCCGGGCGTTCCGCCGGTCGTCGATCGCGCGCGTCACCAGCTCCAGCGCCCGGAGCGCATTGTGGTGGCGGACGGCCCCGCCGTGGCTCGCGACCCCCGTGAACACGAGCTCGCTCGAGACGCAGGCCAGGCACGGGCGCGAGAGCGCGCCGTTCTGGTAGTCCGCGTGAGAGGTGAGCAGCGCGTCCGAGCCCGCGAACGCGCCCCGGTCGAGGAGGGCCAGCTTGCCCCAGAGCAGCTCCTCGGCCGGGCAGCCGAGCACGACGAGCCGCCCCGCCAGCCCGCTCGCCTCGATCGCCCTCCGCGCCGCGATGGCCGCGCCCACCTGGGCCGGGCCGAGCTGGTTGTGGCCGCAGGCATGGCCCGCGGCCCGTCCGTCGGGCGCCCGGTACGGCACCGCGCGATTGCCCTGGCCGGGCAGCGCATCGTACTCCGCGAGGAGCGCGATCGTCGGCCCCTCCCCTCGCCCGAAGGTCGCGGCGAAGGCGGTGGGGATGCCGCACACGCCGCGCTCGACCTGGAAGCCGTGGCCCTCGAGCCACGCCGCGAGCACCTCCGTCGCCCGTGTCTCCATGAGGGGAAGCTCTGGCTCTGCCCAGAGGCGCTGGATGTGCTCCGCGATCTCGACACGAACGCGGCGCCACGCGTCCCGGGTGACGTCGACGAGGCGGTCGGAGAGGGCCATGCGCCGCTACGCTACGGGGCCGCGTCGGAGAACGTCAAGGTGTGAGATTCATGGACATGGTCTCGCACCGTGCTCGAATAGCCGAACTCCGAGCCGGCATGCCAGGGCGCCGAGTCTCGATGGGCGACCGGCTTGCCTCCGTGGGGCGCTCGCTGGGGGTGACTGTCTTGACGCGCTCGGACCTCGCTCGACATACTGGCCGCGTGAAGCGCGGCGTCCGGCGCGTGCTCCCCCTCACCTTCGGCTGGGAGCACATCCCGCGGCGGACGTCCATGCCGCTGGTCCCCGAAGCCGAGGGCCGCGTCTTCCTGCGCGAGCCCGTTCCGGGCCTGCTCCTCGAGACCGAGGACGGCTACGTGCTGCTCGACACCGGCTTCAACGGCGCTCTCGTCCGCGACCGCGCTTTCTATCACCGCTTCTGGGGCCGCCGCACGACGAAGCTCGAGCTGTCGGGTCCCGGCGATCCCCTGGAGGACGCCTTCGCGCACGTGGGCGTCGACCCGCGGGACGTCGTGGCGGTGGCGGTGAGCCATCTCCACAACGACCACGTCGGCGGGCTCCGGCACTTCGCGGGCCGGGCGCCGGTGCACCTCCAGCGCAAGGAGCTCGAGGCCGCCGTGGCCGATCCGCTGGCGGCCGAGCGGAACGCGATGTTCCGGATCGACTTCGACGACCCGCGGATCGAGTGGCGTCTGGCCGACGGCGACGTCGAGATCGCCCCCGGCGTCACCGCCCTGCTGACGGCGGGCCACACGCCCGGCCATCAGAGCTTTCTCGTCGAGCTCGACCGGTCGGCGGGCGGGGGCGGCTACGTGTTCGCCTTCGACGCGGCCGACCTCCAGGAGAACCTGGATCGCGACGAGCCCGTCTCGGCGGCGTTCGGCGGCGACCCACGGTCGACGCTCCCCGCCATCCGCCGGCTGAAGGCGATCGCGGCGGAGCGCGGGTTCCCTCTGATCCCCGGCCACGACCCCGACGTGTGGCCGAGGTTCACCCGCGAGCTCGGGGTCGCCGCTCGCACCTAGACAGGAAGACTCATTGGTCGCCATGATCGTCCTCCCCGTCACGTCTCATGTACGCCTTCGAGTCGCGCGGAGCGGCGAGCGGGTCTTCCAGGAGCAGGACCGGCTCCACTTCAGGCCGATACGCGACAGATCCCGCGCGAGCACGTCCTCGCCTCACGGGCTGGGCGCCGCGCTCGATCCATGCGACCAGGTCATCGAACGACTGCCGATCGTGCTCCCGTCCACCCCGCAGTGACCAGGCCCGCGCACGACCCGCTGCACCAGGAGATGGTCGGTCCCGGCCGCGATCGTGTGGCGCCGTAGGACGGCTCGAGGCTCAGCGGCACCCAGGCGTCGCCGGTCTCGTGCATCGTGATGAGCGGGATCTGAGGTCCTCGTCTGTCCCGCTGTGCCGGCCCGCGCCAGATGGTGGGCGCCGTGACCGAGCCCCACGCCGTGCGACGCGTGCTCGACGCGCTCGGGCTGGCGGTCCAGCCGCCGCCGTCTCGCGGAGAAGAGATCCGTTCTAGCGACGAGCGCGACGAGGCCGCTCGAGATCGGCCCACAGCGTCTTGGCGTACACCAGGCTCTTCTGGTCCGCGTGGAACTGATCGCCCGTCGCGGCGCCTTCGATCGCCATGTACCCGCGGTAGCCCGCTGCGTGCATCGCGGCGACCGCGAAGCGGTAGTCGATCTCGCCGTTCGGCAACGGCACTCGCAGGAACACCGAGCGCTGCATCTCGGGGTGATAGATCCGGAACAGGTTCTTGCAGTGCCAGTAGACGGAGATGGAGGCCAGCTTTCGGATGCAGTCTTCGGAGGACTCCTCCGGCACATCGTAGGTCCAATAGACATTGCCGAGGTCCGGGTTGATCCCGAAGTTCCGCCGGCCGACGAGCCTGTGCAGCAGCTGGGCCGACCACGAATTGTCGACGAGCGAGTTCTGGTGGACTTCCACCGAGAGCGTGACCCCCACGTCCGCCGCCCGATCGCAGGCGGCCTGGTACGCCGTCGCCAGCGCCTCGTACTCCGCGAGCTTGGCGTCGCGGGATGCGTCTTGGGCCACGGGCCAGCCGTGCTGCGACCCAGGCAGGCTGCCCGCCGGGTGTCCGGGGCGGCGCGCCGGGGCGCTCAGCGCGGTGTTGATCACCTCCGCGCCCACCCACCCCGCGAACTGGATCGCGGTGGTCTGCCGTTGCCGGTTGTGAGGGCCGTGGCGGGCGTCCGTGAGGGTGCCGCCGGCCCGGACGCAGCCGACCGTCATCCCCGCATCCCGGAGCCGTCGCCCAAACGCCTTGACCTGGCGCTCCGATCCCCCGGTCCTCTCGAAGACCTCGACCCCGATCTCGAGGGCATCGAAGCCCATCGCCTTCACCTGCTTCAGGAACGCCGGGGTGTAGTCGTCGGGGCTCAGGTTCCAAGAATCGCGACTGTCCGGATACAACGCGTACCGTCGGTGCGCGTAGCAGAAGCGCATCGTCGCTCCCTCCGCGGTGAGTGGCGGGATCATGGCGACAGCACCGTCATCTGGGGACGGCGGTGACCAGCGCCGGAATCGGCCGCCCGGAACGTAGCACGGGGTCTTGACGTCGTCCACGCAGCACCGCCCCAGTCGTGAGCGAAGGTCCCCGGGGCGCGAGCGGCACCGATCTGCCCGGAACGGTCGGGCGGCGCGAGAGGGCAAGAGCGAGAGTCATCGGCGCTTGACGCCCCGGGGGACCCGGTGGTGTATTCCGGTCGCGGCGCCGCTCCGACCACGGGTCCCCACGGTAGCCGCATCGGCTCCAGCGCACGAGTCACCAATCGGAGGTGCGTCCCGATGCCCCCACTTTCGAGCATCGCCATCAGCCACCTGGCCACCGGACCCAGGCCTCCGACCGCGGCCAACCCGACCTGGCCCAATGTCCTCCACACACGCATCGCCGACGTGGTGGCGGCGATGGGGCCCGCGCCGTGGGCCAGGCGCCTCATCGCCGACGAGCGCCAGCTCGTCACCCTCATCGCGGCCCCGCCCGGAGGCGGCAATCGTCCACACTGGCACGCCGACTTCGACGAGTGGTGGGTGGTCTTTGCCGGCCACCTGGAATGGGAGCTCACCGGTGGCGTCGTGGTGCGCGCGAAGAAGGACGACATCGTGTGGGTACCGCGCGGGACGGTCCACCACATCCGGAACGTCGGGACCGAGCTCGCGCTCCGGATGGCCGTGGCCATGCCACCGGCCATCCACTACTACAGTTCCTGCGAGCAGTGCGGCTACACCGAGGACGGCCCGAGCGAATGGGGCGCCTGACCCGCGGGGTCAGACTTTGCCTTCCGGACAATTACGCGCCGAGTCAGCCCTCGACAGGACGGATTGTCCCGAAGGCGAAGTCTGACCCCTAACCCTTCACCGCGCCGGTGAGGGCGGCGACGTAGTGCTCGACGAAGAAGGAGTAGACGATGGCGACCGGAACCGACCCGAGGAGCGCCCCGGCCATCAGGGGACCCCAGTAGTACACGTCGCCCCGCACGAGCTCCGTGAAGACACCGATCGGAAGCGTCTTCTGCTGGGGCGATGAGAGGAAGACGAGCGCGTAGAGGAACTCGTTCCACGACAGCGTGAACGCGAAGATGCCCGCCGACAGGATGCCGGGAACGGCGAGCGGAAAGCTGATCCGGACCATGGCCTGAAAGCGGCTCGCGCCGTCGATCCGCGCGCAGTCCTCGATCTCTCGAGGAATGGTCCGGAAGTACCCCATGAGCAGCCAGGTACAGAACGGAATCAGGAAGGTCGGGTACGTGAGGATCAGGGCCCACGGCGAGTCGGCGATGCCGAAGGTCCTCACCACGCTGCCAAGAGGGATGAAGAGGAGCGTCGGCGGGACCAGGTACGTGATGAAGATCATCGTCCCGAGCGGCGACGCCCAGCGGAACTGGAGGCGGGCGAGGGCATAGCCGGCCAGAAGCCCGCACAGCAGCGACAAGCATGTCGACACCGTCGCGATGAAGAGGGTGTTCCACGCCCAGCGGACGAACATCGTGCGGGCGAAGAGATCCCGGAAGTGCGCGAGCGTGGGATGATACGTGATGAAGGGATTGATCCGCACGTTGTAGAGCTCGGGGTCGGGACGGATGGAGGTGATGACCATCCAGTAGAACGGGAACAGCGTCGCCACGACGATGACCGTCAGCGGAATGTGGAACATGAGCGCCCGCCTCAGCGGGCCGCCGCCCCGGACGGCCATCTCAGTCGCTCCGCCGGATGTACCAGAGCTGGAACACGATCACGGCCAGGAGGAAGGGGAACAGGGAGAGCGAGATGGACGCCCCCTGCCCCAGCTTCGCCGCGCGCATGGCGATCTCGTACGCGTAGGTCCCGAACACATGAGTGCTGCTGTATGGGCCCCCGCGCGTGAGGACGTAGATCAGCTGGAAGTCGGCGAAGGTCGAGATCATCGAGAAGAGGACGACGACCAGCATGATGGGCTTGACCAAGGGGAGCGTCACCCGCCAGAAGCGCTGCCACGCGTTGGCCCCGTCGATCTCCGCGGCCTCGTGGAGGTCGGGGTTGACGGTCTGCAACCCGGCCAGAAGCGTGATGGCAAAGAAGGGCATCCCGCGCCACACGTTCACCAGGATCAGACACGCCATCGCCAGGACGCCATCACCGAGCCACAGGATGCGCTTGGAGATGATGCCGGCGTTGAGGAGCGTCCAGTTGAACACGCTGAACGTGGAGTCGAACATCCATTGCCACGCGAGGGTGCTGAGCACGGTGGGGATGATCCACGGCAGGAGCAGCCCGGCGCGTACGATGCGCTTGAACCGGAAGTGGTGGTTGAGGAGAAGCGCCGTCACCATGCCCAGCGCCAACTTGAAGAACGTGGCGATGAACGTGTAGATGAACGTGTTCCGGAAGGCCCGCAGGAAGATCTGATCGTTCAGGTTCACGCGGAAGTTCTCGAGCCCGATGAAGTTGCCCGGCCGCCCCACCACCTTGTCGGTGACCGCGAGCCAGAGCCCGAGGGCGAACGGATACGCGATGAAGACCAGCAGGATGATCAGCGTGGGCGCGAGCAGGACACCCGCCAGCACGTGCTGCCGCTCGAGGAGCTGTCCGAGCCGCCCCCCCACGCGGGACTCGGGGAGCCGAACGGCCACCGGGGTCCGCGCGATCGCGGTGCCGACAGCGCCGTCTGCCCCGATGGGCTCGCTACGATGGTCGGCCATCGCCCTCTCGCGACTTTCGCTCGCAGACGGCCGGGCCGGCCGGACCCGCGGAGGGCCCGGCCGGCGCGGTCACGCTACGCGTAGGCCTTCTTGAGCTCGGCCTCCGCCCACTTCGCGGCGTCCTCGGGCTTCATGCCCCGAATCGCCTGGGCGTACATGTCGACCAAGATGTACTTGACCACGGCCTCGGAGGCCTTCCGATTCGGCGGGCCGGGCCACCCGTACCCCCGGCCCATCTTCCCCGAGTCCCGGAAGGCCACCAGCTTGGGGTCCTTCTCCCACAGGGCGTGCTTCTCCCACATCGGGGTCGGGCCGATGAGGTAGCCGTCCTGCACCGTGAAGAACTTGTCGTACTGCGGCCGGTCCATGAGCCAGCGAATGAAAGCCGCGGCCACGTCCTGGTTCTTCGAGTACTTCATGACCGCCCGCTGCTGGGCGCCGGTCAGGTAGAAGCGGCCCGCTGGACCCTTGGGCATGTGGCCGTGGTCGGTGACCTTGGCGATATCCGGGAACTGCCGCTTGGCGATGAAGTAGATGCTCGATCCGTTCAGCGTGGCCGAGATCGTCCCCGCATGGTAGGCGCGGTTGTTGCTGGTGTCGTCCCAGGCCAGGCCGCCATCGTCCAGGGCGTCCTTCCACATGGCGACCGTGAACTTGATGGCCTCGATCGTCTCCTTGCTGTTGATCACGACCTTCTGGTCCTTGTCGACCTCCTGGCCGCCGAAGCACCAGGTGACCGCGTAGGCCCAGCCGTTCGGATCGCCCAGGCTGTGGCCGAAGGCCTGGCCGATGGGGCGGTCCTTCTTCTTCAGCGCCGCTCCCACCTTGCGGAACTCGTCCATGGTCTCCGGGAACTTCGCCGCGCCGGCCTCCTTGAACCAGTCCGTCCGGTACGCGAACGTCGCAGTGGACGTGCCCATGGGCACTGCCTTCCACCGTCCGCCGACGAACGCGTAGCTGCGGAAGAGGTCGTAGATCCCGCCGTCGCGCCGGTCGATCTCCTCGGCGAGAGCGTCCACGTCGGCCAGCCCATCCGCGTACAGATGCGCCCAGTTCTGGTGCAGCTGGATGATGTCGGGCCCGGCCTTGGTCTCGATGGCCGAGGCGATGCGGGGATTGAGGTCGTTGAAGTTGATCAGCTCGACGGTGACGTCGACCCCGGCGAGCTTCCCGAACTCCTCGCCCTGGCGCTTCAGCTCCACGTCGGCCGCCGGGATGAAGCTCACGTACTCGAGGAGGTGGAGCTTCGTGCCCTTGGGGAAGCTCGGGGGCTTCTGCGCCTGGAGGATGCCCGGGATCCCCCCTAGCGTGGCCGCGCCGGCGGCCGCCCCCGCCAGCTTGAGGAACCCGCGCCGTTTCAGCCCGTCTGCGCCGTCTCGCGTCTTCATCGTCCCTCCCCATCGGTGAACTGGTAGGACCGACTGGGTACAGACCACGCTCCACGGCAGGCTCGTGCCCCACTGAGGGCAGAGCCCGGTGGGATGGGCCATCAGAACACCCTGCCGCTCACGTGTCAACCGTATCGAGCGTCCCGGGAGCCTGGCCGGAACCTTTCCAGGAACCCGCGGTCTTTGCCGACTATGCCATCTCGTCATCCAGGCCGGATGCACGGCCCTGGATTACTTACTCACCGGCTGAAGGTAGATCTTCGCCACCCGCTCACCGATCTTGCGCCCGAGAGCGAGCCCATCCTCGCAGGCACTGCGGAAGTGGATGCCGGCATAGACCCGCGAGTCTGCGCTCTCCCGTGCGGCCTGAGAGAAGCTCGCGAACGATCGGGTGATTCCATCGAAGGGCTTGCCACTCGTGATCGTGAAAGTGGCCTGGTCGCCTCCCAGCACATGGGCGAGGACCACCGCTGCGGCGGAGCTGAACGTGCTCTGAGTCGACGGATAGTCGGAGACCGACGGGGTGTTCTGATGACTGTCCCAGGTCGGATCGCCAACCGTGCCGTCGTTGCCGTCGCTGTCGCCCTCGCGAATGGCCGTGACCGGACGCCAGAAATCGTACACGTAACGGATCTTCCAGCCGGCGATGTAAGCGTCCGCCATCGCGAGATTCATGAGAGCCAGCACGCGGGCCGTGTCTCTGGCATCAAGGCCACGCGAGGTCGCGACGGTGCGCGCGATGGTGTTCCAGGCACCCGGGCCCTCGAACCAGAAGCGGGCGATCTGCGTCTGGTCGGCGGTACGAGCAATGCTGACTTTGCCGCCGACGTCCTTCACTTCGTTGAAGTCGCGCGCGTACGTCTCACTCGTCAACGCCGGCGGTCCGGGAAGCCAGAACTGCGAGGCCGAAAGCAAGGTGAACGGCGTCACGTTGACCCAGCCGGGATTCGCGGACGGCAGGTAGCCGCGAGCGGCGTCTGGATTCGCGATCGGCGGGTTGGCGGGAACCGGATTCGGATGCGGGCGCCACTTGGCCGGTCCCATGGCCGGCGTGTAGGGCACGTCGCGCGCGGCGCCGTCGTCCTTGCGAAGCGCGAGAATGGCCGCGCCCGCGGCGCGACCGACCGCCACGCCTTTGTTCCGGGCGGGCCCGTCGGTGATCCGGGCGATGGACGCGGCATAGGCCTGGTCGACCAGGGCGAGCGTCTCGACCTTCTGAGCGGGCGTGCCGTAGAGCCCGATCACTCCGACGAGCACCGAGTGTGCAGCGGCCGCGACTGTGGCGTCGGGCGAGGCCGCCGAGTCCGCTGGCCCCTCGAAGTAGTAGGCGTCGTACCGGCGGCTGATCGCGTTCAGGGCGTCGTGCACGGCGATCTGTACCATGGCCAGCGTGCGCGTCGAGACGAGGTTGTTCTGGCCGTTCGCGGCGATGGCTTTCATCGTCGTCTCATTCCATTGAGCGACCTCATCGGCGACCGCCTTGGAGATGGGCAAGACAGCGATCAGACAAAGCACGAGCGTGGCGATCCCCATTGCGCGGCCGAAGCCGAAGAT
This sequence comes from uncultured Candidatus Rokubacteria bacterium, assembly GCA_963765195.1. GTDB lineage: Bacteria > Methylomirabilota > Methylomirabilia > Rokubacteriales > DASRDR01 > DASRDR01. The sequence goes on from CAVXVV010000034.1 coordinate 33,729, forward strand.
TCGAAGACGCTTCACCATGGATACGATCCTCCTTTGGGGCACGTTGCTAAGCCCGGTCACGCTCCACTTGGAGTTCTGGCGTGTCGTTATTACCTCCTCACGGTTTGGGCTTCTGAAGTAGACCTCGTTCGCGCGCGCACCGTCGAATCGGGTCGAAGCTTCCACGGCCGGCGCTACGGCGACGCCTTGACCACCCGCTCGAAGTCACCCGGGTGCGAAGGGATAGTCGCCACATAGCCCCTTCTCGGCCGCTTCCCCCTCTTTCCCGAGGGGGCTAGCGCATGAAAGCAGCCTTGACCCCTGAACCTCGATCGTGGGCGGCCGGCGAGGGCGGTGTCAAGAAGGGCATGGGGTGGTACCCGTCGCGCCCCGGACCTAGGCGTCCTCAGGCAAGGGCGCGGCTAGGCCGCCGGCCCCCGTGACCGCCCGGCGCTTCGGGAGCCTGGACTATCCGGCACCACCGCCGCACGAGCTTGCTCGTTTCTCCCGAGGAGTTGTCGGGGGTGGCTCAGCAGCCGGCTACGCAGCGCGCGGTTCCGTCGAACTCCATCGTCCTGCCACTGAGCGGCACGTGCGCCGGCGCTTTCACCGCCTTGATGAAGGCATCGGTCTTGGTGCCGGGCCGAACCTTGCCGCCGTCGGTCGCCTGCTCGTTCACATGCGTGATGATGATCGAGTTCGGCTGCACCAGCTCGTTCAGGACGTACGCGGCCTCCAGTGGGCCGGTCATGTTGGGCGCGCCGCCGACACTCATCACAGCCAGGTTCGCGCGGTGAAATCTGCGCACCACCACGTCCTGCTCGGCCGTGATGCCGGTGTCGCCGGAGAGATAGGCAGTGAGCCCGTTGCTGAAGCGCAGCACGAAGCCGCCCGCCGGCCCGACGTAAGCGGTGAGGCCGGCCGCCGCGAGCGCCTGCGCCTGCTCCTTCTCCAGGAATGCCGGGGAGAGCCCGTTGCTGTGCGAGGCGGGCACGCTGGCGACGATCACCTTGCCGAAGGAGGTGGTGGCGCCGTAGCGCACCAGCCGCACGAGCTTCGCCGGGTCGCCGCCCAATGCCTTCACCTTCGACTGCAAGAAGAAGTGCATCTCGCCTCCCGCCACGATCGGCGCCTGCTTGGCGAGCGCGATGTTGACGGTGTTGGAGTTCGGCGTGTCCTTCACCGCCATTTCCGGCCTGTCGCAGGTGCCGGCGTTCGCCGCGGCCTGATGCTCGTCGCCCAAGTGGTCGGCATGAACATGGCTCAGCAAGATGGCGTCGATCCGGCCCAGCCGGGAGTCGCTGCCTCCGCGCACCGTACGGCCCGCGTCGTACAGGAGGCGCGTGCCGTCAGGGTCCTCGAAAATCAGCGCTCGGTCGAACGGGCAGAGCTCGCCGTCGTGGCTGCCGAGCGGTGTGATCTTCACGTTCTGCGCCAATGCCGGCAGGCCGGTAAGCGCGCCGATCAGTATTACCGCGGCGGATAGCGCCGACTTCGTGTTCATCGCCCCTCCTCCGGTGGTGATCGGCGCTCGCCGAGGTCACCTGCTTCTTCGATCTCGGTCAACGCCGGCCGGGTTTGCGGCCCGAGTCGCAGAGGCTGCACGACGTAGTGGGAGAGGTCGCTGCATTTGGTGATCATGACCTAATTACGTGTTCGAATCCCGTCCTCATCCTTCCTTCGGCGGCGCGGGGGTCGACGGCGCCGGACGCCGGAGCGGGTGCGTGTGCGCCGGCGTGCCGGCCGGGTGCCAGTGGCCGAAATGCCGGAAGCGCGTCGGCTTCGAGGATCCTGCCGGCAGAACGTGACGGGGCGGCGCCGGCGCGGGCCGCGGCGCCTCGGCGCCCGGGGCCGACTTGGGGAAGAACGGCGACGACCAGCTCCGCTCCACATCCCCGCCCGGCGAGGCGGCGGGCGCCGCACGCTCCCCCTGGCGGACCGACGTCATCGGCGCCGTGAAGACCCGGTCCGCTCCGTGGCCGTCCACCGGGCACGTCGCTTCACGACCCGCGTCGCTCATGGAGCGCGACACCTCGAACTCGAGCCCGCAGGAGCGGCAGCAGAACGCGTAGCGCGGCACGACTAGCCGCCGGACGATCACCGGCGTTCCGAGTCCGGCTCCGGAGCTCGCGGGCGAGCCGCGGGCACCTTCACGCTCCCAGATCGACGCGGTCGAAGAGCCGGCGCTCCAGCAGGGTGAGGAGCCCGGCCACCGCCAGGTCCGCCGTCGTGCCCGCGGGATCGAGCCCCGGTGCTACCTCGCACAGGTCGATCGATCGGATGATGTCGTAGGTGCTGAGCACCTCCATCATCTCGAGGAACGTCCGGGCCTCGATGCCGTTGAAGACGGGGGCGCCGGTGCCGCGGGCCTCGCCGCCGTTGACGACGTCGATGTCGACGGTCAGGTACACCGCGTCGACGCCGCTCGCCACCGTCTCCATCACCTGGCGCACGGCGGCGACGGCACCCTGCTCCCGGATCATCTTCGCCGTCACCATCTTCAGGCGCTCCCGCTTGAACGTCCGGTACATCTCGGCGTCGAGCACGCTCCCGTTCAGGCCGAGCCAGGCCATGTTCCGGTAGGACGCCGCGCGGTTCTCGCTGACCCGGCGCGCGGAGGTCGCGTGGTTGAACTTGCCGAGAGGTCCGTACTCGAACCGGAAGTCCGAGTGCGTGTCGACGTGCAGGTAGCCGACGCGGAGGTTCTCCTTCCGCTCGCTCATTCCCCGGACGAACCCCTCGAAGCACGGATACGCGATGTAGTGGTCGCCGCCGAGGACGACCGGCCGCCCGCCGCGCTTCACGATCTGCTCCACGCCCGTCACGACCGAGGTCGTCGTCTTCATGATGTCGGTGGGATCGATGTCGAAGTCGCCGATGTCCACGAGATCCAGGCGGTCCTTCAGGCGCAGGGCGACACCGGTGTCGACGTCCACCCACGTGTGCTCGACGTTCGCCGCGAGCACGCCCCGGGGCATCAGCGACGCCTCGCGGATGGCCCGGGGCCCGAAGCGGGTGCCGGGCTTGGCGGTGATGATGCCCTGGTCGATGGGGACGCCCGCCACCACCGTCATCCCCTCGCGCACGGCGTCCATCTCCGCGTACGGCGCCTGGAAGAACGTCGGAATCCCGGCGTAGCCGGGATGGATCGGATGGGTCCCCACGGTCTCCTCCTCTGCTCCGGCCTATTCGGACTCGTCGCCCCGACGGGCGTCGAGCATCCGTCGCGCTTCCTCGCGGATCAGCCCCATGACCCGCCGCTTGAGTCCCACGAACACCTCGGACGTCAGCATGTCCACGGTCCGCGGCCGCGGCAGCGGGACCTGGATCTCCTCCCGGATGCGCCCGGGCCGGGCGGTCATGACGAACACCCGATCGCCGAGGAACAGGGCCTCCTCGATGTCGTGCGTCACGAACAGGACCGTCTTCGCCGCCTCGCCCCACACCTGCAGGAGCAGCTCGCCCATCAGGGACCGGGTCTGGGCGTCGAGGGCGCCAAAGGGCTCGTCCATCAGCAGCACCTCGGGATCGTTCGCCAGCGCCCGCGCGATGGCGACCCGCTGCATCATCCCGCCGGACAGCTCCTTCGGGTAGACGTTCTCGAACCCAGCCAGCCCGACCGAGGCGATGTAGTGCGCGGCGACCGCCCCGCGCTTGGCCGGCGGCGTCCGACGCAGCCGGGGGCCGAACTCCACGTTCTGCTGGACGGTGAGCCACGGGAACAGCGTGTAGGACTGGAACACCATGCCGCGCTCGGGCCCGGGCCCGGACACGGCGCGGCCGTCGAGCAGGACGCGGCCGGCGCTCGGCGGGAGCAGGCCCGCCACCAGCCGGAGGATCGTCGACTTGCCGCAGCCCGACGTCCCCACGAGCACCGCGAACTCCCGGTCCTTGATCTCGAAGCTGATGTCCTGGAGCGCGGTGACGCTCTCCCCGCGGCGGGTCCGGAACCGCATGCTGAGACGGTCGAGCGTCAGGCGCGCCACGCGGACGCCCGCTCCCTCACCCGGCCTTGGGCGACCAGGGCAAGAGCCAGCGGTGGAGGTACTTGAAGATCAGGTCGGAGATCAGGCCGAGCAGCCCGATGACCAGGATGCCGACGAAGATGCGGTCGGTGAACAGGCCCCGCATCGACGTCAGGATCAGGTAGCCGAGCCCCCGGTTCGCCGCGACCAGCTCGGCGAGCACGAGGTAGGTCCAGGCCCAGCCGAGCGTGATGCGGAGGGTATCCATCACCCCGGGCAGCGTGCCGGGCACCAGCACCCGCGACACCACCTGCCGCCGCCCCGCGCCGAGCGTGTAGGAGACGTCGAGGAGGTCGCGCGGCACGTGGTGCGCGATGTCGGCCACCATGACGATCTGCTGGAAGAACGTGCCGATGAAGATCACCGCGATCCGCGTCTCGTAGTCGATGCCGACCCACAGGATCAGGAGCGGCACCATCGCGCTCACCGGCAGGTAGCGGATGAAGTCGGTGACCGGCTCGATGATCGCCTCGACCAGCTGGAAGGTGCCCATGAGGATCCCGAGCGGCACCGCCAGCACGGACGCGAGCCCGAAGCCCACGAGGACCACGAAGCAGGACGCGCCGATGTGCGTCCAGAGCGAGCCGTCCTTCACGAGGTCGGCGGCGGCCAGCGCCACCTGGGTCGGCGTCGGCAGGAACTCCGTGCGGACGAGGCCGCTGTGCGCCAGCACCAGCCACCCGGCGAGGATCGCGCCGACGGTGAGCGTGCTGGCGGTGACGTAGACGGGCCGCGGGATCGGGTCCTTGGGCGAGAGCCAGCCGGCCACGACTACTCCGCGGCCCAGCGCGGGCGGCGCCGGAGAGACGCCCGGCGCCGTCCGCAGGCCGCGGTCACGGCGAGCCTATTCCAGGAAGGACGGATCGATGACGTCGGCGGCCTTGACGTCCGGCCAGACGAGCTTGCCGGTCTCCCGCCAGAAATCGATCGCGCCCTGGACGGTCTGGTACATCGGGCCCGGCTTGGCCTTGGTCCCCATGAACGGCCGGTTCTCCTCGATGCCGTAGAGGGCCGCGCCCGAGAGGGCCTCCTCGAAGTCCTTGGGCTCCTTCAGCCAGCCGCCCAGGCCCTTCGTCATGATCTCGATCGACTCCTTCGGGTTCTTCTTCCAGTAGTCGACGGCCTGCCCGATCGCGCGCACGACCTTCTTCACGTCGTCGGGCCGGTTCTTCACCACGTCCTGGCGGAACGCCAGCGTGTCGATGATGAGCCCCGGGGTCTTGCTGGAGTCGATCAGGAGGTGGCCGTGGGGCGCGCTCTTGCCCTTGCTGAGCCACGGCTCCCACACGACGGCGGCGTCGACCCGGTTGGCCACGAAGGCGGCGCCGGCGTCGCCCGTCGAGCCCATGTTGACCGGGACCACGTCCTTCTCGGTGAGACCCTCGCGCCTCAGAAGGTAGCTCAGGTAGAACTGGGCGATCGAGCCCTCCAGGAACGCCACCTTCTTCCCCTTGAGCTCCTTGATGGACTTGATGTCCTTGTTGGCCACCACGCCATCACCGCCCTTGGAGTCGTCGAGCGTCATGACCATGACGAACGGGTTGTCGGCCTTGGCGTAGAGCAGGACGGTGTTGGGCGTGGCGCCGTAGGCCTCGATGCGCTTGGCGGCCAGAGCGGCCATCCCCACCTTCGTGTCGTCGATCACCTGCAGGTCGACGTCGACGCCCTGCGCCTTGAAGAACCCCTTGCTGTGAGCCAGGTAGATGGGCCCGAACCCTACCCAGATCGGATATCCGATCTTGATCGGCTCCGCCGACGCCCCGACGGCGGACGCCACCACGAGCCCCAGCACGCACACCGCGATCACCCAGAGCCGTCTCATGACTGACCTCCTCCGCCCCGCCCGTTCATCCCGCGCCCATGGGTCGGCGAGCCGCGCTCGGCTACCCGGCCGAGGCCGACGTTACGAGAGTTCCCGGAGGCTGTCAATGCAAGGGCGCCGGCTACTTGACGAATGAGTGATTCACGAGATCCCGTGGCGTGAACGCACCCCCAGCTGCCCGGACGCCGCGGCGATGTCCATCGCGTTCTGGATCACCTTGTAGAGGGGGCCGGGATTCCGGGGCGTCCCGAAGAACCGCGCGTTCGCCGGCCGGTCGTAGAACCTCACGCCCGTCAGCACGTCGGCGAAGAGCCGCGGGTCCTGGAGCCACTCCCCGACCGCGCGCGCCATGATGCGGTTCGACTCGGCCGGGTTCTTCTCCCAGTAGGCCACCGCCTTGTGCCACGCGTCGACGACGCCCTGGATCTCGCGCGCTCTCTTCTCGATGACCTCCCGACGGAAGACCAGCACGTCGGTGATCAAGCCGGGCGTCTGGGAGGAGTCGACGAGCATGTGGCCGTGCGGCGCACTCTTGCCGTTCGAGAGCCACGGCTCCCAGGTCACGGCGGCGTCGACCGCTCCCGCCACGAACGCCGCGCCTGCATCCCCGGGCTTCATGTTCACGACCTGCACGTCCTTCTCGGAGAGGCCGGCGTCCCGGAGGAGGACGTTCAGGAAAAACTGCGAGACCGAGCCCGCCTGGACGGCCACGCGCTTCCCCCGGAGGTCCCGGACGGACTTGATCTCCTTCCGCGCGACGATCCCGTCCCCGCCCGCGGAGTCGTCGAGCGCCAGGACGTACTGGAACTCCGCGCCGGTCCGGAGGTGCGGAATCACGGTGTCGACCGTCGAGACCACGCCGTCGAGCCGCCCGGCGCCCATCGCCTGGTAGCTCTCCTTCGGATCCTCCATCTTGACGAGCTGGACGTCGACGTTCTCCGCCTTGAAGTAGCCCTTCTCCTTGGCGAGGAAGAGCGGGCCGTAGCCGACCCAGACCGAGTACCGGATCCTGAGCGGCTCCGCGGCCGCCCCGCCGACCGTCGACAGGAAGAGGAGCAGGGCGGCGAGGGCCCGGCACGACAGCCTGCCTGCGCGGAGATGCGGCATCCGCCGGCCCGCCGCCGATTCCGCGCCGCTCAGCTCGGTGATGGACGGAGCCGGCCGGCGCCCAGGATCTCGCGCGCCCGCTGGAGCGCGTCAGCGAGGGCAGCGATGTCGTCGGCTCCCGTGTGCACGAAGAAGCTCGCGCGGGCGGTCCCGGCCACGCCCAGGCGCCGCATCAGCGGCTGCGCGCAGTGGTGGCCCGCTCGCACCGCCACGCCTTCCGCGTCGAGCGCGGCGGACAGGTCGTGGGGGTGGACCCCCGGGAAGTTGAACGAGAAGACGCCGGCGCGGATCTCAGGATCCCGGGGCCCGTAGAGCTCGAGGTCCTCGACCTCGCCGAGGCGGGCGAGCGCCTCCTGGACGAGCTCGGTGTCGTGCTGCCGCACCGTCTCGCGGCCCAGGCCCTCGACGTAGTCGATGGCCGCGCCGAGGCCGACGGCCCCGGCGATGGGCGGCGTCCCCGGCTCGAACCGCCACGGGAGATCGTTCCACGTCGCGCGGTCGAGCCACACCTCGCGAATGATCTCGCTCCCGCCGAAGAACGGCTCGAGCGGCTCCAGCACCTCGCGCCGTCCGTACAGGACGCCGATGCCGGTCGGGGCGCCCAGCTTGTGGCCCGAGAAGGCGTAGAAGTCCGCGCCGAGCGCCGCCACGTCGACCGGAAGGTGCGGCGCCGCCTGGGCGCCGTCCAGCAGGACCCGCGCGCCCGCCGCCTGGGCGCGCTCGACGATCTCGGCCACGGGGTTGATCGTGCCGAGCACGTTCGAGACGTGGGCCAGCGCCACGAGCCGGGTCCGGCGGGTGATGAGGCGCTCGAACGCCTGGAGGTCCAGCGTGCCCTCGTCGGTCACGGGGACGTGGCGGAGGCGGAGCTTCCGCTCGCGGGCCAGCAGGATCCACGGCACCAGGTTCGAGTGGTGCTCCATCTCCGACAGGAGGATCTCGTCGCCCGCGACGAGCGCGCGCCGCGCCCAGGTGTGGACGACGACGTTGATGGCCTCCGTGGTCCCCTTGGTGAAGATGATCTCCTCGCGATGCCGCGCCCCGAGAAACGCCCGGACCCGATCCCGGGCGGCCTCGTAGAGCTCGGTCGCCTCCTCGCCCAGCGTGTGGATCGAGCGGTGGACGTTGGCGTTCGACCGCTCGTAGAACAGGCGCACGGCGTCGAGGACCTGCCGCGGCTTCTGGGCGGTCGCCGCCGAGTCGAGGTACACGAGCCGGCGGCCGTTGACCGTGCGCTCGAGGATCGGGAAGTCCGCGCGGACCCGCTGCGCGAGGCTCACCGACGCTCCCCACCCGGAGCCGGCGCGCTCGTCCGTCCGCGGGCGGCGGCCACCTCGGCGGCGCCGGCGCCCAGCGCGCCCCGAAGGACCGCCAGCGGCAGCGACACGCACGACAGGCGAGACGCGCGGATGGGCGCCTCGAGCGCCGTCAGCAGGGCATCGCGCTCGATGCGGAGCGCTTCGGCCGCCGGACGTCCCTCCACCATCTCGGCCAGGAGATCGGCGGAGGCCGTGGCGATCGCGCAGGCGTCGCCCTGGAAGCGGATCGCCTCGATCTCGCGGCCCGGGCCGAAGCGGAGCTCGACGCGGATGCGGTCGCCACAGAGGGGGTTCACGTCCTCGTGCACCGCGTCGGCGCCGGGCAGCTCCCCGAAGTGCCGCGGGTGCCGGAAGCGGTCGAGGATCACGCCGCCATAGAGCGGAGCGGTCACGGCCGCACCGTAGCAACGAACATCATGCAGGTGAACCGAGACGCTAGTTTACGCAACTGTCCCTCGTGAACTGGATGATCCGGCGCCACGCCTATTCCGGCAGGGTTCCACGGTCACGCCCGACCCGATAAGGCGGGAACCGGAAGGCCATCTCTCGCCCGAGAAGCCCGCCGTGCCCGAAGGCGGCCAGCTCATCAGGGCCGATCCGGTCCCCTGCCAGGAGACGTGGAAGCAGGAGGTCGAAGAGGGTCGCCTGGGAGAACATCCCGCACCCCGGCATCCCGAGGAGCGGCACCTCCCCGACGCGGGCCACCCAGAGGAGGCTCCCGGGATGCGCCGGCACGCCGTTCCGGACCAGCTCGCCGCCGACCCGCTCGAGCGCCGTGAACACGGGGTCGAGCGGATCGAGGGCGTTGGCGCCCGCCACGACGACGATCCGCGCGCCGGCGGCGATCGCGTCCCCGACCGCCTCACCGAACGCCGCGGTGTCGGCCTCCGGATACGAGAGGCGCACCAGCGGCGCGCCGAACCAGTCGAGCTTCTCCCGGAGCACCGACTCGAACCGCGCGCGCGCCCGCTGCGTGAGGGTGGCCGGGACGACCGCGCCCACGGGGATCGGCTCGAAGCCGCGCACCGCGATGGAGCCCCCGGCGCGCGCCAGAAGCTCCTCGACCTCGCGGACCACCGACTCGGCGATCACCAGCGGCGTGACCTTGGCGCGGGCGACGACCTCGTTGGCATCCACCACCTGTCCGTCGAACAGGGTGTAGACGGACACGCCGTCGAGGCGGTTCGCCGCGGCGAGGGTCGAGGTGGCCACACGGAGGATGCCTCGCTGACTCGAGACGATGGCCCACTGCCCGATCGCGGCGTCCCGGACCGAGACCCCCGAGCCCGCGACGGCGCGGGCCACCCGCTCGCCCGCCGGATCCTCGTGGAGATCGCCCGGCTCCAGCTCGATGAGATGGACTTCGCCGGGGGCGCCGGCCACGAGCCGCGCCGCCGCCGTCGCGTCCAGGCGCTCACCCTTCCGCGCGAGGACCGTGCCCCCCGCACCCCGCACGTCGTGGGCGGGGACCCAGCCGACGAGCCGCTCGGCGCTCGTGTCCGACGGGACGAGCGAGTGGGCCTTCACGCGCGCGTGCTGGGCGCCGCCGCAGCCTCGGTCGCGGGCGCTTCGACCCCGGCCGGCCGCGCCGGCTTCACGAGAGCCATGGGCCGGCCCGTGCCGCCGTAACGGGAGGCGACGATCTCGGCGAGGATCGCCAGCGCGATCTCGGGCGCCGTGCGGCCGCCGAGGTCGAGGCCGATGGGCACGCGGATCCGGGCGAGCGCTTCCTCCGACTGCCCCTCCTCGCGGAGCATGCGCAGGATCGCGTCGCCGCGCCGCCGGCTGCCGAGCATCCCGATGTACCCGACCTCACCGGAGAGCGCGTGGCGGAGCACGGGCAGGTCGTACTTGTAGTCGTGCGCCACCAGCACCAGCGCCGTGGTCGGTCCCAGCGGAATCCGCTTCACGAGCTCGGACGGGATGCCGACCTGGAGCTCGTCCACGTCCGGGAACCGCTCGCGGGTGGCGAGGCGCGGGCGGCCGTCCACCACGATGGTGCGATATCCGAGGGACCGGGCCAGCGTCACGAGCGGCATGGCCACGTGGCTCCCGCCCACCACCAGGAGCGTCGGCGGCGGGAGATGCACCTCGACGAACACCTTCACGGCCGCGCCCGGGCCGAGCCCGACGGTGCGGGACACGCCCGTTGCGAGAGGGCCGCGCGCCGCGGCGGCGGCTTCCTGGTCGAGGGCCGGATCGGCCAGCGAGCCCTCGCGCCGCCCGTCGTCGAGCAGGAGGAGCTTGGCCCCGGCGTCGGGCGGGTCCATCCGCGTGAGGATCGCGCCGGAGCCGCCGGCTGCGACGTGGCTCCGGAGCTTCTCGTAGAGCGCGAGGGTGCCCGCCGACTGCGGGCTCCCGCCGAGCGCGACCGGCTCGAGGAACACCTCGATGGTGCCGCCGCACGTCAACCCGATCTCCCACGCGTCCTCGTCCCCGAGGTCCATCGAAAGGAGCTTCGGGCGGGAACCGGACAGGACGTCTTCGGCTTCCGCCATCACCTCGGCGTCGACGCACCCGCCGATCGTCACCGATCCCAGGATCCGGCCGTCCTCGCCGACCCACATCTTGGCCCCTTCCTTGCGGGGCGTGGTGCCGTGGGTGCTGACCAGCGTGGCCAGCGCTGCCCGGCCCTCGACCTGGCGGAGAGCATCGATCTGGTCGAATAGCTCGCTCATAGTTGCCTATTGTAGCAGCGCCAAAGGAGCGCGGCGGCGAGAGGCCGCCAGGCAGCACAGCGGAGCGACGGCTTCGTCGGGCGTCGCGGAATGGACGCGGAGGGGCGGCCATCCCAGGCGAGCCAGAGCGAGCCGCCGCGGCTAGCCGCCGATCTTCCCGCCGTCCTCCCGGTAGATCGCCACGACGCTCGGTCGCGGCGGCATGTCCGGGCGATAGTCCGGCCAGCGGCTACCGGGGCTCGCGTACGTGGCCTTGTCGACGAGACCCGGGTGCTGAATCGCCACGAAGAACGTGCGGTTGTCCGGCGTGAAGGCCGGCCCGCAGACCTCGCAGCCTGTCGGCGCCGACAGGAACTGGAGCGCGCGGCCGCGAAGCGGCCCCTCGGTGTCCACCACGAAGACCGCGTCGTTTGGACCCAGCGTATCGTCCATGCCGTCGGTCGCGACCCAGAGCCGCCCCTGATCGTCGAACGCGAAGTTGTCGGGCGCGGCGAGGGGGCTCACGTCGGTCCGCCCCTGGTAGTACGCGCCGTGGCTCGCGTCCTTCGGATCGCCGCCGAGGAGGAGGATCTCCCACCGGAACCGGAGGCTCGCGTGGTCGCCGCCGTCCTCGATCAGCTCGAGGATGTGGCCGTACTTGTTCGCCGCCCGCGGGTTGGCCTTGTCCACCTGCTCGGGCTTGCGCGCGTCGTTGCTGGTGAGCGCGCAATAGACCTTGCCGGTCCGGGGACTCGGCTCCACGTCCTCGGGGCGGTCCATCTTGGTCGCGCCCACCAGATCACCCGCCCCGCGCGCGTTGATGACCACCTCGGCCTGCGAGGGGAACCCGTTGGCCGCCGTCAGCGGTCCCTGGCCCTGGACGAGCGGCAGCCACTCGCCGGTGCCGTCGTCGTGGAACTTCGCCACGTAGAGAACCCCCTCGTCCAGGAGGGCCGTGGCGGCGGCCCGGTTCGCGGGATCGTAGCGGTTCTTTGCCACGAACTTGTAGAGGTACTCGAACCGCGCGTCGTCGCCCATGTAGGCCACCGGACGGCCGTCCTTGGCGAGGATCACGGTGGCGCCCTCGTGCGCGTACCGCCCGAGCGCCGTGCGCTTGACCGGGTTCGACGACGGGTCGTACGGGTCGATCTCGACCACCCATCCGAAGCGGTTTGGCTCGTTCGGCTCCTTGGCGAGGTCGAACCGGTCCTGGTAGAGGCCCCACGACATGTACCGGCCGCGGCCAGCGATCCCGTACCGCTGGAGGAGCTTCCCGGCATTCGGGTCGGCGGCCTTGCCCCGGAAGTAGTTGTTGATGTTCTCCTCGCCGGTCAGGATCGTGCCCCACGGCGTGACGCCGCCCGCGCAGTTGTTCAGGGTGCCGAGGATCCGCGTGCCGCCCGGATCGGCGCTGGTCCGCATCAGCGCATGCCCCGCGGCGGGTCCCCGGACCGCCATCGGCGTCATGCCCGTGATCCGCCGGTTCAGCGCGGAGTCCCGGACGACGCTCCACTCCCCCTGGGGCCCTCGCGCGATCTCCACCACCGTGAAGCCGTGCGCGGCCACCTCGACCTCGCACATCTCCCGGGTCCGCTCCGCCTTGCCGTCCCAGGCGGCCCACATCAGCTCCGGGCGCGCGTTCTCGTGGTTCACGCCGAGGAGCCCGCGCGTGGCTGCCGCTGCCGCCCGCGGGGAGCGGCACGAAGCCGATGAAGTCGTTGTCGTACCCGAACTGGCGCTCCTGGCGCGCCGCGGTCTGGGCGGCCGGATCCAGCTCGGCGGCGCCGGGAAACAGCGGGTCACCCCAGCGGATCAGCACCGAGTGCTTGTAGCCCGGGGGGAGGAGGAGCTTGTCCTCGTTGGAGGCGTTCACGGGCGCGAACGCGCTCGCTCCCTGGGCTTCGACCGGGCGCCGCGAGGCAAGGTGCCCGGTGGCCGCGGCGGCCATCCCGATCCCGGCGCTCGCCAGGAATCCGCGGCGCGACAGGCGCGCGGTCAGGACCGACTGGAAGGTCGGGTTCGAGCTCGGGTTGACCGGCGCCTCGTCATCGACGTGGTTCTGGTCGATTGCCATCGCAGATCTCCTCCGAGGCCTCGTAGCGAGTGGCGACGTGAACCATCATGGCTTGAGATGCCGGGCGAGGGCCCGGAAGGAGTCCAGGTTGTGGGCGGGCAGGAAGGCGTCGATCTCGGGCAGCGCGGCCTGCATCCCCTGCGTGAGCGGCTGGTAGTCCGGGCTTCCCAGGAGCGGGTTGAGCCAGATCACCTTGCCGGCGCGCCGCCGCATCGTCCGGAGGGCCTCCGTCAGGATCGCGGGCTCCCCGGTGTCCCAGCCGTCGGACAGGATGAGCACCACGGTGTCGCGGTCGATCAGCTTCGGCCATCCGATGTTGAACGCGCGGAGGCTCTCCCCGATCTTCGTCCCGCCCGACCAGTCCTTGACGTCGCCCAGGCGGGCCAGGGCGTCCCGGTACGAGGCGTGGCGGAGCTCCTCGGTGATGCGGTGGAGGCGGGTGGAGAACACGAAGGTCTCCATTCGCCCGAGGTGGTTCTGCATCGCGTACAGGAACTGGAGGAGGAGCCGGCTGTAGAGGTCCATCGACCCCGAGACGTCGCAGAAGATCACGAGCTTGGTCTTCAGGATCTTCCGCTCGCGCCGCGCGAGGTCGATCAGCTCGCCCCGCGTGAGGGACAGCCGCATCGTCCGGCGGAGGTCCACGCGCCCGCGCCGCCGCGACGGCTTGAGCCGGCGGCTCCGCCGCGTGGCGAGCCGCCGGGCAATCTGCGCGGCCAGGCGCTCGACCTCGGCCAGATCGGCCGACTGGAAGCTCGAGAAGTCCTTGCCCATGGTCGACTCGATGTCGGAGACGCCCGGCAGGCCGACGGGCTCCCCTTCCCCCTCGGCGACATCGGTCCAGCCCGAAAAGTCGAGCGCGGCGTCCTTGGCCTTCGGGAAGTGAGCGTTGAGCTGCGGGGCGTCCGGCGCCATGCCGTCGGCCGGCGGCGAACCCGCGGCGATCAGGCCGCCCCAGAAGGCGTCGAAGGTGGCGTCGAAGATCGGGAACTCCTCGGGACGGGTCGCGAGCACCGTCCGGAGCGCCCGGTGAACCTCCGCGCGATCGCCGAGGTCGACGACCTCGAGGGCGCGGATCGCGTCGTGGCTCTCGGACGGGGTAATGGCCAGCCCGCGGGCCCGGAGCAGGCGGCAGAAGCGGACCGTCCCGGTCAGGAGATCCCGTGGCCGCGGCGCCGACGCGACCGTCATGGTCTGGGCTCGCGACCCTGGGCGGAGCGCCGGTCGGTCGGGCGCGTCACGCCTGAACCCGGCTCAGCCCTCGAGCAGCTCGGACAGCCGGCCCGCGGCGAGGTCGGCCTCGATGCGCTTCACGTCGTCGACCTCCTTCAGCACGCAGCCGAGCGTCTCTCGCGCGAGCTCGGCGTCGAGGTGGTCGGCGTGGAGGGCGACCAGAGCGCTGGCCCAGTCGAGGCTCTCGGCCACACCGGGCACCTTCTGGAGCTGGCGCCTGCGGAGGTTCTGCATCACCCGCGCGATCTGCCCCGCGAGGCGCTCGTTGATCCCCGGCACCTTCGTCCGGAGGATGCGTACCTCCTTGTCGAAGGAGGGGTAGTCGATCCACAGATAGAGGCAGCGCCGGCGGAGGGCGTCCGACAGGTCGCGCGAGCGGTTCGACGTGAGCACGACGTCGGGCCGGTGGACGGCCGTGATGGTCCCGATCTCCGGAACCGTGACCTGGAAGTCGGACAGGACCTCGAGGAGGAAGCTCTCGAACTCGATGTCGGCGCGGTCGATCTCGTCGATGAGGAGGACCGGGGCCCGCTCCGTCTGGGTGATGGCCTGGAGCAGCGGGCGCTTCAGGAGGAAGTCCTCCGAGAAGATGTCCGCCTCCTTGGCCGACACCGACCGCTCGTCCCCCTCCTCCAGTCCGGATCCGGAGGATCTGCTTCGGGTAGTTCCACTCGTAGAGCGCCGTCGACGCGTCGAGGCCCTCGTAGCACTGGAGCCGGATCAGGTTCGTCCCGTGGACCCGGGCCAGGACCTTGGCGATCTCGGTCTTGCCGACGCCCGCGTGCCCCTCGACGAGGAGCGGCTTCCGCAGCGTCGTCGCCAGGTGCACCGCCGTCGAGATGGCCGGGTCGGTGATGTAGGCAGCCCCTTCCATCAGGGCCTGGATGTGTCGGATCTCCTCGCGCATGCGGGCTCCTCGGTCGATGTGGTGTCGGGGGGCCGCCCCGGCCACCCATTGTACAGTGGGCCAGACGCCCTACTACGGGTGCGGCCCGCCCCGGCGCGCGGCCTCGTAGTCCTCGGGAGTGTCGATATCGGCCGGCATCGGCGCGTCGACGGGCACCTCGGCGACCCGCTCGGGGTCCCGCGCGATGACCGGGCGTCCGCCCCGGTCCCCTTCGACGCGGCGGAGCTCGTCGAAGACGGACGATGCGAAGAGGACCGGGTTGCCGCGGCCGTCCCGGTAGACGGGCGCGACGATGGGGCGCCGTGGTGCCTGGAACTTCGCACGAGGCGGCGGAGCACGCGAGGATCGGAAGCGGCTGGTCTCCCAGCGCGACGACGGCGGCCTCGGTGCCTTGGCGCGAGCGCGTCGAGACCCGCGCGGAGCGACGTCGACTGGCCCTCGGCGTAGCGGGGGTTGGCGCCATCCGGATCGGCCAGCCCGCGGAGCGCCGAGGCGACGGCCTCGGCCTCCCGGCCAGTGACGACCACGACATCATCCAGGCCCGCTGCCACGACCTGCTCGACCGCCACCCGGACCAGGGGCCGCCCGTCCGCCAGCGGCAGCGTGAGCTTCTGCCGGCCCATGCGGGTCGACGCGCCCGCTGCGAGGACGATCACGGCGATCACGCCTTGAGTGATCCCGGTCGGGCGATGCGGTCGTCTGAGGCGTCTCGATGGCTGGAACGGCGGCTCTCTGCGACGATGTGCCCGACGACTGCGCCGAGCACGATGGTCCCCCCGACCATCGCGGCCGTGGTCGGCACCTCCCCGAACGCGAGCCAGACCCAAAGCGGCGCGAGGGGCGTTTCGAGGGTGCTGATCAGGGCGGTCGCGGTCGCCGGGATCAGCCGCGAGCCCATCGTCAGCAGCAAGAAGCCAAGACCCATCTGGCTCGTCCCGAACAGCATCAGGTAGAGGAGGTCCGCGGCGCTCACGGCCGCCGGTTGCGCCAGGGGCAAGGTCACCACGGCCCCCAGGAGAGCGCGAGAAGCGCCGCGGGCGTCATCGGCACGTCGCGATGCCAACGGAGCAGCACGATGAGCCCGGCGTAAACCACGGTCGTGACGAACGCAAGCGTCACGCCCCACGGATTGCCGGCAAGGGACGTCCCCGCGAGCATCACCGCCACGCCGATGGTGGCCAGGGCGCTGGCCAGGATCGTGGGACGCGACGCTCGCTCTCGCATGATGAGCCAGGCGAGCCCGGCCACCACGAACGGAAGGGTCGCCTGGATGATCATCACGTCGGCAACCGCCGTCAGGCGAAGGGCACTCAGGTAGGTGAGGATGATGACCGGTCGACAGGATCGCCACGGCCCAGCCCGGCCAGCCCATGGTGGCGATCGCACGGAGCGCGCCGGGCCCCTCCTGCCAGACCAGCGCGGCCATGAGGAAGAGCGCACCGAACACGCTGCGCCAGAACAGGAGCGTCCACGTGTCGGCGGTGATGAGACGCGTGAACAGTCCGGCCGTGCTCCAGATCACAGCGGACAGCGTGACCTGCGCGACGCCGAGGCGATGTGCCCGGGCCTCGGTCGCCACTCATCGTCCCGCCGCTTGCGCGGAGCTCGCGCGCCCGTGCCGGACCACCGCGCGCGCTCGCCGGATTGGATCGGGGCCTCGCGCCCCGAAAGCCTGTCGGGGCGGCGGCGTGGCTCGGGCACCGCAATCGCTAGAGGTTGGTGCCGCGGAGCCGCGGGATCAAGCGCGTCGCGCAGGCCGTCTCCAAACTGGTTGAAGGCCAGGGCCGCAATGACGATGGCAAGCCCCGGGAAGACCACCAGGTGCCACTTCGGGATCAGCATGGAGGCGGCGTCGCCGAGCATGTTGCCCCACGTCGGCGTGGGAGGCGGAATCCCCGCGCCGAGGAAGCCCAGCGTGGCCTCCAGCACGATGGCGATGCCGAGGGAGGTCGTGATGAGGATCAGGTACGGCCCGATGCACTGGGGCGCGATGTGGCGAAAGATGATCCGCCACGAAGAGGACCCGAGGCTCCGGGCGGCCTCGACGTACTGGATCTCCTTCACGACCAGGGCCTGGGACCGGATGATGCGCATGCCGTAGGCCGACCCGGGTGGCGGCGATCGAGACAGGATGACCGTGAAGGTACTCGCTCCGAGCGCCGAGGCGAGCAAGAGCGCCAGGAGTATCGGCGGAAACGACAGCAGCACCTCGCCCAGGCGCTGGCCGAGCAGGTCGAACGTGCCGCCGAAGAAGGCACTGGCGACCGCCCACACCGCTCCCAGCGTGGTGCCCAGCAGCACGGACGTGACGGCGACGAACAGGGACCACTTCGTGCCGTGGATGATGCGGCTCAGCACGTCCCGGCCGATGAAATCCGTCCCCAGCCAGTGCCTCCCGCTCGGTTCCTGCGCTCGGGCGAGGGGGTTCGGCCTGAACGGGTCATCGGGGGACACCACCGGGGCCAGGACACGCCCACCAGCGTCATGACCACCGCCACCACTCCCCACACCGCGGGCATCGGGGAGCGCCGGGCGAAGGTCCGCAGCTGCTGGAGACCGCTCTTGAGGGGCTTCCTCGCGACCCTCTTCTCGACGCCGGCCTGGACGGCCACGGGCCGTCCGGCGACCAGCCCGGTGGTCCTCGCCGAGCCGCGCATCGCTACGCGCCCGTCCCGATCCGAGCCCGTGACGGCTCCGTCAACCGCGCACCGCAGAGGCTCAGCCGCTCCGTCCTACTCGTAGCGGATCCTAGGGTCGAGCCACGCATAGCTCATGTCCGTGATCAGGTTGATCACCACGAACACGACCGCGTACAGGAGCACCAGGTTCTGGACCACCGGAAGGTCCCGGTCGAGAATGGCGTCGATCATCGTCAGGCCCAGCCCCGGGACGCCGAAGGCCTTCTCGACGGCGACCGAGCCGCCGAGCGCGACCCCCAGGAAGAGACTGCTCCACGTGATCACCGGGAGGAGCGCGTTGCGGAGGGCGTGCCGGATGATCACCAGCCGCTCCTGGACGCCCTTGGCTCGGGCCGTCCGGACGTAGTCCTCCTGGACGATCTCGATGAGCGAGGAGCGAACAATGCGGGCCACGAATCCCGCGAATCCGAGACCCAGGACGAGCGCGGGGCCGGCGACCATCTCGAGGTTCTTCCGGAGGCTCTCCCAGGGGTAGATGGGGAGGATCGGCGCCTTGTAGTCGAACCAGATGATGAGGGCCAGGACCGCCACGAGGCCCAGCCAGAAGCCGGGGATGGCGACGAAGAGAATGGAGAACGTCCGGCTCGCGTGATCCAGCCAGGAATTGGGCCTGACGATGCTGACGATCCCGACGGGAAAGCCGACCACCCACGAGATCAAGGTCGCGACGAGGGCGATCTCCAGCGTGATGGGGCCGCGGCGCACCACGAACTGGGTGACGCTGTCCCCCCGCAGGAGCGACTTGCCGAACTCCCCGGTGGCGATGTCACGGAGCCACTTGCCGTATTGCACCACGTACGGGTCGCGGAGGCCGAGCGCCTGCTCCAGGTTCGCGCGCTGCTCCACGGTCATCCGCCGCGCTCCCTCGAGGCCGAAGATCGCCACGAGGGGATCGCCCGGCAGGAGCCGCATGGCGATGAAGATGATCATGCTGACGCCGAGCAGCGTCGGCACGACGAGCAGGAGGCGTCTGGTCAGGTACGTTCGCATCGTGACCGCTCCCTACGCGGAGGGACGCGCCGGGGTGACGCGACCGCGCCACCCCGGCATGCGGCTACTTGTCGATCCAGACGGTGTCCCACTGGTAGGTGTTGTAGTCGGAGTTGCCGCCGGTCCGGGGCAGCCCCTTCACGTAGTTGTACCAGCCGTACGCCCGGCCGCCGTAGGTCACGCCGGTGTTGGGCATCTCGTTGTTGAGGATCTGGTTCAGCTGCCGCCCGAGCTGCGTCTTCTTCTGCTGGTCCAGCTCCATGGAGAACTGGTCCAGGATCTTGTTGAACTCGGCGTTGCCGAAGTTGGTGAAGTTGCTGTCGGACTTCTTGCCCGTGGTCTTGTTGATGCTGAAGCACGCCCGGATCGTGGCGCTCAGGTCGGCGCCGCCGAGGCACGTGGCGTGGGAGATGATGTCGAACGACCCCGCGACCTGACGGTCCACCATCGCCGAGACCTGCACGACCTCGAGCTTGGTCTTCACGCCGAGGAGCCGCTCCCACTCGGCCTGCGCGTAGGCCGCCAGCTGCCGGTTCTGGGGGGACTCCCGGACCACGAAGTTGAAGGTCTGTGGCATGCCACTCGCGAACCCCGCGTCGGCCATGAGCTTCTTGGCGTCCGCGACGGCCTTCTCCCGGGTGGACGTCGCGTTGGGATACTCCTTGATCAGCTCCTCGTAGCTCTTTCCGTACGGAGGCGGCAGGTAGTCGCCGAGCTGCTGGGTCGCGTCGAACTGCTGGGTGATCTTGCTGAGCGCGTCCTGGTCGAGGGCCAGGTGGAGCGCGCGGCGGACCCGGCTGTCATTGAACGGCGGGCGCTCGTTGTTGAAGCCGATCCACGCGCCCAGGTTCGGCGCCATCCAGACCAGGCCGGACATGTTGGCGCTGGACTTCACCTTCTGGTAGGCGCTCGGATCGAGCCACATCGCCCAGTCCACCTGCCCGCCGAGCAGCGCCGAGGCCAGCTCGGGGGTCCAGGCCTTGAGCCACACGTGGACGATGCGGTCGACGTACGGCGCGTTCGGGTTCCAGTAGTTCGGGTTCCGGACCTGCTCCCACGACTCGGTGGTCCGGTTCTTGTGCATGAAGGGTCCCGTGCCCGGGAAGTTGTCCACCTGCTTCAGGTCGCCCTTGTGCTGGTCGAGGGCCTTCTTGCTGGTGATGACGTTCCAGCCGCCGGCGAGCGAGGCCAGGAACGTGTACGTGTCCCTGGGCTCGGAGAGCTTCATCTCGACGGTGTAGCGGTCCTTCACCACCGTCTCCTTGATGGGCAGGATCCGGAGGCTGATGAGGCCCTGCGGAGGAAACACGATCCGGTCGAACGACGCCTTCACGTCTTCCGCCGTGAAGTCGGTCCCATCGTGGAACTTGACGCCCTGCCGGAGCTTGAAGGTGTACGTCAGCCCGTCCGGAGAGGTCGTCCAGCTGGTGGCCAGGCTCGGGATGATGGGCAGCTTCGGGTCCCGAGGGTCCTGGCGCACCAGGAGGTCGTACATCGGCGCCTGGGCGCCGACGTTGGCGATGGTCCCCGACGCGTAGATGTCGAACATCGAGGGCGGCCCGTGCGCCGCGAGCCTGAGCGTGCCGCCGCGCTTGGCTTTCTCGTGGTCGACGGCCTTGAGGTAGAAGGGCTCGCCGGCCTTGGCCGCCGGCGTCTGAGCATCCGCGGGGCGCGCCGTGATCAGCGGCGCCGAGGGCCCATCCGCGAGACTCAGGAGCAGCGCGACCACGACGACGAGGCCGAGGATCCCCGACACTCCGACGAGCCACTTTCTCATGACTTACCTCCAGCCAGGGTTGACATCACACGTCGCGCCGAGCAGCCGAGTCAGCACGACTCCTGTTCTCTGGCGCGCCACAGTCTCACGGCCGGAAGCCGACAAGCGATCGACGCCTTCGGACGACATCGTCCGAGGGGATTCTGGAGGGGGGTCGCGGGCCTGTCAAGAACACCCGCGGGGCACGGCGACCGCGCACGTGCCGCCCTCTGGCCAGGACCACCGCCGCCGCGAGCATCGTGCAGCGCCGCTCCGAGATTTGGAGAACGCCGCTACCGCCTGATGCTCACATCGTCGAGGCTCGAACTGCCGCGGCCCGGTGACAGGTCTGCCACCGGGCCGTCGCGATCATTCCCGGTCCGTCGACCGGGTAGATGCCTGCTCAGAGCTACTTCGCGCCCTTCGCTCGCTCGACCGCCTTCTCGAGCGCGCGACGCGTGTACACGCGCGTCAGATGCGCCTTGTACTCGACCGAGCCCTGGAGGTCGGCGTTGATCTCGATGCCCTCGGCCGCCTTCTCGGAGGCCGCGGCGATGGTCGCCGCGTCGAGCGTCTTCCCGGTGAGGGCCGCCTCGACGCCCTTGGCCCGGATCGCGTGCGAGCCGACGCCGGTGACGCCGACGCGCCCCGCCGTGCACTTGCCGCCGGCGTCGAGCGAGACCGCCGCCGCGACCCCGCAGACCGCGAAGCGCGAGGCCGGATGCGGGTGCTTCATGTACGCGGCGCCGCCGTGGCCGCCCGTCGGGATGCGGATCTCGGTCAGGATCTCGTCGGCCCCGAGCGCCGTCGTGAAGAGGTCCTTGAAGAAGTCGTCGGCCTTGATGGTCCGCGCGCCCTTCGGGCCGACCGCCTTGATCTCGGCGCCGAGCGCGAGCATGAGCGCCGGCCAGTCCGCGGCCGGATCCGAGTGGGCCACGCTCCCGCCGACCGTCCCGTAGTTGCGCACCTGCGGGTCGCCGATCAGCGCCGCCGCCTCGGACAGCATGGGGCACTTCTGGCGGACCGCCGCGCTCGACTCGACGGCGTAGTGGGTCGTGAGGGCGCCGATCACGAAGTTGCCGCCCTCCTCCTTGATGCCGGCGAGGCCGCCGACCCGCCCGATGTCGATCAGGTGCTTCGGCTGGGCCAGGCGGAGCTTCATCATCGGGATGAGGCTGTGGCCGCCCGCCAGGAGCTTGGCGTCGTCCTTGTACCGGGTCAGGAGGCCCACCGCCTCCTCCACGCTCGCCGCCCGGTGGTACTCGAAGCTCGCAGGGTACATGGCGTCCTCCGCTGCGGGGTCAGGCCTTGATTTCCATACAATCCGTCGCGCGTCGGCGGGCGAACTGTATGGAAGTCAAGGCCTGACCCCCTGCATGGCCGCCCAGATCCGGGCCGGCGTGAGTGGCATGTCGAGGTGGCTGATCCCGAGCGGCGCCAGGGCATCCATGACCGCGTTGGCCACCGCCGCCGTCGAGGCGATGGTGCCGGTCTCCCCCGCCCCCTTGATCCCCATGGGGTTCACGGGGGACGGCGTCTCCGTCCGGTCCGTCTCGTAGGAGACGAGATCGTCCGCCTTCGGCAAGGCGTAGTCCATCATGCTGCCGCTCTGGAGCTGGCCGTTCGTGTCGTACGCCGCGTACTCGTAGAGCGCCTGGGCCACGCCCTGGGCAATGCCGCCGTGCACCATGCCGTCGACGATCATCGGGTTGATGACGCGCCCGACGTCGTCCACCGCCACGTAGCGCACGAGCTTGACCTTGCCGTTGTCGGGGCTGACCTCGACGACCGCGATGTGGGTCCCGAAGGGGAAGACGAAGTTGCTCGGGTCCCAGAAGGAGGTCGCCTCGAGCCCCGGCTCGAGCCCCTTCGGCAGGTTGTGCGCCAGGTACGCCATCAGCGCGACCTCGCCGAACGTCTTGACGCGGCCCGGCGACCCTTTGACCCCGAACTTCCCCTCCTGGTACTCGATGTCGGCCTCGCTCGCCTCGAGAAGGTGCGCGGCGATCTTCTTGCCCTTCTCCTTGATCTTCTCGACCGCGCTGTAGATGGCGGAGCCGCCCACGGCGGCCGAGCGGCTGCCGTAGGTGCCCATGCCGAAGGGAACGGCCCCGGTGTCGCCGTGGACGATCTCGACGTCCTCGAAGGGCACCTGCAGCTCGTCGGCCGCCAGCTGGGCGAAGGAGGTCTCGTGCCCCTGGCCGTGGGAGTGCGAGCCCGTGAAGACCGTGATCTTCCCGGTCGGGGTGACGCGAACCTGAGCGCTCTCCCAGAGGCCGGCCTGGGCGCCGAGCGCACCCGCCACCGCGGAGGGCGCTGGCCCGCAGGCCTCGATGTACGTGGCGAATCCGATCCCCAGGTAGCGGCCCTGTTTCCGCGCGGCTTCCTGGTCGGCGCGGAACTTCCGGTAGTCGATCATCTGGAGCGCCCGGTCGAGGGCCGGCTCGTAGTTCCCGCTGTCGTACAGGAACGCGACCGGCGTCTGGTACGGGAACTCCGAGGCCGGCACGAGGTTCTTCCGCCGGAACTCCGCGACGTCCACGCCGATGGCCTTCGCCGTCAGGTCGCACATCCGCTCGAGCAGATACGTCGCCTCGGGACGGCCCGCGCCCCGATACGCGTCGACCGGCGTCGTGTTGGTGAGGGACCCGATCACCTCGCAGTAGATCTCGGGGATCTTGTACGCGCCCGAGAGGAGCGGCCCGTAGAGGAAGGTCGGGATGAGCGGCGCGAACGTCGAGAGGTAGGCGCCCAGGTTCGCGTTCGTGTGGACCCGGAGGGCGACGATCTTCCCGTCCCGGTCGACCGCCATCTCCGCCTCGGTGATGTGATCCCGTCCGTGAGCGTCCGTCATGAACGACTCCCGGCGCTCCGCCGTCCACTTCACCGGACGTCCGAGCTGCTTCGACGCCCAGGAGACCGTGACCTCCTCCGGGTACAGGAAGATCTTGGATCCGAACCCGCCGCCGACGTCCCCCGAGATCACCCGCACCTTGTGCTCGGGCATCCCCAGCACGAACGCCGCCATGAGCAGCCGGTGCACGTGGGGGTTCTGGGAGGTGACCCAGCAGGTGAGCTCACCCATCGCCGAGTTGTACGAGGCCATCGAGGCCCGCGGCTCGATCGCATTGGGGATCAGGCGGTGGTTGATCAGGCGCTGCTTGACGACCTTGTGCGCCCCCTTGATGGCGGCGTCGGTCTTGGCCTTGTCCCCGATGTTCCAGTTGAAGGCCACGTTGCCGGGAGCGTTGTCGTGGATCTGGGGCGCTCCGCGCTGGACCGCCTTCTCCCCGTCGGTCACCGCGGGCAGCACGTCGTAGTCGACGACGACCTGCTCGGCGCCGTCCCGGGCGGCGTAGGGCGTCTCGCCGATGACGACCGCGACCGCGTGCCCCACGAAGTTGACCTTGTCCGTGGCGACCCCGCGGAACTCGGGGATCTTGATGTCAGGGAGCAGCCAGCCGCACGGCAGAGGGCCCACGCCGCCCGCCGCCATGTCCTGGCCGGTGTACGCCGCCACCACCCCCGGCACGCGCTTGGCCGGGGAGAGATCCACCCGCCGCACGCGCGCGTGGGCGTGCGGGCTCCGGACGAAGACGGCGTACGTCTGGCCGGGCAGCTTGACGTCGTCGGTGTAGACCCCCTTGCCGGTGATCATCCGGGGGTCCTCGCGCCGCTTGATGCTGGAGCCGAAGAGCTTGGCCTGTGCCATGGTCGCGCCCTCCCCCGTCCCTAGGCCATCTTCTCCGCTGCGTACTGGATCGCCTTGACGATGTTGTGGTACCCGGTGCAGCGACAGAGGTTGCCCTCGAGGAAGTGGCGGATCTCCGTCTCGCTCGGCTTCTTGTTCCGCTGGAGCAGCTGGTACGCCGTCATGATCATGCCCGGCGTGCAAAAGCCGCACTGGAGCCCGTGCTTCTCCCAGAAGCCTTCCTGGATGGGGTGGAGCTGCCCGTCCTTGGCGAGCCCCTCGATCGTCATGATGTCGGCGCCGTCGGCCTGCACCGCGAACAGGTTGCACGCCTTCGTCGACCGGCCGTTGACGATGATGTTGCACGCCCCGCACTGGCTCGTGTCGCATCCGACGTGCGTCCCGGTGAGATTGAGGACGTCGCGAAGGTAATGCACGAGCAAGAGGCGCGGCTCCACCTCTGAGGTATGCGCCGTCCCGTTGACCTTGACCTGGATCTTCACCGCTGGACCCCCCATTGGGTTGCGATCGTGGAGCGCCTCACGCGGTGGCGGACTTGTCGAGCTCCGCCTCCAGCGCCGAGAAGAACTGCGACATGAGCATGCGGCCCGCGGCACCCACCAGGCGCTGCCCGACGGCCGCGATGAGTCCTCCGACCTGGGCCTCGGCCTTGATGGTGGCCAGGGTCCCGCCCTCCTGCTCCTCGAGGGTCAGGCGGCCCTCGCCCTTCACGAAGCCCGGGCGGCCGCTGCCCTCGACGTGGAGCGTGTACCCCGAGGGCGGCTGCTTGTCGGTGATGGCCAGCTTCCCCTGGTACGTGCCCTTCACGGCGGCCACCCCGACCGACAGCGTCGCCTCGAACTCGTCCGGGCCGATGGGCTCCAGTCTCTCGCACCCCGGCGTGGCTCGCGCGAGCACACCCGGGTCGTTGAACAGGGCCCACACGCGGTCGCGCGGGGCCTTGAAAAGATGGCTACCGTCGAGGGTCATGGGTTAACCGGCCAAGAGGCAGAGGTAAGCTACCGCCGCCGCGGAGACACTGTCAAGGTGGAACCTCCCCGACAGCGGCGCGTCTTCGGGCGAGGCGCGCCGCGGCCTCACCACCGGGCCACGCCCACCATGCCGAACTGTCCGAGCAGCTGAACCGCGAGCCCACCCACCCAGAGCAGCCACCCCGCCATGGCCCCGAGACGCACCGGCGCAGGCCACCGGGACCGCGGGACCGCGATCCCATCCCCCTTCACCGTCCACCAGAGGGCGATCAGCAGCAGGAGGCCGCCGCCCAGGAACGTCATCGCGAGCCCAACGTTCACCACGGTGAAGACCGGCACCGCCATCCCGGGAATCCCCGTCATCCGTTCCCTCTCCCGTTCGCCCGCCGGAGGCGGGCTCGTCAGTCCTGCTCGTCCGTCTCCATCTCGATCGCCCGGAGCCCTTCCAGGCGCACCCTCTCGAGCGCCTCGCGAACCGGCAGTCCCGCGGCGTCGGCGATCCGGCGCACCTCCTCGAACTCCGGGGTGACCGTGACCGCGCGGCCGCCGAGCGTCGAGACCTTGAAGCTGACCGGCCCGAGCGACGTCGACAAGCGTACCAGCTTCCGGGGCAGGCGCCGCCGCCGAACCTCGCTCCAGCGCACACCGATCGTCGTCGTCTCGCGGAACAGGATCTCGGCGAGCCGGTCGGTGACCTCCGGCGGGGCCAGCGCCGTCAGCACGGTCCCGGGCCGCGTCCGCTTCATGATGACGGGCGACAGGTACACGTCGAGCGCACCCGCCGCGAGGAGCCGCTCGACGAGCGGCTCGTAGAGCTGGGGCGACATGTCGTCGATGGTCGTCTCGACGCTGACCAGGGTCTCCACGTCGCCGGGCTCGGGATTCCCCGGGACCGCCTCGCCCACCAGGACGCGCAGGAGGTTCGGCACCGGCAGCTCCCGGCTGCCGGCCCCCCAACCCAGGCGCTCGAGGGTCATGGCGGGCAACCGGCCCGGCGCCCCCAGGGTCGTGAGGATCGCGGCGCCGGTGGGCGTGACCAGCTCCGAGGCGATTCCGTTGTCGTAGACCGGGAACCCCCGCAGGAGCTCGGCGGTGGCGGGCGCCGGAACCGGCAGCCGGCCGTGCGCCGTCTCCACGGTGCCGCCCCCGATGGGGATCGGCGAGACGTGCACCCGGTCCACGCCGAGCGCCTCGAGGCCGGCCACCGACCCCACCACGTCGACGAGGGTATCGAGGGCGCCCACCTCGTGGAAGTGCACCGCGTCGACCGGGACGCGGTGGACGCGCGCCTCGGCCTCGGCCAGCCGTTGGAGCACGGCCCGCGCGCGCCCCTTGACGGCGTCGGACAAGGTCGAGCGTTCGATCGGACGCAGCATGTCGCCGAGCGTGTGGAAGTGCCGGCCGGAATCCGTGCGCACGACGAGGTGCGTGCCGCGCAGTCCGCCCCGCTCCACCGCGCGCGCTTCGAGGCGCCAGCCCTCGACGCCGAGGCTCCCCAGCGCGGTCTCGAGCGCGCCGATCTCGCAGCCCGCGTCGACGAGGGCGCCCAGGACCATGTCCCCGCTCGCGCCGGACGGACAGTCGAAGTAGGCGATCTTCATCCGCCTGGCCGCCCCCGCTCCGTCACGCGGGCTTGAAGCTCCGGTCGAGCTCGACGTCGAGGAGCGTCGGGCCCTGCCCCGCGATGGCGCGCCCGAGCGCGGGGCCGATGTCGCTCGCCTTCTCGATCCGCTCCGCCCGCACTCCCAGCGACTCGGCCAGCCGCACGAAGTCGACGCGCGGATCGTCGAGATCCATGGCGACGTAGCGGTCGGCCTGGGCAGCGAGACCCTTCATCGCGTACGTCCGCTGCTTGAGGATGCGGTAGGACGAATTGTTCAGGATGACGAACGTGACGCCCAGGCGATAGCGCGCGGCGGTCCAGAGCGCCTGGCAGGTGTACATCGCGCTTCCATCGCCGATCAGCCCGACCACCGGCCGGTCGGGCAGCGCGAGCTGCACGCCGATCGCGGCGGGCAAGCCCCAGCCGATTCCGCCTCCCCGGAGGCCGAAGAAGCTCTGCGGGTCGTCGCTCGCGACAAGGTTCCGAAGGCCTCCGGCGGAGGAGATCGACTCGTCGACGACCACCGCCTCCCGGGGCAGCGCCTCGGCCACGGCGGCGATCGCGGCGAGTGATGTCATCGGCGTCCGCTGCGCCTCGGCTCGAGCCCGGCTCCTGAGCTCCTCCAGGTGGCTCGCCTTCGCCGCCCTGACCGCCTCGCGCCGGTCCCGCGCCTGCTGGCGCTTGGCGGACGTCAGCCGGCTCTCGATCGCCGCGAGGAGATCGGGCAGCGTCGCCTTCGGATCGCCCAGGATCGCGACGGTGGTCGGGTAGTTCTTCCCGAGCTCCCAGGGATCCGTGTCGAGGTGGATCACGTCGAGTCCCGGCGGCATGGGATCGAGGTCGGACGGGAGCGAGAGCGTCAGGAGATCGCCGCCCACCGAGAACAGGACGTCGGCCTCCGACAGGATCTGGCGCACCGCCGGCGCGATCCGGGCGAAGGCGCCGCGGAACAGCGGGTGCGATGCGGGGAACGACGCCGTGTTCGCGACACCCTCGGCATACACCGGAGCGCCGAGGGCCTCCGCGACCGCCACCAGCTCGGCGTGGGCGTCGCTCTGGGCGACCGCGTCGCCGGCCAGGATCACGGGCTGGGACGCCCGCGCCAGCATGTCGGCGGCCGCCTCCACCGCCGCGCGGTCGCCTCGGATCCTCGGCGCGACTCGCGTCGGCGCGCCGAGCTCGATCACGCCCTCGGCCTGGAGCACGTCGGCCGGCAAGGACAGGAAGACCGGGCCGGTCGGCGGCGCCAGCGCGGTCTTCGCCGCGCGGTGGACCAGGCGCGGCAGGTCCTCGAGGCGCCGCACCTCGGCCGACCACTTCACGAACGGCCGCGCGATCGGCGGGAGATCCGCCCACAGGATCGGCTCGGTGACATTGAAGGTCTGATCGTGCTGCCCCGCGGTCACCAGGAGCGGGGCGGCCGCCTTCTGTGCGTCGTAGAGCATGCCGAGCGCGTTGCCCAGGCCCGGCGCCACGTGGACGCTCACGACCCCGAGCTTGCCCGAGGCCTGGGCGTACCCGTCGGCGATCGCGACCACCGCGGCCTCCTGGAGCGCCAGCACGTAGGTGAGCGCGGGCTCCTCCGCGAGACCGTCCATGAGCGGGAGCTCGGTGGTTCCCGGGTTCCCGAACATGTACCGCACGCCCTCCTGCTTCAGGACGTCCAGGAAAGCGCGTTTGCCCGACGTGAGCGGCATGGAGGTCCTCCGGAACGCGGTGATGGCGCCGCGCTCGCGGCGCGCGGGTAGTGTATCAGGAACCGCCGGGAGCGTCCGCGCCGGGCCGGGGCACTGCGAGATCGTGGCCGTGAGGCGTCGCCGACCCGAGCGCGGCGGCCCGACCGAAGTGCCCGGCGGCCTCGGCTTCCCGCCCCTGCCGCCAGAGTGCGGTGCCGAGGCTCTCGTGGGCCCGGACGGAGCTCGGCTCCAGCTCCACCGCGCGCGTGAAGGCGGAGACGGCCTCGCTCGTCTGTCCGACGTTGTAGAGCGCCGTGCCGAGGTCGAGGTGGCCCTCCGCCCAGCCGGGCCGCAACTCCACCAGCCGGCGGAACGGCTCCACCGCCTCGGCGAACCTCTGGTCGGCCGCCAGGGCGCGGCCGAGGTTCAGGAAGGCGCCCGGCTGATCCTGCCACCAACGCGTGGCCTCGCGGTACTGGATCGCGGCGCCGGCGAAGTCTCGACGCTTGGCGAGGGCCGTGCCGAGGTTGGAGCGCGCCACCGGCGACTCGGGAACGGTGAGCAGCGCGCGCGTCCAGAGCGTCACCCCGTCCCGCCAGACCGCGGCCTGGCGCCAGCTGAGCGCGCCCCACGTGAGCAGGATCGCCACGAGGGCGCCGCCCAGCAGGGACACTTGCAGCCGGCTGGAGCGCCCGTCCCGCCACGCCCGCCAGCCGATGACGAGAGCGCCGCCGGCGACCACCGCCCAGCCCAGGCACGCGACGTACGTGTAGCGGTCGACCACGCCGCGGAGACGGCCGAACGGCACGATCCCCGACATCGGGCCGATCAGGATGAGGTACGCGACCCATGCGGCGAAGGCTCCAGGCCAGCGGCGACGGGTCGCGATCAGGCTCGCCGTCACCGCCACCGCGGTCGCCACGCTCAGGAGCACGGCGCCGAGCATCGGATCCGCTCGCGTCGGCATGCGGTAGATCGGGCTCAGCGTTCCGATGCCGATCGTCTTCCACACGTAGAAGCCGGTCGTGTAGGCACCCCACGCGAGGGCAATCAGGGGGTCCCACCCCGCCCGATGGAAGTCCCCCACTTCCTCGCCGCGCGCGAGGAAGCCCATCGGCGTCGCGAGCACGCCGATCACGACGAACACCACCTTCTCCGCCCACACACGGCGAGCCCCCGGGCTCCACCACCCCACCGGCGGCTGCCCGACCCGGCGAAGCGGATAGACGTCCAGAACCGCCAGCGCAGCGGGAAGGACCAGCCCTGTCGCCCGCGCGAGCAGCGAAGCCACGAACAGGAGGGCGGACCCCGCGAGCCACCGCGCCGGGACTCGCCCGGTCCCCCCGCGGCGCGCCCACCCCGTCACGTACGCGAGCGCCGAGAGGATCAGGAGGAGCCCTCCCAGCACCGTGCCGCGGGCGCTGACCCATGCCACCGCTTCCACGCGAAGCGGATGGAGCGCAAACAAGAGGGCTGCCGCCGTGGCCCCGAGGTCGATCGCGTGACGACCCGGGGGGTCCGCTCCGAGAGCGAAGCCGAGGAGGAGTCGGGCGAGCGCATACGCGGCCACGGCCGCGAGCGTGTGCAGAAGGACGCTGGTCAGATGGTAACCGGGCGCGTGGAGACCCCAGAACAGGCGGTCCAGCGCATAGCTCATCCACGTCACCGGCATGAACTCGCCGAGAAGGTGGCTGGTCCAGGCGTACCAGATCTCGGCGAGGAACGGCCCGCGGTGCCCAGGATTCTCGAGGAACATCCGGGGATCGTCCCAGTCGACGAAGTCGTTCCAGACCGTCGGCAGGAACGTGACCAGCGTCGACACCGCGATCAGCGCGCCAAGGAGCCATGGAACCCGCGCGGAGCCTCGCGGAGCGGCCGGGCGCCCGACCCCCACGCTAGACGCGACCTCTCGCGGGGTCAGTCCGTCCGGAGGCGTCGCCCCACAGCGACCGGTCCAGCCCGTAGCTCATCCACGTGATCGGCATGTACATCGGCATGCACTCGCCAAGCCGATGGGATGCCGAGGCGCCGATCAGAAACGGGAGCCGGAATGCCCCCGCGCCGCGGAGCCAGGGCACGGGGTCCCTATCGGATCTTGGCGGCGAGCTTGTTGATTCGATCGGCGAGAGAAGCGGCTCCGAAGCCGTTGTCGATGTTCACCACCCCGATCCCGGGCACGCAGGTCGCCAGCATCGTGAGGAGCGCGGCGAAGCCGCCCTCCGAGACGCCATAGCCGACGCTGGTCGGCACGGCGATCACCGGCCGGTCGACCAGTCCCCCGACGACGCTCGCCAGCGCGCCCTCCATCCCGGCGACCACCACGATGGCGTTGGCCTCGAGAAGCAAGGGATGCTGGGCGAGGAGCCGGTGAAGGCCGGCCACGCCCGCGTCGTAGACCCGCTCGACGCGGTTCCCCCGCACCTCCGCGGTCACCGCCGCCTCCTCCGCGATCGCGAGATCGGAGGTTCCGGCCGAGACCACGACGATGAGCCCGACGCTCTCGGACGGCTCGGGATTGGCAACCAGGAGGCGGGCCGTCGGGTGCCAGGCGACGCGAAGCCCCGTCGCGGTGGCCAGGGCGTGGACCTCCGGCGTGGCGCGGGTGGCGAGCACGTTGGCGTGGGACTCGGCCAGCCGGGTGAGGATCGCGACGATCTGCTCTGACGATTTCCCAGGGCAGTACACCGTCTCGGGGGCGCCCGCGCGAAGGGCGCGATGCGTGTCCACGCGGGCGTAGCCCAGATCCTCGAACGGAAGCCGCCGGAGCCGCGCGAGCGCATCCTCCGGCGAGACCCCTCCCTCCCGGACCGCCAGGAGGAGCTCCATCAGCCGGGTCGGGTCCATCACGCCATCCCGGCAGCGGTCATGACCGGTCGGCCCCGGCCTTGCGGCGCACGCGGAGACGGAGAAGGGCCTCGTTGAGACTGCCCGACCGGAAGCCGCGAAGGTCGAGCGTCACGTGGATGAAGCCCAGCTCGCCGAGCCGCTCGACGAGCGTCTCCGCTCGCCCGTCCTCCCAGAGGCGCGCCATCTCCTCGCGGGCGATCTCCAGGCGGGCGATCTCCCCGTGGTGGCGGACGCGGAACTCCCGGAAGCCGAGCGCGCGGACGGCGGCCTCGGCCCGGTCGACCTGGCGGAGCTTCTCGGCGGTGATGGGCGTGCCGTACGGGAAGCGCGAGGACAGGCAGGCCATGGCCGGCTTGTCCCAGGTCGGGAGGTCGAAGGCGCGGGAGAGATCCCGGATCTCGGCCTTTCCAAGCCCGGCGTCTATGAGCGGCGCGCGCACGCCGCGCTGCCGCGCCGCGGTCATGCCGGGGCGGTGGTCGCCGAGATCGTCCACCGTGGCGCCGTAGGCGAGATAGCGGAGCCCCTCGGCCTGGGCGAGCGGCTCGAGCCGCGCGAAGAGCTCCTCCTTGCAGAAGAAGCACCGGTTGGGCGGGTTCGCGGCGTACTCGGGGTTGTCGAGCTCCCGGGTCTCGATGACCACGTGGCGAAGGCCGATGCGCCCGGCCAGCCGGCGCGCCTCGTCGAGCTCGCCCTCGGCGTAGCTCTCCGAATCCGCGGTCACCAGGACGGCCCGCGTCCCCAGGGCCTCCCGCGCCGCCCAGCCGAGGAGCGTCGAGTCCACCCCGCCCGAGAACGCGACGGCCACGCTCTCCAGCTCGCGCAGTCCGGCGAGCAGGCGGTCGTACTTCGCCCGCGTCTCCGGGGGCACCTGGGCCAGGGCCGGGCGGGGCTAGGCTCCTCGGAGCTCAACCTGCATCATCTCCCTGAAGGAACGATAGCGCGCCTCGATGTCGTCGCGGGTAAGACGTTTCAGCCGGTTCAGCGAGAAGTCCTCGACCGTGAACGAGGCGATCACGCTGCCGTACACGATGGCGCGACGGAGGGCCGCCTCGTCGGTCGCCTCCTCCCCGGCCAGCACGCCCATGAACCCGCCCGCGAACGTGTCCCCGGCCCCGGTCGGGTCGAACGGCGACTCGAGCGGATAGGCGGGCACGAAGAAGAAGCGCTCGGAGGTGACCATCAGCGCGCCGTACTCGCCCCGCTTGACCACCACGACCCGCGGGCCCCACCCGAGGATCGTGCGCGCGGCCTTGACCAGGCTCGGCTCGCCCGCCAGCATGCGCGCCTCGGTGTCGTTGACCAGGAGGGCGTCCACCTCGCCCAGCACCTTCCGGAGCTCGGTGGGCTTCCCCTTGATCCAGAAGTTCATGGTATCGAGCGCCGCCAAGCGCGGGCGCTCCATGCTCCGGAGAACGTCCAGCTGGATCACCGGATCGAGGTTCGCCAGGAAGACGTAGGGGCAGCGGCGGAAGTGCCGCGGCAGGTCGGGCTTGAAGTCGGCCAGCACGCCGAGCCGCGTGTCGAGGGTCTTCGCCTCGTTCAGGTCGTACCCGTACTCGCCCTGCCAGCGGAAGGTTGCGCCGTCGGTAACCTGGACCCCGGCGAGATCCACCCCGCGCCCGGCCAGGAGGTCGAGGTGCTCCTTCGGAAAGTCGGGGCCGATGACACCGGCGAGCTTCACGCTCGTGAAGAAGGACGCGGCATAGGAGAAGAACGTCGCCGACCCGCCGAGGGCGTCCTTGACCTCGCCGAACGGAGTGCGGACGTCGTCGAGCGCGACGGTACCCGTGACGAGGAGGTCAGCCACGGCGCGTCCCCTTTCGCTTGGCGGTGGCCCTGGCCGAGCGCCGGGGCGTGCGGAGCGGCGCCGCCGGCCGGCGGGGGCGCGCGGTCGGCGCGGGCGCCGTCGGCGGGAAGTACTTCCCGATCAGGATGTCGAGCCTCCTCCGCGCCGAGTCCGGGAACGCGGCCGGCGAGGTGATCACCGCGTTCCGGAGGAGCCCGGGGCACGCGCAGGTCCGGGGGCCGTGGAGCCGCGGGATGACTCGCTTCAGGACGCTCTTCGCGGTGGCGACGTTCTTCATGAGATTCGCCACGACCGTCTCGACGGTGACCTCGGCCTCGGTCTCGTGCCAGACGTCGTAGTCCGTCACGAGCGCGAGCGTCGCGTAGCAGAGCTCGGCCTCGCGGGCCAGCTTGACCTCGGGCACGTTCGTCATCCCGATGATGTCGACGCCCCAGCTCCGGTAGATGCGCGACTCGGCCTTCGTCGAGAACTGGGGGCCCTCGATGCAGAGGTACGTGCCGCCCCGGTGGACGGTCGCGCCGGTCTCGACCGACGCCGCCTGGAGCGCGTCCGCCAGGTCGGGGCAGACCGGGTCCGCCATCGACACGTGCGCGACGATCCCCTCCTCGAAGAACGAGGGGATGCGGCGCTTCGTGTTGTCGTAGAACTGGTCGGGGATGACGAGGTCGAGCGGCGCGATCCGCTCGCGCATGCTCCCGACGGCGCTCACCGAGATGACCCACTCGACACCGAGCGCCTTCATCCCGTAGAGGTTCGCTCGGAACGGCAGCTCGGAGGGGATCAGCCGGTGGCCGCGGCCGTGCCGCGGGAGGAACACCACCTCGCGGTCGCCGAGGCGGCCGATGCAGTAGGCGTCGGACGGATCGCCGAACGGCGTCCGCACGCGGTGCCACCGCACGTCGGTGAGCCCCTCCAGCTCGTAGAGTCCACTGCCCCCGATGATGCCGACACGCGGCTCACGCATCGCTGACGAGCACCCCTTCCAGCCTTTCCCCGTCCTGGCCGGTGGCCCGG
Source organism: uncultured Candidatus Rokubacteria bacterium (assembly GCA_963765195.1). GTDB lineage: Bacteria > Methylomirabilota > Methylomirabilia > Rokubacteriales > DASRDR01 > DASRDR01. The sequence continues at coordinate 67,927 of CAVXVV010000034.1, forward strand.
ACACGCGCGAGTCGGCGCATGAGCGCGTCCGGCCCGGCAAAGGCGAGCTCCAGGTAGTTGTCGGTGAGACCGACCAGCCGTCCCGCCTCGCGCTCTCGACGCTCGAGCACGAGCGCGAGCAGCTCCCGGCCGATCTGGGCGCGGCGGAAGGCTGCCTGCTTCGCGGCGCCGAGGCTCCGGAGCCGGGTGGTGCGCTGCCGGATCGTCACGGACGCGACCCGGGGAGCCGTTCCGCGGGCGGCCTCGGTCCCCCGGCGGTCCGAGTACGAGAAGACGTGGAGATAGGAGAACGGCAGGGCCTCGACGAGCGCCGCCGTCGCCTCGAAGTCGGCGTCGGTCTCGCCGGGGAAGCCCGCGATGACGTCGGCGCCGAGGCCGAGGTCGGGGATCGCGGACGCCAGGCGCTCGACGAGCGTCCGATACATGCGGACGGTGTAGGGCCGCCGCATCGCCCGCAGCACCCGGTCCGCGCCCGACTGAAGCGGGACGTGCAGGTGTCGGCAGATCCGGCGGTCGCCGACGATCAGCTCGATCAGCTCCTCGGTGAAGTACGCGGGCAGCACGGACGACAGGCGCAGCCAGCCGAGCCCGCGGACGTCGAGGAGCCGCTTGACCAGCGCCGCCAGCGTCGTCCGCGGCTGGAGGTCCCAGCCGTAGTGGCCGAGGTCCACGCCGGTGAGGACCACCTCGACGTGGCCGGCGCTCACCAGCGCCTCGACCTGGTCGACCACGGCCTCGACTGCCTGGCTCCGGCTCCCGCCCCTCGCGAACGGGACGATGCAGAAGCTGCACCGATGCTGGCAGCCGTCCTGCACCTTCACGAAGGCGCGCGTGTGGCCGGGCGCGACGTGCCGGACGGGGATGACCGGCAGTGTCCGCGCCTGGAAGACGTCGCTCACCTGGACGAGCGGCCGGACGCGCTTCCGCGCCTGGTGGAGGAGGCCCGGCAAGGCCTGGCGGTCCTGGGTGCCGAGGACGACGTCCACTCCGGGGATCGACGCGACCGCGTCCGGGTTCGTCTGGGCGTAGCACCCCGTCACCACGACCACCGCGTCCGGGTTCCGCGCGACGGCGCGCCGGATGGTCTGCCGGTCCGAGTAGTCCGCGCGGGCCGTCACCGTGCACGTGTTGATCACGTAGACCTGCGCCGGCGTCTCGAACGGCACCGTGCGGAAGCCCTCGGCCTCGAGGAGAGCCTGGACCTCCGTCGTGTCGTACTGGTTCAGCTTGCACCCGAGCGTCGCGAACGCCACGGTCACCGGGGTCAGGCTTTGACTTCCAGACACTTCGTCCGCGGAGAACTCGGGCCTCGACTGCGGTAAGCGAAGTCTGACCCCGCTCGGCAAGCAACTGTACGGGAGGTCAAGGCCTGACCCCGGTCAGGAAGCGAGCTGGCCGCACGCGGCGCCGACGTCCTCGCCCTTGGACCAGCGGACGGTCGCCAGGAGGCCGGCGTCGAGGAGCGCCCGCTGGAACGCGAGGATGCGCTCGGGCGCCGGCCGCCGGAAGGTCGAGCCCGGCCACTCGTTGAACGGGATCAGGTTCACCTTGGCGCGGAGCCCATGGAGCCGCCGCACGAGGCGCTTCGCGTCCTCCGGGGAGTCGTTCACCTGGTCGAGGAGCGTGTACTCGAACGTCATCCGCTGCCGGACTGCCAGCGGGAACCGCCGGCACGCCGCCAGGAGGTCGTCGAGGCCCCACCCCCGGTTCACGGGCATGAGCTGGCTCCGCACCTCGTCGGTCGCCGCGTGGAGCGAGATCGCCAGGTTCACCCGGAGGTTCTCCCGGGCCAGCCGCTCGAGGCCCCGCACCAGCCCGACCGTCGAGACGGTGATACGCCGTGGCGAGAAGCCGAATCCGAGGGGCGCGAGGAGGATCCGCAGCGCCTTCACGGTGGCGGCGTAGTTCGCGAGCGGCTCCCCCATCCCCATGAAGACGACGTGGGTGAGCCGGGCTCCCGGCTCGAGGGAGGCGCGCGCGGCCCACACCTGCCCGACGATCTCGCCGGCGGTGAGGTTCCGCACGAGCCCCATGGTCCCGGTGAGGCAGAACGCGCAGCCGTACCCGCAGCCGACCTGGGTCGAGACGCAGAGCGTGAGGCGGTCGCGGTCGGGCATGACGACCGACTGGACCATCTGGCCGTCGCCGAGACGGAGAACGAGCTTGGCGCTCCCGTCGCGGGAGACCTGACGCTGGTGGAGCGTCGGCGGCGCGACCACGGCCTCGGCTGCCAGCTTGTCACGCAACTCGCGCGGGAGGTCGCTCATCGCGCCGAAGTCCCCCACGCCCTTCACGTAGATCCAGGTGGCGAGCTGCCGCCCGCGGTACGCGGGCTGCCCGAGGCCCTCGACGAAGCTCACGATCTCGTCGGGAGCCATTTCGAGCAAGTTCGTCGCGGACATGGCGCACTCAAGATACCGAAAGGGTGCAGGCAGGTCAAACCATCCACCGTTTGCGTGCAGCGGTTGTGGATAACAGGTGGGCAACCTTCGCAACCTCACGTCACACAAGGACGACAGACCGCTTCGCTCATTTCGTCAGCAGTGCCTGTCGACCCGAACTTCGACGAGCGGACGACGGATTACCTGATGACTCCGAGATACACGTCCATGAGGTTCGAGCCGGTCGGACCCGTCACCACCAGATCCCCGAGCGCGCCGAAGAAGGGATGCGAGTCGTTCTCCGCGAGCGCGCGCTTGACGTCCAGCCCCGTGTCGCGTGATCGGTCGAGCGTCGTCGGATCCACCACCGCCCCCGCGGCGCTCGTCGGCCCGTCGCTCCCGTCGGTTCCGGCCGCCAGCACGACGACGTCTTGCATCGTCGCAAGATCGGGGACGAGCGCGAGCGCAAACTCCTGGCACCGCCCGCCGGCGCCCGCGCCCCGGACCGTCACCGTCGTCTCGCCGCCGGCAATCAGACACGCCGGTCGGCCGACGGGGGAGCCGCTCCGGGCGATCTCGTCGAGCACGGCCAGGAACACGCGCGCGACCTCGCGCGCCTCGCCCTGGAGGCTCCGCGTCAGGAGGCACGGGGTGAACCCGAGCCGGCGCGCTTCCTCCACTGCCGCCTTCACCACCAGACCGTTGTTCCCGATCACGACATTCGTGACGCCCGCTAGGACCGGATCGCCCGGCTTGGGCGTGTCCGCCACCTCGCCGCGGGATCCCGCCTCCAGGCGGGCCCGCACCGACGCCGGCACACGGGCGCGGAGGCCGAAGCGGTCCAGCACCCCGAGGGCGTCGTCGTAGGTAGTGGGATCGGCCGCCGTCGGTCCCGACGCGATCACGTCCAGCGGATCGCCGATCACGTCGGACAGGAGGAGCGCGACGATCGGCGCCGGATGGGCGGCGCGCGCCAGCTGGCCGCCCTTGAGCCGCGAGAGGTGCTTCCGCACCGCGTTCAACTGGTTGATCGTCGCCCCGCACTCGAGGAGGAGGCGCGTCACCGCCTGCTTCTCCGCGAGCGTGATCCCGGGAACCGGAGCGGGCGTGAGCGCGGATCCCCCGCCGGAGATGAGACAGAGGACGAGGTCCCGCGACCGGGCCTCACCCGCGATCCGAAGGATCTCGGCCGAGGCGGCCTCCCCGCGCGCGTCCGGGATCGGATGCCCCGATTCGACGATCCGGACGCCCGGCGGGCCCGAGCCCCGGCGCTCCTTCACGGCGACGAGACCTTCCAGACGCACGTCCGGCAGGACGGCGCCCACGGCCTCCGCCATCGTCTCGGACGCCTTCCCCGCCCCGACGACGAGAATGCGCTCCACGCGATCGAGGTCGAACGTGCGGCCGCCGACACGGAGCCGGCGCCCGTCGCGTTGGAGGGCCTCGCGAGTCAGCCGGCCGGCGTCGCCAGCGGCGATGCCGGCGTCCAGGATCCGCCGCGCCGCGCGCCGGAGCTCGGCGAGATCAGCCATGCGCGGCGCAGGTGGCGCGCCGGCCGTGAGCGGCCCGGGTCAAGAAGCGGGCTACCGGCCCGGCGGGAGTCGCTGGAGCCGCTGGCCCGCCTCCAGGAGCACGTCGTCCGTCTTCGGGAAGCAGAAGCGGATCTTCGTGCGCCCGAGCTCCGGGTGCGCGTAGAAGGAGGAGCCCGGCACGGTCGCCACCCCCACCTCCTTGATGAGGTACATGGCGAAGGCGGTGTCGTCCGGCAGACCGTAGCGCTCGAGGAAGTGCGCGCACTCCGTCAGGATGTAGTACGCGCCCTGGGGCTCGAAGGTGCGGAAGCCGGCCTTGTCGAGCTGCCCCCGCAGGAGATCGCGCCGGGCCTGGTACGCGTCCCGGAGCTCCACGTAGTACGAATCGGGGAGGTGGAGCGCGGTCACCGCCGCCTCCTGGAGGGGCGCCGGGGCGCCGACCGTGACGAAGTCGTGGGCGCGGCGGATACCGACCGCGATCTCCGGCGGGCTGATCGTGTAGCCGATGCGCCAGCCGGTCACCGAGTAGGACTTGGAGACCCCGGAGATGGTCACGGTGCGGTCCGCCATCCCCGGCAGCGTGGCGATGGGGATGTGCCGGAGGCCGTCGTAGACCATGTGCTCGTAGATCTCGTCGGTGATCGCGATCACGTTGTGCCGCTGGCAGAGCTCCGCGATGATCTCCAGCTCACGCAGCGAGAAGACCTTGCCCGTCGGGTTGTTGGGGCTGTTGAAGACGATGGCCCGCGTGCGCGGGGTGAACGCCCGCGCCAGCCGGTCCGGGTCGAACGAGAAGTCCGGGGGCTCGAGCGGCACGAAGACGGGCTTGGCGCCGGAGATGATCGAGCCCGGGCCGTAGTTCTCGTAGAACGGCTCGAAGATGACGATCTCGTCCCCGGGATCGAGGACCGCGAGGAGCGTCGAGAGCATCGCCTCCGTCGACCCACAGCAGACCGTGACCTGGCGCTCCGGGTCGACCCGATGGCCGTAGAACTGCTCGAACTTCTGGGCGATGGCCTCCCGGAGGTTCCGGGCCCCCCAGGTGATGGCGTACTGATGGAAGTCGCCGTCGAGCGCCCGGTGGGCCGCCTCGACCAGCACGCGCGGCGGAGGGAAGTTCGGGAAGCCCTGCGCCAGGTTGACCCCGCCGTGCTGGGCGCTGACGCGCGTCATCTCGCGAATGACCGACTCGGTGAAACCCTGAACGCGCTTGGAGATCATTCGTGTCCTCGCTCCTTCGAAGGCAGGGTGCCACAGGCCGGGCACGTGGGATCCGGCCGCACGGTGATCGCGCGAATCTCCGCCACCGCGCCATCGTACAGCAGGAGCCGGCCGATCGCGGCGCTCGGCAGGCCGAGACACAGCTTGAGCGCCTCCACCGCCTGGAGGCTCCCGACCACCCCCGCGACGGGCCCCACGATGCCCGCCGCCTCGCAGGTCGGCACGGTCCCCTCCGGCGGCTCCCGACGGTAGACGCACCGGTAGCAGGCGCTGGCGCCCGGCTGCACGACCAGGAGCTGGCCATCCCACCGCAGGATGCCCGCGACGACGAGCGGGCGGCCGAGGGCGACGCAGGCATCGTTGACGACCAGCTTGGTCTCGAGGTTGTCCGAGCCCTCGACCACGACGTCGTACTGCTCGAGGAGGCTACGGGCGTTCTCCCGGTCGAGGCGCAGTCGGTGGGGCATCACGCGCACGTCCGGGTTGAGCTCCTCGAGCCGCCCCTGGGCGGACGTCACCTTCGGCAGGTCGAGCGCCTTGGTGCCGTGCAGGATCTGCCGCTGGAGATTCGACAGCTCGACGCGATCGGAGTCGACGAGGCCCAGCGTGCCGACGCCGGCCGCCGCCAGGTAGAGCGCCGCGGGCGAGCCCAGCCCGCCGGCGCCCACGACGAGAACCCGCGCCTGCCGGAGGCGCGCCTGTCCCCCGCCCCCTATCTCCGGCAGGATCATCTGCCGGCTGTAGCGGCGGATCTCGGCCTCGGAGAAGGGAATGCGCAGGCTCACGACCGGACAGCCCCCTCCGAGGATCGGCTACCGGCCGCCCGCGATCGCCGGGACGATCGAGACCTCGTCGCCGTCCTTGAGCTGGCTCCCGCGCCCGTCCAGGAAGCGCACGTCCTCCTGGTTCACGTAGATGTTGATGAACTTCCGGAAGTCGCCCGTCTCGTCGCAGAGGCGGTCGCGGAGCCCGGGATACTGGCGATCCAGATCGTCGACCAACTCGCCGACGTCCTTGCCCTTGGCGTACACCTCTCCCGCCCCGCCGGTGTGCCGCCGGAGCGGCGTGGGAATGCGAACGAGCACTGGCATCCTCGGATCCTCCCTAACGCGTGGTGATCGACTGGAGATCGGGCAGCAGGGACTCGACAGCGGAGAGGCTCGCGCCCACGCGCAGCGGCTCGGCCACACGATTCTCCAGGGCTTCGACGGTCTTGAGACCGCTGCCCGTGATACAGACTACGACCGGCTCGTCGCGGCCGATGCGGCCTTCCGCGACGAGCTTCCGCGTGGCGGCGAGGGTCACGCCTCCCGCCGTCTCCGCGAAGATTCCCTCCGTCCGGGCCAGGAGCTCCATCGTCTCGACGATCTCCTCGTCCGTCGCGTGCGCGGCCCAGCCGCCCGACTCCCGAACCGCCTGGGCGGCGTAGTAGCCGTCGGCCGGGTTCCCGATGGCGAGCGACTTCGCGATGGTCCGGGGGCGCACCGGCACGAGGACGTCGGAGCCTTCCCGCACCATCGTGACGATGGGCCCGCAGCCCTCGGCCTGCGCCGCGTACATCCGGGGCGGGCGCCCCTCGACGAGGCCGAGGTCCAGGAGCTCGCCGAACGCCTTCCGGATCTTGGTGAGGAGGGCGCCTCCCGCGCACGGCACGACCACGTGGGCCGGAATCCGCCACCCGAGCTGCTCCGCGATCTCGTAGCCGACCGTCTTGGATCCCTCGGCATAGTACGGCCGCAGGTTCACGTTGACGAACGCCCACGGGTGGCGGTCGGCGAGCTCGGAGCAGAGACGGTTCACGTCGTCGTAGGTGCCTTCGACCACGAACACGACCGCTCCGTAGACCAGGGTCCCGAGCACCTTGCCCGCCTCGAGCCCCACCGGGATGAACACGAAGGCGGGCAAGCCCGCCTCGGCGGCGTGGGCGGCAACCGAATTCGCCAGGTTCCCGGTGGAGGCGCATGCGACCGTGTCGAGGCCCAGCTCGCGCGCCTTGCTCACGGCGACGGAGACCACGCGGTCCTTGAAGGACCAGGTCGGGTGGCAGACCGCGTCGTTCTTCAGGTAGAGCTGCCGAAGCCCCCAGGCGTCTCCGAGGTTCCGCGCGTGCACCAGGGGCGTCATGCCGACGTGCCGCCCCACCAGCGGCGCGTCGTCCAGCGGGAGGAGATCCCGGTAGCGCCAGATACTGGGAGGGCCGGCGGCAACGCGGTCGCGGGTCAGGACCGCGCGGATGGCGGAATAGTCGTAGTCGACCTCGAGGGGGCCGAAGCAGTGCTCGCACACGTGGATCGGGCTCTGTGGGACACCGCGACCACACTCGCGGCAGACGAGCCCTCGGACATGAGTCATGAGCCGGGTCCTCCGGGGATTTGAGCCCCCACTCAACAAAATCGGGTCCCGACGCGGACCAGAGACATGTACCACGCCGCCTCCGGAGCGTCAAACGAAAGCCTCGCGCTTCCAGGCCACGCCGACCGCACCGAGAGCGGCGGCTCCCGTCCCCGTCGATAGTAGGATGCCCCCATGAGGGCCCTGCGGCGCGAGGCGCCGCTGATCCTGCTCGTCCTCTACGGGAGCGCCTTCGCCTACGCCGCGTTCGGCCGGGGCGTCCCCGCCTTCGACGACCATCCGGGGCAGCTCTTCCGGCTCTGGCAGGCGCTCGATCGCTCCCTGCCGTCGCCTCTGTGGACCGCCGACTGGAACCCCGACTGGTGGGGCGGCTATCCGGAGCTCCAGTTCTACCCTCCGGGCTTCGCGATGCTCGGCGCCGCGCTCCGAGCGCTCCTCCTCTGGCGGCCCTCCGTGGAGACGATCTATCGCCTGCTCTGCGCGTTCATCTTCCTCGCGCCGGGGCTCACGACCTACGCGCTCCTCGCGCGCGTGGTGGGCGACCGGTGGCTCGCGCTGCCCGGGCGCCTTCCTCGCCCTCACGCTCTCCGCCGACCTCCGAGGAGGAGTCGAAGCCGGGGTTCGATGGGGATCGCTGACGACACGGCTCGGTCTCGCCTGGGTGCCTCTCCTCGTGCTCGCGCTGCGCCCGTGGATCGAGAGCGGCCGGATTCCGCGCTGGGCCCCGCCGCTGGCCGCGCTCGCGATCCTCTCCCATCCCGCCACGCTCCCGTGGGTGGCCGCCCTGCTGGGACTCGCGACCGCGCTCGCGTTCCTCGGCAGGCCGGAGCGGCGCACTCTCTGGCAGGCCGGGGCGATCGTGGGGCTCGCGGCCGCCCTCACCGCCTTCTGGAGCCTGCCGTTCTCGATCCGGCGGAGCTGGGTGGTCCCGCTAGCCTGGGGCGACCTCTCGCTCGGGCTCCCCGCGGACCTGCCGGGGCGGCCCGTGCTCTTGGCGCTCGCCATGACGGCGATGGCCGCGTGGGTCGTCGTGGGCATCCGGCGGCGGCCGTTCGACGCGCTGCTCGCGGCGCTTCCGCTCGTGCTCGTCGCGCTCTTCCTCCTGGACGTCTGGCTCTTTCCGCGTGGCTGGACCGCGATCGAGCCTCAGCGCCTCCTCGACGGCGTGGTGCAGGCGTCGATCTGGGCGGCGGGGCTCGGGGCCGGCGTGATCGTCGACCGGCTCCTGCCGTCCCGGGCGGACCCGCGCAGCCGGCCTCTCGTCGCGCTTCTCGTGATCGGCCTCGCGATCGCGCTGCCGGACCAGGGCGCCCGGCCGCCCACGCTGTCAGTGTGGCCGGCGACGGCGGCGTGGCCCACCCTGGAGGAGCTGACGGAGCGCCACCACCTCGATCGGCTCTGGAGCGCGCTCCGGGGCGGAACGGATCGCGTCCTCTTCCTCACCTCGTCCCTCAAGCTCGACCGGGAGCCGGCCTGGTATGCGGCCCACAGCCACGTGCCGAGCCTGACGCCGATCCTGGCCGGCCGCGAGATCGTCAACGGCACCTTCACGCATCCCTCGCCGATGGCCGCGCGGTTCTACTCGGGTCAGGCCGCTCCGCCCGCCCGCATCGTCACGCTGACCGAGCGCCTGGACGGCCAGCGCCTGCTCGGCGAGCCGTGGGAGCGACTGTCGTCGGCGAGCTTCGACCGCTTCGCCCGGAAGCTCCGCGTCGGGACCGTGGTCGTCCCGGCGGGCGACGCGGCGCGAGCCCGGTTCCTGGCTCCCGCCTACGCGCCGGCCGGCGAGGCGGCTGGCTATGCCCTCTTCGAGCGGCGTGATCGCCCGTGGCCCTTCATCGAGCGGATCACCTCGCGGCGCTACCGCGTCCTGGTGTCCCCCACCGGCGGCGTGTGGATCCCGACCGGCATCGCGGCCTACCCGCTCTGGCAGGTGAAGAGCGCGACCGGCCGCCTCGCCACGCGGGCGGACGACTGGGGGCTTCTCGAGTTCCGGATTCCGGTGGACCGGTTCGAGGCGGAGCTCGTCTACGGCGCCGGCTGGCTCGAATGGACCGCCCTGGTGCTCTCCGCGATGGGCGGCATCGGCTGGCTCGCATGGGCGGCCGCGCGCGGCGCCGGCGCCGAAGCCGTCGGCGGCCAAGCCCCGCGTCAGACGAGCGGGTCGTAGCTGAAGTACTGGGCCGAGCTCTCCAGCGGCACCAGGTGGTGCCCGAGCGTGCCGCGGAAGATCTCGGCAAGCCGCTCCGGCGTCCAGCCGTCGTCCCGGTGGATCGCGCGCACCGGACGCGGCTGCGAGAACATGAAGATCTCCTTCCCGCGCACGCCGAAGATCTGGCCGCTCACCTGACCCGCGTCGTCTGACGCGAGGTAGACGGCCAGCGGCGCGATGTCGCGCGGCGACATCTTCTCGAGCTTGGCAACCCGCGCCTTCTGCTCCGGCGTGTCGGTCGGGATCGTGCCGATCAGCCGCGTCCAGGCGAACGGCGAGATGCAGTTCGCGGTCACGTTGTAGCGGGCCATGTCGAGGGCGGTGACGCGGGTGAGGCCGACGATCCCCATCTTCGCCGCGGCGTAATTCGCCTGGCCCACGTTCCCGACCAGGCCCGAGGTGGACGTCATGTTGATGAACCGCCCCCAGCGCTGCTCGCGGAAGCGCGGGGCGGCCGCCCGGGTCAGGGCGAAGCTGCCCTTCAGGTGGACGGCGATGACCGCGTCCCACTCCTCCTCGGTCATGTTGAAGATCATCCGGTCGCGCACGATCCCCGCGTTGTTGACCACGATGTCGATGCGCCCGAAGCGGTCGACCGCCGTCTCGACGATCCGGGCGCCGCCCGCCATGGTGGTGACGGACTCCGTGCTCGCCGCCGCCTGCCCGCCCGCGCGCTCGATCTCGCGCACGACCTCCTCGGCGGCGGACGCGGATCCGCCGCTGCCGTCGGCGGCGCCGCCGAGGTCGTTCACGACCACGCGCGCCCCCGACGCCGCCATGAGGAGCGCGATCTCCCGGCCGATGCCCCGGCCGCCACCCGTCACGACGGCGACCCGGCCCTCCAGCATGCGCGCGCTCACGGCCCGACCTCGATGGTCCCCTCGGAATCCTCGGCCACGATCTCTCCGATCTGGGCCGCCCCCTCGACGCCGGCGGTCTCCAGGGCTTTCATGAGGGCCGCGCCATCGGGCGTCGCGACCAGGAGTCCTCCCGAGGTCTGCGCGTCGCCGATGACGAATCGGAGCGACTCGGAGATGCTCGGGTCCCACTCGACCGTCCCCTGAACCGCGTGGAGGTTGCGCCGCGTGCCTCCGGGGATCAGCCCGGCCTCGGCGAGGGCCACCACCTCGGGAAGGAGCGGGATCCGCGCCGCATGGAGGCGCGCGCGCACCTTCGAGCCTCGGGACATCTCAGCGAGGTGCCCGAGGAGGCCGAACCCCGTGACGTCCGTGGCCGCGTGAACCGGCACGCCCGCGGCAGCCGCGGCCGCGGACCGGTTGAGCGTGGCCATGCTCCGGAGGGCCGCCGCCACCGCCCGCTCCGGCGCCTTGGCCTGCTTGATCGCCGTCGAGATGATGCCGGTGCCGAGCGGCTTCGTGAGCACGAGCGCGTCGCCCGGCCGGGCCCCGACGTTCCGCCACACTCGTGCGGGATGCACCAGGCCCACCACGGAGTAGCCGACCTTGGGCTCGGCGTCGTCGATGGAATGGCCCCCGACGACGCTGACGCCTGCCTCCTGCGCCTTGTCCGCGCCGCCCCGCAGGATCTCGCCCAGCACCGTCATGGGCAGCTTCTCCCGCGGGAACCCCACGATCGACAGCATGGCGATCGGCCGGCCGCCCATCGCGTAGACGTCGGACAGCGAGTTGGCGGCCGCGATCTGGCCGAAGGCGTAGGGGTCGTCCACGATGGGCGTGAAGAAGTCCACCGTCAGGACGAGCGCCAGCCCGTCGGTCAGTCGATAGACCGCGGCGTCATCGCGGGTCTCGGTCCCCACGAGCACGTTCGGATCCGTGATCGGCGGCAATAGCTGCAGCACCTGGGCCAGATCCTCCGGCCCGAGCTTGCAGGCTCAGCCGGCCCCGTGGGAGAGCGTCGTGAGCCGGATCGGGCTCTCCATCGTGGATCACCTCCCCTCGCGGAACGAGCCGCGTCGCCCTTGAGATGCGGCGCGGCGGCGGGACGATGCCGGATTATAGGCGGGCGCGGAACACAGGGTCAAACCCTGGTCCGGTGCTCCTCCAGCCCCCGGATGAGCGCGGCGCCGATGATGAAGACGGTGGCCGAGTAATACACCCACATCATCAGCGCGATCGTCACGCCGAGCGAGCCGTACACCGCGCTGTAGACCCCGATCCGCTCGATGTACCAGCGGAAAGCCTGCTTGGCGGCTTCCCAGAGGACCGCCGCCGCCAGCCCCCCCACGAGCACGCTGGCCCAGCGGATCCGGCGGTTCGGCACGAAGCGATAGATGACGACGAAGAGGGCGGTGTCGACGAGGATCGTCAGGAGGAGCCCCGCCCAGTGGAGGGTCGCGGACATGACCGTGCCGTTCCGCACCAGGAGGGCGATTCCCCGGACCCACGCGAACGCCGCCGTGACGCCGATGCTCACGAGGAAGCCGACCGTCAGCAGCAGGATCATCCCCAGGTCGAAGAGCATCCCGTGGATCAGCCCGCGGCCCTTGTGCTGGAACACGCGGTTCAGCACGAGGCGCGTCGCGGCGAAGAGCTGGGAAGCGAAGAAGAACAGGATCAGGGTGCCGACCAGGCTCGACACGCCGCGCGCCTCGATCACCGCGCGGAGGGCCGCTTCCATCTCCGCCTGGTAGACGGGAAGCAGCGTCCCCAGGCGGTCCACGACCTCCCGCAGGACCATGTCGTTGGAGATCAGGAACGCGCTGCCGGCGATCACCAGGAGCAGGAACGGGACGATGCAGATTACGACGTAGAAGGAGAGCCCGGCGGCCAGGAAGAAGCCGTCGTGCTCGTAGAAGTAGCGAAAGGCGCTCCGGATCGGGGTCGCGACCGAGTGGGACCGCGACGTCGCCGCCGCGGGCTGGTCGGTCGTGGGTCCGCGCGCCGGGCCCGCCGTTACCGGCGCGCCCGGGCCTCCCGCGGCAGCCAGGCGAGCGAGTCCTCGGTCTTGCCCGAGGGCCGGTACTCCAGCCCCACGTAGCCGTCGTACCCGGCCCGGTCGAGCGCCGCCAGGACGTTGTCGTGATGGATCTCCCCGGTACCGGGCTCGTGGCGACCGGGCACGTCCGCGATCTGCACGTGGCCAATCCAGGGAATGTTCTTCACCAGCCCGTCGATCAGCTGGCCCTCCATCCGCTGGACGTGGTAGCAGTCGAACTGGAAGCGGACGTTCGGCTCCGCCACCTCCCGGACGATGTCCAGCCCGAGCTCGAGCCGGTCCAGGAAGTAGCGCGGGCTCTCCCACGCGTTCAGCATCTCGACCATGAGCGTGATGCCGGCCTCCCGCGCGAGAGGCGCCGCGCGCTTCAGGTTCTCCACGACCGTGCGCCGGAGGATCCGCTCGGACACGCCCGGAGGACGATTCCCGGCCAGGACGTTGAGCCGCCGGCAGCCCACACGTCGGGCCGTCGCCACCGCCTCCTGGATCGTCGTCAGGAGGTGGTCGCGCCGCGACGGATCGCAGAGGTAGCCGCGGTCGCCGGCCGGAAAGTCACCGCCCTCGGGATCGAAGAGCACCAGCTCCAGGCCGTGCTGCTTGAGCTCCCGCTCGACGGCGCCCGCGTCCACGTTGTGGATGAACAGGAACTCGACGGCGCGGAAACCCGAGGCCGCGGCCTTCTCGAAGCGCTCCGGGAAGGGCACCTCGTTGTAGAGCATCGTCAGGTTCGCGGCGTAGCGGATCATCGGTCGTTGGTCTCCCCAGGGCGCGGGTCGTGGGTCATTGCCGGGCGGTCGACCCGGCGGAACTCAGGGGGCGCGGCGGGCGAGGGACTCCGCGTTCTCGGTCGCCAGGCGACGCGCCACCTCGGGCGGGAGCTGGCGGAGCCAGGTCCGGGCGTCGTTCTGGACCTCGATGTAGCTGCCCCAGCGCGACGAGACCCAGGTGTCGGTCCCGACCATGAACCGATCGGCGCGCCGCTCGAAGAGATCCCGCCATGCGGGATCGAGCTTGCCGCCCGGCGCCACGTCGGACCTGAGCGCGAGCTCCACCAGGAGGTCGGGCGAGGCGTCGACGAGCCGGCCCACCTCGGCCGGGCCCGAGCTCATCCCGGCGTGGGCCCAGAGGACGCGCACGCCCGGCACCAGTCCGACGAGGATCTCGGCCGCCGCCGCGTCGCAGTGACAGTGGAGGAAGAGCCCGTGCCGGCGCGCCAGCTCCGCCACCTGCCGTACCACGGGAGACCCCGCGTCGCTCCCGTTCAGGTGGAACTCGCCAATGCCCCGGTAGATCGGGCGCGCGAGCCGCTGCTCGAGGTACGGCACGACCGTCGGATCCTGGTGCCAGGTGGAAAGCTCACCGGGCTGCCGGTAGGGACGCAGCACCGGAACGATCCGGTCGGGCGCCATGTCGAAGAGCCGCACCGTCCCATCGTCCGGCGTGCTCGAGACGAACGCGCGGCTGACGCCCGCCTGGTCCATCAGCAGGAGGATGGCGGCGGGAGTCTGATCCTGCCAGCTGTTCTGGCTGTAGTGGAGGTGGGTATCGACGATCGGCATCTCGTCGCCCGTCGCGAGAGCGGCCGAGCAGAGCATCATCGCGGCGACCGCGCCGTGGATGTGGGAGAGTCGCAGCCACATGGGCCCAACTATAACAAAGCCTTGCGAATCTCCGTGCCGGAACGCAGCGCGGCCCCCGGGAGGTCTCCCGGGGGCCGCGTGACGCGGGGCCGTCGGGCCCCGAGTTCAGCTGGCGGTCGTCAGGCCGCCTTGATGGCCTTGGCCTGACTCGTGCCGTCCTCGATCTGGATCTCGACCTTCTTCGGCACCACCGCCACGGGGGTGGGCATCGTCAGCTCGAGCATGCCGTTCGTGTACTTCGCCTGGACCTTGCCCGGGTCGATGCCCTCGGGCAGCGAGAAGGTGCGCTCGAACCCGCCGTAGGCGAACTCGCGGACGAAGCGCCCGCCGTTCGTCTCGTCCGTCTTCGCCTTGCGCTCGCCGCGGACCGTGAGGTAGTCGTCCGCGACCGTCACCTCGACGTCCTTCGGATCGACGCCCGGAAGGGCGACGCGAACGTGGAGGTTGCCGTCCTTGGAGTAGCTCTCCACCGCCGGCCACCAGGTCACCGGCTCCGCCTCGCCCTGGTACGGTGTGGGCGTCACGTCGTGGCCGAGGAATCGGCTCAGCAGATCGTCCAACTCCCGGTGGATGTGGAACATGGACCCGAAAGGAGACCGCCGCGTCAGTTCGAACATGTCTAAGAGCTCCTCCAATGTCGTTAAGTGTTTCCGGGGCGCTCATGCGCTCGGGCCGCTCCCGGCCCTCACCTCTCAAATAGCAGCCGATGGTCTCCTGTCAAGGAAGGTGGCCGGCGAGATCCAGGGTGTCAGGTGACGGACAGGCGCGGCGGCTGACCGCGCGGCGGCGCGGCGGATCAGCTGGGGGTCGAGTCGCTCGAGCCGCGCCGCTCCAGCGCGTAGAAGTCCGACCGGTCCTGAGTGACGACTTCCACCCGCTGGGTACGCTCTTCGCGCATGACGTCGAGCAGGACCCGCTCACCCGGCTCGTGGCGCCACAGCGCCGCGTAGAGATCCCGGCGGGTCGACACTTCCTGGTCGTCGACCCGCAGGATCACGTCGCCGTCCTGGAGACCGGCCCGCTCGCCCGGACCGTCGGGCACCAGTCCCGCGACGATGAGCCGCTCCTCGAGCGTGTGCGGGAACACGCCGATCCAGGCGCGACGGGGCCGGCTCGTGACGCGCCCGAACCGGAGCAGCTCGGACCGGTGCCGCGTGAAGTACTCCACGGGAATCGCCAGGGACTCTCGCCCGATCCCCTCGAGGTTGAGGGACACCACGCCGACCACGGCGCCGCGGAGATCGAACAGCGGCCCGCCGCCGAACCCGGGATTCGAGGCGCTCGAGACGATGCCCCGGTCCAGCATGTACTCCCAGTAGGCCTCGAACTCGCCCAGATCGGTGACGATCCCTCCCGCGACCTTTCGATCGGTCGGGCCCGTGGAGGCGATGACGAAGACGGACGCGCCGAGCGCGACCTCGTCCGAGGACGCGAGCCGCGCCGCGGGCAATCCCGTCGCCGGCACCCGCAGAAGCGCGAGCCCGCTCTCGAAGTCCTGCGCCGCGACCTTGGCGTCGAGGCGCCGGCCGTCCGTCATGGTGACGCGGACCCGGCGGGCCCCCATCACCACGTAGTTGACCGTGAGGAGGAGCCCGCCGGAATCGACCACGACGGCCGATCCCATGCGCTCGGTGCCCAGGATCCTCGCCGACGGATGAGTCGCCGCCACCCGCGCGGTCACGTGCGCGATGACCGGCAGGAGCGCGTGGACTAGACCGACGGAAGCATCCACGCCGTCACGCCCCCCGGCGCAGCACCCGCTCGATCACCGGAACCTCGGCGATCTTCTCCGGGCACAGTGCGTCGCGGTACAGCCCGCAGGGCCTCGCGAACGCCGGGCGAAGCGTCATCGTGCCGTCGGGGGTCAGGACGACGTCGACTGCGATGTCGTGGGGCCGCATCTCGATGGCTTCCGGCAGGATCTGCACCGCGTGGACCGTCGTGACGATGGGCGTCCGCGGCCCGACCTGCCCCGCCTCGGCGAGGAGCCCGTACTCGAGGTCCGAGAAACCCCCGCCCTTCCCGACGCGGGCGCCTCGCGCGTTGACGGCCACGGCGCCGCACACGATGAGGTCGATGGGCGGCAGCGTCTCGATGCCGACCGGGCGCCCCAGCCGCTCGGCGCCTCGGATGGAGGCCGCCTGGAGCAGCTGCTTGCCCAGATGCGCCGGGTCCAGCTCGAGGAAGCACTCGAGGCTCCGGAGCCGCGGCACGGCCATGTAGACGACCTTCCCCTCGCGAAGCGCCATCCGGCGGACCGGGAGCTGCGCCGCGTCGGGGCTGACCTTGATCGTCCGGGCCTCTTTCCAGGCGCGCAAACCCTGGAGATGGAGCGCGGCCCGCTCGGCGCCGACGAAGTTCGGGATGCGCCCGGTCGCGCCCGGGAAGCGGGCGATGCCGCGGATCTCCATCTCGCGCCAGACGCGGTCGCGCGCGGCAGCCTTCGACAGCACGTACCCGTCAGGCAAGTGAGACGCCGCTCGCCTCGCCGCGATGGTCCTCGCCCGGTCGCGGAAGCCGGTGGCCCGCGTTCTCGTGGCGCGATTCGTTGCGACGGCGTGACGCGGAGAAGCTCCGCGCCTCGAAGCTGTTCGACACGCCGCGACTTTAGATCCCGCGTGATCACGTGTCAACCCGCGCGCGCATCGCTGCTGTTGGTCTATGAAAATGTCATCCCCCAACTGGTCAGTGAACCTGTCTCCCCAAAGCCCGGTATCGAACGGAGGGCATCCACGGCCTGCGCCATCGCCGTCTGGGACAGCCGTCCCCCACGCGCGCATCGCGGGGAGCGAGCACGCGCGCCGCTCGTCATCCAAGCGACGCGTCGGCTCGCGATTTCGGTTGCCGACGACGGCACGCGACGAGCTTGACACGAGGCGGAACCGGCTCAGAGACCGAGGGTCAGCTGGGAATCGTCGACCGGGCGGATCGCTGGCTCCGGCTCCGCGGCAGGCCGCCGTGTCGTCGCCGCCGGGCGCTCGGCCAGGCCGTAGCGCTGACGGAGCTCTTCCACGGCCGCGTCCAGGCTTCGCTCGACGCCGGCCGGCGCGCGCGTGCCCGGGTACAGACGCCGGTACATCGGAAGAAGGCCTGGTGCCTCCGCGGAGAGAAAGCGGTCGAAGTGCTCGCGCACGCCGGGCTCGAGGTGGAGCACTCCCGCCCCGAGAAACGCGGCGCCGCTCTCGGCCGCGCCCTTGACCACCGCCTCGAGATTCGCGCGGTCGGTGGTGAGCCCCGGAACAATGGGCGCGAGCAGCACCCCGACGTTGATGCCCGCGGCGGCGAGTGCCGCCACGGCGCGAAGCCGCTGCCGGGGCGGCGCGGTGCCGGGCTCGAGGCTCCGCCACCGGTCCGTGTCGAGCGTCGTGAGGCTCACGCACACCGAGACGCCGGCGCAATCGCGCAAGGTGGTCAGCACGTCGCGGTCGCGGATCACCATCGGCCCCTTCGTCACCACGCTCGCCGGCGTCCTCGCCTCCGCCAGCGCCTCCAGGATCCCGCGCGTCAACCGGTAGCGGCCCTCGATCGGCTGGTAGGGGTCCGTCGCGGTCCCCACGGCGACCGTCGCCCGGCTCCAGCTGCGCCGCGACAGCTCCGCGCGGAGAACCGCGACCGCGTTGACCTTCACGATGATCACGCCCGTGAAGTCGTCGCCGGTTCCGAGCTCGAGGTACGCGTGATACCGGCGGGCGAAGCAGTAGTGGCAGCCGTGCACGCAGCCTCGATACGGGTTCACGCTCCAGCGGAACCCCATGCCGTGGACGGCGTTCAGCACGCTCTTCGCCTGGGTCTCGACATACCGGGTGGCCATCGACCAGACTATACTCGTGTTGAGTACACGGCCGCAACCACTACTAGCTAGTATCGACGGGTCTTCCGAGCTGGAGTCGCCGCCGTGCGCGCCCCGAGCTTCTCAGCCCGGAGCGCGACGACGCCTACTCGAGGCTAGCGGTTGTAGCCGCCGCGCATGCCCCCGCCGCCGGGAGGACCACGGCGATCGTCGCGAGGGCCGCGTCCCGGGGGTCGCCCACCGCCTCCCCCGGGACCCTGCGAGCGCGCCTGATCGACGACCAGGTTCCGATCGCGGAACACTCGGCCGTTCAGCTGCTCGACCGCCCGCGATGCCTCCTCGGGTGTGGACATCTCCACGAAGCCGAACCCTTTCGGCCGACCGGTGAACTGGTCCGTCACGATGCGGACCGACTCCACGGTGCCGGCCTGCTGGAAGAGCTCCCGGATGTCCTCCTCCGTAGCCTGGTAGGACAGGTTACCTACGAAGAGCTTGGCGGCCATCGGTCACCTCCGGCCTCGGGAAGAACAACAAAGCCCCCGGAGAGGGCGGGCCTCTCCGAGGGCTGGTAGCGCACGGACGAATCGTCGCTCAAGGAGAGCCCCGTGAAGTGCGACGAACGTACTCGCCGCCCGGGACCGGTGTCAAGCGGATTCCCCTTACAGATACACGCCGCGGCTGGCTCCGCCATCGACCGTGATCGACGTGCCCGTCAGAAAGCCCGCCCGCTCGGAGGCGAGGAACACGACGAGGTCCGCGACGTCTTCGGGCTGACCGATGCGCCCTAGCGGCTGCTTCCGTGCCACCTCCGCCCTGAACGCCTCGACGGTCTGCCCCTGGGCCTGCGCCTGCTGGGTGATGAGGCGCTCCCAGCGCTCCGTCGCGGTCGGGCCCGGGCTCACCGCGTTCACGAGGATGCCGTCGGGCGCGCCGAGGTCGGCCAGCGCGCGCGTGAAGTTGATGAGCCCCGCGTTCGCGATCCCGCCGGCCATGTAGGTGGTGGCGGGATTCCGGGCTGCCGCGCCGATGATGTTGACGATCCGTCCCCAGTGGCCGGTCCGCATCACCGGGATGGCGGCCTGAGCCATCCGCACGTAGCCGAGAATCTTGAGCCGCCAGTCGTCCGCCCACGTCTCGGCGGGCGTCGTCAGGAAATCGCCGCCCCGGATCGCTCCCGCGTTGTTCACCAGGATCTCGAGCCGCCCGAACCGCGCCACGACCGCCTCGACGACCCGGCGCGGCGCGTCGGGCTCGGTGAGATCGGCGGTCAGGCTCAGCACCTCGGCGCCCTTGGCGCTGAGCGCCTCGGCCGTCTCCCCGAGGGCCTCCCCGCCGCGGGCCACGATCGCCACGCGACAGCCTTCGCCGGCGAGCCCCGCCGCCACCGCGCGCCCGATGCCTTTCGATCCTCCCGTCACCAGCGCGACCCGTCCCTGGATGCCGAGCTCCACGGTCCCCTCCTTGACGACTGTCAGCGCGCCCGCGCCACGTAGGCCGCCGCCTGCTCACCCGCGAGCCGCCCGAACGCGGCCCCGGCCATGAGCCCCGTGCCCCCTGGATAGTTCTCGTAGAAGAGGCCGCCCACCAGCTCCCCCGCGGCGAGCAGCCCGGGAATGGGCCGATCCTCGGTGTCGAGCACCTCCGCCCGCGGCGTGACGCGGAGGCCTCCGAACGTGAAGGTGATCCCGCACGTCACCGCGTAGCCGACGAACGGCGGCGTGTCGAGCGGCTGCGCCCAGTTCGACTTGGGCGGCGTGATGCCGCGGGTCCCCTTGCCGTCGAGCACCGCGGGATTGAAGGTGCCGGGAAGAACCGCCTTGTTGAAGCCCTCGACGGTCCGGACCAGGTTCGCCGGATCGATCTCGAGCTGGCGCGCCAGCTCCTCGATCGTCCCCGCCTCGCCCTTGGTCACCTCGCGGATCCGGTACTCCTCCCGGAGGATCGGGACGACCTTCTGGTCGAAGATCTGGAACGCCAGGCGCTGGGGCTGCTTCAGGATGTCCCGCCCGTACTTCGCGTACGTGTAGTTCCGGAAGTCCGCGCCCTCGTCCACGAACCGCTCGCCGCGGACGTTGACGATGATCCCGAGGGGATACGAGTGCTTCTGGAACATGTCTCCAACCCGGCGATCCCCGAAGGGCGGCGAGCCGGCGTCCCACGCGACCGCGTGGCAGCCCGACCAGTTGCCGAAGGGCTGAGCGCCGATCTCGATCGCGATGCGGATGCCGTCGCCGGTATTGTGGCGCGTGCCGCGGACGTGGGCCAGCTCCCACCCGGGGCCGAGATACCGGGTGCGCCACTCCGGGTTCGCCTCGAACCCGCCCGACGCCAGAACGACCGCCCGGGTCTCGACCTCGAAGAAGCCGTCCGCGCCGCGGCAGGCGATGCCGCGAATCGCGCCGCGCCCGTCGAGCCGGAGCCCCGTCGCCTTGGTTCCGTAGCTCACGACGACACCCAGGCGCTCCGCGCCGTCGTAGAGCGCCTGGATCAGGCCCGGTCCACCGCCCACCGCCTCCACGTTGAGACCGCCCCAGAAGAGGTGCTTGCCGCCCACGTGGTAGGACTGGCGCGCCATCATCAGGATCCAGCGCACCCCGTGGCGGCGCATCCAGACGACGGTGGGCCGTGAGCCCCGGATCAGCACGTCGGCGAGGTCGGGATCGCTCAGGTTCTCGGTCAGCCGCATGAGGTCGCCGAGGAACTGGTCGCTCGTGTACGGGGGCACGTCCACGGCGGCCGCCTCCTCGTCGGCGAGGTCGACCAGAACGTCCTTCCGGAGATCCTCCAGCCCAGCGTGGGTGAAACGGAAGCCCCCCGCGGTGAAGAACGAGTTGCCGCCGCGCTCGTGCGGAGGCGCCTTCTCGAGGAGCAGCACCCGCGCGCCGGCCTCGCGCGCGGCGAGGGCGGCGCACAGCGCGGCATTGCCGCCGCCCACCACCACGACGTCGAACTCACCTCCGGGCGTCGCGGTCGTCGTCATCGTCAGATCGGGATCTCCGTCCCGACGCGGCGCTCTCGCGCCCGAGCGACCACACGCACCGCGACCGCAACGTCCTCCATGGCGACCCCCTGGGACTCGAACAGCGTGACCTCATCGGGCCCGGTCCGGCCCGGGCGGCGCCCGGCGACGACCTCGCCCAGCTCGTGCACGTCCTCCCATCGAATCACGCCCTGCTCCAGCGGCGCCACCAGGTCGCCGCACTCCACGCGGGCCTGCTCGAGCGAGTCCGTCACGATCAGCCCGGCGCGTCGCACGGCCTCGACGTCGAGCTCCGCCCGCTGGAGCGCGTTCGACCCCGCGGCGTTCACGTGGGCCCCCGGCTCGATCCAGCGTCCCTCGAGGACCGGCGTCTTCGATCCCGTGATCGTCACGAGGATCGAGGCCTCGCGGGCCGCGACCTCCGGGCGGTCGACCGCGACGACCGGAACGCCGAGGAGGGCCTTCATCTCCTCGGCGAAGCGCGCGCGACGCTCGGCGTCTCGCCCGTAGACCCGCACCTCCCGCACCCGACGCACGGCGCACACGGCCTCGAGCTGAGACCGCGCTTGCCACCCGGTGCCGTAGCACCCGACGCGGTCGGCGTCCGGCCGCGCGAGGTACTTCGTGGCGACACCGGAGGCGGCGCCGGTCCGCATCTGGCCGAGCTTGTCGGCCTCGATGACGGCCAGGAGGGCGCCGGTCTCCACCGAGAAGAGCAGCACCACGAACTTGGTGCCACCCCGCACGGTCGCGTAGCTCTTGAGACCCATGACGCGCGCGTCCGGCAGCGCCGCCGGCATCACGTGAAGGAGGCCCCCCGGCACCGACAGGCGGACGCGCGGCTTGTTCGTGAGCTTCCCTTCTCCCTGGGCCCGGAAGGCGTCCTCGACGGCCTCGAGGGCGAGCGTCATCGGAAGCAGCATCGTGACCTCGGCTTCGTTCAGCAGCAGCGCCATCTGGTCTCCTCGCGCCACGCCCCCAGCGCGCTCACGCCACGGTCACCGGGCGCGGCCAGCGGGGAACGGGCACCGGGCTCTCCCCGGCCGCGAGCCCGGCGAGCACCGCTCGCAGCTCGTGGAGCCACGGGGGCAGATCGAGCGGCAGGACCGCCCCGGCGTCGGCCGTCTTCGCGAGGCCCAGGACCAGGAGCGAGCGCGCCCCCTCGCGGTTCCCGTTCTCGAGATGATGGAAGCCCACCGCGATCTGGATCAGCCCCTGGAGCGCCGTCCGCGCGGGCTCCGTCGCCCGAAACCAGACGGGCTCGAGCAGCTCGTGCACCTCGAAGAAGAGGCCGTGATTCGCGAGCGCCGCCGCGCGGTCGAGGAGCCTCGTCATGTCGTCCCTGTCCGGGTCGCGCCAGTCCCGGAGCACGGTTGCCGCGCGCGCCGATCGCGCTGCCAGGCTCGGCCCGTGAGCCCGGTGCGCCCCGAGGAGCCGCACTTCCCCGGGGCCGGCCGGCTCGAACCAGCCGAGCGCGAGAAGACGGTCGGCGTCGGCCTCGCTCAGCTCGGAGCCGGCGCAGGCGCTCGCCAGGGCGAGCAGGGTCGCCCGCGCCTCTCCCGGCTCGAAGGCCTCCAGGATCAGCTCGGCGAGCCGGTTCCGAACGGGAAGCGGTAGCGGTCCCACCGGCGGAAGGAGGCGACACCTGAGCCTGGTCGGCGCTAGGGGGACGCGCCGCGCCCGGCGGCCTTCTCGAGGAGCATGGGACTCCCGGTGCCGCCCTGCCGCACCATGAGCCACTCTGCGAGGATCGAGAGGGCGATCTCGCCCGGCGTGCGCGCGCCGATGTCGAGTCCGATCGGCGCGCGGAGCGCGCGGACGCGCTCGATCGGAAATCCCTCGGCCACCAGGCGCTCCGTGACGAGGAGCGCCTTCCGGCGTGCGCCCATCAGCCCGACGTAGCGCGCGGGCGTCCGGAGCGCGCTGGCCGTCGCGTCGTAGTCGAGGTCGTGGCTCCGCATCGCCACCACGATCGCCGCCTTCGGGCCGATCGCCAGCGACCGGAGCGCTTCGGCGATCGGAGCCGCAATCACCCGGTCGGCTTCGGGGAAGCGCTCGCGGCTCGCGTACTCAGGCCGGTCGTCGATCACGGTCACCGACACGCCCAGCCCGCGAGCCAGGCCCGCGAGGGCCTTCCCCACGTGCCCCGCGCCGAGGACGATCAGCGATGGCGGCGGAGCGAAGAGCTCCGCATGGAAACGGGTGCCTTCGATCGTCTCGTACGCGGGCGTCTCCTCCTCCAGCACGCGCCGACCGAGGCTCACCGCGGCCGAGGTCACGCCCGGGTCGGAGAAGGCGCCCGAGGTCTCGGCCTCGGACACGAGGATGCGAGTCCCGGCGCCGGCGCCGTCGAGCGCCGTCACGATCGCGACCGGCGCGCCGCCCTCGGCGGCCGCGAGCGCCGGTCCGAGCCATCCCGACGCGCGCCGATCCAGACGCTCCGCGAACACCACCATGGTTCCGCCGCAGGCGAGCCCCCAGTCGTCGACCCCCGACGACAGCGCGTAGTCGCGCAGCGCGGGCTCCCCGCTCGCGGCCGCCAGCGTCGCCTCGCGGATCGCCTCGGCCTCCACCGCGCCGCCTCCGAGCGTCCCGGTCAGCCGCTGGCCATGGGACGCGAGGAGCCGGGCCCCCGCCTTCTGGGGCGTGGAGCCTCGAGTCGCCACGAGCGTCGCGAGCCCCGGGGTCTCGCCGCGCTCGCTCACCCGGAGAGCTTCGCGCAGGACGTCGAGGGTCATCGGGAAGTGTCCGCGCTCCGCCGGGTCACCGCGTGCGGATCACGCGCGTTCCCGCCAGAAGATCATGGAGCCCGCGCCGGTCCCGCCGGAGCCACGCTGCCGCCAGGCCGAGCCCGAGCGGGATGGCCGCCACGATCGTCGCCAGGCCCCTCCCGAGCGCGCGGAGGTATCCGATCGGCTCGCCGCTCTCGTCGACCACACGCACGCCCAGGAGGCGCTTGCCGAGCGTCTGGCCCGCGGTGCCGTGGCCCAGGACGAAGTACGCGGCGGGCACCACGAGCTGCCAGCTCCGACCGAGAGCCTGAGCGACGAGATCGAGGCGGGGCGCGAGCTTCGCGAAGCTGACGGCGAGCTGGGTGCCGATCGTCCAGAGGATGACCGCGATCACGAGGTCGATCGCGAGGGCGATCCCACGGCGCCGGAGACCGGCCGGCGCCAGGTCGACCGCCTCCGGCTCGTCGACGGCCCGCCGGTACGGCGTCCACACCGGCGTGCCCCACGGGTCGCCCGGCTGAACCGTGGTGGGCGCCCCCGCGCCCGGTCGCGGCGCCGCCGCGGTCCACTCGCGCGCGTCGTCCATCGGTGCCGCCACTATAGCAGACCGGCCGGTATAATACCGGGCGCCGGCATGATTCCCGTCGCGGAAGCCAGGACCCGCATTCTTGCCGACGTGGCGACCGTGGCGCCGGAAGAGACGCTTCCGGTGGCGCGCGGTCTCGGGCGCGTCCTGGCCAGGGACATCCACGCCCCGTTCGATGTTCCGCCCGCCGACAACTCTGCCGTCGACGGTTACGCGGTCCGGGGATCGGAGCTCGCCCCGGGCGGCTCGACCCGCGTGCGCGTCATCGCGGACCTCCCGGCCGGCGCCGTCTTCGAGGGCAGCGTCGGCCCGCGCGAGACGCTCCGGATCATGACCGGGGCCCCCATGCCGGCCGGCACGGACACCGTCGTGCCGCAGGAGCTCAGCGAGCGCGCCGGCGAATGGATCGACCTGCGCCCGGTCGATGCCGGCGCGAACGTGCGCGCGCGCGGCGAGGACGTCCGGACCGGGGAGGTCGTGCTGCGGGCCGGCGCGGTGCTGCGACCCCAGGATCTCGGACTCGTCGCGTCGCTCGGCTTCGCCGAAGTGCGAGTCCACCGGCGACCGCGCGTCGCGCTCTTCTCCACCGGCGACGAGGTCGTGGAACCCGGCCACCCGCGAGGCCCCGGCCAGATCTACGACGCGAACCGCTTCTCGCTCGGTGGCATGGTGGCCGGTGCCGGCGCCGAAGCGCTCGACCTCGGAATCGTGCCCGACGTGCGGGAGGTCCTCCGCGAGCGCCTGCTCCAGGCCGCGCGGTCGGCCGACGTGGTGCTGACCTCCGGCGGCGTCTCCGTCGGCGACTACGACCTCGTCAAGAGCGTGCTGGCGGACATCGGCCGCATCGACTTCTGGCAGGTGGCGATGCAGCCGGGTCGCCCGCTCGCCGTGGGCCGGATCGGCGACGCGCCGTTCTTCGGCCTGCCGGGCAATCCGGTCGCGTCCCTGCTCTGCTTCCACCTGTTCGTCCGCCCGGCGCTCTGGAAGATGGGCGGGCGGACGAGGCTCGATTCCGAGTGCGTCACGGCGACGGCCATCGAGCCGATACGGAAGCGCGCCGGGCGCCGCGAGTTCAAGCGCGGTGTCCTCCGGTTCACCGACCGCGGCTACGAGGTCTCGACCACGGGCCCTCAGGGGTCGGGGATCCTCTCGTCGATGGTCGCCGCCAACTGCCTCATCATCCTCGAGGAAGCTCGAGGCGACGTGAAGGCCGGCGAGCGCGTGCTCGTCGAGCCCATCTGAGCGAAGCATGGCGCGCGGTATCACGACCGACCTGATCGATGGCGCCAAGGAGATGGTCGCCGAGCTCTGCACGACGTGGGCTCGTACGCTCCCCGACCTCGCGCACGCCGACGTCCGCCTCGAGGTGACCGAGAACAAGGTGGCGAGCGTCGAGAACGGCGAGCCGAAGTTCGCCAGCGACGACTACGCGTGCGCCTTCGGAGTCCGCGTCCTGGCCGGCCGACGCATGGTCGGCGCGGGTTACCTCGGCGGCACCCTGGGCGCGGCCGACCTGCCGCGGCTCCGCGACGTCCTGCGCGACGCGCTCGGGCGAGCGCATCGCCGGGCGGTCGCAAGCGGCGAGGCCAAGGCGGAGACGCGCGGGAAGATCCCCGGTCTCGGGGCGAGCCTCAGCGACGCGCGTCTCGCGCCGGTCCGCGTGGCGCGAGAGGTCGTGCCCGCGGTGTACCGGATCGATCCGCGCAGCGTGCCGCTCGAGGACATGGTGCGCGCGGCCACGGATCTCGGGCGCGAGGTCCGGGCCGTCGACTCCCGCCTGACCTACAGTCACCTCGCCGCGCTGACCGAGCTCTCGCGGGAGCTCTTCTGCTCCTCCGAGGGCGCCCTCATCGATCAGAGCTTCGCGCTCACCCAGGGCATGGCCTACGTCGTCGGAACGACGACCGAGTGCAGCCAGGAGATCTACGACGTCGTCGGGCACCAACGCGGCTGGGAGATCCTGACCGACGGCGTCCACGAGCCGCTCATGGAGCTGCCCGACTTCCGGACGTTCGCCCTCGGCCTCGCGCGGGAAGCCATCGAGCTCGCAACCGCCCCGCCCCTGCCCTCGACCGACCGGGACGCCGTGGTCGTCACCGACCCCCACTACAACGCGCTCGTCGCGCACGAGATCGTCGGCCACCCGAGCGAGCTCGACCGCGGGCTCAAGATGGAGATGGCGTACGCTGGCCGCTCGTGGCTCCTAGGGGGCCTGGACGACACCCAGGTGGGCCGTCCCATCGCCTCGCCGCTCGTCTCCGCGTACTCGGATCCGGCGCTCCCCGGCTACGGCCACTACGCCTACGATCACGACGGCACGCCCGCCCGCCGGGTCGTTCACATCGACCGCGGCGTGTTCCGTGAGTTCCTCAACAGCCGGCAGACGGCCGCGATCCTCGGCACCGAGCCGAACGGCCACTACAAGGCCGCCGAGGCGTCGCTCGTCCCGCTGATCCGGATGTCGAACACGGTGTTCGCCGCGGGCGCCGACGACCCCGGCCAGATCGTGAGGGATGTCGAGCGCGGCTACTACCTCGCGGCCCACCGCATCCCGTCCATCGCCGAGAGCCGCGAGAACTTCCGGATCACAGCCCGGCGGGTCTACGAGATCGTGAACGGCGAGCTGGGTCGGCTCTACCGGGACGGCGGCATCACCGCCGACACGCGCGACTACCTGATGAGCGTCGACGCGGTCGGCACGGACCTCCGGCTCTATCCCATCCCGAACTGCGGGAAGGGACAGCCCATGCAGACGAAGCGCCTCGGCAACGGCGGCCCGACGATGCGCAGCCGCGCCCGGCTCACCGGCGGCCGTTGATGCAGCGCTTCCGCCTGTCTGCACGCACCGCCCCAGAGCAGTGTGGTGGTGGGGTCCGGAGCCACAGGCCGAAGGCCGTCGGAAGGAGCGACGCCGCTCCCCTCCAGGGGGAGGGATCGCTCTGAGCCTCGGACCCACGACGGCCGATCTCGCGCGCGCCGCGCGGGAAGCGCTCGACTTCCTCCGCGGCGCGCCCGACGTCCTCGAAGCCGAGGTATTCGTCTCGGCCAACGGGCAGCTGCTCGCGCGGCTCGCCTACGCGTCGCACCTGCCCTCGAACGGCGTCGAGGAGCCCAAGTCCACCGCGTCACACGGGATCGGGCTCCAGGTGGTCTTCCGGGACCCGGCCGGGCCGCGCTTCGGCTTCGGGTCGGAGCCCTCCGACCTCTCCCGCGAAGGCGTGCGGCGCGCCCTCGCCAAGGCGCGGGAGGGTGCGGTGCACGACCCGACGTTCGTCTCGCTGCCCCGGCCCGGGCCGGAGCGGCGGACGCTCGACGCCTACCACGACCCGCAGCTCCTCGATCTCGACGACGAGGATCTGGTCGCCGCCGGCTGGCGGATCGTCACCGGCGCCCTGCGCACGTTCACGGCCTCCACGCGCCTCGCCGAGCTCGCCGAGAGCGAGGAGGATCTCCGCCGCCTCCGGCTCCTCCTGGGCGGCGACGTCACCATCGTGCAGGAGCGGGTCGCCATCGTGTCCACGCATCTTCCCGAGGTCCAGACCGATGAGACGACCCTCATCACCGCCTCCACCACCGGCATGGTCGAGACGATGGACGCCAAGGGCTCCGGCTGGTCCACGGGCACCCGCCTGGACGAGTT
This sequence comes from uncultured Candidatus Rokubacteria bacterium, assembly GCA_963765195.1. Taxonomy (GTDB): domain Bacteria; phylum Methylomirabilota; class Methylomirabilia; order Rokubacteriales; family DASRDR01; genus DASRDR01. The sequence goes on from CAVXVV010000034.1 coordinate 95,909, forward strand.
CACGGAGGAGGCCGGCGTCGAGGCCGCGCACGGCGCGATCCGGGCCCTCGGCGGCGAGCGGATTCCGTCGGGCCGCTACCGGATCATCCTGGGGCCTCAGCCCGTGACGGATCTCCTCAACAACCTCGTCCTCCCCGCGCTCCACGCGTCCAGCTTCTACGCGTCGACCACGCCGTTCCTCGGCCGCTTCGGCAAGCGCGTCGCCGCGCCGGCGCTCTCGATCTACGACCACGGCGCGCTACGAGGGTTCACGGGGTCGAAGGGCGTCACGTGCGAAGGCTTGCCGACAGGCCGCACCGACCTGGTCTCCGGCGGGGTCCTGACCGGGCTCCTCACCAACTGGTACGAGGCGCAACGGCTGCTCCGGGATCCGCAGGCGCGGGTGAAGCTCGGCGTCGACCCGGCCGAGGCCGCGGCGGGGCTCGTGGCGCGCAACGGGTTCCGCTTCGCGGCTGGAGGCGGCCGGAGCTTCTCGTCGCCGCCCGGCACCGCGGCGACCAACGTCTTCGTGGAGGGTCAGGACGGCGTGTCGCTCGACGAGCTGTGCCGCCGGGTCGGGGACGGCCTCTACGTGGGCCGCATCTGGTATACGTATCCCATCAACGGGCTCCAGGCGGGCGACTTCACCTGCACAGTGGTCGCGGACTCCTACCTGATCCGCGACGGACGGATCACGGTGCCGCTCAGGGCCAACGCGGTGCGGATCAGCGACAACATCGCGAGCGTGCTCGAGGGCGTGATCGGGGTGACGCGCGAGGTGAAGGGGACGACCGTGTGGGGCGGCGACGAGGTCGTGTACGCCCCATCGATCGCCGTGGCCGGGCTCCAGGTCGACGAGATCGCCAGCTTCCTGAACACGCTCTAGGGCGCCTGCGGCTCATGGGTGAGACGAGAGTCGATCTGCTGCATCTCCTGGAGGACCTCCGGGATGCGTACCCCGGCGCGATCGAGGAGACGACTCTCACCGAAATCGTAGCGAACTCGCTGGACTCCGGTGCCTCGGAGATCGCCCTGGCCACCGATCCCGCCGCGTCCACGCTGACCATCATCGACAACGGCCATGGCATGCGGCGGCGCGAGCTCGCCCGGTACCACGACATCGCGGCGACGACAAAGGCGCGCGGCCAGGGAATCGGCTTCGCGGGAGTCGGAATCAAGCTCGGTCTCCTCGTATCGGAGGAGGTCGTCACGGAGACGCGGCGGGGCGCGATTCACGTGGCAACGGCGTGGGGCCTGAGGTCCCGCCAGCGCGCCCCCTGGCGGTGGATCACGCCGCCCGACCTCGTGCCCCGGCGCGGCACCGGCGTGCGGCTCCGCCTCCAGAATCCCCTCTCGCCCCTGCTGGACCCGGGGTACGTGGAGGCGGTCCTCCGCCGCCACTTCCAGCCCCTTCTGGATCCATCCTTCGACTCCATCCTGGCCTCGAAGTATCCACGGGGGGTCGCCTTCGCGCTCAACACGGCCCGGCTCGAGCCTGACGCCCCGCCACGCTCGGAAGTGGCGCCGATCGCAGTCCGGCCCGCGCGGAAGCGCAAGGCCACCGCGGCGGGACGCCTGGTCCGCGCCCACGAGTCGGTGCCGGAGGACCAGCGAGGGCTCGCCATCAGCACATTCGGCAAGGTCATCAAGCGCGGGTGGGACTGGCTCGGTCTCACGCCGGCAGCGCCAGACCGCGTCGGAGGGCTGATCGAGGTGCCCGCGCTCGCCGAGTGCCTCACGCTCAACAAGGCGGACTTCGTGCGCGTCGGCGCCCGCGGAGCGACCTACCTGACGTACCGGAAGGCGATCCAGGAAGCCGTGGCGGCGCAGCTCGCCGCATGGGGCGACCTACCCGACGCGGGTGAAGGCGCGCGGCACCGCATCAGTCGGCCCGTGGAGCGCGACCTCCAGGCCATCCTGGGCAACCTGGCCGACACCTTCCCGCTGCTCTCCTCGCTGGTGGAGCGACATGCGGGCGGCCAGCGCCGGCTGCCCATGGCCGGCGCGGGGCGCGAGATCGCCGAGGCGTTGGAATCCGTCCACGGGCAAGCCCCCCTGGCCGAGGAGAGCGAGGCGCGGAACCGGTCCCCGGAGATTCCCGGCGAGGGACCCGCTCCCGAGACGTCGTCCCCCGCCTCGAGCGACACCGGGGTCGCGCCCCTACCAGCGCCGGCTTCCCCGTCCGGGTCGCAGCGGGGTCACCTCGAGCGAAGCCGCTACGGACTGCACCTCCAGTTCGTCTCGCGTCCGGACGACTCGCAGCTCGCGCGCCTGATCGAATCGACGGTGTGGATCAACGACGCCCACCCGGCCTATCGCCGGGCCGCGGCCTCACGCTCCGAGGGCTATCATGTGGCGGTCGCCGTGGCGCTGGCCCTGGCGCCGCTGGCCACGGAGCCGTCGAACGCGCATGGCTTCGTGACCGCGTTCCTCGGCGCGTGGGGGGCAGCGACGGACGCGCGGCGGCGCCGCCGGGGATAAGCACCGGATCGGCGCGAAGGGTCTACGGCTTCCGGCGGATCTCGACGATGGTGACGCGGCTCGCGACGGTCTGGCCGCCGAGATCCTCGCCCTCGACGATCACGAAGTCTCCGACCAGAACGTCCACCAGGGACACCGACAGCTCGCCGAACGCGCTCTGACCGCGCATGTCGCCCAGCCGGAGACGGCTGGCCGCCACCACGGCGGTATCGGCTTCGATCCGCACCAGGTGCCGGATCGGGAGGCCACGCCGGCCGAGCTCCTCCACGACCAGGATCCCCCGGGTGAGGTCGACCTCCATCACGTGTCCCGAGAACCGCGCGAACGCCTCGGCGGACGTGACGGCGGCCAGCGCGAGCGCGACCAGCCCCGCGAGGGCCAGGAGCCTCGTCCTCAGCGGTCGGTCGGAGCGCGGCATCAGTCGGAGAGCTTGAGGAGCATGCCGGTTCGGCGTGCCCGCTGGATCGCCCAGGCGAAGAGCGCGTAACCGCCCGCCGCGTAGACGGCGGCGAGCACGTAGCCGCGGACGAGCGGCTCCTTGAACACGGGCGCGTATCCCAGCTGCGCGCGGAACGCCTCCAGGAAGTGGGTGAGCGGCACGGCCGCGGCCACCACCTGGAGTGGCGCCGGCAAGACGGAGACGGGGTAGTAGACGCCGCAGAGGAGCAGGATCAGGCTCACTCCCGACCACGCGGACACCTCCGCCCGCAGCCCGAAGAGCATCAGGAGCGTGCACACGAGCAGACCGATGCCGCCCGCCGAGAGGAGGAGCCCGGCGAGGAGTGCCAGGGCCGGCGCCACACCGTGGGCGAGGACGTTGACGCCGAACATCCAGTGGCTCACGGCCGCCTGCAGCATGAACACGAGCGTCCCGCGCATGAGCCCCATGAGCCACGATCCAAGCAGGAGATGCCAGGGGCGGATCGGCGCGACGAGCTGGTGCTTGATGCTGCGACTCCACATGTCGAACAGCGCCGCGTACGCCACGTCCAGCTGGCAGACCTGGACCGTCGAGAGCGCGAACGTCCCGACGAGCACGAACACGACGGTGCCGGGCTCCGCCTGGAGGAACGTCGTCAGGAGCCCCACCGACAGGAGGTTCACGATGGGCCAGAAGACGATCTCGAAGATCGTGAACGCGTTGCGGTAGGTCATCCGCCAGCTGCGCAGGAAGAACGCCGAGACCTTCACGATCTCCCCGCGAAGGGAGGGCTCGGGGGACCAGCCGAGGCGGCTCGGCGGCGCGGCGACGTTGCTCACAGGGCCACGGCCGCTGTGCGGGCGTCGATGGGACGCGATGATCGATGGCGGACGGCCTTCGGCCTGTGGCGGACGGCCTTCGGCCTGTGGCGGCCAGTGGGCTCACCGGGCCAGCTCGATGAAGACGGATTCCAGCGTCGGCTCCGTCACCGTGACGTCGCTCACGGGCACTCCCCGGTCGTGCAGGTAACGGAAGATCTCCGGGAGGCGCTTCCGCGCGTCGTCGGCGATCACCCGGACCCGGCCCCCCGCGACCGTGCACCCGAGGATCCCCGGCAGGTCGGCGAGGCCGCGCCAGGCGTCACCCTCGACGGCGAGCTCGATGCGGTCGCCGAGCAGCACCTCGCGCTTGAGCGTCGCCGGATCGCCCCCCGCCAGGATCCGCCCTTCCCGGAGGAACACGACTTCGTCGCAGAGCTGCTCGGCCTCGCGCATGTAGTGCGTGGACAGGAGGATGGTCATGCGCCGGGACCGTCGGAAGCCGGCGATCTGCTCCCGGATCCGGACCGAGATGTCGGGATCGAGGCCGACGGTCGGCTCGTCCAGGATGAGGAGCTCCGGCTCGTTGACGAAGGCCTTGGCGAGGGCCAGGCGCTGCTTGAGCCCCGTCGACAGCTCGTTGTAGGGCACGCCGGCGTGCGGCACCAGCTCGAACTGGTCGAGCAGCTCGGCCAGGCGCGCCAGGCGCGCCTTCTTCCCGAGCCCGTAGCTCCGCGCGGCGATGTCCAGGATCTCACGCGGCGTGAGGCTCCACAGAAACGAGGCGCTGCCGGACGCGAGGTTGATCCGCTCGCGCACCCGGCCGGCGTCGCGGATCACGTCGAGGCCGAGGACGCGCGCGTTTCCGCCGTCGGGAAGAAGCAGGGTGGCCAGGATCGAGAGCAGCGTGGTCTTGCCGGCGCCGTTTGGCCCCAGCACCCCGAAGATGGCGCCGCGCGGGACGACGAACGACACGCCCCGGAGGGCGGGCTGGAGCCGCCGTCGAGGCCATCCCGTGCGAAATGCCTTGGTGAGGTCGCGGACTTCGACCGCCGCCTCGGTCGCCGTCACGCGATTCATCGTATCATACGCGCCATGAGCGACCTCCACGCGTGGTCCGCTCCCGCCGCCGAGGTGCCGCCGGGCGCGGCCGCGAAGTTTCCCGTGAATTGGCGCGGAGCGAAGGTCGAGGGCTTCGTCGTGAACTTCGACGGGCGGTACCACGCCTACGTGAACCGATGCGCGCACGCCGGCACGCCCCTCGACTGGTGGCCCAACGAGTTCTTCACCGACGACGGCCGGCTGCTCATCTGCGCCACTCACGGCGCCCTCTTCGAGCCGGACAGCGGACGGTGCGCGGGCGGGCCCTGCGGCGGCTCTGCGCTCTGGCCCCTGGTCGCGCGGGTCGAGGACGGCCAGGTGATCGTGAGCGTGCGCCCGGAAGACGCGGACGACGCCGCCGACACCTGAGCGCGGGCGGCCCTGATGGAGGACGCGGGCGAGCGCGATCGGGCCGCGGTCCGGGAGGCGAACGAGCGTTTCTACCGGGCCTTCGAGAGCCTCGACCTCGCCGAAATGGACCAAGTGTGGGCGCACGGCGACGACGTCGCCTGCGTGCACCCCGGCTGGAACCGGCTCCACGGCTGGGAGGAGGTGCGCCGCTCCTGGGCCGCCATCTTCCAGGGCACGAGCGAGATGCGCTTCACGATCACCGACGTGCGCGTGGAGGCGCGCGGCGACCTCGCGTGGGTCCACTGCACGGAGAACATCATCTCCGAGACGCGCGGCAGCCTGTCGATCACGGCCATCCTCGCGACCAACGTCTTCGAGCGGCGCCCCCGCGGCTGGCGCATCGTCCACCACCACGCGTCCCACATCCTGGCGCCGCAGGATCCGGGGCCGGAGGCCGCCTGAGGGCGCACGCCCGCCTCGTGGGCTCCCTGCTCGTCTCGGCCCTGACCGTCCTCGCGGGCTGCGGCACCGCGCTCGAGCGCAGCCTGATCTACTACCCCTCGCGGACGATCGAGGGCACTCCGGCCGCGCTCGGGCTCGCCTACGAGGACGTCGAGGTCACCACCGACGACGGCGTCCAGATCCACGGCTGGCTCGTGCCGGGAACCCGGAGCGCGACCCTGCTCTACTGCCACGGGAACGCCGGCAACATCTCGCATCGCCTGTCGAAGATCGAGGCATTCCACAACCGGCTCGGCCTGTCGATCCTGATCTTCGACTACCGGGGCTACGGGCAGAGCGAGGGCGTTCCGGGCGAAGAGGGCACGTACGCCGACGCGCGCGCGATGAACGCCTGGCTCCGGGAGCAGGACTCGGGGCCGGTGGTCTACCTCGGCGAGTCCCTGGGCGCGGCCGTGGCCACGCGCCTCGCGACCGAGGACCCGCCCGCGGCGCTCGTCCTGGAGGCGCCGTTCGCCTCCGTGCAGGCCATGGCGAGCGCCACCGTGCCCGGCGCCGGCTGGCTCTTCCGCACCCGCTACGACACGCTCGGCATCGTCGGCCGCGCCGGCGCGCCGCTCCTCGTCCTCCATGGCGACGCCGACGAGGTGGTGCCGCACCGCCAGGGCCGCGCGGTGTTCGACGCGGCGCTCGAGCCCAAGACGTTCGTCACGATCCCGGGCGCCCGCCACAACGATGCCCACGAGGTCGAGGCCTACTGGGAGGCGTGGGCGGCCTTCGTCGCCGCCCATCTCGGGCCGCCCTGACCGCCGCCGGACGGCCGCTACTGGACGCGGACGACGGATTCGGCCGGCAGGCGGGCCAGGAGGTCCCGGAGCGCGGCCTCGAGGTACTCGGGCTCCTTCGACTCGAGCGTCACGCGCACCTTGTACTCGGGGTTCGTGAACTCGGGGTACGAGCCGCACATGAGATCGGGGAAGCCCCGCAGCATGGCGTTCAGGTGCTCGGCGAGGATCCCCTCGCCCACCCCGAAGAAGACGATCCGCATCAGGTACGGGCGCTCGCGGAAGCGCTCCTTGATTGCGTCGAACTTGCGGCGGAAGATCTCGGGAACGCCCGGGAACACGTGGACGTTGCCCACCACGACCACCGGGACGATCAGGTGGTCCGAGGCCAGGAGCTCGGCCCCCTCCGGCACCTCCGCCATCTTGAGCCGCGCGTCGTTGATCCGCGACTGGTACACCTCTTCGAGCGCCGCCACCAGGCCGGGCTCGCGCACGACGCGGCGCCCGAACGCCTGGGCGACCCCCGCGATGGTCACGTCGTCGTGCGTCGGCCCGACGCCGCCGGACGTGAAGACCCAGTCGTAGGCGCGCGAGAACTCGGCAACCTCGCGCGCGATCAGGTCGACCTCGTCGGGCACGACCGCGATCTTCCGGACATCGACGCCGAGCTGCCGGAACTCGCGACAGAGATAGAGGGCGTTCTGGTCGGCAACCTTCCCCGACAGGATCTCGTTGCCGATGAGGATGATCCCGGCCGTCTTCGCCATCGCCGGCCCGCTGGCGCCGCGCGTCAGCCGCGGGCGAACTCCTCCTTGGCCGCGCGCACTCGCGCCGGATCCGCCAGGAGGTCGTAGGCGGTCATCGCCATGGTCTTGGCCGCCGCCAGCATGCCGGCGTGCGCCAAGGGCTGAACCGCGGCGTCGACGAAGTCGCGCGTGTGGATCGCCATCCCCGTCGGCGCGATGGCCACCATCGGCTGGATGGTGGGCAGGACCTGGCTCACGTTGCCGACGTCGGAGGAGCCCAGCCGGTCCGGAACGGCCTCGCCCTCGACGAGCCCCGCCCCGCGCATGTTCGCGGCGAAGAGGTCCAGGAGGGTCTGGTTCCGCTTGAGCGGCTCGTAGACCATCTCGTGCTGGGTCACGGTCAGCTTCGCCCCCGCGGCGCGGGCGGCGCCCTCGGCGCAGGCGACCACGCGGCGGTGGAGCTCCCACATCGGGTCGATGCGCGGCGCCCGCACGTAGAAGGTCGCCTTCGCGTACTCGGGGATGATGTTCGCCGCCGCCCCGCCGTTCACGATGATGCCGTGGATCCGGCAGTCGGGGCGCACCTGCTGGCGCAGCATGCTCACCGCGTTGAAGGTCTGGATGCAGGCATCCAGCGCATTGACGCCGACCCAGGGGTCGGCGGCGGCGTGCGCCGCCTTGCCGGCGTACTCGAAGTCCGTCCGCACGATCCCGAGGAGGTCCTGGTGGAGGATGGTCCGGTCGAAGCCATGAATCATCATGGCGCAGTCCACGCCCTGGAACACGCCGGCCCGGATCAGCTTCACCTTCCCGCCGCCGCCCTCCTCGGCGGGCGTGCCGATGACCTGGATGCGGCCCGCGGGGAGCTTGGCGCGCACGGCCGCCAGCGCCGCGCCGGCGCCCGCGCCCGACGTCGCGATGATGTTGTGCCCGCACGCGTGCCCGATGCTGGGCAGCGCGTCGTACTCGCACATGATCGCGACCGTGGGCCCGGCGCCCGCGCCCTCCACCGTCGCGCGGAACGCGGTCGGCACGCCGCCGACCCCGCGCTCGACGTGGAAACCCTTGGACTCGAGGAACTCGCAGAGCCAGCCGCAAGCCTGCACTTCCTGGTAGCCGAGCTCGGGATGGTCGTGAATATTCCTGGACAGCGTCTCGAGCTCGCCGGCCAGTCCGTCGGCGGCGTGCTGGATGTCGGTCTTGACGGTGCTCACGGAGCCTCCTGGGTCTCTCTGAGGGTCGCGACCGCGCAATTCGCGCGGCCCGAGCGGAGCGTAACACGAGGGCGCGGGAGGCTCAACGCGCCGCCCGCCCTCGAGCCGCGCTCGCCTGTGCGGCGCGTCCCACGTGCGCTAAGATAGGCCGGCGGCGACGTCAATTCCGAGCGCGCGGAGGCCCACTGATGACCCACGGTCCCGAGGATCCCCCGATCCGCCTGTCCGGCTGGGCGCTCATCCTCGGCGCCTCCTCCGGGTTCGGCGAGGCCACTGCGCTCGCGCTCGCGGGAGCCGGCATGTCGGTGGCGGGCGTCCACCTCGACCGCAAGGCGACCCAGCCCAACGCGGACCGGATCGCGGCCGAAGTCGAGCGACGCGGCGGCCAGGCGCGATTCTTCAACGTCAACGCCGCCGATCCAGCCCGGCGGGCCGAGGTGCTGGACGTCCTCGGGCGCGAGCTCGAGGCGCGCGGCGAGCAGGGTCGGCTCCGGGTCCTTCTCCACTCCCTCGCCTTCGGCACGCTCAGGCCGTTCGTCGCCGAGAATCCCAAGGAGACCGTGTCCAAGGATCAGATGGACATGACGCTCGACGTCATGGCGCACAGCCTGATCTACTGGACCCAGGACGTGGTCGCCCGCGGGCTGATGGGCCCTGGCGGCCGGATCTTCGCCATGACGAGCGGCGGCGGCACCCGCGTCCTGCCGAACTACGGCCCGGTGTCGGGCGCGAAGGCGGCGCTCGAGTCCCACGTGCGTCAGCTCTCGATGGAGCTGGCGCCGCAGAACATCACCATCAACGCCGTTCGTGCCGGCGTGACTGACACGCCCGCCCTCCAGAAGATCCCGGGCTCCGACCGGATCAAGGCGGGCGCCCTCGCCCGGAACCCGTCCGGGCGCCTGACCACCACCGAGGATGTCGCCCGCGCAATCGTCGCCTTCTCCCACTCCTCGACCTACTGGATGACGGGCAACGTCCTCGGGGTCGACGGCGGGGAGGACGTCGTCGGCTAGCGGCGGGGGTCTGCCGCGCGCATGACCCCCCTTCACGCGGTCGTCCTCGGGATCGTCCAGGGCGCCACCGAGTTCCTGCCGGTCTCCTCCTCGGGGCACCTGATCCTGGTGCCGAGGCTCTTGGGCTGGCCGGATCAGGGGCTTGCCTTCGACGCGGCGGTCCATCTCGGAACCGTGCTCGCCCTCCTCATCTACTTCGCGGGCGAGCTCCGGCGCCTGGCGGTCGGCGTCCTCGAAGGCGACCCGGCCGATCGCCGGCTCACCCTGGGCATCGTGCTGGGATCGATCCCCGCAGGGGTGGTCGGCCTCGCTTTCCAGCACGTGATCGAGGAACGGCTCCGATCCGTGACCGTGGTGGCGGTGTCGACGATCCTCTGGGCCGTCGTCCTCTGGTGGGCGGATCGCCGGGCCGCCGGGAACCGCGTGGGCGGCCTGCGGGAGGTCGGCGTGGGGCGGGCGCTCGTCGTGGGCCTGGCTCAGCCCCTGTCCCTGATCCCCGGGACGTCGCGGTCGGGCATCACGCTGTCGGCCGGGCTCTTCGCGGGACTCGATCGGCCCACGGCCGCGCGCTTCGCCTTCCTGCTGGGCCTGCCCATCACGCTGGCCGCCGGGCTCCTCCAGGCGCGGACCCTCATCGTCGCGCCGCCCGCCGGGGAAGGGCCGGGCGTGATCCTCCTCGGGATCGTCACCTCGTTCGTGGCCGGCCTCGCCGCGATCCGCTTCCTGGTGGCGTACCTCCAGCGCCGCACGCTCCTCGTGTTCGTGATCTACCGGATCGTGCTGGGCGTGCTCCTCCTCGCGCTCGCCCGCGGCTGACCGAGCCCCGAGCCGCGCGGCCGCTCAGCTCTGCGGCCAGCGGCGCCACCACACGCGGCCGGCGCGCACGGTGAGCCGCGGCGCCCAGCGCTTGGTCCCCTCCATGACGTTCCCGTCGGCGTCCTCGTAGGGAAAGCGGCCCTCCTCGATGGCAAACACCGCGGCGTCGCCGGCAGCCCCTGGCGCGAGGGATCCGAGCTGGCCACTCCGGCCGATCGCCCGGGCCGGCGTGGAGGTGGCCGCGCGGACCACGTCCCCGAGCGGCATCCCGAGGCTCAGGAACTTCGAGAGCGTGGTCGGGAGGTCACGCACGATGCTCGCGCGGCCCGGCCGCGTCAGATCCGAGGAAATGCTGTCCGGATAGAAATCCTGCTCGAAGGCTTTCCGCGCCACCGGGAAGTTCACGTGGTTCCGGCCGTGGGCGACGTCGAACACGATGCCGCGGCGCCGCGCCTCGCGCACGCCCTCCTTGATCCGGCCCGCGCCGTCGAGGATTCCCGAGCCGCGGCCGTGCAGGAAGTGGCTGACGATGTCGCCGGAGCGGAGCAGGCTGAGCACCTCCGCGTACTCCACGGGCGGGTTGTTGACGTGCACGATCACCGGCACGCCCGCCGCGTCCGCGGCGCGGATCCCCCGGCGCAGCGGCTCGAGGCCGTGCTCGGCGACGACCTCCTTCTGGATCCGGATCTTCACCCCGACCACGACGTCCCGGTGATCGCGGGCCACGCCGGCGGCCAGGTCCGGGTTCGAGTACTCGAGGTAGCAGTGCTCGCCGATCGCGACGTGGGTCAGCCCGATCGCGGCGATGTGGAGGAATGCCAGGACGCGCGTCTCCGCCCGCGCCATCACGTACTCGCGGAGGCCCGTGAAGTTCGCGGCGCCGGTGCTGCCGGCGTCGCAGAGCGTGGTCACCCCGGTCGAGGCGCACACGGCGTCGGTCTCGATCCCGAGATCGTGACCCGCGATGAAGGCGTGAGCGTGGAGGTCGACGAGCCCGGGCGCCACGTAGGCTCCCGTCACGTCGACGACCTCGCGCGCGCTCTCGCGCGGGATCGCGGCGTCGACGGCGGCCACCTTGCCCGACGCGAACGCCACGTCGCGCTGGCCGTCGACCCCCGAGGCGGGGTCGATGACGTGGCCGCCGGTCAGCAATAAGTCATGGCGCATCCCGGTCTCTCCTGTCGCGTCGCTCGAAGCGGCGAAGCACGTAGCCCAGCACCAGCACCGCGAAGCCGATGGCGAGTCCCACGTGGAGTCGCGGTCCGCCCCGCGGCGGCTCCCCGAACGCGTCGGCGATGACCGCCGCGGCCAGGATCACGATGCCGCTCAGCGTGATTCCCGGCCAGGCTTCGTGCGCGTGTCCGAACCGCGGCGGCCAGCGCATCACGCGGGCGGTGATAGCACGCGGTCGAATCGAGGGTCAAGCAGGGCGGGACAGATCCGGCTCGAGCGGCGGCCGCGTCGCACTCGCAGGATGGTCAGCCTCGCCGCGCGCCGTCGACCGAGCCGGGTCCCGCGCCGAGCCCGACCAGCGCCAGGCACCCTCCGAGCAGGGTCAGCACGAACTCCACCCCGTCCGGGACGAAGAAGCCCCCGCGAAGATGGACGGTCAGGATGGCCACGAGCATGTCGGCGGCGAGCAAGGCGGCGACGATCCTGGTCCATGCGCCGAGGAGGAGCGCCACGCCGCCCAGGAGCTCGACGGCGATCAGCCCGGCCGCCGCGATCGTCGGCAGCGGGACCCCGAGGCTCCCCAGGAATTCCGCCGTGCCGGCCAGCCCGAAGCCGAAGAGCTTCTGGGCGCCATGCACGGCGAACACCAGTCCCAAGACCAGCCGCAGCGGAAGCGCTCCCCACCCTGGCGACATGTGACCTCCTCCGGTCGATTTCTCCCCAGTGTATGGTCGGCAGAAGGGCGAGCGCGCCTGCGAGCGCCGCCGAGTCGCGCAGCGCGCGGCGCGTCCGCTGGAAACCGCTTGCCGGGCCTCAGGGGTTGGATCGCCCTTCCGCTCGAGCAGCCTAGATTGACGGGTACGGCGCGTAGATCTGCACGCCGGAACCCTCGAGTGCCTTCCTCAGTTCCGGACGGGGCGTTCCGCAGATCTCGCCAGAGCTAGAGCATGTCTCACGGAGAACCGCGGCGAGAGGTCGCGCCGCTACTGGCCGGCGACCGTGAGTCGTGAGATCTTCAGCGTCGGTGAGGCCGTCTGATCGCGAAAGGTCAGGTCGCGGCCGACCATCTCGACGTCCTGCAGCATGCTCCTAAGATTCCCCGCGATGGTGATCTCCTCGACGGGGTACGTGAGCTCGCCGTTCTCGATCCAGAAGCCGACGGCGCCCCGCGAGTAGTCCCCCGTCGCGAAGTTCACGCCGTAGCCGATCAGCTCCGTGACGTACAGCCCGCGCTCGACGGAGCGCACGATCTCCTCGGGGGCCCACGGCCCGGGCTCGAGGTAGAGGTTCGTGTACCCGACCGTCACGCCGCCCCCGCCCTCCCGGGCCGCGTTGCCCGTCGCGGTCAGCCCGAGCCGACGGGCGCTGTACGTGTCGAGGAGGTAGCTCCGAAGCACCCCGTGATCCACCAGCACCGTCCGCCGGCTCGGGAGTCCCTCGCCGTCGAACGGCCGCGATCCGAGGCCCTGCGGCATCAGGGGATCGTCCACGATCGTCACGTGGGGCGACGCCACGGCCTTGCCGTGCTGGCCGATCAGGAACGACGTGCCGCGATAGAGGCTCGGGCCCGACGCGGCCACCGCGAGGCCCCGTATCAGGCTGGCCGCCGTCTCGGGATCGAAGACGACCGGGACCTCCGTCGTCTTGCCCTTGCGGCCGCCCAGCCGGCGCACGGCCCGCCGCGCCGCCTCGCGTCCTACTTCCTCCGGCGCCTGGAGGTCCCCGAGATGGCGCGCGGAGGTGTACCAGAAGTCCCGTTCCATGTCGCCTTCGTCCGACGCCACGGGCGTCACGGACAGAGCGAAGGACGAGACCCGGAAGCCTCCGCCGAACCCGCCGCTCGAGGCATAGGCCACGCGGCCCTGACGGTCGTAGAACTCCGCGCCCTCCGAGTTCCGCACGCGGGCATCGGACTCGAGCGCCGCCGCCTCCGCCCGCCGCGCCCAGTCGATCTTCTCCTCGACGCTCATCGCATGCCCCTCGGCGTCCCAGAGGCCGAGGTCCGGCACGTCGCGGGCCAGCGCCTCCGGCATCGGCAGCCCCGAGTGCTCGTCGCGCCGGGTCACCTGCGCCAGGCGCACGCTCTCGTCCACGAGCCGGGCCAGCGCTCCGGGCGAGAGATCCGACGTCGTCGCCGATGCGGAACCGGACTCGGTGAAGATGCGGAGGGAGCAGCGGTTCTCGCGGGCGTGCTTGAGGGACTCCACGGTCCCCAGCCGCACCTGCACGGTGTGGAGCTCCTCCTCGACCATGAAGGCGTCGGCCTCGACGGCGCCCCGAGAGCGGGCGCGGCGCAGAAGGTCCTCGAGCCGGTCGAGCATCTCGGTCTCGGCTCGGGGCGCGAGGGTCGGGCCCGCCACCCTAGACCTCGGTCCCGCCGACGGTGATCCCGTCGATGCGGATCGTCGGCAACCCCACGCCGACGGGGACCGACTGCCCTTCCTTCCCGCAGGTCCCCACACCCTCGTCGAGCGCGAGGTCGTGCCCGACGCGGCTCACGCGGGTGAGCGCGTCCGGTCCGGAGCCGATCAGGGTCGCGCCCTTCACCGGAGCGGTCACGCGGCCATCCTCGATCAAGTAGGCCTCGCTCGCCGAGAACACGAACTTCCCGCTGGTGATGTCCACCTGCCCACCGCTGAACGCGACGGCGTAGAGCCCGTGGGCTACGGAGCGCACGATGTCCTCGGGCGCCTCCTCGCCGGCCAGCATGAACGTGTTCGTCATGCGCGGCATCGGCGGGTGCTGGAACGACTCGCGCCGGCCGTTGCCGGTCAATCCCGTTCCGAGGAGCCGCGCGTTGAGCCGGTCCTGCATGTACCCGCGCAGCACCCCGTTCTCGATGAGTACCGTGCGGCTCGTGGGCGTCCCCTCGTCGTCGACGTTGAGCGAGCCCCGGCGGTTGGGGATGGTCCCGTCGTCCACGACGGTGACGAGATCGGAGGCGACACGCTCGCCGACGCGCCCCGTGAACGCGGACACGCCCTTCCGGTTGAAGTCGCCCTCGAGGCCGTGGCCGATCGCCTCGTGGAGCAGGATGCCCGGCCATCCCGGTCCCAGCACGACCGTCATCGTCCCCGCCGGCGCGGCGACCGCGCCCAGCTTCACGAGGGCCTGGCGCGCCGCCTCCTTCGCGAACCGGGCCCAGCGCTCGCCCTCGATGAAGTAGTCGAACGCCACGCGCCCGCCGCCCCCGAAGCTCCCGACCTCGCGCCGGCCGCCGTCCTCGACGACCACCGTCACGTTCAGTCGGGTCAAGGGCCGCACGTCCGCCAGCTGCCAGTTGGCGGAGGTCGCGATCAGCACCATCTGCTCGAGAGAGGCGAGCGTCGCGATGACCTGGCGCACGCGAGGGTCCTGGGCACGCGCCATCCGGTCCACCTGGCCGAGCAGGGCCACCTTCGCGCTGAGGTCCGCTTCCACGGGCGCGAGGGCGAGATTGTAGAGATCGTGGGGTCGCGGGCTCGAGTGGACCGCGACCGGGCCGGCCTCCCCCGGGTGCTCGGCGATGGCCTGCGCCTGCCGCGCCGCGACCTCGAGGTGACGGATGTCCAGGTCGTCCGTGTAGGCGTACCCCGTCCGCACCCCAGCCTGCGCCCTGATCCCGCCGCCCTGGCTGATCGTCCGGGACGCCTTCTTGACCACCCCGTCCTCGATGACCAGCTCCTCCGCCACCTGGTACTCGATGAACACGTCGGCGTAGTCCACCCGGCTCGCGGCCGACCCGACGAGGGCGTCCAGGCGGGACTGGGTGAGACCGTACCGGTCGGCGAAGAAGAGGTCGGGCCGGGGCGCTGCCGTCATTGCCATGAGAGTCTCCCGGGTCGGGGTGTCATGGGGTTCGTGGGAGCACCCTCATCGTACCATCCGAAGATTCACGGCAGGCAGTGGATGGATTCAGGCATTTCCTCCGGGCACTTATGCCTCGTCGTCGGAGTCCTCGGTTGAAATGGACACCGCGTCCGGCGGCTCGCCAGTGACGCAGGCCTGGACCAGCTCGTGGAGAGACCGGAGGCCCCGGATCACCGCCGGACCCGGTGACAGGACGTCTCCCGAGGGGAGGGTGTAGACCCGTCCCGTCCGGACCGCCGAGATCCCGCTCCATCCGGGCCGGGCCCGGATGGCCTCGAGGTCGACGGGCTTCCCGCACCAGGAGGCGACCACGATCTCCGGGTCCCGCCGGATCACCTCACCAGGGTCCACGATCCTCCCCCGGGCGTCCGGGCGGTCCCGTAGCTCGGGAAACACGTCCTGGCCGCCAGCGATCTCGATCAGCTCCGACACCCAGCGGATCCCGGCGATCGGCGGATCGCCCCACTCCTCGAAGTAGACGCGCGGCCGGTCCGGCCAGACGCTGGAGAACTCCCGCACCTGACGGATCTCGTCCTGCATGTCCACGACCACGCCGCGCGCGGCCTCGTCGCACCCGAGCGCGCCGCCGATCACGAGGATTGCCTGGAAGATCTCGGCGAGGCTCCGCTGGTTCAGCGCGAGGACGGGGACGCCGGCCTGCACGAGCTGACGCACGATGTCCGCCTGCAGATCGGAGAACGCGAGAACCAGGTCGGGCTCGAGCTCGACGATCCGGTCCAGGCGAAACGTCGTGAAGCCGCCGACCTTCGGAAGGCGCCGGGCCTCGGCCGGACGCCGCGCGGTCCCGGGCACACCGACGACCCGGTCCCCCGCCCCGACCGCGAACGCGATCTCGGTCGTCTCCGAGGTGAGACAGACGACCCGACGAGGATACGGCGCAGGCGGCGTGCCGTACACGAGGGCATCCTACCGCCGCACGAGACGGTCCGGAAGGAGCGCCGCCGCGGGCAGCGCGGATCGCCCGTCCACGACGTGGTCGCGAACCAGGCGCGCCGTGATGGGCGTCATGAGGATGCCGCTCCGGTAGTGGCCCGTCGCGACGAAGAGCCCGGAAGCGTCCGGCCACGGGCCGACGACCGGCATCCCGTCCTCCGTCGCCGGCCTCAGCCCGGCCCAGCCGCGAAGGAAACGGCAGCCCGCGAGCCCGGGCGCGGCCAGCGAACGCCTCACGCAGGAGCCAGGCGAGCCCTTCGAGCGTGACCGTCCGGTCCTCGACCCCGTCCTCGACCGTCGCGCCGAAGAGACACTCCCCCGACAGTCGCGGAACCAGATAGACGTCCCCGTGGAAGATGACGTGGCGAACGAGCCCGGACGTGTTGTCGAACGCGATGATCTGCCCCTTCACGGGCCGCACGCCGAGCTCGGTCGGGGCGCCGGCCATTCGTCCGCTCCAAGCGCCCGCCGCCAGGACGACCGCGCCCGCCTCGATGACGCCGTGATTCCCCGCGCGGACCCCGGTCACGCGATTCCCCGTCCGGATGAGCGCCTCGACGGGCTGGCCGATCAGATAGCGCACGCCCCGTCGCTCACCGGCGCGGACGAGCGCGCGAACGAGCTGGACGTTGTCGACCCACGAGCCGCGGGCGATGAAGAGCGCGCCCAGCGCCGCCGGGCTGACGGCGGGCTCGAGACGCCGCAGCTCGTCCTGCCCGATGACGGACATGCCCGCCTCGCGCGCGCCGGGATCGCCGGCCATGCGCTGGGCGTCTCGAGCTTCGTCGCGGGACATGCAGAGCCGGAGGTGGCCGGTGCGTCCCAGCCCGACGTCGATCCCGCTCTCCTCGCGGAGCGCGTCGGCCAGAGGATCGTAGAGATCTCGGCTCAGTCGGGCGAGGACAGCCACGGGGTCGCGCCGTGCCGGATCGGGGAGCGACAGGATGCCGGCGGAGGCGCCCGAGGCCTCCGCCGCGGGCTCCGCTCGCTCGACCACCGTGACCCGGAGCCCGGCCTTCGCCAGCTCGTAGGCGCAGGCGGCGCCGATCGCGCCCGCCCCGACGACGACGGCGTCGGGCCGGCTCAACCGATGCGGCGCGGGGTGATGGGGCCGGTCGAGGACAAGATCAATCCGGAGAGCCGAACGCGTTCCGATGGAGGCGCCGGGCGATGCGGCCCGCCTTGTACGCGGCGCGGCCCGCCTCCACCGCGTGGCGCATCGCCTCCGCCATGACCTCGGGGTCCCGCGCCTCGGCGATGGCACTGCCCACGAGCACCGCGTGGCAGCCGAGCTCCATGGCGAGGGCCGCATCCGAGGCGGTGCCGATCCCGCCGGCCACGATCACCGGCACGGTGGCGATGTCCAGCACGAGGCGCACCGCGTAGGGATTGCGAATCCCGAGCCCCGAGCCGACCGGCGCCGGCTGGAGCACGATGCCGGACGCGCCGGCCTCCTCGAGCCGGCGCACGGCGACGGGATCGTCGCCGGCGACGGACAGCGCCACGAACCCGTCGCGGGACAGGGTGCGCGTCGCTTCGAGGACTGCCGTGAGGTCCGGCATCTCCGTGCGCGCGTCGCCCAGCACGTCGACCTTCACGAAGTCGCCCAGCCCCGACTCCCGGGCGAGGTAGGCCGTCCGGATGGCCTCGTCGGCCGTCCGGCACCCGGTGGTGGTCGCGATGGCCGTGAAGCGGCCTTGCTCGATCGACGTCAGGAGGGCGCTTCCGGAGCTGGCGAGGTCCAGGCCGCGGACCGCCACGGCCACCAGCTCGGCGCCCGACACGTCGTGGCTCCGCTGCATGATCTCCGCCGAGGGATACCGCTCGGATCCCACGACGAGTCGCGACCGGAAGGACCGCGTCGCGATCAACAGCGGCTCGTCCCACATGTCCTCGATCCTCCCCTTTCAAGCGCGAACCGCGCCGGGCTTCGGCGCGGTCGACAGAATCTACTATACCGGGCCGGTCTAGTCGGAGCGGAGCCTCGGGTCCAGCGCGTCCCGGAGGCCGTCGCCGAGGAGGTTGAAGCCGAGCACCGATAGCATGATCGCGGCGCCGGGGAAGAAGAAGACCCACCACGCGCCGCTCGTGAAGTACTTGTACGAGTCGGCGAGCATGGCGCCCCATTCGGGCGTGGGCGGCTGGGCGCCCAGGCCGAGGAAGCCGAGGGCGGCCGTCTCCAGGATCGCGAAGGCGATGGCGAGCGTCGTCTGGACGATCAGGGGCGGCAGGCTGTTCGGGAAGATGTGCCGCAGGACCACGTGCGCGGCGCTGCCGCCGATCGCCCGCGCGGCCGTCACGAACTCCAGCTCGCGAAGCTCCAGCACGGCGCCCCGGGCGATCCGGGCGTAGATGGGGATGGCGACCGTGCTGATCGCGAGGAGCGAGTTCCGGAGGCCCGGCCCGATCATGGCGACGATCGCGATCGCCAGGAGCGTCCCTGGGAACGCGAGCAGGATGTCCATGCAGAACATGATCACCAGGTCCGTCCGCCGACCCACGTAGCCCGCCACGAGGCCGAGGAGCGAGCCGAGGGCCGCCGCGACGATCACCGAGCTGATCCCGAGGCCGAGCGACACCCGCGCCGCGTGGATCACCCTCACCAGGATGTCCCGCCCGAGAGAGTCCGTGCCGAACGGATGGTGCTCGGAGGGCGGCTTGAGCCGGTCGGTCAGGCTGGAGTCGGTCCTGGGGTCGTAGTGGTGGACGAACGGCGCGAGAGCCGCCACCAGGACGAACACGCACACGATCCCGAGCCCCATCCGGGCCACCGGGCTCGACAGGAGGCGCCGCCAGGCGGCCGCCGCCGGGCTCTGGCCGCGCGCCGCGGGGAGGACCGCCGTCTCGATGGCCTCGACGTGGGTGCTCACGGCATCAGTCGTACTTGATCCGCGGGTCGACCGCGGCGTAGAGGAGATCGGTCAGGAGGTTCACGACCACCACCACGACGCCGATGAACAGGCTCGCGCCCTGGACGATGGGGTAGTCGCGCGACTCGATCGACTCGTAGACCCAGCGGCCGATCCCCGGCCAGGAGAAGATCGTCTCGGTCAGGATCGCGCCCGCCAGCAGCGAGCCCACCTGGAGTCCCACCACCGTCAGCACGGGGAGGAGCGCGTTCCGGAGCCCGTGGCGCAGGACCACGGCGGCGCGCGAGAGTCCCTTGGCGTCCGCGGTGCGGATGTAATCCCGCGAGAGCACCTCCAGCATGCTGGCCCGCATCATCCGCGCGATGACCGCGAGCGGGATGGTGGCGAGGGCCACCGCGGGCAGCACGAGGTGCCGGAGCGCGTCCGGGATCATCGCCCAGTTGCGCTGGAGGACCGCGTCGATCAGGACGAAGTGGGTCATCGGCTCGTAGTCGGCGGCGCTGTCGAGCCTGGCGCCGGTCGGCAGCCAGTGGAGCTCGACGGCGAAGACCCAGGCCAGCATCACGCCCAGCCAGAAGATCGGCATCGAGACACCGGTCAGCGCGAGAACGCGGGACAGGCTGTCGATCAGGGACTTCCGCCAGACGGCGGACACGATGCCGATGGGAATGCCGAACAGGATCGCGATGACGATGGCCGCCACCGCCAGCTCCACCGTCGCGGGGAAGCGATGGAGGATGTCGGTGAACACCGGGTCGCCGCGGACGATCGAGACGCCGAGGTCTCCCCGGATGGCCTTGCCGATGTAGAGGAGGTACTGCTCGTGGATCGGACGATCGAGCCCCAGGCGAGCGCGGACCTCGGCGACCTTCTGGGGAGTCGCTCGCTCGCCGAGCATGGTGACCGCGGGGTCACCGGGGATGAGATGGACGAAGCTGAAGACGAGGACGGAGACCCCGAGGAGGACGGGGATGATGGTGAGGCTTCGCCGGATGGCGTAGCGCCTCACCGGCTCCCCGTCCTCCGGGTCTCCTTCGCGCTACTGGATCGTGATGCCGTTGAACCGCTCGTCGTCGAGCGGGCTCGGCACGTACCCCTTCACCTTCTTCGAGAACGCCAGCGGAGGCTCGTTGTTGGCAACGAACACCCGCGACACGTTGTCATGGATCATCTGCTCGGCCTGCTGGTAGAGCTTCGCGCGCTCCGACTGGCTGGTGAGCGTGGCGGCACGCTTCAGCAGGTCGGAGAGCGGCGGGTTCGAGTGGAACCCCTCGCGCGACGGCTTGTCCGGGCAGAAGAAGTAGCAGAGGAAGTTGTCGGGGTCGCCGTTGTCACCGGTCCACCCGAGCATGTACAGCGGGAGCTCGCCGTTCTTCCGCTTGTCGAGGTAGTTCGCCCACTCCACGGTCTGGAGCTGGCCCTTGATCCCGACCTTGGCGAGGTCGGCGGCGATGGCCTCGCCGATCTCCTTCGGGTTCGGGAAGTACGGGCGCGAGCGGGACATGTACCAGAAGACGAGCGGCTCCTTCTTGCCGTCCTCCCAGTTGATCTCGCTGATGCCGTTCGGGAAGCCCGCCTGCTTCAGGAGGTCCTGGGCCTTGGCGGTGCTGTACTCGTAGTCCTTCAATCCCTTGTTGTAGCCCCAGAGCGGCGGGGGCTGGAACTGGGAGGCCACGAGGCCGGTGCCGCCGTAGAGCGCGTCCACGATCCCCTTCTTGTTGATCGCGTGGGCGATCGCCTGGCGGACCCGCTTGTCCTGGAACTCCTTCACCTTGTAGTTGAAGGCGACGTAGCCCGTGGTGTTCGTCGGGCGCAGCAGCACCTGGAGGTTCCCGTCGGCCTTGAGGACCTTCAGGTCGTCGGGGTTGATGCCCTCGATCCCGTGCACCTCGCCGGCCTTCAGGGCGGCGACGCGCTGGGAGTTGTCCTTGATGTTGCGGACGATGGCCCGCTTGACGCTGGGCTTCTTACCCCAGTAGTCGGGGTTCGCCTCGAGGACGACCTCCTGGTTCGCCTTCCACTCGACGAACTTGAAGGCGCCCGTGCCCACCGGGTGCTTCCCGTAGTCCGTGCCCCACTTCTCGACGGCCTTCGGGCTGGCGATCGCGAACGGGAACATCGCGATGTTCTGGAGGAACGGGGCCTGGGGCTGCCGGAGCGTGAACTTCACGGTGTGGCTGCCCGTCGCCTCGACCTTCTCGATCACCGACTTGTCGTCGAAGCCGTCGAACTGGCCCTCGAAGTACTCGAAGGTCTGCCCCGCCTTGAGCTGGTTCTCGTGCTGCGGGTGCTTGGTGCTCATCCAGCGCTCGAAGTTCCAGACCACGGCCTTCGCGTCGAACGGCTCGCCGTCGTGGAACTTCACGTTCTTCCGGAGCTGGAGGGTCCACACCTTGCTGTCGGCCGACGCCTCCGCCTTCTCGGCGAGGGCGGGCTGGACGAGCGTGGTGCCCGGCTTGAACTCGTACAGCGTGTCGTAGATCTGCCGGGTGATCTTCGCCGTGATCCCGTCCGTGATGACGGCCGGGTCGAACTGGACCGGCTCACCCTGGCCGCCGAAGATGAATGTCTGGGCCAGAGCCGGGGCCGCGACGCCCAGCAGCAGGACCGCCGCCACCAGGGCAACTGCTCGCGTGAAGCGCATGAGTGTGTCTCCTCCTTGGATGGTTGGGAATGACTGGGAAAGGTGCCAAGACTATAAGCCTTGCGCCGGCCCGGCAGCAACTGTCCGGCGCTCGGGAAGTGCGGCTGGAGCGGCCCGACGGCGCCCGGGCCGGGGAGCCGCGGCGGGAGACGGCGGGAGGGTCAGCGACCCGGCGTGGGGGCCGGCCGGCCGCCGCGCCCGTCGAGCTGGCTCCCGAGGTCGGCCGGCTCGGTCGTGGGCGCCTGGCAGGCGTACCCCTCGCACACGTAGGCGGTCGGCCGGCCGCGCGCCACCTTGCCGGCCAGGAGCGGCAGGTCCCCGCCGGAGCCCTCCACCGCGCCGGTGAGCACCCGGTTCGGGAGGTAACGGCCAAACACCTCCCCCAGGAGCGGGGCCAGGCGGTCGTCCGGACCGCCGGCAGGCCAGACGAGGGCGACCTCGATCGGCGAGCCCAGATGAAAGTCCAGCGCCGCGAGGAATCGTCCGAATCCGGAGGGGTACCGTCCCATGAGCGGGGCGACCGATCGGATCGTGTCCACCGCGCGGCGCTCGAGATCCGACTCCCCGGTCAGGACGGCCAGGCGCAGGAGCACGTCGGCCGCCACCGACGATCCGCACGGCACCGCCGAGTCGAAGAGGCTCCGCGGCCGGACGACGAGCGTCTCGTGGTCCCGCCCGGTGTCGAAGAACCCCTCGGTCTCCGGGTCCCAGAAGAGGTCCACCATGGCGGCGGCGAGCCGGCGCGCGGCGTCGAGCCAGGACCGCTCGACGGTGACCTCGTGGAGCGCGAGAAGCCCGTCGATCACCATCGCGTGGTCTTCCAGGTAGCCGAGGAGCTTGGCGCGCCCGTCCTTCCAGGTCCGCAGGAGCCGGCCGTCAACCACCAGCGCGGACAGGAGGAAGCGCGCGTTCCGCTCCGCGGCCCGGAGGTAGTCGGGGCGTCCGAGAGCCGCCGACGCCTCGGCGAAGGCGCGGAGCATCATGCCGTTCCAGCCGGACAGGACCTTCTCGTCCCTGCCGGGCTTGATGCGTTCCTCGCGATGCCGGAAGAGCGTGGCCCGCGCGTTCTTGAGGAGCTCAGCCAGCCGCTCGGTCGACAGGCCGAGCTCCGCCGCCACCTCGGCCGGCTCACGCGGGACATGGAGGATGCTCCGGCCCTCGAAGTTGGGACCGTCCGCCACGCCCCAGTAGCGGAGGGCGACGCGGGCCATCTCGGGATCGAGCAGCCCTTCGATCTCCGCCCGGTCCCAGAGGAAGAACTTCCCCTCCTCCCCTTCCGAGTCGGCGTCCTGCGTCGAGTAGAAGCCGCCGTCCGGGTGAGTCATCTCGCGGACGACGTAGTCGAGCGTCTCCTCGGTCACGCGCCGGTACTCGGGATCGCCCGTCGCTTGCCAGGCCTGGAGGTACAGGAGCGCCAGCTGGGCCTGGTCGTAGAGCATCTTCTCGAAGTGCGGCACCAGCCAGACCTGGTCCACCGAGTAGCGGTGGAAGCCACCGCCCAGCTGGTCGTAGATACCGCCGCGCGCCATGCGCGTCAGCGTCTCCCGCACCATGCGGAGCGCGTCGGATGCATCCCGGTGGCGCCAGTGGCGCAGGAGGAAGTCGAACGCCATCGGCTGCGGAAACTTCGGCGCGCGGCCGAGCCCGCCGTGGCGCGCGTCGAACTCGGACCGGAGCCCCTGGTACGCGGTGTCGAGCACCGAGGCCGTGAGGAGGTCGCCGCCGGCCCGGACGCGCTCGCTCTGGCGGAGGCGCTCGAGGAGCTCCTGGCCCACGCGGCTCGCCTCGCCACGCCGCTCCCGGTAGAACTCCGCCACGGCCTCGAGGACCTTCGGGAATCCCGGCATCCCGTGGCGATCGGCCGGCGGGAAGTAGGTGCCGCCATAGAACGGGACGCCGTCGGGGGTGAGGAACACCGTCATCGGCCAGCCGCCGTGGCCCGTCATGGCCTGGACCGCTTGCATGTAGATGGAGTCGACGTCGGGCCGCTCCTCGCGGTCGACCTTGATGTTGACGAAGCGCTCGTTCATGAGCCCCGCGATCGCCGGATCCTCGAAGGACTCGCGCTCCATGACGTGGCACCAGTGACAAGCGGAGTAGCCAACGGAGAGGAGGAGCGGCCGGTCCTCCCGGCGCGCGCGCTCGAAGGCCTCCTCGCCCCAGGGGTACCAGTCGACCGGGTTGAACTGGTGCTGGAGGAGGTACGGGCTCGTCTCGCGCGCGAGGCGGTTGGCCTTCCCGTCGCCCTCGTGGTGCGGCGTCTGGCTCACGCCGACGGGCCCCGGCGGTAGAAGGGCAGCGCCGCGACCTCGGCGGAGAGCGACTCGTCCCCGTCCCGCACCTCGACGCGCGTCCCCGGCTCGTGATGCTCGCGTCGGAGGAATCCGAGGGCGAGCGCGACGCGAAGGGCCGGCGAGCGCACGGCGCTCGTGATCCGGCCGACCTCCTTTCCCTCGACCAGGACCGGCGCGCCGGCGGCGGGCACCCTTGCATCGGCGAACCGGAACCCGACGATCTTCCGGTTCACGTGACCCCGGTACATGATGCGCGCCACGACCTCCTGGCCGAGGTAGCAACCCTTGTTGAGGGAGTAGGAGTCGGGAAGCGACGCTTCCAGGAGGAGCGTTCCGGCATCCACGTCTACGCCGTAGCGGACGACGCCAGCTTCCACGCGGAGCGCGTTCCAGGCGTCGCGGCCTACCGGCCGGGCGCCCGCCTCCCGGAGTCGATCCCAGAGCCGGCCGAGCAGCTCCGCGGGCGCCCAGAGATCGTAGCCTTCCTCTCCCGTCTCCTCCGTGCGAACGACGCGTACCTCCGCTCCGTCCCAGGGCAGGACGACGTGGTGCCAGCGCGCGAGGTCGGGCACCGGTCCGCCGAGCGCCTGCTCCACGGTCTTGCGGGCGAGCGGACCCGCGACGGTGAGGATCCCCGACGCCGGGGTCACGTCCTCGAGCTCGGCCCGTTCCGAGAAGAGGTAGCGATCGATCCCTGACAGGAGCGGCCCCGCCAGCTCCCGGTCCGTCTCGAGGATGAGGCGGTCGGGCAGGCAGTGGACCGCGAGCAGCGCGGTGACCTTCCCGTGGACATCCAGCAGGGCTGACTCGGAGCCTTGCCCGGGCGCGAGACCCTTGACGTCGCTCGAGACGAGCCCGTGGAGGAACGTCGCGCGGTCCTTCCCGGTGACCTCGATCTTCCCGCGCTCGGACCGGTCGATCAGCCCCGCGCGCTCGCGCACCGCCTCGTGCTCGCCGTCCGCGTCGCCGTAGTCCTTCGGGACGAGAGTCCCTGCGGCTTCGGTGAACCGCGCGCCGAGGCGCTCGTGCGCGTCGTGGAGGGGCAGTCGCTCGCTCATTGCTCGCGATTGCATTATACGGCCCCACGCGCGGCGACGGCGGCGGGCGGAGCTCTGCCGCGCGCGATCGGACCGATATAATCGGGCCCGTGCCAGGAAAAGCTCCGGGCCGACGACGGGCGAACGCGGCGCCGGACTCCGGGATGCTCCGGCGCTTCCGGCAGGGCTTGCTGCGCTGGTACGGGCGCCACCAGCGGGACCTGCCCTGGCGGCGCACACGCGATCCCTACCACGTGCTGGTCTCGGAGATCATGCTCCAGCAGACCCAGGTCGACCGCGTGATCCCCAAGTACCACGAGTTCCTCGGCCGCTACCCCACGCTCGAGGCCCTGGCCACGGCCGACGTCGTCGACGTCACGCGGACGTGGTATCCCCTCGGCTACAACATCCGCCCGGTGCACCTCCACGGCATCGCGCGCGAGGCGGTCGCGCGTTACGGCGGCCAGCTCCCGGAAGACGACAAGGCTCTTCGATCCATGAAGGGGATCGGCCGCTACACGGCGGGCGCGGTGCGGTCGTTCGCCTACGGCGCGCGCGCCCCCATCCTCGACACGAACGTCCGGCGCGTCCTCGGCCGCGTGTTCCACGGCCAGGACGGGCGTCGCGTCTCGACGGCGGCCCTCTGGACCCTGGCCGAGCTCATCCTCCCGCGGGCGCGGGTGTACGACTTCAACCAGGCCCTGATGGACTTCGGGGCAACCTGGTGCACCGCGCGGAAGCCGATCTGTCTCCCCTGCCCGATGCGGCGCTTCTGCCGCGCCTACCCCTGGGACGCGAGCTGACGCGCGGCGGGACTCCGTCCGGCAAGCGCCCCGATACGGCGCGGTCCCTCGGGCGCCTAGTTCGTCGAATCCAGGCGTGCCGCGCGTGCCCGACCATGCGCGGCTGGCGGAAGTTCCCCGCGAGCGCCGTCGGCCGCGTCGACGCGCGATTCGTCCTGGTCGGGGAGGCGCCGGGGATCGCGAGCATCGTGAACGGGCGTCAGTGGACCGGCGCCGGCGGCATGATCCTGCGTCGCGAGATCCGCCGCCTCGGGCTCGATCTGGAGGACCTCTTCTATCTCACCAACGCGGTGAAGTGCTGGCCGGCGGCCTCGCGCCGCGGGGGGCGCGGCAGGCCCGGCAACCGCAGCCCGCTGCCCGCCGAGGCTCGGCGGTGCCGGCCGTTTCTCGAAGCCGAGCTGGAGGCGATCCGTCCGGAAGTCGTGGTCGCGGTGGGCGGGCTCGCGGCCCGGGCGGTGCTGGACCAGCCCGTGCGCCTCCCGGCCGACCACGGGCGCCGATGCCGGGTCGGAGATCGTGAGGTGGTGGTGCTCCTCCATCCCGCGAACGCCAACCGGCACCCGAGCGTCTGGCCGAGCTACCGCGACTCGCTGTTGGCGCTCTTCGGGGAGCTGGCCGCGCGCGCGGGCTTCCCGGTGCTGGAGGTCGCCGCCGCCGTCATCGAGCGTTCGGGGCGCATCCTCGTGACGCGGCGCGACCCGGCAAAGCACATGGGAGGCCTGTGGGAGTTCCCCGGGGGCAAGCGGGAGCCCGGGGAGTCGATCGAGGCCTGCCTCCACCGCGAGATCGACGAGGAGCTCGGGATCCGCGTGCACGTCGGCGCGCGCGCGGCAATCGTGCCGTGGGCGTATCCGGAGCGGCGCGTCCTGCTCCACTTCTTCCGGTGCCGGATCGCCGGCGGACGCATCCGGCCGCGCGAAGGCCAGGACTATCGCTGGGTCACACGGCGCGAGCTTGCCGCGCTCCCGATGCCGCCGGCCGACGCCGAGATCGTCGCGTCGCTGGTGGACCGTCGGCCGGCGAGTCGAAGCGCCCTGGCCGTCACGGAAAGATCTGGAGGTCCGGGTGACGGCGCCAGAAATAGGCGCCCATCACCAGCGCGGCGAGGAGGTTCCCGCCGAGGATCGCCGGCCACGTGAGCGCGTGGAGAACTGGCTCCGCGAACATGAGCGCGAGCCGCGACGAAGCCGAACTCGAACACCACGAAGAGGAGGAGGATCCCGAAGCCCGCGTTCGGCTGGCGCTCCGCGACCCGCAGGAGCCGGGCGGCGACCCCCGCGATCACCCAGAACACCAGAGCGTGGATCCAGGTGTAGAGGAGCACCATCTCGAAGGACACCGGAACGCCTTCCGGCGAGGTCAGCCCCTGACCGCCCCGGAAGATGGCCGTGCCCAGGATCGTCGGCGTCCGGAATGGCCGCCCCGCCAGCGAATCCAGGATCAGGAACCAGACCGCGATCGTGGCGGCTCCCAGGAGCCCCGCCACCAGCCCCTCCTCATAGGTGCGGTCCGCGCTGTCGACGGACCCCTGCCGCCCTTCGACTGTCCTCGCCTCGGTCGACCCGATCATGGCGCCCTCCCCAGAAACAACGACGCCCCCGCGGCGCGCGGCCTTTCGGCACGCGACCCGGAGGCGTGAGTCGGTTTTCGGAGCGGTCGGAGGGGCATCGGCTTCCTCCCCCTGTCCGGACCTCACCTGAGGCTCACGCTACGCTCCTCAGCGCGGACGTGTCAAACCGACTTGGACGCACTCGTTACCTGCCGCGTGCGTATCCGCGCGGCCCGCCCCTGTTCCTTTCCCGTTACAGGACAAGATTTCTGAACGTCAGTCTTTACACCATGTTACGCAGCACATTCTCAGGCATTGCCTTTGCTCTCCAAGTGGTCGCAGATCACCGCTCGCAAGGGAGGGCATGGGCATGGAAGACCGGCGATCGACGTTCGCGGCTCGGCGCTCGGGTGTGGCCCGTCGCTGTCGCGCTCACGGTGATCCTGGGGCTGGGTCTCGTCGCGGGCGCGCCAACCCGCAGTACCGCGAAGCCGGAGGTCTGGACCATCCTCGTCCAGACGGGCGACGAGCTGGCGGCCGGCGAGCTGACCGCGACCCTCGGTGGCCAGCCCCTGACGCCGGCCAAAGCGTATCTCCTGGCATTCCACGAGGCGCAGGACGCGGGCGATCTCGAGCACGTCCTGGCCATGGCGGACCGCCTGGACGCCGTCGACGAACCAGACCTCGCCACGCACGTCCGCCTGGCGGCGCAGGTGCTCCTCGAGGAATCGGGCGGTAGGCGGTAGCCAAGCTCCCCGCCGGCCGGATCGGCCGGCAAGGAGCCTGGGGAAGCGTGAGGCTAGGCGGACGCGAGCGCGAACTTCTGGAGGCTGCGAATCTCTCGGGGCGGGTTCTCGTGGCGGCCCTTGGCCGTGAACGCGACCTCGGCGACGTAGAAGGCGCCGTGGGAGTCCATCACGATCCCGTGGGGGGCGATGAACTCGCCGGGCCCCTCTCCCATGAACTTCCCGCCGACCCGGGCCAGGAGGTCGCCCTTCAGGGTGAGCACGCTGACGCGGGCCCCGATGTTCGGGACCGCCGCGTTGACCGGCAGGTGCGACGGCAGCTCGCCCACGAAGATCCGCCCGCCGTTGGCGCGGTCGACATAGATGGCGCAGGCACGGTGCAGGTTGTTGATCTGGTACTGGTAGTGGCCCTTCGCGTCGAACACCTGGACGCGATGGTTCTCCCGGTCGGCCACGTAGACGAGCCCCTCCGCGTCGGTCGCGATGTTGTGCGGGATGTTGAAGCACCCCGGATCGGTGCCGGGCTCCCCCCACGAGAACAGGAGCCGCCCCTTCGGATCGTACTTGTGGACGCGGGAGTTCCCGTAGCCGTCCGAGATGTAGATGTCCCCGGTCTGGGGCGAGAGCGCGACGTGGGTGGGCCGGTTGAAGGGCTTGCCGCCGTGGGCCGCCGACGGCTTGTCGGGATCGCCGATCGACAGGAGAAGCTTCCCGTCCGCCGTGTACTGCCGGATGGTGTGGTTGCCGTCGTCGGTGAGCCAGACGGTGTCGTCCGGGCCGATCGTGATCCCGTGGGCCCGGCTGGTCATCCCCTCGCCCCACGAGCGGAGGAACTTGCCCTGCCGGTCGAAGATGATCACGGGGTGAGCCCCGCGGTTGTAGACGTAGACGTTGTCCTTCGAGTCGACGCCGACCGCGGTCGCCTCGACGAAGCTCCAGCCGTCGGGGAGCTTTCCCCATCCCGGCACCAGGGCATACGAGGGTCGCTGCGCCGCCAGACTCATGATCGCTCCTCCGCGACTACTTCAGCGTGTACTGCACCAGCTCCCAGGTGTCCTTGCCCTTGCCCTCGTAGTGGGCCGCCGTCCGCTCCCGGATGCGCTTGACGAGCTGCTTCGCCTGGGGCGCGTACCAGACCTGCTCCTTCTTGATGCCCCAGTTCGTGCTGGGCTCGCTCTCCAGCAGGAACGCGCGGAATTTGCCCGCCGGCACCGTGATCTCGTCGTATTCCTTGACGCGCCAGAACACCTCGACCGGAGTCCACGAGAGGCCCTTCTGGTTGTCCTGGAAGGTGAAGACGGACCGCCATTGCTTGCCGACGTAGAACGGGAAGTCGAACGACCGGAGCGAGGGCGACGCCTCGCGGAGGATCCGGCCGTTGGAGGCCACGGCGACGAAGTTCAGGTCGCGATCGTAGAGGATCGTCTCGCTGCCGGTGGCGAAGGCGAGGACCCCCGCGTTCTTGTACTCGTCGTCCTTCATGAAGGTGAGGACGACCGTCGCCGGGGCGTTCCAGGTCGAGTCTTCCACCTTGTAGGTCCAGGACGACCCGGTCCGGAAGTACGGCGCGTCGACGATCGCGGACAGCGGGGGCAGCTCTTTCCTCCCGCACGCTCCCCACGCGAGCATTCCGATGGCGAGAGTCACGAAGGTGAACAGCCTGGTCCTTCGACGCGTGTCTTTCATTCCTCGCACCTCCCTAATTCGACGTCGGTCAGCAGCCGGGGGCGTGGTGGATCCCCCCCGTCCGCAGGGCCGCGCCCTGGAGCTCCTCGGCGAGCTCGAGCGTCCGCGTCGCGGCGCGGCGCGCTGCCTCCTGCGCCTCGGGCGTCGTCGCGTACCGGAGCAGGAGCCGCCGCCCGAGCTCGTGGTGATGGTGCTCGTCCGGCTCGATGACGTCGCGGTAGAGCCGCGCCGTCGCCTCATCCCCGGCCGCCTCGCAGAACTCGATGAACTGGCGGTTCTTCACGACCGCGATCGCTTCGCGCGTGAACTGGCCGGCCGCGACGCGCTCGACGGTCGTCCGGAGCCCGTCGAGATACTGGAACAGCGGGCCGTACCCCTTCGCGAGCGGATCGAACCCGTGAGCGTCGAAGCCGAGCTCCCGGAGCCGGTCCGCGATCAGCCGGTAGTGCTTGGCCTCGTCCCCGACCTGGCGCGCGAGGGCCAGCTTGACGTCGATCTCCGGCGTGGTGGCGAGCCACCGGGCGGCGCTCTCCGTCGCCTCGATCTCGTTCTTGAGGGCAACCTTGAGGAGGTTCACGACGTTCAGGTCGCCCTCCACTTCCGGCTTCAGGGTCGACTCGGGCGCGAGCCGGCGCAGCAGCGCCTGGTTGCGGGCGTCCAGATCCTTGACGAAGGCCTCCGCGTCCATCCCGACCCTCCTAGCTAGGAGTTCCCGTCCGTGCCCCGGCCCGGAGAGCTCCCCGCCTCGACGAACTGGCGCAGGATCTCGGGCAGCTCGGCGGTCAGCGTCTCCTTCGTGACCACCCGGTCGAACCGGTCGTGGAGCGGCTTGCTCGCCTTCCACAGGACGTGCGTGCTCCAGCCGAGAACGGGCGCGGGCCGCCCCGCCGCGTCGATCTCCCTGAGGGCCGCATCCGGATCGAGGTCGGCCGAGGTGAGGTCGATCATCACGAGCGCCGGCTGGCTCTCGAGCGCGGCCCGCAGATCGTCGAGGGACCGGGCCGCCCGGAACCGATAGCCGAGCCGGCGAGCAGTCTCCCCGATCCTGCTCGAGAACAGAAGGTCGCGGACGTGGGCGACGATGATCGGCTCGCCTGCCTTCATGCGCTCACCGTCCGGACGCCACCCGCGACTCACTCGGCCTCCTCGCGCTCCAGCCAGTACCGCGACCACTCCTGGAGGTGGCAGAGCGTCGTCAGGTCACCCATCCGGTCCATGTAGACCTTGCCGTTCAGGTGGTCCGTCTCGTGCTGGAGGACCCGCGCGAAGAAATCCTTCGCCACCAGGTCGATCCGCTCGCCCGTCCTCCCGTACGCCTCGAGCCGCATCGCCGTGTACCGCGGGGTGACGCCGCGGAAGTCCGGGATGGACAGGCAGCCCTCCCAGTCCGTGGCCATCTCATCGGAGACCGGCGTCAGCACGGGGTTGATGATGACCATCAACGGGATGCGCGCCATGTCGGGATAGCGCGGGTGCGACTCGCACTCGAGGACCGCGATCTGCCGCGAGATGTGCACCTGCGGCGCCGCGAGGCCGACGCCGATGTACTCGTGCATCGTCTCGATCATGTCGTCGATCAGGCGCTGGGTCTCGGGGCGAGCGATCTCGGAGCTCGGAACGGGCTCCGCGACCAGCCGGAGCACCGGATGACCCAGCCGAGCCACCTTCAGAATCGACACGCCGACCTCACGCGGGCTGCCGGCCGACGATGATCGCGTCGAATCCGCATGCTCGCGTCATGTTAGCACGCAGGTCAGATCCCGACGTCATCCATGGTGGCGAATTTCGCGCCCGCCTGCTGCATCTCGTGCATCGCCCGCGCTCCGTCCCCGGGCTTGAGATCCACGGCGCCGATCGCATCCGTGAGAACGACGACCTCGAACCCCTCGTTCAAGGCGTCGAGGGCGCTGGCGCGCACGCAGTAGTCCGTGGCCAGGCCGCCCACGTAGAGCCGCCGGATGCCCCGCGCCTTCAGCACGTCGGGCAGGGTCCGTCCGGACTCGTCCTCGGCATGAAAGGCCGAGTACGAGTCCTGGGTGGGATCCATTCCCTTGGAGACGACCTCCGCCCGGGCCGGGGGCTCGAGGCCCGGGTGGAACTCGGCGCCCCGGGTCCCCTGCACGCAGTGCGGCGGCCAGATGCCCCCGTAGGCCTTGAAGTGCGTGGTCACCTCCGGGTGCCAGTCCCGGGTCAGGAACATGGGCGCCCCGGCCTTCTCGAAGCGCTCGAGGTACCGGTTCACGACGGGGACGATCGTGTCGCCGTCCCGGACGGCGAGGGCCCCGCCCGGGCAGAAGTCGTTCTGGAGATCGACGACGACCAGTGCGTCCCGGGTCGGATCTATCTTCATGGGTGCATTCTCCCTTCGGTGGTCTCCCTCGGGGACAGCTGGGCCAGCGCCCGCTCCATCTCCTCGCCCGCGCCGGCATCGCCCTCGCGGGACCGCGCGACCAGGAGGGCGGCGCGCGCCCCCTCCCCGCCGATCCGGCCGAGCGCCCACGCGGCGTGGCCGCGAACCGCGGGCTCGACATGCCCGAGGGCCCGCGTCAGCGCCGGCACGTCGGCGGCCGTTCCATGGTTGCCGAGGGCGATCGCGGCGTTCCGGGCGAGCCCCTCTCGCCGCGCCCGCTTGAGCGGGCTCCCGCGGAAGGCCTCGCGGTACTCCGCTTCGTCGAGGGCGAGCAGCTCGGTCGCTGGCGCATGCCGGCGCGCCGCGAAGGCCGGCTCCCTGGTCACGGGCGCGCGGCCGTTCCAGGGGCAGACGGTCTGGCACTCGTCGCAGCCGAACGTCCACGCGCCCACTCCGGGCCTGAGCTCGGCGGAGATCGGCCCCCGGTGCTCGATCGTGAGGTACGAGACGCAGCGCCGGGCGTCGAGCACGTAGGGCGCGGCGAACGCGCCGGTGGGGCACGCGTCGAGGCAGCGCGTGCAGCTGCCGCACCGGTCCGGCAGGGGCGCGTCGGGCTCGAGCTCCGCCGTGGTGAGCACGGTCCCGATGAAGAAGAAGGAGCCGAGGTCAGGATGGAGCAGCATCGTGTTCTTGCCGATCCAGCCGAGGCCGGCCCGGGCGGCGAGATCTCGCTCGAGGACCGGCCCGGTATCGACGTAGGCGCGCGACTCCGCTCCGGGCTCGAGCGAGGCGATCAGGTCGGCGAGCGAGCGGAGCCGGGGCTCGATGACGCCGTGGTAGTCCTCGCCCCACGCATACCGCGCGATCCCGGGCGGCCCCTCGGCTCCCCTCCCCTGGTAGTAGCCGAGGGCGCAGGCGACGACGGATCGCGCGCCCGGCAGCACCCGCTCGGGATCGATCCGCTTGTCCCGGCCCCGCTCGAGGTAGCCCATGGTGCCGGCGTGGCCGGCGTCGAGCCAGCTCTCGAAGGCCGCGGCGTGCTCGGGCGGGCCGGCGGGGCCCACGGCCACGCGGTCGAAGCCCAGGCGGCGCCCCGCTTCCTTGATCCGCATCGCGAGGGCCGACGGCGTCATGACGAGGCTCAGGCGCCCTCGCGCCGCGCCAGCGCGACGACGCGGCTCTGGGTGAGCGTGCGTCCGCCCTCGCCGACGAACCGCTCCCACGCCGCCCAGCGGCCGTCCGCTTCCCAGCGCGGCCGCATCGCGGCGACCCGGGCCAGCGCCTCCGCCTCGGACGCGAACCGCTCGACCTCCTGCTCCACCTCGAGACGCTCGACGCCCAACCCAGCCTCGCTCAGCACGGCGCGGGCGCGGTCCGGCGCGTACGCGAAGCGCGACACCTGGCCCGTCTCGCGCCACTGGTCGGTGTGGAACGCGGCGAAGGCGAAGACCCCGCCCGGCGGGAGGCTCGCGCCCGCCCGCGCCGCGATCGCGTCGGACATGCAGAGGTGGGCGACCACGACGTCAGGCTGGCCGAACGCCCGGTAGTCGGCCTGCTCCGCGTCCGCCGTCACGAAGACGACGTTCGCCAGCCCCGCCCTGCGCGCGTGGCGCTGAGCCTCGACGAGGGCGCCGCCATCGATGTCGATGCCGATGACCCGCCGGGCCCTCGGGGCGAGGTGAAGGGCCAGGCGCCCGGCCCCCGTGCCGACGTCGAGGACGGCCCGGCCACCGAGAGGCTCCTCGGCGAGCCACGCGACCAGCGTGGGGGAGAGGCCGGCAGCGCCCTCGCCGCGTCCGGTGGCGCGCCCGCGAGCCGCCGTGGTGTCTCCTCTCATGCGCGCGCCTCCAAACGCGAGTATATACTCCGCGCCGAGAGCCTGCCGATGCCGGACGGCGCCGCCGCGAGCGATCCAGCCACCGAAGCCGCCGCGCCCCGAGGCAGAGCGGGCGAGGTCGCGCGCCTCTTTCTGAAGCTCGGCGTCATCGGCTTCGGCGGCCCCGCCGCCCACATCGCGCTGATGGAGGACGAGGTCGTTCGCCGGCGCCGCTGGCTCACGCGGGAGCAGTTCCTCGACCTCCTCGGCGCGACCAACCTCATCCCCGGACCGAACTCGACGGAGATGGCGATCCACGTCGGGTTCGTGCGCGCCGGCTGGCCGGGCCTCGTCGCGGGCGGCGCGTGTTTCATCCTGCCGGCGATGCTGATCACGATGGGACTGGCGATGGCGTACTCTCGCTACGGGCGCCTCCCCGAGGCCGGATGGATTCTCTACGGCGTCAAGCCGGTGATCATCGCCGTCGTCGTCCAGGCGGTGTGGGGGCTCGCCCGGAAGGCCATCGGCACTCCCCTCGCCGCCGCGACGGCGCTGGCCGTCCTGGTCCTCGCTCTCCGCGGCGCCAACGAGGTCGTGCTCCTGTTCGCGGCCGCGCTCGGCCTGCCGCTCCTGCGCAGCGTGGTGGCGGCCGGGAACGCGCGGACGCTGGTCCCGCCGGGGCTCCTCGGCCTCGCCTTCGCGGGCCCGAGCGCGCTCGCTCCCGCCACGGCCGCAGGCGCGGGTCCCCTGCTCCCGCAGCTGGCGCTCGTCTTCCTGAAGGTCGGCTCGATTCTGTTCGGCAGCGGCTACGTCCTTCTCGCGTTCCTGCGTCCCGACCTCGTCGAGCGGACGGGCTGGCTGACGGACGGCCAGCTCCTCGACGCCGTCGCGGTGGGCCAGTTCACCCCGGGTCCGGTGCTGACCACCGCGACCTTCGTCGGGTACCTCCTGGCCCGGGTGCCGGGAGCGATCGTGGCCACCGTGGCGATTTTCCTGCCGTCGTTCGTGTTCGTGGCGCTGTCGAGCCCCCTCATTCCCGCGGCTCAGGCGATCCACCTGGGCCGGCGGGTTCCTGGACGGTGCGAATGCCGCCTCTGTCGCGCTGATGGCCCTGGTGACGTGGCAGCTGGGACGCGCCGCCATCGTGGACTGGATGACCGCCGCGCTCGCGCTGGCCGCCGCGGGGCTCCTGCTCGCCACGCGGCTCAACTCCGCGTGGCTGGTGGCCGGGGGCGCCCTGGCCGGCGGCCTGGGAGCCCTCTTCCGGTGACCTGAGAACCCAATCGCGGTTGGCCCGTCGTCCAATTGACAGGTCGTTGCGAATTCTCCATGCTCGTACCGGAGCGCACCCCGTCAGTCATCGGGGCATTTCCGCACTCCTCAAGGAGGACCATTGTGGACAAGGTGACCATCCAGACCCGGCCGAACGGTCCGTACCTGGTGCAGGGACCCATCCACCTCGTGGACGCCGACGGCAAGGAGTTCCCGGTGCCCGGCGACCGGATCGCGCTCTGCCGCTGCGGCGGCTCGACCAACAAGCCGTTCTGCGATGGCACGCACTCGAAGATCGGCTTCCAGGGCGCCGAGAAGGCGGTGCGCGAAGCCGAGGGTCACTGATCCCGGGAGCGGGTCAGTTCATGCCGGCTACCCTGACCTCGAAGCGTCTTCGGGCGGCGGACGACGCCGAGGCGATCGAGCTCTGCTTCGCCCGGGGATGGACGGACGGTCTTCCGGTCGTCCCTCCCACCCCGGACCGGGTCGAGCGGATGCTCGAGGCCGCGCGACTCCAGCCGTCCCACGAGATCACCTACATCGCTCACCGGGCGGTGTCCGTCACCGCCGAGAAGGTCGCCATCAACGCGGTGATGGCGGGGTGCCGGCCCGAGTACATGCCGGTCGTCATCGCGGCCATCGAGGGGATCGGGGATCCCCGGTGGAGCTACCACGGGCCCGGCACCTCGACGGCGGGGGCGGCCGTCCTCCTCATCGTAAACGGCCCGATCGCACGCGAGCTGGACATCAACGCGGGGGACAACCTCTTCGGTCCCGGGTGGCGGGCGAACCTCACGATCGGGCGCGCCGTGCGGCTCGTGATGCGCAACGTCTGCGGCTCCATTCCCGGAACCCTCGACCGGGGAACGCTCGGACACCCGGGCAAGCTGTCGTTCGTGATCGCCGAGAACGAGGCCGAGAGCCCATGGCCGCCGCTCCACGTCGAGCGGGGCTTCCGGCCGGACCAGAGCGCCGTGACCATCGTGGCCGCGGCGGGGCCGCGGCAGTTCTACAACCAGCTTTCGAACACCGCGGAGGGAGTCCTGACCACCCTCGCGGACGACATGCGGGCCTCCGGGAACCTCATGGGGCAGCCGAACTTCGTCGTCGTGCTCGCCGGCGAGCACATGCGGACGATCGCCAACGACGGCTGGACCAAGCCGATGATCCGCGAGTTCCTCTTCGCGCACACGAAGAACTCCCACGCCCACCTCAGGCGGACGCAGCAGATGGCCGGCGCCGTCCAGCCGGAGGACGACACGCGGACGCGGCCCCTCGTCGAGTCTCCCGACGACATCTTCGTCGTGGCGGCCGGCGGCCGGGCGGGCGCCTTCTCCTGCTACATCCCGGGATGGGGTGGCAAGCGCTCCTCCCAGGCCGTGACCAAGGAGGTCAAGCGATGATCGAGGTCCTGGATCCGACCGTCGAGGTCCTGACACAGCCGATCAAGTTCGTCGCCCGGCCGGGCTCCCTCGCGGGCAAGCGCATCGGCCTGGTGGAGAACACGAAGTTCAACTCCGACCGGCTGCTCCAGAAGATCGGCGACATCCTGGTCGCCGAGCACGGGGCGGCCGACGCGCGCCTGTGGCGGAAGCACAACGCGAGCGTCCCCGCGCACGACGAGATCGTGCAGGAGATCAAGGCGACCTGCGACGTGATGGTCGCCGGCATCGGCGACTGAGGGTCCTGCTCGTCGGGCAGTGTGCTCGACGGAATCGTGCTGGAGAAGGCCGGCGTGCCCTCGGCCTCGATCGTCACCGACGTGTTCGAGCTCACCGGCCGCGCGATGGCGGAGCAGTGGGGCGTGCCGACCTACCGGTTCCTCATCATGCCCCACCCGATCGCGAACCTGACGGAGGCGGAGCTCGACCAGCGGGCTCGCGAGATCGCCCCGCAGGTGGTGAAGCTCCTGCTCCAGGGCCAGGACTAGCGAACGATCGGCGGGCGCGTCGGATCCCTGACGCGCCCGCCCGGAACCCGGCCCGGTCGCCTCTTGCTTCACCGGCCGCGTCCGGAATCTCCACGATATTGGGTCGGCGAATTCGAGTCCCCGCGCATCGGGACCCTCCTTGGGTGAAGGCGCAACCGAGTCTGCCCCGTGCTCACTTCTTCTTTTGCGTCGGGGAGGCGGGGCTTCCCGGCGCCGCACCCCTGGCCTGAGGATCCGAGCAGGGTCCGTTGAGCCTGACGCGCGCCGTCCGGACGTTGTTGCCCTCGTTGGACTCCTCCACCGCCCGGTCTGCGTCCACACGGAGCGTGAGCCCGTGCTCGCCCGGGGTCAGGTAGGCGTCGAAGACCCGCGTGCGGTCCTCGCCCGTGCCGAGTCCGGGATCGACGTGATTGTCGATGACGGTCGCGTCCCACTGCAGCAGGTTCCGGAACCTGCCCGGGGTCTTGGCACGCCCCTCGTTGGAGACCTGGTACTCGATTCGGAAGAGGCACTGCCCATCCCGGTAGCCGCTGGCCTTGCTGGCGCTCAGCACCTCGACGGTGGAGCCAACGTTCAGGGACTCACCTCCGATCACCACGCCCTTGCTCACCAGATCCGGCAGCCCCCCTGACAGCGTGGCTGTCGCGGGCCCGGGCCCCGGTTCCGATTTCGCCGACAGGGCACCGGTCTTGGGCCGGGCAGGAGCGCCACCGCCCGCCAGATTCTCCGCCGGCTTCAGCCCGGTCGCGACCTTCGGATCGCAGGTGACCGTGTAGTCCTTCCAGCCGGATGTGACGGTCTTCCCACCGCCGGTGGCAACCAGGCGCAAGGACGCCTTGTGCACGTTCCCGGGTTGGTCGGCGCCGGACAGGCCCGCGCCGGGGCTGACCGGCGGCCCGCCCTTGGGCGGCAGCGTATCGCCGGGCCCAGGCTTGACGGCGGCCTTGCTGCCCGACGCCTGGCTGCCCGCGCCGCTGCCGCCCCCACCCGAAGCGGGCAGCACGATCGGCACCGGGAGCTTGTCCGAGAAGTCCTCCAGGTATTCCCCGCCCTGCGGGATGCTCCGGACCATCTTCTTCGACTTCCAGCCATCGCTCGACTCGACCCAGGCCTCGAACGAGCCGGCGCCGTTGCCCGTGACCTTCATGAACATGGAGACCTCCACCGGGCACGGGCCCGTGTGGGCCGACGGGAAGAGCACGAGCTGGGACGCCTTGACTTCCATCACGCCCTGGAACTTGTCAGGCCCAGCCACCTTCGCGCCCGCCCACTTCTCGCAGACGATCTCCTTGAAGATCGGCCAGCCGGCCTCGAGCACCTTGTCCCCCACGGTGACATCGACTTCGTACGTCGCCCAGACCTCGACGGCGATCTTGTGCTGACGGTCGAAGATCCACGTGTCCGAGCGGCCCTGCTCCCGAAGCTTCTCCGCGTTCCGGTTGCACGCCTGGGCGGCGAAGGAACGGACGGCGGAGCCGGGAAATTCCTTCCTCATATTTGTCTTCTTGACGTAGGTGGCCCACTTCCCGAACGGGTAGGAATCGGAGACCTGATGGGGCCAGAGCGGGCAGGGAGGACTGCCCCTCCACCTTCAGGCTAGGGTGAAGGAACCAGCCCTGGATCAGCGCGAAGCCCTTGGCATCGAGCTCGACCCAGCCCTTCCATTCGTAGCCGGATTCCGTGACGTCGGTGTAGTCCGTGCCGTTCCCGACGACGTGGAGCGTGGGGAACGACGTTATCCCCGCTGTCCCGTATGTCGCCGCCCCGCCCGTCGCTGGGACTGACACGACGAGCCAGACTACCGCCCACGCCATGAAGGCGCCCTGACGGGTCGTCCGACCCCGAAGCCACGCCCATGCCGCCCGCGTCAGGCGATCTCGCCATCCACTCATCGTCGTGTCCTCCTTCGCGGATCTCGGAGCGCGCCCGCCTTCCGTAGACGGGGCCTCGTACCGTGGCGCCAGTGAAGCGCGGAGCCGCCGACGCTCCCCGTTCAATTGCCGTATGAGCGCCGTATAATGCGGGCGTTCCTGTAGCCGGGCGAACCCGCGGATGGTGTTGATTTTTTCCCCGTTCCGTCTCGATCTCGGGAGCGAACGCCTCTGGCGTGGCGAGCGCGAGATCTCCATTCGACCCAAGAGCTTCGCCGTGCTCCGCTACCTGGCGGAGCACCCGGGCCGCCTCGTCAGTGGGGCGGAGCTCCTGCGGAGCGTGTGGGGGGGCGTCTCGGTCAGCGAGACCATGCCCCGGCTCTGCATTCAGGAGATCCGGGCTGCCCTGGGCGACGACGCGCGGCGGCCGCGGTACCTCGAGACGCGCCCGCGGCGCGGGTATCGGCTCATCGCTCCGGTCAATCCCACCGCGGAGCCGGCGTCCCGGACCGTCTTCGAGCCCACGTCGCCCGAGGCCGCTCGTGGCGCCGACGCCCTCGTGGGCCGTGACGCCGAGCGCGACCAGCTCAGGGTGGCGCTGCGCCAGGCCCGGGCCGGTGAGCGCCAGGTACTGTTCGTCACCGGCGAGCCGGGGATCGGCAAGACGGCCCTTGTCGAGAGCTTCCTCACCGCGCCTGGCGAGAGCTCCCCGCCCCGGGTGGCCGTCGGTCAGTGCGTGGAGTCGTACGGGACGGGCGACCCCTATCTTCCGCTGCTCGACGCCCTCGAGCGGCTCGCCAGAGGTGCGGGAGGCGAGGCGATCCGGCACGCGCTCCGACGCCACGCGCCCGCGTGGCTGGCGCAGATGCCGAGTCTCGTCGGTCTCGACGAGCGGGACGCGCTCGTCCACGCCCGTGGCGCACCTACACCGCAGGGAATGCTGCGCGAGCTGGCGGGGCTCGTAGAGGCGCTCACGTTCGACCAGGAGCTGGTTTTCTGGCTCGAGGACCTCCACTGGGCCGACCACCCCACGCTCCTGGCCATCGCATTCCTCGCGCGGCGCCGCGAGCCGGCGCGGCTCCTCCTCCTCGGATCCTATCGACCGACCGAGCTCCTGGGGCCTGACCACCCGCTGACCCGGGTGAAGCGCGATCTCCTCCTCCACCGGCAAGCGGAGGAGGTGGCCCTCGGACCGCTCTCCGAGTCCGCGATCGCCGAGTATCTCGCCACCCGGCTCGGCGAAGGTCCGGTGTCGCCCGACCTCACGCGCCACGTGCACGCACGGACCGAGGGGAACCCCCTGTTCATGGTCACCGCCGTCGACGACCTCCTCGCGCGGGGAGCCATCCGCCAGACGGACGGCACCTGGGCCCTCACTGGGCGGCTGACGCTCGTCGTCGATGTCCCGTCCACCGTGCGAGAGCTGATCGAGCAGCAGCTCGAACGGCTCGGGCCCGAGGATCGGCAGCTACTCGAGGTCGCGAGCGCCGTCGGAGTGGAGTTCGCGGCATCCGCCGTCGCCGCGGGCCTCGACCAGGACCTCGAGCGCACGGAGGCGCGCTGCGCGGAGCTCGCGAGGCAGGGCCGTTTCATCCGGGGGCGTGGAGAGGTCGGGTGGCCGGATGGAACCACGGCGAGCCGCTTCGCGTTCGTCCACGCCGTGCACCAGCAGGTCCTGTACGAAAGGATCCCCGCCGGGCGCCGGAGCGTCTGCCACAGCCGGATCGGCGCCCGGCTCGAGTCAGCGTATGGGGCCGCGGTGCGAGAGATCGCCGCCGAGCTGGCGACGCACGCCGAGCGGGCGCGCGATCCATCGCGGGCCGTCCGCTTCTTCCGTCTCGCTGGCGAGAACGCGCTCGGGCGGGCCGCCCACGCGGAGGCCATCGCCCACCTCTCGCGGGCGCTCTCCCTGCTCGAGGGCTTGCCCGCGGCCGCCGCCGTGTCCAATCCGAGCTGGAGCTTCTGGTCACGCTGGGGCCGGCGTGGATCGTGGCGCGCGGCTACGCGGCGGTGGAAGTCGAGCAGACGTACCAGCGGGCCCTCGCCCTCTGCCGCCAGCTCGATCATCCACCCGAGCTCTTTCGGGCGCTCCAGGGGCTGTGGAACGTGCGGCTGGTCCGGGGCGACCTCACCGGCGCGCGCGTGCTGGCCGGGGAGATTCTCGAGCGCGCTCGGCGAAGCCGCGATGCGCGGCTGCTCACCCGGGCGCACGCCGCCCGCGGGGAGACGTGCTTTCACCTGGGCCAGCTCGAGGCCGCGCGGCAGCATTTGGGCCGCGCCCTCACGCTCGCCCGCCGCCACGCCGCCACGGCACGGCGCCGGCAGGATCCACGCATGGCCGCCTATGCGAGCTGGGGCCACTGGATGGCGGGCTTCCCCGATCGGGCCCGGGCGCTCGCCGGGCAGGCCCTGGCTCAGGCCTCCACCCTCGGGCATCCGCACAACCGCGCGTTCGCCCTGGGGTTCACGGGCTGGCTCGCACAGTTCTGCGGCGAGGTCGCGCTCGTCGCCGAGCGGGCGGCCGAGGAGCTGGCACTCTGCCGGGAGCACGGCATCCCGTACTGGCTCAGCTGGGGCGTGATGCTCGACGGCTGGGTGCGGACCCGCCAGGGTCAGGCGACGGCCGGGCTCGCTCAGATGGCCGAGGGCCTCGCGGCATACCGCGCGACAGGCGCCGAGGTCGGCGTCGCCCACTTCCTTGTGGCCCTGGCGGAGGCCCACGGCGACGCAGGGGACACAGAGGGAGGGCTTCGTCTCACGGAAGACGCGCTCGCCCTGTCGCGGCGGAACGGCAACCGATACTTCGAGCCCGAGGCGTGGCGGGTCCGGGGCCAGATCCTCTGGCAGGTGGCGCGCGCAGCCCGGTCGGGGGCCGCGGCGCCCGTGAGAACCCCGGGTGGGCGCGGGTCCCCGGCCGCCTGTCTCGCGCGCGCACACGGGCTCGCCCGCCGCCGGGGCGCGCGAGCATTCGAGCTGCGCGCGGCCACGGCGCTCGCTCGCGTATGGCAGGCGGACGGCCGAGGTCTGGCTGCCCGGCGGCTGCTGGCGCCGCTCGTCCGAAAATTTCGCGAGGGCGCGGACACGCTCGATCTCCGAACCGCCCGGGCAGTCCTTGACGCCGTGTCCGCCTCCGGGCAGCCCTCGCGACCATCCTGCCCGGCGCGCGCGAGATCGCGCCCCAGATCGTGAAGCCCGTCCTCCAGGCCAGGGCTACCGGACCGGTCGGGCGCGTCGGAGAGTGGACGCGCCCGTCGGCGTGCTAGCGCGTCCGGCCCCAGCCGTCCCAGTAGGTCCGCTCGCGCGCGGGGACGCGCCGAGCGGCGTGGAACTCGCCACCCGTGGAATGGGCGACCGGAATCAGGGCCGCCTGCGTCACCGTCTCCGGGATCCCCAGCAGGGCGGCGATCTCGCGCGCGTACCGGATGTGCAGCGTCGTCCACGCGGAGACCAGTCCCCGGGCGCGCAGCGCGAGCATGA
This sequence comes from uncultured Candidatus Rokubacteria bacterium, assembly GCA_963765195.1. Taxonomy (GTDB): domain Bacteria; phylum Methylomirabilota; class Methylomirabilia; order Rokubacteriales; family DASRDR01; genus DASRDR01. Next base: position 138,414 of record CAVXVV010000034.1, read on the forward strand.
ACGACCACGCCGTCGGAAGGATGTTGCCGTACGTCGCGGCCTGGATCATCGGTCCCTTGTCCTCCGGCCGCCCCTCGACGCACGGGATCACCAGCACCGGAGCCTCGTGAAGATGCTGGGCCAGGTAGGTCGCCGAGTCGGCGAATCGCGTCTCGCGCTCGGGGAAGTCAGGCGTCATCGCGGAGCGCCCCGGCAGGTATTCCTCGAAGAAGACCCGCCGGTAGTGGTCGGCCACCGCCGCGCGCTTGGCGGGGTCGGTCACGATCACGAAGTGGTAGCGGGCCAGGTTGCCTCCGGCCGGTGCCTGGACGGCGATCTCCAGGCACTCTCGGAGGACCGCCGGGTCCACCGGGCGGCGGAAGTCGAGGCGCCGCCGCACGGAGCGAGTCGTGGTCAGGATGTGATCGACCCCAGCGAGATCCATCGGGTCACCTCCGTGAATCCGGCGGCAGGCGTCCGAGGGGGACGCCGAGTGCAGGCAGCCCTGACGGCCCGGGCTGTGTAGCCCGCACGGCCCGGTCAGGCGACGAGGCCGCGCGGGCGGCGTGCGCGAGGCTGGTCTAGCGGTCGGATTTCGGGTACGCCATCTCCGGCGGGACCTGGGGAATCGGCTCGCCCCACCAGCCCTCCTTCTCGGAGGCCTTGGCGTCCTTCTCCTTCGCGACGTCGACACCGCCGAGCCACTGGACAAGGTTCGTCCGGATGGAGAACCCCATGTGATGGTCGGACGTGTACACCGTATCGGTGTACGGCGAGTCGGGGGGGTTACGCGGAGCCTGGCTCTGGGCCGACGCCACGCTCGCCCCGAGGAAGATCGTGACCGCCACCACGGTGAGTCGACGTCCCATCGAGAACACCTCCATCGATTTGAGTTGCTTCGCCTCAGACTACGTTGCCGATGGTGGGCGCCCCAAGAAATTTCGCGCCGGCGTCGGCCGATGGAGAGCGCGGCGGCACCCGCGCGCGGGACGACGCCGAGCCTGTCGGCTCGGTCTAGCGAGGGCTCGCGGCGCCCGCGAGGAGCTCGCCCGCCGGGACCGCGGCGTAGCCGCGCGCGGCCAGCACGTCGAGGAGGCCGGGCATCATGGCGAGAAGCCGCTCGGGGGCGCCCGGAAGGCCCGGCGCGTCGTGGAGGTCCACGATCGCGCCGTCACGGAGGCGGCCCGCGACGTGGCGGAGCTGAGCGGCCGGGGCGCGCGGGCGGAGGCCCTCGTGCTGGACCGACCAGAGCACCGTCAGCAGGCCGAGCCGGCGCGCCGTCGCCAGCGAGGCCGCGTTGACGATGCCCCAGGGAGGCCGGTACAGGCGCGGCGAGTCGCCCAGGATGTCCTCGAGGATGCGCGCGCCCTCCGTGATCTCCCGGGCCGGACGCGCCCGGCGGCAGGAGCCACGCGTTCCGGTGGTGCCACGTGTGATTCCCGACCTCGTGTCCAGCGTCCCTGATGGCGCGCACCACGTCGGGGCTCCGCGCGGCGCGCTCGCCGATGAGGAAGAACGTGGCCCGGACGCCGCGCGCGGCTAGGAGCTCCAGCAGCCGAGGCGTTGCCTCGGGGTCGGGGCCGTCGTCGAACGTGAGCGCGATCCGCCGCCCGCCGGCCGGTCCGCGCCGCCAGGCGACCGCAGGCAGGACGCACTGGGCCCCCCAGGCGTAGGCCGCCCATGCGCCGACGCCCGCTCCCACCCAGCGGCCGGCGCGCCCGATCATCCCCGCTCGAGAAGGGCGAGCATCTCCTTGGCCACCGTGCGCCCCGCTTCCGGGCGCCGGAGACTCCGGGCCGTCGCGCCCAGCGCCGTCCGGAGATCCGGCTCGCCCAGCAATGTGTCCAAGCGCCGCCTGAGCTCACGCGCGCCGCGCGCCCGGAGCGCCGCGCCCGCCGCGACCAGCCCCGCCTCGTTGGCCTGCTCCTGACCGGGAAGCGAGCGGTGCAAGAGGAGCGGCCGCCCGAGCGCGAGCGCCTCGGCGCAGGTCAGCGCGCCCGCCTTGGAGACGACCAGGTCGGCGACGCCCATCAGGCGCGCCATGTCCGTCACGTGTCCCAGAACCCGGAAGCGGGAGTCCCTCCAGTGTCGCCGGCGGAGCCGCGCCGCGAGGCGGAGGTGATCGCCGCACACCGCCAGCGCTACGAACGGCCGGTCGAGCGACGCCAGCGCCTCGCAGGCCTCCGCGACGCCGCGGAGGAGCCCTCGCATGCCGCCGGTGACCAGCACCACCGGGACGTCCGCCGCGAGCCCCATCGCAGCCCGGAGCGCCGGGCGATCCGGCGGGGTGATGAAGCTCGCGTCGACGGGCAGCCCGCTCGTGACCACCCGGTCCGCCGCGATCCCCTGGGCGACTACCCCCGCGCGCACCGCCTCGGTCGGCACGAAGTATCGCTCCAGGCCGGCATGGATCCACTGCGGATGCGCGCTGAAGTCGGTGAACACGATGGCGTGCGGCAGTTGTGTCGCGCCCCGAGCCCGGAGCGAGGCCATGGCGCCGGCGGGCGTCGGATGGATGTGCACGACCGCGTCCGGGCGCGTCCGCTCCAGATGGCGCAGCAGGCCCTCGGCGCCGATGCGATCCATGCCCGCCATGGCCGGCGACCGGGGACCGATGCGCGCCGAGAACTCGTAGGCGAGCCCCCACAGGCCCGGCGTGAAGCGGAGGATGCCCCAGAACATCGCGAGCGAGGTCCGCACGAAGGCGGGAGGCAGGAAGCTGACGAAGTGGTCCAGCACCTCTACCTGCGCGCCCTCGGCCGCGAAGGCCCGAGCCACCGCTTCCGCGGCGCGGGCGTGGCCGGCGCCGTACGGCGCGGAGAGGATCAGGATGCGGGGCGCGGCTCGGCGACCGGCCGCCCCGGGGCTCACGTGCCGAAGCGCCGGTCGCGCTGCTGGTAACTCCGGAGGGCGCGGAGGAAATCGATCTTCCGGAACTCGGGCCAGTGCACGTCGCAGAAGTAGAACTCGCTGTAGGCGCTCTGCCAGAGGAGGAACCCGGAGAGCCGCACCTCCCCGGACGTCCTGATGATCAGGTCGGGGTCCGGCAGATCCGGCGCGTAGAGATAGCGCGAGATCTCCTCCTGGGTCACGGCGTCGACGATCTCGTCCAACGTCCCGCCCTGCTTGGCGCGGTCGCGCACGAGGCGCCGGACGGCGTCGGCGATCTCCTGCCGGCCGCCGTAGGCCAGGGCGAACGTGAGCACGGCGTCGCCGTACCCTTCCGTCGCCTGCTCCGCCCGCCGGATCGCGGCCAGCGTCGAGTCCGGCAGGAGGTCGAGCTTGCCGACCGCCCGGACCCGGATCCTCCGGCGGTGGACGCGCGGATCGGTCGCGATGGCGTTGAGCTTGTTCTCGATGACCGAAAGGAGGCCGCGCAGCTCATCGGGCGCCCGCCCTAGGTTCTCGGTCGAGCACGCCCAGAGGGTGACGGCGGGAATGGCGAGGTCGACGCACCAGGCGAGCACCTCGTCGAGCTTGGCCGCGCCGACGCGGTAGGCGTCGACGGGATCGCGGCCCTGCGCGCGCGCCCACCGGCGGTTCCCGTCCAGGATGATCCCGACGTGACGGGGCGTGGGCCGCCGGCGCACCTCGGCCTCGAGCCGCCGCGCGTAGAGGCGGTAGAGGAGCCCGCGCCAGCGCGCCGCCACACCCGCCCCGCTCATTCCCGTGGCCGGCGCGCGACCAGGAGCTTGTACTCCGCCTCTTGCACGACCTCGTCGCGCTGGTTCACCATCTCCCGCCGCTCGACGATGACGCCGCCCTCCTTCATGGGCCGCTTCCCCGCGACGCGGATGCGGCACCGGATGGTGTCACCGACCCGGACCGGCAAGCGCATGTAGAGGTCGAACACCATGAAAGCGAGGACCTGGGGCGTCTCGGCCGGGGCGCGGAACCCCAGGCCCGAGCTCATGACCATGATGAGGAGATCCGGCACCAGGGGCGGCAGGCCGTCCTCGCCCGCCGTGAAGTCGAGGCAGTCCTGCTCGCCGGATATCGCCGCGTAGCTGACGACGTCGGCCTCGGTGATGGTGCGGCCCGGGGACTCGAACCCGTTGCCGACCTCGAGATCCTCGAAGTAGCGCGGCATCGGCCGCGGCTACTTCCGGCGCTCGATCATGAGCTCGGTGTCGCCTTCCTGGACGAGCTCTCCCCGCTGGTTGAGGACCGACCGCTGTACCGTGATGATCCCGCGATCCGGCTTCGAGGTCTCCTTCTTGTCGGAGACCCGCATGCGGACCTTGATCGTGTCGCCGATCTTGATCGGCCCCTTGAAGCGCCAGCGCAGCCCCAGAAACGCGATGGTGGCGAAGGGGCGCACGACGGCCCGCGATCCGAGGCCGGACGAGATCGACAGGCCCAGCAGGCCGTGCGCGATGCGCTCCCCGAAGATGGAGGTCTTCATGTACTCGGCGTCGGTGTGGAGGACGTTGTAGTCGCCCGACAGCCCGGCGAACGCGACGATGTCCGCCTCGGTGACGGTGCGCCCGGGAGACACGTACTCGTCGCCTACCTGGATGTCCTCGAAATACTGCCGGTTCGGCTCTGACATTCGGTGCTCCTCCCGAGGCGATCTGGCGTCCGCTGATCGACCCGCACTATACCATGCCGGATGCTACAATCTCACCGACCGACCGGTCGGTTTTCCGCAGTCGGGCGCGTCCGCGTCATCGTTGGAGGCGAGCATGGGCAGCGTGGTGGAAGATCTTCGCGTCTCGGATCCCGGTCTCTCCCGCGTGTGGGAGAAGGTGCGCGAAGGTGAGCGGCTCGACCTCGAGGACGGGCTGGCGTGCCTCGGGACCGACGACCTCCTCGGGCTCGGCCGGATGGCCGATCACGTGAAGCGACAGAAGTCCGGCGACTGGGTCTACTTCGTCATCAACCGCTACATCAACCCGACCAACATCTGCGTCCTCTCCTGCTCGTTCTGCGACTTCGCCAAGAAGAAGGGTGAGGCGGGCGCGTTCGAGCACTCGATCGAGGACATCGTCGGCATGATCGAGGCGGACGTCCGGGAGGTCCACATCGTCGGGGGCCACCATCCGGACTGGCCGTTCGAGTACTACGAGCGACTGATCCAGGCGATTCACGCGGCCCGGCCGGACGCCCAGATCAAGGCGTTCACCGCTGCCGAGATCGACTACCTCTGGCGGCGCTGGAAGATCGAGCCGAGCGAGGCGCTCGCGCGCCTGAAGTCAGCCGGTCTCCACACCCTGCCGGGTGGCGGCGCGGAGATCTTCTCCGCCCGACTCCAGAAGGCCCTCCGCTTCACGGGCAAGGCGGGCGCGGACCGCTGGCTCGAGATCCACCGGATCGCTCACGGCCTCGGCATCCGCTCCAACGCCACGATGCTCTACGGCCACATCGAGACCCACGCGGAGCGGATCGAGCACATGCTTCGCCTCCGCGAAACCCAGGATCAGACGGGCGGCTTCCTGACGTTCATCCCCCTGCTCTACCAGATCGGCGACACGAAGCTGGTGCCCCGGCAGGCCTCGGCGGTGGAGGCGCTGCGCGTGGTCGCGACCTCCCGGCTGGTCCTCGACAACTTCCCGCACATCGAGGCGTACTGGGTGATGATGGGCGAAGAGGCGGCCTCGATCGCGCTGAATTTCGGCGCCGACGACGTCAACGGGACCCTCGTCGACGAGCGCATCGCACACGCGGCGAAGGCGGAGAGCCCCGCCGGGCTCGCGCGAGAGCAGATTCTCCGCATGGTCCGCGACGCCGGGCGGGTGCCGGTGGAGCGCGACGCGCTCTACAACGTCGTGAAGGTGTGGAGCTGATGCTGCGGGTCGGCCGCATCTCGTACCTGAACGTCGAGCCGTTCTTCCACGCGTTCCCCTGGCCCATCGCCGAGTCGTTGCCGCCCCGAGCGCTCGGCGAGGCCGTGGCCGGGGGCCGGGTCGATGCCGGCCCGCTCGCCCTCGCGGATTGCCTCCGACTCGAGGGAACGGTGACCCGCCTGCCATTCGGCATCGTGGGTCCCACGCGAGGGCAGAGCGTCCTGCTGTTCTCCGACCTGCCGATGGGGGACCTCGGCGGGCGCCGGATCGGGGTGACCGGCGAGACCTCCACCTCCGTGCGACTCATGCGGATCCTGCTCGCATTTCGGCACGAGGTTCCCCCGCCCGTCCTGGTCGGCCTCGACGACGCCGCCGACGCCCAGCTCATCATCGGCGATGCGGCGCTCCGTCTCCGCCGCGGCCCGTGGCCCCGGCGTTACTGCTACGACCTCGGCGAGGAATGGACGACGTGGACCGGCCACCCCATGGTGTTCGCCGCGTGGGCGGTGCGGCTCGACATCCCGGCCGCGGCGCGCCGCGACCTGGAGTCGACGCTCGGACGCGCCCTCGAGGTCGGGCTCGCGAGCCTCCCCGCCATCGCGGCGCGGCGACGCGACCTCGGATTCTCCGAGCGGGAGATCATCGACTACCTCGAGAGCTTCCGCTATCAGATCGGGCCCGACGACGAGAAGGCGGTTGGCGAGTATCGCCGGCTGCTGGCGCTGCTAGAGGATTGACCCCATGACAGGGTCGGCGATTCAGGAGACGGTCCGCGCCAAGATCGACGGCAAGGTCCGGCTCTCCCGCGATGAGGGCCGGTGGCTCCTGACCGAAGCCCCCCTGCTCGAGGTGGGCCAGCTCGCGAATGCCGCGCGCCGCCGCCTTCACCCCGGCGGCGAGGTGACGTTCGCGATCGACACGAACCCGAACTACACGAACGTCTGCGTCACCGACTGCCAGTTCTGCGCCTTCTACCGGAAGCCGGGCGATCCCGAGGCCTACACCCTCACCGTCGACGAGGTCATGACGAAGATCGCCGGGGCCGTGGAGCGGGGCGCCACCACCGTGCTCCTCCAGGGAGGGCACAACCCGTCCCTCCCCCTCGAGTACTACCTGGACCTCGTCCGCGAGACCCGGCGCCGGTTCCCCGACGTGCTGCCGCATTTCTTCACGGCGTCCGAGATCCAGACCATGGCCCGCGTCTCGACGCTCTCCGTTCGCGAGGTGCTGGAGCGCCTCCGGGACGCCGGGCAGCGAACGCTTCCCGGCGGAGGCGCCGAGATCCTCTCGGAGCGCGTCCGTCTCCGGATCGCCCCGAAGAAGGGCGGTCCCGCCAGCTGGCTCGAGGTCCACCGCGAGGCGCACCGGCTGGGGGTCCGCTCGACGGCCACCATGATGTACGGGCACGTCGAGGGACCCGAGGACATCCTGGATCACCTGGACGCCGTCCGGGCGCTCCAGGACGAGATGGGTGGCTTCACGGCATTCGTCCCCTGGTCCTTCAAGCCGGGCAACACGCTGCTGGAGAAGTGGATCAAGCACTACGCCGGGCCGAACGTCTACTGCCGGATGCTGGCGGTATCGCGCTGCTATCTGGACAACGTCCCCCACGTGCAGGCGTCCTGGTTCTCGGAGGGGAAGCGGGCCGGACAGATCGCGCTTCACTTCGGGGCGGACGACTGGGGCGGAACGCTCTTCGAGGAGAACGTCCACCGGGCGGCCGACTACGTCAACAAGATCACGGTGGACGAGATCGTGGCCCTGATCCGGGAGGCCGGCTTCCGGCCCGTGCAGCGGACCACGCTCTACGAGCGGGTCAAGGCCTTCTAGGGTGCGCCCGTGCCGGCCGCCGCGCGCGCGACGGGCACGACATCCGGCCGAGCCGCCCCCCGCCTAGAGCGGGTCGAGCGGCGGCATCGCGTCGAGCAGGCGCGCCTCGACGGCCTCCCGGTAGAGGGTCTCCAGGGCGCGGCGCCCTTCGTCCCCCAGCGCCACCGTGTAGTCGTTCACGTACATGTGAACGAACCGCTTACACGTGTCGGCGTCGATGCCGCGGCCGTACTCGAGCGCGTAGCCCACGGCCTCGTCCGGGTGGGCGTGGGCATAGCGGATGGAGGCGCGCAGCGCCTCGGTGAGTTTCCGGGCCATGTCTTCCCCGAGGTCCCGTCGCGTCACGTTGACACCCAGCGGGAGCGGAAGACCGGTCCGCTTCGTCCACAGCTCGCCCAGATCCAGCACCTTGAAGAGACCCATCGCGCCGTAGGTGATCTGCCCCTCGTGGATGAGGAGGCCGGCGTCGGCCTGGCCCTCGGCCACCACCCGCGGGATCTGGTCGAACGCCACCACGATCACCGCCGGGTCGCCCAGGGCGAGCCGGAGCAAGAGGTACGCGGTGGTCCCGTAGCCCGGAATGGCGATGACTCGCTCGGCCAGCCCCTCGGGCGACATGGGCTCCCGGGCCACGATGATCGGGCCATAGCCCTTCCCCATCGACGCTCCAGGATCCATCAGACGATACCGATCCGCGATGGACGGGTACGTGGCGCACGACACCGCGGTGACCTCGAGCTCCGTGGACCCGGCGCGGCGGTTCAGCGACTCGATGTCCTCGAGCACGTGCTCGATCCGGACGCCCGGGATCGTCACCTTGCCGTGTGTCATCGCATAGAACATGAACGCGTCGTCGGCATCCGGGCTGTGGCCGATTCGGATCAGCTGGGTCATCCAGTCCTCCGTGTCCCCTGAGGCCGAGCCGGCAGGGACGCGAGCCATGAAAAGCCGCGACGAGCGCCCGCGCTCACCGCGACGGGACGACGCGAAGGCCGGCACACGGCGCCGGGTGCTCGCGGCCGCCATGGAAGTCTTTGCCCGCGAAGGGTACCACGCGGCGCGCATGGACGCGATCGCCGAGGCGGCCGGAGTCTCCAAGGGCGCGCTCTACTTTCACTTCCCCGGCAAGCTGCCGCTCTTCTCCGCGCTGGTCGACGAGTTCGCCGCCGAGCTCGGCGCCGACGTGGCCGCCGCGATCGCCGCGTACCAGGGCGGCGTGGCCCGGGTGGAGGCCGCCGTGACCGCCGCCCTCAGCCTCTTCGGACGCCGGCGCGCCCTCGCCCGCATCGTGCTCATCGAGGCGGCGAGCCTCGGGCCCGCCTACGCGACGAAGCGCCGCGAGATCCTCGGCCGCTTCGCCGCGCTGGTGCGGCACCATCTCGACCGAGGCAGTCGCCGAGGGAAGCATCCCGCCGCTCGACAGCCGCGTGGCCGCCTACGCGTGGCTCGGGGCGCTCAACGAGGTCGCGATGCAGTCGCTGGAAGGCGAGCTGTCCGCGCCCGAGGACGCTGCGCGCGCGCTCTCCGCTTTACTGCTCCGCTCCGTCGGCGTGGTGGAGACGGGCGCGACGTCGGATCGCTGAGGGGCGGATTTCCGCTCCGCGCAGTTATCCACTTATCCACCGTCATCCACCGTCGACGATCCGCCGCATCTGGCGCGGCTCTTCGTCATGGGCAGCCCGCGGAGCCGCGACAGATCGGAGCGCGCGAAGGCGAGGACTCCGATCGACCGATGAATGCACGCGCGCGCAGAAGCCGTCGTCGCGCGAGCGCATGAGCACAGGCGAAAACAAACGCTTGACACGGATGGAACGCGCGACGATTGTGTGGGGCATTCAGTGAGTGGTACGCATTCTTCATTCTGCTCTGCATGAGGTCCGGAGGCGCGCATGGACGTTCCGCGAAAGCCCCTGGCAAAAGTCGAAGGGCGAAAGAAGCTGAAGGCGAGCGGTCTGGTCATCCAGTGGCGCGGCACGCCCAACCTGGATGACTGGGTGGCCTTCATCGTGAACGGCACGAAGTCGAGGCGGCTGATCCTCGCGGATCACACCTCGGAGCGGAGGGTCAAGCAACTCCTGGCCCGCATCGAGCCCATGCCCAAGCGGGAGGTTGAGAAGCTCGCTAAGGGCTAAGCAACCTCAGCGCTGGCCAGGGTTCGGCGACTCGGCCGGTGGCTCCATCGGCGTGCCCCACTCGATCGTGATACCGAGCGCCGGGAAGCCACTCGAATCCTTGTCATCGTAGGGAATCCTCGGCGCGGTCCACCCGCCCAAGCCCACTCGTATCCCGGACGTTCGGGACGTCCGGGTCGTCTTCACCGCGCCCTTGACGAATGCGGGTTGATAGACGCTCCGCACGCGCTCGCCGTGGGCGTCTTCGCGCGGGCCTCCCTGCTCCAGAGGAAGGGCGTCCTCGAACCCCCACTCCGGTCGCGGCTGAGGCTGGCTCGGCTGGGGGGTGACGGTAACGCTCCCGGAGGCTGCCGGGGCCGCGGGCGCCGGGCTTCCCCCCCGGGAAGGATGCGTCTGCGCCGAGGCCGGTCCACCCGCCAGCGCACGGCAACGAAGAACCCGGCAACGGACAGGGCTGGGAACGGCTGAATCCTACGCGCTGATCCCATGGCTCCTCCCTCCCGCATCATCGCACTCATTTCGATGCAAGCAAAATGCCGCGGGATGCAGCCCTGCGATCTGACGCGAGCGCCCACGCCCTACCGGGTCTCTCCCCCCTCCGAGGCGGTCAAGAGCTGGATGACCGAGGAGAAGTCCCGGCGTCCCAGTCCGTGACGGCTGGCCAGCATGTACAGGTCGTGCGCGAGGGCGCCGGTGAAGCAGGGCACGCCGAGATCCCGCGCCGCGGCCCGGGCCAGGGACAGGTCCTTCGCCATGAGATCCGTCATGAAGCCGGGCGCGAAGTCCCGGTTCGACGCGGACTTGGGAACGAGGCCGGGAACGGGGCAGTTGTGCTCCAGCGCCCAGCAGTTGCCCGAGCTGGTCCGGATCACCTCGTGGAGGATCTTCGGGTCGACCCCCGCCCGGATCCCGATCGTGAAGGCCTCGGCGGCCGCGACCATCGACACCCCGGCGAGGAGGTTGTTGCAGATCTTGGCCACCTCGCCCGAGCCGAGCGGGCCCACGTGGACGACGTTCTTCCCCATCAGACCCAGGATGGGGCGCGCCTCGGCAAACACGGCGGGATCGCCCCCCACCATGATCGTGAGCGTCCCGGCCACTGCGCCGGGCACTCCGCCCGAAACGGGAGCATCGAGCATCCGGATCCCCGCCGCGTCGAGCCGCGCGCCGACCTTGCGGGTGGTGGCGGGATCGATCGTGCTCATGTCGATCGCGATCTGGCCGCGCCGTGCCCCCTCGAGCACTCCGCCGGCGGCCAGGTACGCGACCTCGACCTCCGGAGAGTTGGGGACCATCGTCACGACGACCTCCGCCTGGCGTGTGGCATCGGCGGCGGACCGGGCCGCGACGGCCCCCTGAGCGACCGCGGCCTCGACGGCCTCGGACCTGACGTCGGCCGCGTGCACGCGATGGCCGGCCTTGATGAGGTTGGCCACCATCGGCAGCCCCATGTTCCCCAACCCGATGAATGCGATCGGCTTCATATCTCGGCTCCCCGCGCCGCGCGTCGCGACGCTCCAACGTGCACCGCTCCGGGACGCACGCGCCCGGCGTCCATCCCGCGCGCGGTCGCGGTCAGTCTACAACGCGTCGTGGATGCCGGCCACAGCGCCGGACGCGAGAAGGGACCGGGAACCGCGTGCTACAATCCCGGCCGAAGCATGCTCGGACGCGACTGGCTCCTTCTCGTCACCGGCACGCTCCTGGGTGTGGTCTCTCTGACCGCCGATCTGGTCGGGCTCGGCGCCTTCCCGGGGTTCGGTTGGAAGCAGGTGGTCGGCACGACGGCGTCCCTGGCGCTCGTGATTCCCACAGGCTGGCGCATCTACCACGCCTCGCGGGAGGAGCGCCGGTGAGCCGGTCCGGCCAGGGCGCTCCGGCGCGGCCGGCCCGCTCCCGGCGCGGCCCGAGCGTCCGTCCGTGAGCCCGGCCGGCTCGGGAACGCGCCGCACCACGAGCCAGATGCGGGTCCTCGACAACCTTCGCCTCGCGTCCCGGAAGGGCGATCGGACCGCCCTGGCCCTCGCGCTCGACGAGATGCGGACGCTCGCGTTCACGCCGCGCTACTGGATCCGGTATCTCACGCTCATCCGCCATCCGCTGGCCCGCATCGTCGATCTGCTCGTGATCAAGCAAGGCGAGAAGATCGCGCGCCAGAAGGGATGGTCGCACCCGCCGAAGGCAACCCGCCGCGCGAGCGGCGCCGCGCGACCCGCGAAGGCCCCGCGCTCCCGCCGCACCCCGCGCCCGCGCCCCGGTCCCGAGCAGCCGCCGCTCTTCCCGGGATTCTAGGAAGCGCGGTGCGCGACCGTCGGCGGGCCCGCCGACGGTCAGAGGACGAGCTTGCCGAGCACGCGCGGGCCCGCGGCGCCCGTCGCCCCGGGGAGATTGCCAGGCCGGCCGAAGATGGTCTCGTTCGCCAGCACCGCGAACGCGACGGCCTCCTTCGCGTCCGGATCGAGCCCGACCTCGGCGAGCGACCGCACCGGGATCGGTCCGAGGGCGCTCGCGAGCGCAGCCATCAGCGTCGCGTTCCGGGCGCCTCCGCCCGAGACCAGGACCTCCGCCACGGGCTCGTGAACCCACCGTCGGATGCCAGCCGCCACCGACTCCGCGACGAACCGGGTGAGGCTCGCCAGGAGGTCTCCCTCGCGGCCCGCGTAGCGCGCGAGGAGCGGCTTCACGAAGACATCGCCGAATGCCTCCCTGCCCGTGGACTTGGGCGGAGGCAGCTCGAAGTAGGGGTGGCGGAGGAGCTCGGCGACCAGCGCGGGATCGGCGCGGCCCCTCGCGGCCCGCGCCCCGTCCCGGTCGAACGTCTCGACGCCGCGGGTCCAGGCGTGGACCACGATGTCCATGGGCATGTTCGCCGGCCCCAGGTCGAACGCGCGCACGGTCTCGGGCCGCTCGGTGACCACCGTCACGTTGGCGATGCCGCCCATGTTCAGGCACGCTCGGATGGCGCCGGGTCGACGGAACAGGAGCCAGTCCACCAGCGGGACCAGGGGCGCGCCCTCGCCGCCGGCGGCGATGTCCCGCGGCCGAAAGTCGGCCACGACCGGCAGCCCGGTGCGCTCGGCGATGATCGCCGGCTCGGCGATCTGGAGCGTCTCCGCGCGACCGTTCCGGCCTTCCGCCCGCGGATGGTGGCGCGCGGTCTGGCCGTGCGACCCGATCAGATGCACCGGCAGCCCATCGCGCCGCGCCTGGGCCATGACCTCGAGGGCCGCCTCCGCGAACTCCTCGCCGAGCTGGTAGTGAACGCGCAGGAGCTCGTCCGCGCGCGCGTCCTTGAGCGCGAGGATGCTGGCGCGGAGACCGGGCTCGAACGGCCGCGTCCGGAAGTCGAGGAGACGCGCCCGGGTCGTCTCCCCCGCCCCATCGATCTCGACGAGCGCGGCGTCGATCCCGTCGGCGCTGGTGCCGGAGATGAGGCCGACGACGCGGCGAGGGCTCGCCGTACGGAGATCGAGGAGCCGGGTCAGTGGATCGCCGATCATGCCGTCACTCCTCGAGCGCCGCTCGAAGGTTGTCCCCGTGGGCCGCGAGGCGCTTCCGCGCCGTTGCGGCGTCCAGGCCGAGCCGGTGCATCACGAGCGCCACGTTGGGGCGCCCGCCCGCGCGGCGGGCCAGGGCCTGCGCCGGCCCGGGCGGTAGGCTCGTCAGCCGACCGATCATGCGAAGCGCGCGAGCGCGGAGCTTCCGGCTGGAGGGCCGGAGGTCGACCATCATGTTGCCGTAGACCTTGCCGAGGCGGACCATCGCGCCCGTCGTGACCGTATGGAGCACCATCTTGGTCGCGAGCCCCGCCTTCATGCGCGTCGAGCCGGTCAACACCTCGGGGCCCGGCCGCGGGGCGACGACCACGTCGGCCAGCTCGCGGAGCGCGGGCGACGGCGCGCACGTCACGACGATCGTCCGCGCGCCTCGTCGCCGCCCCTCCTGGATGGCGGCCAGGGCGAACGGCGTGACTCCGCTCGCGCAGATCCCGCACACGACGTCCCGCGGGCCCACGCGGAGCCGTCGGATCGCCTGCCGGGCGGCGGCGCCTCGATCCTCGGCTCCTTCGACCGCGCGCCAGAGCGCCCGGCGGCCACCGGCGATCACACCCACGACCTGGCCCGGCGAGACCCCGAAGGTGGGCGGGCACTCCGAGGCGTCCAGGACGCCGAGCCGTCCGCTGGTGCCCGCGCCCGCGTAGATGAGCCGGCCGCCCGTCCCGAGCGCCTGGGCGACCAGGTCGACGGCCCGGACGAGGGAACGCCGGACCAGCGCGACGCTGGCGGCCGCGCGGCGGTCCTCCCGGGTGATGGTCGCGACCAGGCGGTCCGTGGAGAGGCGATCGAGCTCTCGGGACCTCGGGTTCGTCCGTTCCGTCGGCAGCGCCGCGTAGTCCGGGGCCCGACGGGGCGTGCGGCGACGGGAAGGCGACACGACGGGTCCCCTTGTAGCCCGCGCCGCGAACGGTGTCAAGGACGCGTCGCTCCCAGGGCGCCGTGTAGACCTTACATCGCTCCGGAACGCTTCAGGTAAGCGTTACCCCCAGCGGGAGGACCGAACCGGCGCTGAAAAACCCCGGTTCGATGCGGTGATGGCCGACGGGCGTCCCTGGCACGGAGGTTGCCCTTGGTGAAGAGGATAGGCGAGGTACTCGCCGAGGATGATCTCCAGCACGCTCGCGATGGCAGCCACTACCGGTCGTCACACCCGCCGCATCCTGGTCGTGGACGACGACCGGCCGAGCCGAGAAGGACTGAGCGCCGCGCTGGCGCGTGAGGGACATGCCGTCGACGCAGCGGGCGACGCGTGGCAGGCGATCATCCGGATCCGCGCGCAGTCGTTCGACATCGCGGTGATCGACCTCGATCTCCCGGCCGTGCACGGCGTCGAGCTCGGCGGCTGGGACGTGGTGAGGATCGCGCGGGCGTACCGGCCGGACATCGCGGTCATCATGCTGAGCGCCGACGAGGATCCGACTCCCGGCTCCGAGGCCCTCGCGCTCGACGTCACAGGGATCCTCGGGAAGCCCATCAGCCTGCAGGAGCTGACGAGCCTCGTCGAAACGCTGCGGCTACCCGAACGTCCCCCCGGAGCTCGTTCCTCCCTCCGCGCCTGATCGGTCCGGCGGCCGGGATCCCGCCGGCTCTCCTACCCGATCGGGGGAGTCACGTAGCCGTAGCGCCGGTTGGTCCGTCCCGGACCCTCCCTCTCGTAGGTGGCCTTCGCGACGGCGATGCGGTCAGTGACGAGCTCGGCGCGCCGGTCGTAGCCGTAGAGCTTCGCGGAGTTCTCGCCGAAGATCGCGCGCTTGACCGGGCCGTCCGCAGGGCCGAGCGGCGCGAACCCGTGCTTCTTCTGCATGTCCTCGGGGATCTCGAGCCGGCGTAGCGCCTCGATCTGCCACTGGGGCGCGCCGGTCCAGATGGCGTCGGTTCCCCAGACCACGTGGTCGGCGCCCAGTCCCTTCACCAGCTGCCCGAGCATCGCCGCGCAGAGGCGCGGCTCCGAGACCGTGCTCTGCGCGAAGATCTGGCCCAGGTCCCCGTACACGTTCGTGACCCCGAACTTCGCAGGGATCTCGGCGAGATCCGTGATCCAGTCGACGCGGCCCGTCTGCTCGAACTGGGCCCAGCCGTCGCCCTGGGCGCCGCCCGTGAAGCGGAACGCCGAATGGTAGATGACGAAGTTGAGCTTCGGCCAATCCTTCGCGGCCTTTCCCACGTCCCGGACGTCGGCGTACTCGAACAGGTTCGGGAACTGCTTGGTCGTGGACGGCGGGTAGAGCCCCTTGTGCACGCACACGTTGACGAGGCCGGCCTTCTGGAGCCTCTCGTAGAAGGGGTACAGGAGCTTCTCGTCGTCCATCCGCCAGGGATGCTTGGACAGCTGCTTGTTCGTGTTGTCCCCGACGGTATACCCCTTGAACGAGTCGGGCTTGAGCTCCGCGATGGCCCGATCCACCGACTCCAGCCACCCCGGCATCCCCGGCATGAAGATCGCGTGTGACATCAGCCGCTTCGACCCGGTCAGCTTGTTGACCTTGGCCCGCGCCTCGGCCTTCATCTCGTTGGTGAGGAACCAGTCGCGCGGCTCCTCGGAGCCCGATCCGGATATCAATGCCACCTTGGTGTCGCTGTCGAAGTAAATCTCCTTGAAGTAGTTCGCGAACTTGAGATCCTCGAGGGTCTGGGGCTTCCCCGCCAGCGCCGGGTTCCAGCCCGCCTTCCCGACCGCCTCCCTCGAGCGCACGAAGCCCTCGAGCCGTGTGTCGTCCCGCAGGAAGTGGGTGTGCATGTCCATGATGAACTGGCCAGCCAGCGCCTTCGCGCGCTCGTTGGCCATCTCCGGCGTCTGTGCCTCGGCCGGGGTCACACCGAACACGGGGCCGTAGACGTCGTTCATCGCGACGAAGGCCGCCGCCATTCCCGACGCCGTCTGGAAGAACCGGCGCCGGCTCATGCCCTGGTGCTTCGCCAGCTGGCTGCCGAGCTCCCGCACGCGCGCCTCGACCTGCTTCTGCTTCCGCGTCTGCGGCAGCGGCATGAACTCGTCACTCGAGACGAACTGCGTCGGAATGGGCGACGCGAACGCGGCCGTCTCGGCGGGAAGTAGCTGAGCGAGCTCTTCGGGATCCAGGGTCGGCATGATGTCCTCCTCGCGAGCGCTATTGAGGCGGCTTCCGAGGCATCTTCGGCCGGCCGCGCCCGCGCTGTCAATCGTCGCCCGCCCGCGCGGGGGCGAGGCGATCCGCCGCGACATGGCAGGCGACCAGATGATGGGGCAGGAGCTCGTCGAGCGCGGGGGACTCCAGCGGACACCGCTCCACGCGGGAGGGGCACCTCGGGTGGAACCGGCAGCCCGAGGGGATCCGCACCGCGCTCGGGGGCTCGCCTTCGATCGGCGCGGGCTCTCGCCGAGGGCCTCCGACCTCGGGAACGGCCGATAGGAGGGCCATGGTGTAGGGGTGCTGGGGCCGGGCGAACAGCTCGGCGGTGGGCGCGCGCTCCACGATCGTGCCGAGATACATCACGGCGACCTCGTCGCTCAGGTACCGGACGACTCGAAGGTCGTGCGAGATGAAGATCATCGTCAGGCCAAGCGACTCGCGGAGGTCGAGGAGGAGCTGGAGGATCTGAGCCTGGATCGAGACGTCCAGGGCGGACAGGGGCTCGTCGGCGATCAAGAGCTCGGGCTCCACGGCGAGCGCGCGCGCGATGCCGACCCGCTGTCGCTGCCCTCCCGAGAACTCGCCGGGGTACTTGTGGCCGTCGGCAGGGCTGAGGCCCACCTGGACGAGGAGCTGGTCGACCCGCCGGCGGCGCTCCGAGGGAGCTCCGATGTCGTGGACGTCGAGCACCTCCCGCAGCATCCGGTCGACGCGCTGGCGCGGGTCGAGCGACGCGTACGGGTCCTGGAAGACGACCTGCATCCGCTTCCGATAGGGGGCGAGCCCCGCCTCGTCGAGCTTCATCAGGTCGACGCCGTCGAACAGCACCGCCCCCCGGTCGGGCTCGTGGAGCCTCAGGAGGCAGCGGCCGAGCGTGCTCTTCCCGCACCCCGACTCGCCCACGAGGCCCAGCGTCCGGCCGCGCGCGAGCGTGAAGGACACCCCGTCGACAGCGCGGATGTGCTCGGGCACCCGCCGGAGCGCGACGTCGACGATCGTGTGGGGCAGCGGGAAGTGCTTGACGAGGTCGCGCACCTCCAGGAGCGGGGCGTCAGCGCGGCGCTCCACCACCCGGGTCCCCTACCCCCTCAGCTCAGCCAAATGGTCGATGCGGAGGCACCGGCTCCAGTGGTCCGGCCCGACCGCCACCAGCGGCACGTCGCCCGCGAGGCACTCGGCGGCGGCCAGCGCGCAGCGCGGGGCGAACGGGCACCCCTTGCCGAGCGCGGCGAGGTCCGGCGGCGAGCCCGGGATCGGAACGAGCCGGCCGCGGCGCTCGACGCTCGGGACCGACTGGATCAGGCCGATCGTGTACGGGTGGCTCGGCCGCGCGAAGAGCTCGGCGGTCGTCGCCAGCTCGACGATCTCGCCCGCGTACATCACCGCGACCCGGTCCACCGCCTGGTAGACGACACCCAGATCGTGGGTGACCAGGATCAGGGCCATCCCGAGCTCCCGCTGGAGCGCCACCAGCAGCCGGAGGATCTGGGCCTGGATCGTCACGTCGAGGGCCGTGGTCGGCTCGTCCGCCAAGAGGAGCTTCGGCTCCCGGGCGAGCGCGATCGCGAGCATGACTCGCTGCCGCTGTCCCCCCGAGAGCTCGTGCGGATACGCGCTCAGCCGCCGCTCCGGATCCGGGATGCCGACGTGGCGGAGGAGCTGGGCCGCGCGGGTCCGCCGCGATCCGGCCGCGTCCGGCAGGATCTCGACGATCTGCCGCTCGACGCTCAGCACCGGGTTCAGGGCGGTCATCGGGTCCTGGAAGACCATGACGACGCCGTGCCCCCGGACCTCCTCCAGCTCCCGCTCGGAGAGTTTGGTGAGGTCCCGCCCTTCGAGCAGGACCCGCCCGCCGGTGATGCGGCCGGGAGGGTGCACGAGCCGGACGAGCCCGCGGCAGGTCATGGTCTTGCCGGAGCCGGACTCGCCGACGAGCGCGAACGTCTCGCCGGCTCGCACTTCGAAGCTGACGCCGCGGACGGCGCGGACCGTGCCACGCCGCGTCGGGATCTCGACCCGCAGGCTCTCGACCCGCAGCAAGGGGTCGCTGGAAGCCGTGGGGCTCACTGTCCCCGGACGCGAAGCAAGTCGGCGACGCCGTCCCCGAGCAGGATGAACGCGAGCCCGGTGTACATGCACGCGAACCCGGGCATGGTTGCCACCCACCAGCCGTTCGCCAGGAACTCCCGGCCCTCGGAGATCATCATCCCCCACTCGGGCGCCGGCGGCCGCACGCCCAGCCCCAGGAATCCGAGGGAGGCCGTGGTGAGGATGACGAGCACGACGTCCGAGGCGAGGAAGATGACCGCCGGCGGGATGGCGTTCGGCAGGATGTGTCCCAGGAGCACCCGCCAGCGGCCGAAGCCCAGCGCGCGCAGGGCGGCCGCGTACTCGAGGTTCTTCTCCCGCAGCACCTCTCCGCGCACGAGCCGGGCGTAGGTCACCCACCCCACCGCGCCGATCGCGAGGAGCACGTTGACCTCGCCGGGCCCCAGGAACGCGACGATGGCGATCACGAGCACCAGGAACGGGACCGCCGTGATGACGTCGACCGTCCGCATGATGACCGCGTCGACCCAGCCGCCCAGGTAGCCCGCCACCGCGCCCAGGATGGAGCCCGCCAGGAACGGGAAGACGACCGCCAGGATGCCGATGCGGAGATCGATGGCGGCGCCGTACACGATCCGCGTGAGGACGTCGCGCCCGAAGTTGTCCGTCCCGAAGGGGTGCTCGAGGGTCGGGGCCTGGAGGAGCCGGTCGAAGTCGTGCTCGTTGGGGTCGTAGGGCGACACGTGGGGCCCGACCAGCGCGACCAGCACGAGCAACCCCAGCATGCAGCCGCCCGCGGCCAGTGCCGACCGCCGCCCCACGCGCGCCGGACTGTCCACCGCGAGGTCGACCGCAATGGTCCCCATGGCGGGCCTAGCCCACCCGGACGCGCGGATCGAAGAGCGGGTAGACGAGGTCGGTGGCGAGGTTGATCAGCATCGCACCGAGAGCGAAGGCCAGCGTCAGGGTCTGCACGACCATGTAGTCGCGGGCGAGGATCGACTCGACCATCCACGACCCGAGACCCGGGAGCGCGAAGACCGTTTCCACCACCACCGAGCCGCCGATGGCGTAGGACAGCCGGACGCCGATCAGCGTGACGATGGGGAGCAACGCCGCCCGCAGCACGTGGTGCAGCACCACCGCCCGGCGGCCGAGCCCCTTGGCCCGCGCGAAGTCGACGTACGTCGTGGTCTGCACGTCGATGAGGGCGGAGCGGAGGCTGCGGGTCAGGACGGCCGTGAAGGCGTGCGCGAGGGTGAGCGCGGGCAGGAAGAGGTGCCGGAGGTGCCCCGTGAACCCCTCCCCGTATCCCGAGGCCGGGAACCACCCGAGCTTCAGCGCGAAGAGGATGAGCAGGAGGATCCCGATCCAGAACGCCGGCGAGGCCAGCGGCAGCGTGATCAGCGCGCGCACCAGCTGGTCGGGCCAGCGCTCGCGATTGGTCGCCGCCACCAGGGCGAGCGGCACCGCGATCAGGACGGACAGCGCCAGGCTGTACACCACCAGGAAGGACGTGACACCGGCCCGGCGCGGCAGGAGGTCCATGACGGGCGTCCGGTAGCGAAGGGATTGCCCCAGGTCGCCCGTCACCAGCTTTCGCATGTAGACGGCGTACTGCACGGGCAAGGGCCGGTCCAGGCCCCACTGCTTGTGCAGGGCCTGGACCGCCTGGACGCTTGCCCGATCGCCCAGGACCGCCGTTGCCGGATCGCCCGGCAGCAGCTTGATCAGGAAGAAGATCAGGACCGTGACCAGGAGCGCCACGGGCAGCGTCTGCCCGATGCGCCGAAGCGCGTAGCGCAGCAGGGGCACGGTCCGCCCGCGTCTACTCCATGGTCACGTTCTTGAAGATCCAGGGGCCGGTGGCCATCTGGACGAAGCCCTTCATCTTCTTGTTGATGGCGATCGTGTAGGGCGAGTAGTAGAGAATGATGAGCGGCGAATCACGCAGCTCGAGCTCCTGGATCTCGTAGTAGACCTGGCGGCGCTTCTCGACGTTGGTCTCCCGCATCCCCTTGGCCAGGAGCGCGTCCATCTCCGCCGACTTGTACCCGCTGTGATACGACTCGCTCTCGGTGAAGCCCAGCGCGTAGGCCGCGAGCTGGGACGGATCGGGAATGTCGTTCGTCCAGCTCGTGATGTAGACCTGGAACTGGTTGGCGCGGTAGCGCTGGGTCGCGGTGGCGCGGTCGAGCGGATCCAGCTCCAGGGTGACGCCCAGCTTGCCCCACATCTCCTTCAGGGCGACCGCCGTCGGCTGGTGCACCGCGTCGTTGGCCCGGTAGAGCACCTTGAGGGTGATCGGGGTCGCGATGCCGGACTCCTTGAGGAGCTGCTTCGCCTTGTTGAGGTCGTACGCGTTGCCCTTCGAGCCCTTGTTGAAGAAGGGCGTCGTCATCGGCAGGAACGTCGTCGCCGGCGTGCAGTGACCGAAGCAGACCGCCTTCACGATGGCGGCCCGGTCGGTCGCGAAAGCCAGGGCCTGCCGGAACTTCACGTTGTTGAGCGGCGCCTCCCGCATGTTGAGCGAGAGATGGGACACCTGGGTCGACGGGTTGAGCTGCGCCTCGAGCTTCGAATCCTTCTTGAGCTCCTCGATGCGCGAGAACGGCGGATAGTCGATGCCGTCGACGTCGCCCGACTGGAGCGCGATGATGCGGCTGTTGTCGTCCGGGATGTACCGGATCCTGAGCTCCGAGGCCTTGGGCAGGCCCTTCTCGTAGTAGTGGGGGTTGGGCTTCATGATCAGCTCTTCGCCCTTCTTCCAGTCCGCGAGCATCCAGGGGCCAGAGCCGACCGGCTTGTTCGAGATGTCCTCGTCCTTCGCGCCCTTGAACACCTTCTCCGGCATGATGCTGTTGGAGAAGAGCGAGATGTCGGCCAGGAACGGCGCCCACGGCTCCTTCAGGCTGATGACGACCGTGAAGTCGTCCTTGGCCTGGATGTCCTCGACCGCCTCGAGGGCCCACTTCCACGGCCCCTTGGTGTCCCGGGCGCGCTTGAGCGACCAGACGGCGTCGCTGGCCTTGACCGGATCGCCGTTGGAGAACTTGGCGTTCTTCCTGAGGTTGAACGTCCACGTCCGGCCGTCGGCGGACGTCGACCACTTCTCCGCCAGATCGGGCTCGAAGCCGTCGCCCTTGACGTTCACCCGCACCAGCTGCTGGTAGATCTGCATGAACGCCCAGATGTCGGGATTCGCGTCCTGGGTGACCGGGTCGAGGTTCTCGGCCGCCCGGTTCACGCCGAAGCGGATGACCTTGCCTTGCTGGGCCGAGGCCTTGGGCCCGATGGACCCGAGGCCCACCAGCATCAGCCCGGCGGTCAGCATGAGCGCGAGGGTCAATCGAGCGAGGCGCATCGGTCCTACCTCCTTGTTCGGGTGTGCCTATCGGTCACGCGGCAGGAGACCAAATTCACGACGTTGACGCGAGCGTAGCCCAGGGCCGACCGGGACACAAGGCGCGCGGGCCAGCGCACCCTCCGCCCCCCGGCGCCCGGGCGCCGGGCCGGATCGATCCCCCGGCGTGGGCGCCCAATCCGGCGACGGGATGCCGCGCGTAGGGGCAGGTGACATGACGCGACCGTACTCTTTGCCCTCGACAGGCGGATCGTTGTAGGCTGCCGGCCATGGCCGCGGTGGACCTCGAGGCCTACGTGGCGCGCTCGCGAGCGGTCGAGCTGTCCGCCTTCCCCTGGGCCGACGTCCCGCGGCATCCGGTCAGCCCCGAGACGATCCGGACGCTCCGCTACATGCAGGACGTCGAGGCCCACACCATCATCTATCTCCGCGAGCTCCTGGCGACCCGGGCGGTGGACGACCCGGACGTCGCGACGTTCCTCGCCTGCTGGGTCTACGAGGAGACGTTTCACGGACTCGCGCTGGCGCGCTTCCTGGAGGCCGCCGGCCATCCCCTCGGGCCGCGGAGCGCGGCCGCGCGGCCAGGAGCCCCTCCTCAAGCAGATCGAGGCGACGGCCGTGTCCCTGCTCTCGAAAATCTGGCCGGACTTCTGCGCGCTGCACATGGCGTGGGGAGCCATCAACGAGATGACCGCCCTGACGGGGTACCGGCGGCTCTCCAAGCTGGCCGGGCACCCCGTGCTCTCCGCGCTCCTCGAGCGCATCGCGCTCGACGAGTCGCGCCATTTCTTCTTCTACTATCGCCAGGCCGAGGAACGGCTCCGCCGCCCGGGGGCGGCGAGGGTTGCGCGCGTGATCGTCGACCGGTTCTGGGCCCCGGTGGGGAGTGGGGAGCAGAGCCGGGACGATCTGGCGTTCCTGGCCGGCTACCTCTTCGGCGACGAGGAGGGGCGCGCCGCCGCCCGCAAGATCGACGAGACCATCCGGCGCCTCCCGGGCTTCTCCTCGGTGCGCCTCGTCGAGCACTGGATCGATTCGTTCCGGAGCACGCGACCGGCGCTGACACCCGCGCCGGTGCGCATAGCGGTCGAAGGAGGACGGAATGGCGACGGCCACGACTGAGCCCTATCGCACCTACACGCCGCGCCCGTTCACCCGCGCCCAGCGGGACTCCACCACGGTGCTGTTCGGCGGCCTCCACTGGCGCCTGGAGCGCCTCCTCCAGGCCGTGCTCGAGAACAGCGGCTACAAGGCGCGCATCCTGCCGGTGGCGACCAAGGAGGACCTCCTGACCGGGCGCGAGGTGGCCGACATCGGCCAGTGCTGCCCGACCAGCTTCACCACCGGGAACCTCGTCAACTTCCTGAAGAAGGAGGCGAAGGCGATCGGCGCGGACGAGGTGAGCAAGAACTACGTCTACCTCACCGCGGGCTCCTGCGGCGCCTGCCGGTTCGGCCAGTACCACCAGAGCTACGAGCTCGCGCTGCGCAACACGGGGCTCGAGGCGTTCCGGATGTTCCTGCTGGCGCAGGACCAGATGGACCAGAAGGCGGTCATGGGCGACGGGCTCGACTTCAACCTGCCGATCACGTTCGGCTGCCTGTGGGCGATCTTCTGCGCCGATCTGGTGCAGGACCTCGAGTACCAGGTCCGGCCGTACGAGGTCGAGGCGGGGCGGACGAGCGCGGTGGTGCGCGAGAGCATGGACTACCTCTTCGAGGTCTTCAAGAACCGCCCGCAAAAAGACTCCTGGCGCGCCATCACCTGGCACCTCGGCACGCCATACTTCGCCCGCGCGCTCCGCGAGGTTCACCGGAAGTTCTCGACGATCGAGGTGGACCGGCTCCGCGTGAAGCCGAAGGTCAAGATCACGGGCGAGTTCTACCTCCAGACCGTGGAAGGCGACCCCAACTACAACATCCACCGCTGGCTCGAGGCCGAGGGCGCCGAGGTGTACCCGGCCGCCGTCACCGTGTGGATGGACTACCTGCTCCGGCTCGGCCTCCAGCGCTTCGAGGACTACAGCGGGATCGAGCGCGGCGCCCGCCTCAAGCTGGGCGCGGGCCGGGCGGTCCAGGCCCTCTACCGGTGGACGTTCGACCGCCTCCGGCGCGCGATGGGCAACCTCCCTCACGAGATCCCGAACCAGCTCGAGCTGCGGCGGCTGGCGGCGCCGTACTTCCACAGCCGCCTCGACGGCGGCGAGGGCGACATGCTGGTCGGAAAGTCCCTGTGGGCCCACAAGAAGAAGAAGGCCCACATGATCTGCGAGCTGTCGCCCTACTCTTGCATGCCGAACACCATGAGCATCGGCGCGATGGCCGGGGTCGTGGGCAAGTACCCGGACCTCCTCTACGCGCCGCTCGAGATCAAGGGCGACGCCGAGGTGCACGCCCTGTCGCGCTGCCAGATGATCCTGACCGAGGCGAAGAAGCGGGCCCAGCGCGAGTTCGACGGGGCGCTGGCGGCCGCCGGGCTCACCGCCGAGGAGGTGCGGGCCTACGTGGACGCCCGCCCGGCGATGCGCATGGCGACCTACCCCATCCCGCACCGGGGCCTGGCGGCGGGCACCGCCGCCAACCTCGTGCTCCACGTCGCGGAGCTGATGGGCCGCGGGGACCGGCTCGCCGCCCTGGCCCGCGACGCGGGTCAGAGCGGATCCCGCTCGGAGGCTCCGCCCGCGGTGGTGTCGTGAAGATCGCCGGCCTCGACGTCGGCTCGACGACGGTCAAGGCGGCCCTGGTGGACGGGGACCGTGTCGTCTGGCGCGACTACCAGCGCCACAACACGCGTCAGGCCGAGAAGGTGCTCGAGTTCCTCGAGCGCATGGAGACCGAGGCCGGGCTCGCGCCCGGGGTCGACCGGGTCTTCGTCACGGGCTCGGGCGCCGGCTCGATCACCGCCCTCATCGGCGCCAAGTACGTCCAGGAGGTCGTCGCCGTCGCCGCGTGCGTGGAGCGCCTCCACCCGGAGGTGCGCTTCGTCTCCGAGATCGGCGGCGAGGACATGAAGACGATCTTCTTCACCGACGCCGGCGCCGGGAAGTCGAAGCAGGTCTTCATGCAGTCGGCGTGCAGCGGGGGGACCGGGACGTTCATCGAGAAGACGGCTCGCAAGCTCCAGGTGGCGGCGGAGCGGCTCGCCACCATGGGGTATGCCGGGCTCAGCCTCCACAAGGTCAGCTCCAAGTGCGGGATCTTCGCCGAGACGGACGCCAACACGCTGGTCAAGACCGGCGTCCCCGTCGAGGAGATCATCGCGAGCCTGTTCGAGGCGGTGGTCTACCAGAACCTCGCCACGCTGACCAAGGGCAACACCCCGATGCCCACGGTCCTCCTGCTCGGCGGTCCCAATCTCTTCTTCAAGGGGCTCCAGGAGGCGTGGCGCCATCACCTGATGAAGCTGTGGACGCAGCGGGGCGTCCTCGGCGGCGACCAGGTCGATCCGTCCGGGCTGATCCTCGTGCCCGACGACGCCCTCTACTACGCGTGCCTCGGCTGCGTGGAGACCGCCCGGGGCGAAACCGCCGGAGTGGGGGTCTACCTGGGGCGCGACAAGCTCTCCTGGTGGGTCACCGAGGGCCAGCAGGAGCAGAAGGCCAAGGACGGCGCCAAGGGGCTGGTCGCGAGCGGTGACGAGCTGGCATCCTTCGTGGCCCGGTACTCCGGGCGCCCGGCCAGCCCGACGTGCTCCGCCCCGGTCCGCCGCCGCGCCCGTACTCCTGGGCTGCGACTTCGGCAGCACGACCGCGAAAGCGGTGGTGCTCTCGCTGGAGAAGGAGCTCCTCTTCAGCTGCTACGCCATCTCGAAGGGCAATCCCATCGAGGACGCGCAGTCGCTCTTCCGGCAGGTGCGGGCGGCGGGCTTCACCGATGTGGGCGCGCTCGCGCTGACGGGGTACGGGAAAGACCTGCTCCGCGACATCCTGGGAGCCGACGTCGCGATCGTGGAGACGGTGGCGCACGCGACCGCGGCGCTCCACTACGTCCCCGACGCCGACGTCATCTGCGACGTGGGCGGCACCGACGTCAAGATCATGCTCCTCCGCCAGGGCACGGTGGCCGATTTCCGGCTGAACTCGCAGTGCTCGTCCGGCAACGGGGCCTTCCTCCAGGGCGTGGCCGAGCGTTACGGCATTCCCCTGGAGGGCTACGCCGACCGCGCCTTCACCGCGAAGGCGATGCCATCCCTCGCGATGGGCTGCGGGGTCTTCCTCCAGTCCGACATCGTGAACCAGCAGCGGAAGGGCTGGGCCGCCGAGGAGATCATGGCCGCGCTGGCGGCCGTGTTGCCGGTCAACGTCTGGATCTACGCGGGTCAGCTCCAGAACCTCCGCGCGGCCGGCCGGAAGTTCGTCCTCCAGGGCGGCACCCACCGCAACATGGCCGTGGTCAAGGCGCAGACCGACTTCATCACCGGCAAGGTGCCGGACGCCGAGGTGGTGCTCCACCCCTACTCCGGCGAGGCCGGCGCCATCGGCGCCGCCCTCTGCGCCGGCGACGGGCGGAGAGCAGGCGCGCCGTCCAGGTTCCGCGGCTTCGACGTCATCGAGGCGCTGACCTACGTCAGCACGACCAAGGCCGAGACGGTCTGCAAGTGGTGCCCCGTCAACTGCACGCGGACCTTCATCGACGTGCAGCTGCCCGGCGCGGCCGGGCGTTCGTGGAGCAAGGTGCCGCTCGCGCCGGGCTGGGAGCGCGTCATCAGCGGGAACTCCTGCCCGAAGGGCCTGGTCGAGGACGCGAACGAGATGCGGACGGTGAAGGCGAAGCTCGAGGAGGTCAAGCGTGAGTACCCTAACGTTGCCGAGATGGTTCGCAAGGACGCCTTCCGCCGCGCCCGCCCCGCACCCGTCGCGCGCTGAGCTCCGGATCGGGATCCCGCGCGTCCTGAACCTCTGGTCGACGCACCAGTTCTGGCACGGGCTCTTCACCGCCCTCGGTATCGATCCGCGCCACCTGATCTTCTCGTCCGACACCTCCGAGGAGCAGGGCCGCGAGTTCGGCAAGGGCCGCGGCACCGTGGACTGCTGCTACCCGGTCAAGTGCATCTCCGGGCACTACGGCGAGCTCGTCTTCGGGCAGCGGGAGAAGCTCCACATCCTCTTCTCGCCGATGATCTACAACCTCCCGTCGTTCCTCAGCGGCCACGTCGCCAAGAGCCTCACCTGCCCCCGCGTGATGGCCGCGCCCGAGAACATCAAGGCCGGGTTCCTCAAGGAGCGCGACGTGTTCGCCGAGCAGGGCATCCGCTACGTCGCGCCGTTCGTGTCGCTCGACGAGCCGAAGCTCGTGCCCAAGCAGCTCTTCGAGGGCCTGCGGGGCGCCCTGCCCGGGCTCACGCCGGCCGAGATGGCGGCGGCGGTGGATGCCGGCTTCCACGCGCTCCGGACCTTCTCGGACGGGCTCCGCCGGCGGTCGCGCGAGGTGCTCGAGTGGTGCGCGCGCGAGGACCGGTCGGCGATCCTCGTGCTGGCGCGGCCGTACCACATGGATCCCGGCATCGGCCACGAGATCGAGGTCGACATCCAGGCGCACGGCTATCCGATCCTGTGGGGTCAGTACCTCCCCATCGACGCGGACCTGCTCGACTGGGCGTTCGGCCCCGACATCGCCGCGGGCCACGTCAAGTCGCCGCTCGACATCCGGGACGTGTGGCCGTCCTCCTACAGCTCCAATACGAACGAGATCCTGTGGGGCGCGAAGCTCGCGGCGCGCATCCCGTGGATCTCGTGCGTGGTCCGGCTCTCGAGCTACGAATGCGGGATGGACCAGCCGACCTACACGCCCGTGCAGCAGATCGTGGAGCGCTCGGGCACCCTCTTCTTCTCGTTCCAGGACCTCGACTCCACCAAGCCCGCCGGCTCGATGAAGATCAGAGTGGAGACGATCACGCACTACCTCGCCGCCCACGCAGCGTCGATCATCGCGAAAAAGAAGGCGGCAATGCCGCCGGCCTGCCCGCTCCTCCCCGCTGCCGCGTAGCCCTCCCGCGCTTCCGGCCGCCGCCGGCGCCGCGGACGGCCCAAACGCTGGGGGCCTGATCCGCGTGGCGGACACCGGCATCGGCATCCCGGCGCGCCACCTGCCCCACGTGTTCGACAAGTTCTACCGAGTGCACGATCCCGCGACCAAGGACATCTCCGGCACCGGCCTCGGGCTCGCCATCGCGAAGAGCATCGTCGACGCTCACGACGGGCGGATCGTCGTCGAGAGCATCGAGGGCGCCGGCAGCGTCTTCACCGTCGAGCTTCCGGAGTGCCCCCGCCGGCTGATTGATTTAACCGCGCGCCGTCAATAGAATACGGGGCATTCCACCAGGCAATGGCTGAAACCCTGCCGGAATTCCTGCTCCACTGGGCGGAGCGCACGCCCGAGACGGTCCTTGCCGACGAGCCCGACCGCGGGTGCTCCATGACCTACGGCCAGGCTGCCCGGCTCGTCGCGCGCCACCGCGCGCGCCTCCGCGGGCTCGGTGTCCAGCGTGGCGACCGGGTGGCGCTCCTCGGCGACAACAGCTGCGCGTGGATCGCCGCCTATCTCGGCGCGATGGCCCACGGCGCGGTCGCGGCCCCGCTCAACACGCGCCAGGCCGAGGGCGATCTGGACCGCACCCTCGAGGACCTCGACCCCGCGGCCATCGTCGGAGACCCGCCCTACCTGTCCCGGGTGCCGGAGCGCTACCGGCGTCGCGCCGTCGAGTCGGCCGACGTGGCGGCGACCGAGTCATCGGCGCCGGCCCTGGACGGCTCGGAGGCGCGGCCCGAGGAGGTCGGCGTCCTCTGCTACACGTCGGGCACCACCGGCGAGCCGCGCGGCGTGATGATCCGGAACGACTCCCTGGTCCGGAACGCCGCGATGTTCGCGCACCTCTTCCACTCGGGACCCGACAGCGCGACGGCCGTCGTGTGCCCGCTCTTCCACAACACCGGCTACAACGACGGGCTCGCCCACATGCTGCTCGCCAACGGGCGGGTCGACGTGCCGCGCCGGTTCGACCCGCCGGCGGTGGCGCGCGCCCTCGCCGAGGGCCGCTACACGTTCCTCATCGGCGTGCCGACGATCTACAGCCGGATGCTCGCCCTGCTCGAGACGGCGCCGCCGCCCGCGAGCTCGGCGCCCTGGTTCGCCTACGGTGGCGCGCCGATGCCGGGCCCGCTCGCCGCGCGCCTGTCCCGGGTCGTACCCGGCGTCCGCTTCGTGAACGTCTACGGCATGTCCGAGGCGACCTCCATGACTCACTACCTCCCCTGGCGCCCCGGTGACCGCGATCTCACCGCCATCGGCGTGGCGGTGCCGGGGGTCCGCGACCGCATCGCGCCGGGCGGCGAGCTCCAGGTGGTGACCCCCACCGCCATGGTCGGCTACTGGCGCGATCAGGCGGCGACGCGCGCGAAGTTCGACGGCCCCTGGCTCCGCACCGGCGACCTCGCGCGCCTCGGGGCTGACGGCCTCCTCCGGATCGTGGGGCGCGTCGACGAGCTCATCAATCGCGGCGGCGAGAAGATCCCGCCCGTCGAGGTCGAGAGCGCGATCACCGCGCACCCCGACGTCGTGGAGGCGGCCGTCGTGGGTCTGCCGGACGGCGACCTCGGGGAGATCGTGGGCGCCGCCGTCGTCGCGCGGCCGGGGAGCGCCCTGGACGCGCCGCAGCTCGGCCGCTTCCTCGGGGAGCGCATCGCCGACTACAAGTCACCCCGTAAGGTACGGTTCCTCACTGCCTTGCCCCGCAATCCGAACGGCAAGGTGCTGAAGGACGAGGTTCGCCGGCTCTTGAACGAGGGCTGAGGCGCCGACAGGCGTCCGCCCAGGAGGCTCCGACATGGCATTCCGGACCAGCGCAGCTTACCTCGCCGCCCTCAAGACGCAGCGTCCCGTCATCTACTGCGGCGGCGAGCGCATCGCGGACCGCGTGAGCCACGAAGGCTTCGCGCCGACCCGGCACTGCTGGGGGACGTGGATCTACGACTGCGTCCGGGATCCGGAGATCCAGCGCGCGCTCCCGCGCATCGTCTCGATCGACGGGGAGCCCTGCCATCCCTTCTGGTCGATCCCGGCCACCAAGGAGGATCTCCTCGACAACATCATGGTCGCGCGCCAGGTGTCGCGCGTCTCTCCCGCGGCCGGCTACGCGACGATCGGCCGCGACGAGCTGGCCGCCTTGTACGTCGTCACCTCCACCCTCGCGCGCGAGGGGAAGGGCGAGTACCTCGAGCGCGTGCGGAGCTACATCCGGCGGTTCCAGCGGGACCAGATCATGACGTCGGCGGCCATCACCGACCCCAAGGGCGACCGCCGCCTCCGCCCCGCCGAGCAGCCCAACAAGGAGGCGTACCTCCGGGTCGTCGAGCGGCGCTCCGACGGGATCGTCATCCGGGGCTGCAAGATGCACACCTCGGGCGCGGTGGCCGCCGAGGAGCTGATCGTCGCCCCCACGCGAGCGATGCGGAAGGAGGACGCCGACTACGCCGTGTCCTGCGCGGTGCCGGTCGACGCGCCCGGCCTGAAGCTCATCGCGCGCGAGGCTCACATCAAGGACCCCGAGACGTCGCCGATGACGCGGAAGGACCAGCTCCTCGAGACCTTCACGATCTTCGAGGACGTGTTCGTGCCCTGGGAGCGCGTGTTCCTGTGCGGCGAGTGGCAACACTCCGGCGACATGGCCAACATCTTCGCGAGCGTCAACCGCCAGGGCTACCTCGGCGCCGACGTCGGCAAGCTGGACATCTTCATCGGGGCGGCCCACCGCATCGCCGAGATGAACGGCGTCGCCGACGCCCAGCACATCCGGGACAAGATCACCCAGATGATCAAGCTCCAGGCGCTCATCTGGAGCACGGGCGTGGCGGCCTCCATGCACGCGGAGCTGATGGACCCGGGGGTCGCGGTCCCCGACGCCGTCTACGCGAACACGGGCAAGCACGTCGCCATGGAGGGGCATTACCTGGCGACGCGCCTCCTGCTCGAGATCGCCGGGGGCGCGGTCGAGACGCTGCCCGCGATCGAGGACCAGCGTGCGCCCGAGCTCAAGCCCTACTTCGACAAGTACTACGCGGCCTCGGCGGGCAGCGCCGAGGACCGCATGCGCCTCTTCCGGTTCATCCGGGACCTGACCGCCTCGGAGTACGCCGGCTGGTGGGACGTGGAGATCATCCACGGCTCGGGCTCTCCGGCGGCGGAGTGGCTCCAGATGTACCGCGAGTACGACCTCGGCCGGGCCGCCAAGCACGTCGACGGCATGGTCCACGGCATCCGGCCGTGATTTCCAAACGACGGGGTCAGACCCCGACTTTGAAAGTCTGACCCCATGACGGTCGAGTGCCGGTTCCTCGACCTGGCGAGCCCGTACGAGCGGACCGTGACGGGCTGGGTCGACGCCCTCGACCCGCCGCCGCGGCTCCGGTTGAGCGCCCGGCTGAGCGACGGCTTCGTCGACCTCGAGGTGAGCCTGGTGGCGGAGCCGTCGCCGAGCTACCAGCTGAGCGAGGCGACCGCCACCGCCCGATCCGAGACGACGCGGACGGCGTGCGGCTCCATCCTGGAGGCCTTCCGGGAGGTCGGACGCCTCCGCGTCGCGGCCGGGTTCCGGCGCCAGGTCGCGGAGATCCTGGGCGAGCATCCTCTCGCCGGCCACCTGCTGGACGCCGCCATCGAGGCCGCCCGCCTCTCCCGCCAGGTGACGCGGATCGACGTGGCCGGTGAGGCGCGGCCGAGCCCCGCCGAGTTCCACCAGCTGGACCTCGAGGCCTGGCCCGAGCTCGTCGATCTCTGCTTCACCTACCGGAACGAGACCCGCGCCCTCTTCGCGGAGCGGGCGGTCCGGACGCCGGCCACCCTGGACATGTACTCGCCGCCGCCGGGCCGGCCGCTCGTCTTCCATCGCTACAAGCGGAGCCATGTGACACGCGCGGGCTCGACGCTCGCCCTCTACCAGTCGATGTTCGACCAGGTGCACGGGTTCGAGCTCTGGTACGACGTGGACACCCGGAGCCACGAGATCGTCCGGGCCCGCGTCCTGACCCCGCGCCTCCCCTACATGGGTATCTGCGACGAGCCTCAGCAGCGTGCGCGGGACATGGTCGGCGTCAAGCTCGACGCCGACTGGGCAGGGACCGTGCGGCCGCGCCTGGGCGGGCGGCGCGGCTGCTTTCAGCTGACGGATCTCACCAGCGACCTCTGCCGGCTCCTGACCTGGAGCTAGGCGCGCGGGTCGCGGGGCGGCGAGCGCCGCCCGGATCAGTCCTTGTACGAAGGATCCTTGGCGTCGAGCATCGCCTTCAGCTGGTCGAAGTGGGAGAACGCCGCGTCCTTGTAGTCCTCCCACCCGCGCGCGGTCGCCTCGGCGATCTCGTGTGACAGGACCTTGAGCGGCTGGCCCGTCGAGTACGCCAGGACCAGCGTCTGGCACGCCCGCTCCAGGTAGTACAGGTCGTCGAACGCCTCGGCCACCGTGTTGCCCATCGTGATGACCCCGTGGTTGCCGAGGATCACCTGCTTCTTGTCGCCGATCACGCGCACCAGGCGCCGCCCTTCCTCCTCGTTGTCGGCGATGCCGCCGAACTCCCGGTCGATCGCGAGGCGCCGATAGTACCGGGCGGTGTTCTGCTCGATCGGCTTGAGCTCGGGATCGGCGAGCGAGGCGATGGCGGTCGCATACGGCGGGTGGCAGTGGAGGATGCAGCGGGCCTGGGGCAGGCCGCCGTGAAGGTGGCCGTGGATGCACCACGCCGAGGCGTCCGGCGCGTCCGGGCGGCTCATCGTCTCCTTGTCGTCGGCGTCCAGGAGCTGGAGCTCGCTCGCCTTGACGCGGGCGAAGTGCCGCCACCGTGGATTCATCAGGAACTTCTTGCCGTCAGCCGTCACCGCCAGGCTGAAGTGGTTCGCGACCGCCTCGTGCCAGCCGAACTCCGCCGCCAGCCGGAACGCCGCCGCGAGGTCGACGCGCAGCTGCCACTCCACCGATTCGGCCCTCCGGCTCGCACTGATGCTGGTCACCCTCGCCATGCTGCCTCCCGTTGCCCGAGTGGATCCGCCGGCCCCTGCCTGGCGTCGAGTATAGCCTCACGCCGTCCCCGGCGGCCATCGGGCCGGCCGGACACCGCCGAACGGGTCGTCGCTGACGCCCTTGTGCCCCCGCGGCCGACCCGGTAGAACTCTCTCGACAAGGGCGGACGCGGGACATGAAGCTCACGCTCCTCGGCACGGGTGGTCCGATACCCGACCCGGCACGCCACGGGTCGGCCGCGGTGCTCGAGATCGGCGGAACGCGCCTTCTCTTCGACGCGGGCCGCGGCGTCGTCCTCCAGCTCGCTCGCGCCGGCATCCCCGTCGAAGAGGTCGGCCCGGTGTTCCTCACCCACCACCACTACGACCACATCGGGGACCTGGCGGACGTGATCCTGACCGGCTGGCTCCAGGGTCGCCGGAGCCCGCTCCGCGTCGTCGGCCCGCCCGGCACCGAGTCGATCGTGACGGCGCTCCTCGAGCGCGTGTACGACCGCGACATCGGCTTCCGCTCGCAAGGCGAGCACGCGATCGAATGGGCCCCGGTCGAGAGCGCGGACGCCACGACGGGACTGGTCCAGGGTCGCGGCGCCTGGCGGGTCTTCGCCGAGCCGGTGGTGCACGGCCACGGGCTCGACTACCCGGAGGACTTCAGGCGCCGATGGGTGTGTCTCGGCTACCGCGTCGAGGCGGAGGGCAAGGTCGTCGCCTTCAGCGGCGACGCCGTCGCCTGCGAGGGGCTCGACCGCCTCGCCCTGGACGCGGACGTGCTGGTGCAGTGCTGCTACATGGCCCGGGCGGAGCTCACCACGCCCTACTTCGCCCGCCTGGCCCGTGAGACCATCGCCTGCGCGGACAGCGTGGGCCGGATCGCCCGGAAGGCTCGCGTGAAGAAGCTGGTCCTGACCCACTTCCGGCGGGCCTCGGACGCCGTCATCCAGTCCATTGCCGGCGACGTGGCCCGCGACTACGACGGACCCGTCGTGCTCGGGTCCGACCTCCTGGAGGTCACGATCTAGGGATCACGGCCATCGGCCCTGACCCGGCAACCCTTGCCGGTCGCTCCCCTGCCTCCATGGCTCCAGCTCCTCCCGCCATGGCAGTCCTCTTGCTTCACGTCCCACCATCGACTGCCGCTCGATGGGCCGCCGATGCGAGCGTTGCGAGCAGCCTCTCGCGCCCGACGATCCCGTCGTCGTCGAGGGCGACCTTCCGCATCACCTCGCCTGCCCGCCTCCTCGCCAGTCGGGCTAGCCTCGCCGCGGTGCCTGGTCGCGTCGCCCGGCCGCTCGCCAGCGCCTCCATGGTTCCGCCCAACCTGACCGCGCCGAGTCGGCGACATGGATTACCGAATCACCTCATCCGCTCGCGCCAGTACCGACGGGGGAATGGTCAGGACAAGGGCCTTCGCGGTCTTGAGATTTATCACGCACTCGAACTTCGTGGGCTGCTCCATAGGAAGGTCGCCAGGCGTGGCGCCTTTCAGGATCTTGTCCACGTAAACGGCGGCACGGCGATACATTTCAAGAAAGCTCGGGCCGTAGGACATCAGCCCGCCCTCGTCCACAAACTCTTTCACCTCGTAGATCGCCGGCAGCCGATTCCGGGCGGCCAGCGCAGCGAGCCGGCGGCGCTCGGCATAGAACATCGGAGATGGCAGGACGATGAGCGCCTCCGCCCCTCTCCGTTGCATGGTCTCGAAGACGCCTGGGATGTCTGCGGGCCCCTCGATCTCGATCATGTGAACCTGCACGCCGAGCGAACGAGCGGCGCCCTCGGCAGCCCTCCGCACCTCAGGAGTCGCAGCATGCCCAAGCGCGCCGACCCGCGTGGCCCGGGGTACCGTTTCCTGCAAGAGCTGAAGCTGTTTCGTCACGAGGTCGCTGGCCTGCCAGGCGAGTCCCGTGAGATTGCCGCCGGGCTTGGCGAGACTCCTCACGAGGCCGCTGGGGACCGGGTCGCCGATCACCGCGGCCACGACCGGGATCGCCCGCGTCGCTTTCACGGCAGCGCGGGCGGCCGCGGTGCCGGCCAGCACGATGACGTCCACCTTCAGCGCCACCAGTTCGGCCGCCAGTCGGGAATGGCGTCCGAGATCGCCCTCCGCCCACCGGTACTCGATGTGGATGTTCTGGCGCTCGGCCCAACCGAGATCTGCGAGTCCTCGCCGGAACGAGTCCACGAAGGTCGTGTTGGCCGTCGGACTCGCGTTGCTGATAAACCCGATCCGGTACACCCTCCCCACCGGCTGCGCCTCGACAGCGAATGGCGCGGCCACGAGCGTGACAGTGCCAGCGATGAAGGCTCGCCGGTCCACTATTTCATGAAAAATGGCCTCCACGCCATCGCCCTGAACTACCGACCGTGCGTGGCTCCAAGCTCCTCCGCCGCGCGGGCCTGGCACAGCTGCACGCCCTCGCGCTCCCCCGCACACGGCACGGCGCCGAGATCAGAGCCTCGAGTTGCTCGCGGGCCTCAACACGCAGATCCGTGAGCTCGACGACGAGATACGCGGCCGCCTCGGCCCACCCCGATGCCCCGCGACTGATCACCACCCCGGCGTCGGGGCTCGACGGCACTGGCCACGATCGTCGTGCTGGGACCCGTGGCCGCTTTCACGACAGAAGCATGTCGTCAGCTACGTCGGCCTGGCCCCCGCCGTCAATGCTCGCGGATAAGTATCATCTCGGCCACATCACCAAACAGGGAGCAGCTCCTTCGCTTCGCCCTCGGTCAGGCTGCGTCGCATGCCGCTCGCTGGATGTCGACCTCAAGCGGACCTACTCACCCTTGTGCATCGGGCGGGCGCCCCAAAGCGAAGGTCGCGTCGCCCGGAAGCTCCTGGTGCGGCTGTTCATCATGCTGCGCGACCAGATCGACTATGACGAGTCGCGACGCGGCCGTCGAACTTCGCTCTCGCCACGGCGTAAGGAGGTGCGGATGCACTGCATCGATCGTCCCACGGCACTGTTCCAGTGCGGGCGTGCTCGGGGTGATTCATGGTTTCCATGACCGCTTATTGATTGGGCCGCCCCTCCTCGACGACCGTCGGTCGTCGACGATCGAACACGACATCATGCGCTGCGTGCGCGAAGGATGGCTGGTGGAGTTGCGGTGGGAGTAGGAATAAGTGAGAAAGGAGCGATAGGAAGTGTTGATAGACGTTCTATGGATGGATCACTTCATCCGCCCGCGCGAGCACCGCCGGCGGGACCGTCAATACTCTGCCAGCAGCCGGTCGACCATGGCGGCGGCTGCCGCCCAATCGTAGGCGCTGAACACCCGCCGGTTCACGACGGGTTGGGCCGCCGAGTAGAACATCTCGTACTGGAGCTGGCGTCCCCCGTACTCGGTGCCGATCAGGTCCCACACGAGCTTGAGGAGCTTGATCCGGTCGTGGGCGGGGGTGGTGCTGGACTTGTAGTAGCGTTCGGCGTGCGCCTGCGTCTCCGGCGAGCGAAAGCTGGCCTCCGACGACGGCATGGTCTGGAACGCGCCGCCCGCGAGCTCTCGCACCGTGCGGTACATGTCGACGATGAGGCGGCGCTGGAGGCTCATCCCGGCGTAGACGTACTGGGGGTGGGGCCGCGCGTAGCCCTCGCTGATCAGAGGGAACCGCTCGGCGGCCTTGACCAGCGCGTCGAAGGCCACGCAGTAGGCGGCGAGATCGCCCCCGAGCGTGGCCTGGGTGGCCGGGTCGCCGTCGCTCCGCTGGGTCGCCACGAGTTTGTGCATGAGCCCGGCCATGAACTCGAGCTTGACGCCGAAGCGGACCAGAGACTGGAAGTTGGCGGTCACGTGCGCCGGCGATTCGTGGAACTGCGCGGTCACGAGGGCCACGTTGCGGTACACGAACACGTGCTCCCACGGCACGAACACGTCGTCGAAGACGACAGTGGTGTCCACCTCGTCGTAGCGGGACGAAAGCGGGTAGTCGTAGACGCTCGTGGCTAGCGTGGCATAGGGGCGGCGCGGGTAGAGGCGAAGCCCTTCCGCGTTCACCGGCACGACCAGCGAGATGGCGTAGTCGACGTCGCCTGGGGCGAGCGGTGTGATGTAGCTCACGTAGAGCCAGTTGGCCATCGTCACCGAGGTGGCGATGGCGTGGGCGCCACGGATCACGATGCCGGCGTCGGTTTCCTTCACCACGCCGGTGTGGAGGAACGGCTCGGGATGCTGGTGAGCAGGGGTGGCCCGGTCGATCTGCGGCGGCACGATGGTGTACGCGACGTACAGGTCCTCGTCTCGCGCCTTCTCGTAGAAGTGCACGACGTGGTCGCCGAAGCTGGATCCCCCCGGTCGAAGAGCTGGCGCCAGCCCGCGTATCCCGTGAGCACAGAAGCCACGTGGTCGGGTGTCCGGCCCATGAGGCCGTACGTGCCCTCGGCCCAGAACCGGTGGACGGCCCGCCGCCGCCCGAGGTCCTCCGCCGACCGCGGGATCAGCCACATCGCGCCGATCCGTCGTCCGCTGGCGGGATCCGCGCACTCGGTGACATCCGGCGTCTGGCGCGCGGTCTCGTAGCGCTCGGCGACGCGGCGGATCGGCTCGGCGAAAGCCGGGTGCGTGGTGATGTCGCCGACGCGCTCGCCATCGAGGAAGACGGCGCGCCCATCACGTAGGCTCGCGATGTAGTCGGCCGCCCGGCGCATGGCGAAACTCTCCCACATCGGGCAGACCCGGGCAAGGCGAGTCGACGGAGCCCGGCGCCGCGCGTCGAACGTATACTGCGCTCGGGGGAAGGAACGGCGTGAAGTTCGACATCGGCATCCTGGGGAACCAGCCCGTTCCAACGATCGTCCGGCAAGCTCAGCTGGCCGAATCGCTGGGCTACGACACGGTCTGGATCACCGACACCCACCTGGTGTGCCGCGAGCTGTGGGTCACGCTGACTGCCTGTGCCCTCGGCACCTCGCGCATTCGACTCGGACCGGGGATCGCCGTGCCACACACGCGGCACATTTCCGTGACGGCGAGCGCCGTCGCCAGCCTGGCCGAGTTGGCGGAGGGGCGCGTGGTGCTCGGCGTGGGTACGGGCGGCAGCGCGGCTCAGACGATGGGTCTCACCCTCCGGCAAACGGCGAGGATCGCGACCCTCGAATCCATGGCGACGTCGCTGCGACGTCTCCTCGGGAACGAGGCCATCCGCTTCGAGAGCGGCACCGAGGGACGGATCGCCTGGCTCGGCGGGCCGCGCCCCGTGCCCATCTACGCCGCCGGCTCCGGGCCGCGGATGCTCGCCGCGGCCGGCCGCGTCGGCGATGGGGCCATCATGTACGCGAGCGTCGATCCCGAGGTCCTCCGCGCCGGGGTCGCGTGTGTCGCGGCCGGGGCCGCCGAGAGCGGTCGCCGGCTCGACGACCTGGACGTCGCGATCTGGGCGCCCGCGTCTGTCGGGCGCGATGGGACGCTGGCCCGTGACCACGCCCGCGGCCGCGTGGCATCGGCGCTGCGCCACCCACTGCCGGTACCGTTCCGGCCGGAGGACGTGCCGGCCATCGAGCGCCTCCGGCGGGAGTACGACGCTTTCCAACACGCCACCGCCGCCGCACGGCACCGGGCGCTCGTGCCGGACCGGCTCGTGGACCTGATGGCGCTGGCGGGCACCCCCGACGAGGTGCGCGAGCAGGTCGGCCGCGTGATGGCCGTGCCAGAGATCGGACGCATCATCCTGTTGCCTCAGGTACCCGGGACAGGCTTCGACTCGCGGGAGCACTTCCTCACCCTGTTCGCCGAGGAGGTCATGGCGCGTGTGGGGTGAGCGCAGGGGCTTGCCGGCTGCGCTCGGCGACCGTACGCCGGGAGCAGAGGGCGGGCGTAGTTATCCGCCAGCCGATGGCCCGGCTGATCCGCCTCACCGTGAAGGCCGCCACGACAACTGATCGGGGAGGACGCTGACCATGGCGAGTATCCGGAAGCGGAAGACGGCGCACGGACACAACTGCGAGGTGGACTACGTCGATGGGTCGGGGGTGGTGGACGATGCAGGACTTGAACCTGCGACCCCCGGCATGTGAGGCCGGTGCTCTGCCAACTGAGCTAATCGTCCAGGCCTGAAATCCTACCCACTCGGGCGACGGGCGTCAACGGTCGGAGGGCCCGCCCCGCGCCGCCGATCACGCCGACTCCGAGCGGTGCCGCACGAACAGGCGCGACGCCATGAGCACGCGGCCCGTCGCGGTGAACGATTGCACGTCGACGACGTGGCGGGCGCGGTCCGGCGGAACGGTCTCGTGCAGCACCGTGAGCTCCAAACGAGCCGGCGGCTCGGTGAAACGCGGCATCTCGACGCTCACCATGGCGCCGCATTGCGGGCAGCGCTGCGACTCCGGGCCGGTCGCCTCGTAGACGTCGAATCCGTCGCCCCGATGCGCCAGCCGGAAGTCCGGCACCTGCGTCGGCAAACGGTCCGAGCTCCGACGACCCCCTCCGCGGCGCTCGGCGCCCGGCGTTGCGCCACTGCCACGGCGGCGCTCGCCGAACCTCCGGTCGACCACGACCGACACCCACGACGATCCCGAGAAGCTTCGCCGGAGCATCGTGTACACCTCCGGGCGGTCGACTCGGACGACGATGGTCCACCGCGCGCGCTCGGGCCCCTTCCGCTCGGGGGCGGCGTCCCCGGACGGGCGGGCCGATACACTCTCGCTCCGCCCCTGCCAGAAAAGAACACAGAGGTAATGCCAGGGCTTGTCGCCGACGAGGCAATCCGCCTCCACCTCATCGCATCCGTCGCAGCGGCCCTCCCCGATCACCCTCGACCGCGGGGCATCGAGCGGCGTCGCGGGGCGCAGGACGCCGGCTCTCAGCTTCTCGACGATTCGCTTTTCCCTGGCGCGCTGCGAGCTCACGGCAGGATATCCGCGGGCGGAGTGCACATTCCGGTCATCGACCGCTCCGCGGACCGCAGCCAGGACTCACGGCGCCCCGTGAGCGCCCGGCGGACGGCCTATGGTCACGTTCGCGTGACTTCATTCATCACCAATACCCTCGCAGGCGAACCCCTGCTGACAACGGTGAAGGTCACCGCCGAGAGCTCGGGACTGGCGCCGCCGTTGCGGCTCCGTCCATGCCATTGTATCCTTCGTCGGGCTCGATGCTCTCCCCGTTCACCGACGGCCTTTACCGCTTGGTCTACGGCGGCCTGCTCGTCCGGCTCCCCGAGGCCACGGCGGTCCGCATCGGCCAGTTGCTCTTCCGCTCGCTCCCGGTCGCTCCGCTCCGGGCGCTCGCCGTCGACGACCCGCGGCTCGCCGTGGACCTCGCGGGGGTCCGGCTCCCCGGTCCGCTGATCCTGTCGTCGATGTACTACGACCCGCGCATCCTCCGGCGGGCGATGGCCCTCGGGTTCGGCGCGGTGACGGCGAAGAGCATCACGCTCGGCCCGAGGCCGGGCCACCCCGAGCCGAACCTCGTGCGCGTGACGACGCCGGCGGGGCCGGGTCTCGTGAACTGCAACGGGTTCCAGAACCCGGGCCTGGACGCCTTCCGGACGATGATCTCCGGGCTGCGCCACGACCGCCCGCTCATCCTCAGCGTCGCCGGCGAGTCCCCCGAGGAGTACCGGCGGCTGGTCGAGAGCCTGGAGCCCTACGCGGACCTCGTCGAGATCAACATCTCGTCGCCAAACACGCGTCTCGTCTACGAGCTGTCAGGCTCGCCGGAGAAGGTTCGCGCCATGCTCCGGCTGGTCCGGGAAGCCACACGGAAGCCGGTGAGCCTGAAGCTCTCGCCCGACTATCCCGATCAGAACCGCACGGCGATCATCCCGGCGGCCCTCGATGCCGACATCGACGTGATCAACTTCGGCAACACACGCCGCATCGAGGAGCCACGGCTCTCCCAGCGAGCCGGCGGCCTGTCGGGCCCGGAGCTGTTCCCCAACGTCCTCGAGACGATCCGGGACCTCCGGCGCACCGTCGGGCCGCACAAGGGGCTGATCGCGACGGGCGGCATCGACAGCCCCGCCAAAGCCCTGGCCGCGCTCGAGGCGGGCGCGGACGCCGTCGGCTGCTTCACGGCGTTCATCACCCGGGGGCCCGCGTTCCCTCGACGGGTGAACCTGGCCCTGCTGAAGGTCGTCCAGGAGCGGGGCCTCCGCCGGCTCGGCGACCTCCGCGCCGGGCGGTGATCCGGCGCGCCGAAGCGCGGGCCGCGCGTCAGGCTGCGGGAGCCGCGACGCGCGGCCGCCGGAGCTGCGGCGCGGGCGGCATGTCCGAGCGGCGGACTGTCACGACGGCGTACGGGGCGAGCGGCAGCGATGCCGCGAGGGCGCGCGCATCGGCCTCGGACGGGACGTCGATGAGAAGGGTGCCGCCGGGCAGGGAGACGGGACGCCCGTAGGCGAGCGCGATCCCCGAGGAGAGCCAGCCCAGAACCATCTCCCACTCCCGGACGGCCAGGGCGAAGTAGTCCTGGGGCGTGAGCCCGCACGACGGGCGCAGCCGACCTTCGATCAGGAATCGCATCTCGCTCTTCTCCTCCGGCGGTCAGATCAGCCCGCGCTGCGCGAGGCTCACGTGGCTGCCGCGGCCGATGATGACGTGGTCGTGGATGCGGAGCCCGAGGAGGCGCGCGCCCTCGACGAGCTGCCGAGTGAGGTGGACGTCTTCCTTCGACGGGGTCGGATCGCGTAGAGTCGAGACGCGGACGCCATCCACAGCTTGCGCTGTGCGGATTCCCGCTTCCCGCTCTCCGAACCGGACGTGTGAGTTTCCCCACATCCGGCTCTCCATTGGGATGGTCAGGCTGGTGGACACGGTGCATGCCCGATGCCGTGTTCGGCCTTGTGGCAATCCTCGCAGAGGGTGATGAGTGTGGTCAGCCCGTGCGAGCGGGTTCCCTGCCGATGATGCGTGCGCAGGCGATCCCGCGCGCCACATCGTTGGCAGGTAAAATCGTCCCGCACTTTGGCCCGCAGCATCCGTTCGTGAATGTCGAGCGGCTCCCGGCGGCCTGGACGACCACTCGGGATGCCGATTCGATCCACGTCAAGATGCCGGGGTGGACCTCCCTCGCCCATCGCATCGTCCTCGTCCGTGCGCTCGCCGTCACGCAGGTACGGGTGCGGAAATCCCCCGACGCCCTTGTTCCGGTAGCGGGTGCGAACCAGTTCGATCCTCGTCGGAAGCCACTGATGTACGGAGAGGGTGTGCCCCCCTTCGTGCAGCATGGCCGTCCATCGCGTTCTGCCCTGGATCATCCGGGTCTTCTGGCGGATCAGGGTCTGGGGACGGCTGCCCTTGTGTTTCTTGAGCAGCCAGCGGAGATAGCGGTGCCAGGTATAGCGGCTGATCGTCTCGAGGTCACGGAGCAGGCTGGTGTGTTGGTAGTACGCGGCCCACCCTCGGACAATGGCGTTGATCGCCAACAACGTGATGGCCCACGTGCCGGACCTCAACGACTTCGTCGGCGGCTTCGCCGAGCTCCTCGCCGACGACGGCTGCTCACGGTCGAGAACCCGTACGTGCGCGACTGGTCGAGCACGTCGAGTTCGACACCATCTACCACGAGCACTACTGCTACTTCTCGTGCTCCTCGGTCGACGCCTTGATGGCGCCGCCACGGGCTGCACCTCAACGACGTCGAGTACTTCCCCGACCTGCACGGCGGCACGCTGCGCTGGCACATCGGCAAGCGACCGGAGCGCACCGCGCGGTGCGCGGAGTAGCTCGACGCCGAGCGGACGGCGGGGATGACGACCTTCGACTACTACGCCCGCTTCGCCGAGCGGGTGCGGACGTGCCAGGACGAGCTGCGCGCGCTGCTCGACGACCTGCGCGGCGAGGGCCGGACGGTGGCCGCCTACGGCGCCGCCGCCAAGGGCGCGACGCTGCTCAACAGCACGGGCATCGGCACCGACCGGGTCGCCTACGTCGTCGATCGCAACGTGCACAAGCAGGGCAAGCTGATGCCGGGATGCCGCCTGCCGATCCGGCCGGTCGAGGCGCTGGTCGAGGAGCAGCCCGACGACCTGCTGCTGCTGGCGTGGAACTTCGCCGAGGAGATCGTCGCCCAGCAGCGCGAGTACGCCGCCGCCGGCGGCACGTTCTACGTGCCGGTGCCCGACACCCCACCGCGTCGAGCCGTGACCGGCGCGGGTCAGCCGCTCGAACGCCGCCGCCAGCTCGACGTCGGCGAGCGGCGGCGCGGCCGCGTCGCGCGCCGAGACGATCGGCGGCTCGATCGGCCAGGCGAGCGCCAGCGTCGGGGTCGTTCCAGCGATCGACGAGGTCGGCGCCCGCCTCGTAGGGCCGCGAGTGCAGGTAGCAGACGTCGGCCACGTCGGAGACGACCTGGAACCCGTGGGCGACGAACGGCGGCAGGTAGAGGTGGTGGAGCGCGACGTCGTCGAGCACGAAGCGCTCGACGCGGCGGAACGTCGGCGACCACGGTCGGGTGTCGACGACGTGGTCGACGACGCGCCCCGGGCGCAGCGCACGAGCTTGGCCTCGCCGCGCCCGCCCCGCACGTGGAGCCGCGCAGCACGCCCCGGGTCGAGCGCGACTGGTTGTGGTGCACGAACGTCGGTCTCGAGGCCGCGCGTCGCGCACCAGTCGAGGTCGAGCGTCCGCGAGAACCAGCCGCGCTCGTCGCGTGACCGGCGCGGCGTGAACACGAAGACGCCGTCGATCGAGGTCGTCGCAACGTCGCGGTCACGAGTCCCAGAGCTTCCAGGGCGCCTCGCCGCTGTCCCACAGCGAGTTCAGCAGGACCTTGTCGCGCATCGTGTCCATGCACTGCCAGAAGCCGTCGTGGCAGTACCCGCTGAGCTGGCCGGCCTTGGCGAGGCTCTCGAGCGGCTCGCGGGCCCAGTCGACGTCGCCGGGGATGTAGTCGAAGATGCCCGGCTCGAGGACGAAGAACCCGCCGTTGATCCAGCCCTCCGACATCTGCGGCTTCTCGTCGAACTCGCGTCACGCTGCCCCTTCGATGTGCAGCTTGCCGAAGCGGGCCGGCGGGTGCACGGCGGTGATCGTCGCCAGCTCGGCCCTGCCGCGGTGGAACGCG
The DNA here is from genome assembly GCA_963765195.1 of uncultured Candidatus Rokubacteria bacterium. Classification (GTDB taxonomy): domain Bacteria; phylum Methylomirabilota; class Methylomirabilia; order Rokubacteriales; family DASRDR01; genus DASRDR01. Next base: position 182,234 of record CAVXVV010000034.1, read on the forward strand.
ACGAGGTCGTCGAGGTCGACGTCGGACACGCCGTCGCCGTAGGTCATCAGGAACGGCTCGTCGTCGAGGTGCTTGCGCACCCGCTCGAGCCGGCCGGCTGTCTGGGTCGTCTGGCCGGTGTCGACCAGCGTCACCCGCCAGTCGTCGCGTGCCGTCTCGAGCATCTCGACCTTGTTCGTGGCGAAGTCGATCGTCAGGTCCGCCGCCATCGCCAGCGTGTCGGAGAAGTACTTCTTGATGTACTCGCCCTTGTAGCCGAGGCAGACGACGAAGTCGCGGAACCCGAAGTGGGCGTAGTGCTGCATGATGTGCCAGAGGATCGGACGGTGGCCGATCTCGACCATCGGCTTGGGCCGGACCTCGGTCTCCTCGCTGAGCCGGCTGCCCATGCCGCCGGCGAGTATCACGACCTTCACTCCTCGCAGACCGTAATCGGCTGGCAGAGCGTCGCCTCGCGGCTCGCGGTTCACCGACTCCGGCCAGGATGTCGTCGGCCAGCTGATCGGCGGCCCGGGCGGCGATCGCCATCGCCGTCAGCGTCGGGTTCTTCTCCGGCCCGGTGGTGAAGCAGCTGCTGTCGCACACGACGACGTTGCGGACGTCGTGCACGCGGTTCCACGCGTCGAGCACGCCGAACTCGGGGTCGTCGTGCATCCGCACCGATCCGCCGTAGTGCACCGACGAGCCGGGGCGCAGCTCGTGGAACGGGCCGGGCAGCGTCGGCTCGACCCGGCGTCGGCGAAGACCTCGCGAAGGCGCTGGCGGGCGGCCACGAGTTGTCGACCGCGGCCTCGTCGTAGCGCAGCGAGATGAGCGGCCGCGTCGCCGGGTCGTCGGCAGGCGCCCGGCGAGGCGCGACGCCGACTCGGCGTCGGCACCATCGTGCCGAAGACCTGGACGCCGAACGGCGCGGTGCGGCCGCGGTAGTACGTGCGCAGCCGCTCCGCGCTGGATGGAAGGCCGAGCGTGAGCGACGTGGCCATCAGCGGGTCGCTTGCGTCGTGACGCGGCGCGCGACGTAGACGGGATGGGCGAGCGCCGGCAACGAGCGGCCGGCCTGGCCAGTCCACCACTCGCGCGGGTGGTCGTGGAGGTACCGGCCGACGAGGCCGTGCGTGTTGCCGAGCCCGGTGGGGAAGTCGGCCGAGCGTCGAGCGCAGCAGCAGGACGTCGAGTCGATGGCGCCGGCGGCGACCACGACGGCCCGCGCGGGGAGCGTCTCGCGCTCGCCCGTGTCCGCGTCGACGTACTCGACAGCCCTCACCCGGCCGGCCGGCGCCGACCAGTCCAGGCGCAGCGCCCGTGCGCCCGTGCGGAGCTGGAAGCCGCGCGGAATCGAGGAGCGGCTCGATGACGCAGTGGTAGCTGCTGAACTCCGTGCCGCGGCGGGCGACCATCCACGGACGCCCCTTGGCCATCGGCATGCGCACCGACGCCGTGCCCGTGATCGGCGCCGTCGCGGCCAGCTCCCGCCAGTCGCTTCGGCAGCTCGATGGCGGTAGCGGGCGACGTTGGCCGGCACGCCGAGGATCGGGTCGCCGGCGGTGACGGTCAGCGCCCGCTCGGCGCGCTCGTAGTACGGCACGAGGTCGTCGTAGGTGATCGGCCACGCGGTACCGCTCGTCGAGGCGGCTCACCGTCGGTGAAGTCCTCCGGCGCGAACCTCGGGACGGCGGCCGTCCAGTAGTTGGAGAGCCCGCCGAGCGACAGGCTGGAGAACCAGTCGAGTCGCGGAGCGGTCGCCGGGTCGAGGCGGTCCGTCGAGTACTCGGCCCAGCCCATGCGGCGGTATCAGCGTGTTGCCGGCGGCGCGGACGACGAGGCCGCGCGGCGCGTGTGCCCGGCGTCGAGCACGAGGACGTCGATGCCGCGCTCGACGAGCGTGGCCGCGGCCATCGCGCCGCAGGGACCGCTGCCGATGACGACGACCGGCTCGTCAGCCATGGCCGGCTCCCGTGCTCTGCCAGCAGCGGCGTCGAGCTCGGCGAGCAGATCGGCGTCGAGCGGCGGCGCAGCGAGCAGCTCGAGGTTGCGGTGGAGGTGGGCGGGCGAGCTGATGCCGACGCAGCATCGTCGACACCTCGGGGAACGAGCGGACGTAGCCGATGGCCAGCCGGAACAGGTCGATGCCGCGCGGCGGCGAGCGTCGCGCAGACCCTCGATGAGCGGGCCCTTCGGTCATCGGCGAACGGAGGCGGGATCGCGCACGGCTGCCGCCAGCAGCCCGCCGCCGAGCACGCCGCGGGCCCAGACCTCGCGGAGCGCTCGCCGCGGCGGGCAGCGCGGTCTCGGCGGCCTGCGGGATCGAGCACGCCGAACGGCACCTGGACGACCGCTGTGCCGCGGCGCCGACCAGTCCCGGCCGCCTCGACCGACTCGGCGCCGACGCCGAAGCGGCGGACCTTGCCGGCGGTGACGAGGTCGTGCAGCTGGTCGAACAGCGCCGGCATCACGTCTTGCGGGCCGTGCAGCTGGAAGACGTCGATGTGTCGGTGCGCAGACGGCGCAAGCTCGCGTCGACGGCGGTGCGCAACGTGGCGGCGAGAAGTCCTGCTGGGCATACGCCGCTCCACCGGCCACGCCGCCGCTGCTCGGCCCGGCGCGACGCAAGGCACCGATCGCCCTCGCCGCCGCCCGTCGCGCCGACTGCTCGGCCAGCGTGCGGGGGCGGAAGCGGTAGCCGGCCTTGGTG